>CAZZMO010000004.1:0-136818 GCA_964655475.1 uncultured bacterium
TATGGAGCAGTATCAGGGAACCTCTACCATACAGAAAGCTTTATACCAGCACAAAATCAATCCAGAATTTTCGCACCATTTTGTTATACGGGTACATGCGATAGAGCGCTATTTAACTCATGGCTCGAAAAAATATGTATTCCAAAACTTAAACAAGGTCATGTACTTATTTTAGACAATGCGAGTTTTCATAAGTCCAAGACAAGTCTTGAGATGTTAGAAGAGGCGGGATGCGAAGTGTTATTTTTACCCCCATATTCACCAGACTTGAAGCCTATCGAAAAATTTTGGGCTAATTTTAAAAAATGAGTGAAGGAAAGCATCAAATTCTACTCAAATCTTGCGGAAACGATCGATAGTACTTTTTTAGAGATTTACGGATGATTAAAATTTTATATTCAAATCACTATATGCCGCTTAGAATGCGTAGATGAATTCGAGGCTGTATTGTTTGTAGTGGATGTTCGGCCCGATATTTTTATTGAGGGTCGACGTCATCTTGAAGGTTTGGTCAATGGTGATGGTGTTGGAGATGAGGTAGATGAGCTCAAATTGCCAACCACGGAAGTTATTCTGCCCGACGGCGGTCGCAGAAGTTGTAGGTGTGCCGGTACCATTGTTATTTGTGGCGTAGAAGCCTTGTCCTGGGGCGTTACCGCGGCCGATACCATCCATATCGAAAGCGATGATGGATTGCGCCTGGACCCACTGGTAGTTCCATTCCATCGCCCAGTCCCCTTTCTGTCTCACCTCACCTACAGCAACCCCTGCGTACCAGGCCCAGTTTTCTTTTTGGTAGTGGGTCTGCTCGACCCCTTCTGCTGCAAGGTTGTTCAAGAAGGCAGCGTAGATGGCAGTGACCTTCTTAGGGAGGATGATGGTAGGGACGAATTTGTATCCCCAAAGAGATTGGATGTTTTGGAAGCGGAATACTTGATCTTGGACAGAGGTGCGCTGTGAAGCGGTGTTCCAGTCGATCCAAGAGAGTTTTGAGTAAAAGCCTGTGTCAAACATGCTGAGAAGGCCTGTCTCAGCAACATAACCATATTGGTTGATCTGATCATTAACGACAAAAGGGCCTGCATATGCGTAGAAATCTCCAAAGCGGTCTGAAGTGCTATCGAATTTAAGCAAGATTCCATCCATGATCGCTTTGTACTGTATTTTGGAGTCGAAGGTGTAGCCGAGTTTGCGGCGTCCAACTTCCATATCGCCTGTGTAGTTTGCCCCTTCAAAAATCCGGAATCCAAGAAAAGCTCTGTCGAGTGAAATGCGATTGGTGGTTCCTGTGATCGATCCTGCGGCGTTATCATACTTCATCTTGATCGTGACCCAAGTGAAGTCGGTCCGATAGTCGTACATCAGACTTGCTTTGACAGCGTAGTCGTCAAAAGGGATGAGAGGGTTTGCAGAATTGCGCCCTCGCTGGTTGACGCCGTTCCGTACTTCGTTGGTTGCATCAAACTCTGCTCTTACGTCACCACTGATCGCAAAGTTACCTCCACGCTCTTTAACGGTAACCATCCGCTTCGACATGATCCATTGACGAAGGGCGGCCATTTCACGATCTTCTCCTGGATCGCCATCAGCGGCAAATAGAGATGAGATTGCGAGAAAAGTGGAGAGGAGTGTGAGTGGTTTTATATACTTCATCAGCTGTGCTACCATTGAAAGAGAAGATTAAGAAATCTCGTTAATTTCTGGCAAGAACATTGCTTGTTTTAGAACCTGATCTGCCCTTCTAACATCAGTGATTGCTCACTGACTAGGTTTGCCTCTACAGTAAAAGAAAATGCTTTTCCTGAACTGAACGCTGCACCGAGGATGAGTCCGCCATCAATGCGGCTTACTGCAGTGAGAGAGGAAAGGTAGTCAAATGTATTGAGGTCGAAATAAAAGAGTGTGGGAAGGTTTGTAAAAGAGGTTCTTGCCTCAGTATATTTTGCGCCGATGTAAGGTACGACGTAATCATTTTGATAGCCAAACGTGACGGAAGCTTGCCATCCTTGAAAGAGTTGTCTCGAAGAGAATGTGTTGACTGGTTGTCCGTTGACGTCGAGTGACATAAAGTGTGTGTAATAGGATTGGTAACCGCCACTCACACCAATTACAAGCTGTTTGTATGTGTAGGCCAAGATATCTGTTCCAACGCTCCAAGCAAATCCACTATTCGATATGAAGTGAAGAAGGTCATTGATGTCAGATTGAAGCCAAAGATCAGAGCTCGCAGCTCCTGCAGTCCCAAATATAGAGACTCTTTCGAGTATATCGATGTAGAGTGCGCCTGAGTTAATATTGTAAGAGTAAATCGGGAAATCATCTCCACCTTCTATTTCCATAAAGCGGTTGAACATCATCTCTTTTTGGTAACTGATGTCGATAGAAATGGGGAACGTATTGTCAAAAAAGATCCCTTCTTGGATCCCTTTTGGTGCGCAAGGGGAGCCGTTATACAACGCTGAAAGTTGTATCGTGCAGAGGATGAACAGTGAAAGTAAGCGTTTCATAAAAAAATATCATAACATCAAAAAATAATATTGATCAATTGTTTTGAATGGATTATATGCAGCGGTATGAACAAGACAAATCTATTCCTTATTCCTGCCTTAGCGATTAGTTCTCTTTGCTACGCATCGAGAGATATGGATGAGATCGCAACGGAATTACCTTTTGGTGGGATGCCTCACATTAGTGAAGAGCCAGAACCGATCGCTGAATTTACACCGAGTTATGGTGATAATGATGTGCTCGTGAAGTCATTAAAAGGGGTTTATCTCTACCAAGGGGATACACCTCCACCTGTAGGGGCAAAAGCAGGGGTAAAAGGGGTAGAATTTAGTGGCAACTTTGTCTCTTTAAGTGCAGTAGATCAACGGGTTCTTCAGTCGCAGATTTCTCGAGCCATTTTGTATCAACCACTGACGAGAAAAAAGCTGCAAGAAGTACGTGCAATCATCGCAAACTACTATAAATCAAAGCATAGACCGTTTGTTCTCGTCATCATTCCAGAACAAGACATCACAGATCAAGTCCTCGCTATTTCTGTCATCGAGTCGAGACTCGGTGCTGTGACTGTCACAGGAAATCGGTATTTCAGTAGCGATCAGTATCTCAAAGAGATTTCACTTCAAGAAGGATCTGAGATCAACAGTGACACTTTGATGGGAGATCTTACCTGGATCAACCGGAATCCGTTTAGAACGACCAATGCAGTGTTTAAGCCAGGTGAAGAACTCTATACCACTGACGTAGAGATTGTTGCAGAAGATTACAATCCATTCCAAGTCTATCTTGGAACAGACAATACAGGTATGAACATCTCCGATTATGGCCGTCTATTCGCTGGTTTTAACTGGGGTAATGCGTTCAACACTGGGCAGATCATCTCTTACCAATTCACATCCTCTCCCGATTTTCACAAGTTTTGGTCTCAAACGCTAAGTTATACGGCTCCACTTCCTTGGAGAGATACGATCATGATTTTTGGTGGATACTCGAAAGTGCATGCTACAGCGGGCCCAGAGCTTCCTCCAAACAATACAACAGGTACAAGCTGGCAGGTAAGTGGTCGCTATGCGTTTGTTCTCCCTTCTCGAGGTACTTGGGTACAAGAGTGCAAAGCTGGTCTCGATTATAAGAGAACAAATAACGATTTCATTGTGAATGAAGAGACGATTTCGAATACACTCGTGAGTGAATTCCAAATCGTTGGTGAATATAGTACAGAGTTCGTTTTCCCTAAAATTGCTATCGATGCAGGGGCTGAAGTCTTCATATCGCCAGGAGAGCTCTCCGATTCGATGAGCTCAGAGGCTTATAATTCTCTTCGTCCTGGTGCCGATCATACCTACATCTTCACAAGATTTGGTACAAGAGCGGTCTTTACATTGCCGATGGACTTTCTATTCGATGCTAGAGCGAGATTCCAGCTCTCCAGTGGAACGCTTCTTCCGATTGAGCAGTATGGTCTTGGGGGGGTCGACTCCGTGCGAGGCTACATCAACCGTGCTGTAAACGTCGATGACGTACTCCTTTTCAACTTTGAGCTTAAAACTCCTGAGGTGAGCCTCATCCAGCAGTTTGCGAAGACAAATAAGTTAAAAGATGGCCTTAGAGGGGTTCTTTTCCTCGATGTGGGTACAGGGTGTGAAAACACCACCTATAATGGTGAGCAGAAATGGTATACACTTGCAGGTATTGGGCCTGGACTTCGGTATGGGATCACACCTTATCTTCAGGCGAGATTTGACTGGGGAATTGCACTAAGCAACATCCCCGTCAACAATTCGTCGAATCGAGTCTACTACAGCGTTATCGCGAGCTATTAGCAGCAACTTGTTTCGCAAAGCGAGCCTTCATACGGCCCCCTTTGTTCTTCTTAAAGACGCCTTTTTTAACGGCTTTATCAACGTATTCGTAGAGCTTGTTCAGAGCTGTTGCTTTATCTGCTAAAGCGGCGCTGACAAAGTCTTTGCAACTATTTTTGACTTTAGTTTTCAAAACTTTATTCGCTAGTTGTCTCTTTTTGCTTTGAAGAATGCGCTTCTTTGCTGTTGGGACTTTTTCTTTTTTTGCTTCTTGCTTGTCGGCCATAAAAATTTACCATGAAAAAAAACTTGAGCTGCAATATAACAGATGTGGGCAAAATAGTCAAAACACTTCGTTAAGGAGAGGCTATGAAATTGGGAAGTCGCCATGTATGGATTGCGTTGCAGCTCATCGCTGGAGCCGCTTTTCTCATTGTTTCTGCAAAGCTCACGAGAGAGCTTTTCTGTTATGTTGCCTATTGCCACCACGCAGAGGGGCACATCAAGGAGTGGAAAATCCTCGAGGTGAGTCCAGGGCATTTTAAAATATCTGTTAACTATGAGTTCGAAGTTGAAGGGGATCGCTTTGGCAATCAACACCTCTTCGATGAGCCCCGCTTTCACAACCGCTATGCAGCTGAAGAGACCATGAGGCAGTGGACCCATCGCCCTTGGACTGTTTGGTTTCGCTCCACAAATCCCCCGAAAAGCACTCTTGTCCGCGCCTTCCCTCTGAAAGGGACGGTCCACCTCACCCTCGTCTTTGGGGTTTTCTTCTACTTCCGATGGCTAAGGGGCTATCTGTCGAAGAGGGGTGTGTATACCGATAGAGGGCCCACAAAACTCTTTGGTAGAGAGAAAAAACATATTTCTTGACCTTCTTTTCCTCTAAAGATCTCTTTCCCAGCCATTCGTGAAACTTGGGGTGCTGGAGAGAAAGGTCGATGAGATCCCCTCGAAAGTAGAGACTTGGTCTCCCTCTTAAGGGTTTCGGAAGGGATTCTTTAGAGCGGTCATTGATCAGAGGGGTTTTCAAATCGACATGGTAGGGGACCGAGCGGTAGAGGCGCTTCCCTTGCCGAATCTCTTCCACCTGGTCGTAAATTTTTCCTATATTGGCGTAGTAAGAGAGCCCTTCTCTGATCTTTTCTTCTGCCGCTGAAACCCTTTTTTTGTTGAAGGTTTTGTCATAGAGAAGCCAGACGACTTGAAGGCCGAGGCTCTGGTAGTCGCTCTCCCTCTTCTTTACCTCTTCGAGGGTGATTTTTGAGCACTGCACCTCGAAGATGAGCCCTTGGCTCAAGTTGGCGACATCGGCGATTCGGGAGATCTCTAGAAATCGGTGCTCGAGGAAAGCCTTTCCTGCTGGGAGGAGGGAGAAAACTTCTTCTTGGATGGCTAGGTGGGTGTGGGACTTGTTTTTATGAACGCACCTCTTGATGGTTTTGAGATGGTAAAAGTGGGCCCTTTTTCTCTCTGAAAGGCGCTTTCTGAGAGCTCCGTCACATTCAGGGCAGCGGTAGGAGGTCCCTTTCTGGGCGCTATCTGCAGAGACAAGCTTCCCTTCTTGATCTAAGGCGAAATATTGCATGAATAAAAGTATATGTGCTAAACAAAAGCTATGCAAGAGCCTCGATTTCTCGTTGTGATTCCCTCTTACAACAACGAACTCTTCTGTGAAAAAAATCTCCTCACAGTTCTCGGTCAAACATACCCTTTTTTTCGAGTGGTTTTTATCGATGATGCCTCGACTGACGCCACCTTGGAGAAGGTCAAGAGAATTGCTGATGAGAGAGTTGAAATCATTGAAAATAAAAGAAATCTCGGGGCTCTTGAGAACATCTACAGGGTGGTTCAAAAAGCCTCTGACGAGGAAATTGTCGTCACGGTCGATGGGGATGACTGGCTGAAGCATGGAAAGGTGTTAGAGCGGCTCTCTGAGGTCTATAGGGACCGAGAGATCTGGCTTACCTATGGGCAGTATGAGCACTTCCCATCGGGGATTTTGGGTCATTCAGCCCCCTTTGAGACCCCGCTTCGAAAGAGTCCTTGGGTGACCTCCCATTTAAGAAGTTATTATGCTGGTTTATTTAAAAAAATTCGGACCGAAGATTTCCTCCATGAGGGGGAATTTTTTCGGGTTGCCTGGGACCTTGCTTTCATGTATCCGATGATTGAGATGGCAGGAGAAAAAAGGGTGAAATTTATCTCTGAAATCCTCTATGTTTACAACTCGATCAACCCCTTGAGAGACGGGGCAATTCGCCACCGTTTACAGCAAGAAATGGGCGATGTCATCCGCATGAAGGAGCCCTATGAACTTTTATTGGAGAAAATCTTTGCGTAAATCTCCGATTTCTTGTTATTTTTTAGTCACCATATTGTTTTCCTGAGAGCTATGACAGAAGATAAGGACACCCAACCTTTTGACCCCCAGCACCAACAGAAGATAGAAGAAGTTGTTGCGATCGCAAAAGATCAAGGGTTCATCACCTATGAGGAGATCAACGACATTCTTCCGATGACGTTTGACTCTGCTGAGCAGATCGACCAGATTTTGATCTTCCTGAGTGGAATGGACATCCAGATCTACAACCAGGCTGAGGTTGAAAGGCAGAAAGAGCGGAAGAAGGAAGCGAAAGAGATCGAGGCGATGCCGAAGAGAACGGATGCCTCGGCTGACGACCCTGTTCGGATGTACCTCAAAGAGATGGGCTCGGTCCCCCTCCTCTCCCGCGAAGAGGAAGTGGAGATCTCGAAAAGGATTGAGAAGGCGCAGATCCAGATTGAAAAAATCATTATGCGATTCCGCTACTCCTCCCGCGAGACGATTTCCATTGCGAACCACCTGATCCAGGGAAAAGAGCGCTTCGACAAGATTGTAGCAGAAAAAGAGATCGACGATAAGCAGCGCTTCTACGACATGTGCCCAAGGCTTGTCAAACTCCTCCAGGAAGAGGACCTCCATTTAGAAAAACTCCTTTCCCTCCTCCGTCAAGAAGAGCTCACCAAGGTAGAAAAGGTCAAGATTCAAGAAGATATCGAAAAGTGCCGCATCCGGACTCAAGCTTACCTGAGGCGTATGCACTTCCGCTACACTGTCATCGAAGATTTTGGAGAGGTCATCCTTACGGGGTATGACCGATTTTTATCTTTGGAGAAAGAGATTCAGGAGCTTGCTCCAAGGGCAGAAAAGAACCGCTTTGCTGGGGCCAAGCTGACCGCATCGAAGAGAAAGCTGAGAAAGCGCGAGCTCGCAGCGGGGAGAACCCTCGATGAGTTCAAGAAAGATGTCAGAATGCTTCAGCGTTGGATGGACAAGAGCCAAGAAGCAAAGAGGGAGATGGTGGAGTCAAACCTTCGTCTCGTCATCTCGATTGCAAAAAAATATACAAACCGCGGCCTTTCGTTCCTCGACCTGATTCAGGAAGGGAACATGGGACTCATGAAGGCGGTTGAGAAGTTTGAGTACCGCCGAGGGTATAAGTTTTCCACTTATGCTACCTGGTGGATTCGTCAGGCGGTGACAAGGGCGATTGCGGATCAGGCGCGTACGATCCGTATTCCTGTTCACATGATCGAGACGATCAACAAGGTCCTTCGCGGCGCGAAGAAGCTCATGATGGAGACTGGAAAAGAGCCGACACCGGAAGAGCTTGCGAATGAGCTAGGGCTTACCCCTGAGCGCGTTCGAGAAATTTATAAGATTGCACAGCACCCGATCTCGCTTCAGGCTGAAGTGGGGGATAGTGGAGAGAGCCAATTTGGAGACTTCCTCGAAGATACGACGACAGAATCTCCTGCTGATGCAACTGGTTATTCGATTTTAAAAGATAAGATGAACGAAGTTCTTTCTACCTTAACAGATAGAGAGAGAACCGTATTGATTGAACGCTTTGGCCTTCTCGATGGGAAGCCGAAGACACTGGAAGAGGTAGGCGTTTACTTTAAAGTAACAAGAGAGCGTGTGAGGCAGATCGAAGCGAAGGCGCTGAGAAAGATGCGTCATCCAACCAGATCAAAGCAACTGCAGGCTTTCTTGGAAGCTGTGGAGAATATTGAGTAAGGGGGATTGGAGCATAGCGGATTCGAACCGCTGGCCTCAACAATGCCATTGTTGCGCTCTACCAACTGAGCTAATGCCCCTTGATGAAGGGCAATTTTAAGAGGTTATAGAATTTGTGACAAGGTCGTTTTTTGAAAATTTAGAAATGAAGCCAGCAGATCCTATTTTTGGGTTAACTGCAGAGTATCAGGCTGATTCTAAAAAAAATAAGATCAACCTTATCATAGGTGTATGTGTGGAAGAGGATGGTTCAGATCCTCGCGTGTGGGATGTTGTAAAAGAAGCAGAAAAAAAACTTATCGAAAAAGAAATAACCAAGGATTATTTAGGGATTGATGGAGATAAAACTTTTACTGAAGCAACTTCACGGCTTGTGTTGGGAACTCGTCTGTACGAACAAAGTATCGACCGAGTTTATGCGGCACAGACTCCTGGTGGTACAGTTGCTCTTCGTATTATTTTAGAGTTCTTACAAAAAAATCTATCTGGCGATTTCGCCGTGTCCGATCCTACCTGGGCAAACCATGTCACCATGGCAAATTACCTAGGTCTCAATTTGTTACATTATCCTTATTACGATAAAAAGCACAAGGTTATTCGGTTTACCGAATGTGTGCAATTTTTGGAAACCTTAAAGCCTAAGACAGTTGTGCTCTTGCAAGCAGAATCACATAATCCAACCGGGATGAATTTCTCTATGGATGAGTGGAAAGTGCTCGCGGACCTATGCAAACGAAAAGAGCTCATCCCTCTTTTCGATGTCGCCTACCAAGGCTTTGGGGTAGATATTGAGAGTGATGTAGCCCCAGTACAATTATTTGTGCGTGAAGGAATTGAGTGTTTTATAGCCTATTCTTATTCGAAAAACTTCGCCATTTACAGCGAAAGAATAGGAGCTTTACTCGTTGTTACAAAAAATCCCGCTATGAAGGCACTCGTTGCCTCTCATATCAAAGCAGCCATCCGGGTCAATTACTCGAACCCTTCCCGTCATGGTTCTTCGATAGTGGGGATGATCCTGAATGACCCCACTTTGAGAGCGAAGTGGGAAAAAGAGCTGAGAGAAATGGCAGCTCGCATTCAGAAGAAGAGGGTTCAACTTGCTGATCTCTTTGCTAAAAAGAGTGGCGGCGATGAGTATCACTTTTTACAAGAGGCTAAGGGGTTCTTCTCCTTGTTCAACCTCAATAAAGAAGAAGTTCTGAAACTGAAAACAGAGCATGGCATCTATGTGACAGGCGCTGGCCGTATCAATATGGCAGGTGTCAATCAAGGGAATATAGAAAGAATTGTCGATGGTGTCCTGAGTGTAGCGAGATAACCGAAGGGGTTTCCTTGTGCGTTCGAGAAAGTCTTCGTTTTTTGGAGGTGGCATCACAACATACTTCTCCCTTACCCTGTTCTTGTTTGTCCTTTTCAACATGCCCGCATCGATAGTCGATAAGATCCGCTCCCGCTTCATTCCCCCCTTCATTGCAGTTTCCCACCACCTGAAACCGAATTCGGCAAAGGAAAAGATCGAAGAGAAATGCCGTTTACTAGAGCTTGAAAATCAGAACCTAAAAAACCAGATGCTATCTGTTCGCTCCTGGCTCCGCTCTGAAGAGAGGATCGACGATCAACTCAAGAGGTTAAAAGAGCTTTCAGACTTCAAGACAAGCGATGGAGATCTTCGTCAATTCATCCGAAGAAGAGGAGATGACCTCGGAAGGATTTTGAGTAGCCAGCTCTTTTCGATCCCAGCTCAAGTGATTTTCCGAGAGCCGATCTCTTGGAGTAGCGCCATTTGGATCGATCGGGGGCATGCAGATAATCGAAGACTCGGCAAACAAATCATCGCTGAAGATAGCCCCGTTGTTGTGGGTCACTCCATCGTGGGAGTCGTTGAATATGTTGGGGAGAAAAGGAGCCGCGTGAGACTCATTTCTGACCGAAATTTGACCCCTGCTGTTCGTGTCGTTCGAGGCTCTGAGCAAAACCGAATGCTCCTTGAACATGTGGAGATTCTTCAGGATCATTTGAAGCTGAGAAAGGACATCTTTGGCTTTGCCACTGAATACAACACCATTTTCCAAGAGCTCAAAACCTTAGAGGGTGAGCTCAAAAAAGATCTCGGAGAGAGGTATTTAGCAAAAGGGATTTTGCAAGGCTCATCTGCTCCACTCTGGCGGAGTCGAAAAAGTCTTCTGAAGGGGACTGGATTTAATTACGACAGCAGTGACCAAGAGGGGCCAGCTCGAGAACTTCATGGAAGCTCGTCACTCTTTTTTGGAGTCAATGTCAATCCTGAAGAGATCTTGAAAGTGGGAGATCTTCTCGTCACTTTGGGGATGGATGGGGTCTTTCCTCCAGGCTTTCACGTCGCAACGGTATCGAAGATTTTTCCTCTGAAAGAGGGGGGATATGCCTATGACATTGAGGCAAAGCCAACTGCAGGGAATCTCGACGAGCTCACCTTTGTTCAAGTCTTGCCACCTCTTGCTTAAAATCTAGTAAAAGGGATATCCTTTTTGCCATGAAGAGAGCTCTTTTTATACTTACCCTTTGTTTCTCAGCGTTTCTGAAGGCTGATGTTGAGACTCTCCCTTCATTAGAGATTCAAGAGCCAAAACCTGTCATTTTCGAACAGCCCTACAAAAGCCCTTTTATTTCGGTCAGCCTTTCAACGATTTTTCCAGGACTTGGACACCTCTATTTGGGCGATTCTAAAACTGCTTCGGCATTTGCAGGAACTGTTGGCATCAGTGCTTTAGGGATGTCTCTTGGAAGTATTCCTGAGATTACCGATAGTTCGATGGCAATGATGCAAAACACTTGGTTTTATGGCATTTACTCCACCTACCGAGATGTTCGGATCTATAATGGGAATGCTGGATTTCGCTATCCGATGCCAACTGATAGCTTAAAAGCGCTCACTTATGCCCCGATCAATCCTAAAATCATGAAAAAACCTGAGGTTTGGGGTGGTATTATTGGGGGTTTTGCACTCGCTATTGGAACTACAGTTCTCGCCAACCATTATATGCCAGCATCGTTAGACACCTCTTCTGGTTCTCGCATCAATCCTTTAGTCGCTCTTCCTGTAGGGGTGGGTGAAGAGACCTTCTTTCGGGGGTATCTCCAGTCGAGACTTGCAGAAAGCTTGACCCCTTGGGGAGGAATTGCAGCCTCTTCAATCCTCTTTGCAGCAGCTCACATCCCGAATGCTGTCAATTATTCTCCACAAGATCAGGGGCGCTACTACGCCTTTTCTCTCCCGTTAATCGGAACAATGGGCGCCTATTTCGGTTGGCTTACCTATAAAAACAACTCCTTGCAAGAGAGTGTTGCGATCCATACGTGGTACGACTTCATCTTGTTTACAGGGTCTCTTCTCGCCTCAAGGGCTTCATTGACGCCCCCTCCTCAAAAATTTGCGATTTCATTCCCCTTTTAATTTTTCAAGTTGAAGAGATAATCGCTCTTCCTCTTTAGTTTTCACTAAGAGAGGGGAGCAAAAGATGTCTTTTAGAGGGGTTGGAAATGAGCCAAAGATACCAGATCAATCAGTTACGGTAGAATCAGATCCTAATCGGTATAGAGGCGTTCAAAAGATCAGAGAGGTCAATAGCGCAATTCAAGCAATTCAGCATCAAAATGTTCCGATGTCTTCCTCACCAAATAGAGAGAGAGCAGAGCGCTATTTAATGGCAGGTGCCACCCTATTAGCAAATAACCCCTTTGAACTCGATGCCTGGACGGGAGATCCTCTTACTTATCTTTCCCCTAAAGCAGTTCTTGAAGTATTGAATGGCTCTAAGACTGATCGGGATATCCCTTACCGGGTTGCAAAAATGTGTCTTCTCTATGGATCAGAAGAGATGCGTCAAGCGATCAACGGTTGGCTTTTGACAAAAAAGGCCCCCGTCAACAAGGGGTTTCTTGATGGGCACTATGATGATTTTACTACAACATCCATCACAAGACTAGTTTACGAATGTTCTCATAGGCTTGAAGATCGTGTTCTCGACCATCTAATACACAATGTCTTGAAGCTAGAGGGGGAGAAGCCAAAGCTTGGACAGCCTCTCTTTTGGGACTTTGTCCATATTGCCAGAAACTCTGAAAACCACGACCTCATGATCATTGGGGGGCAGTATCTAAAAAATAAGCTTCTGCAGCTAGAGAGGAATGATCTCAAAGGGTGCAATAATGAACTCATCGAAAAAGAGCTCATTTCGATCCTGAAAGAGATGTTAGAGAATGGGTTAAGGGAGTATAACTCCATTCCTTATATTGGTTATACAGCGAGCGCTCTTCTCAACCTCTACGATTTTGGAGAAGGGGAAGTGAAGGCCCTGGCGAAAGAAGTTCTCGATAAGATGTTTACCGAATATGCGCTCAGCAGCTCAGATTACAAAATCTTTGCCGATTTCCGTAGACAATCGAAAAAGCTCAATAACCAAGACCTCATGGGAGATCATAGTTTAGAGCCTTTCCTTCGTGTATGGCAAGGGGCTGATCTCGACCCCGTTATGAGACGACATGGAAAGAGGATCGCTGATGCGATGACGACGTCATACCGCCCCCCTGCAGGGATCATGCAGCCCAAAGAGGGTGTTTATGTTGCGAAAAGGTGTAATGAGTCGATATTGACCTATCTCATCTTTTCTATAAAAAAATTCATCTATAAGATTTTTGGTTGGGAAAAGCCTTTAGATCCAGTGGGTGGGACATTCATATCTGCAAGGAGTAGCTATTATGTTCCGGGTGGAGCTAAACGCTCCTTTGTTTTGACAGGGGGGACAACAGTGAGCTCTTCGATGATCAAATGGCCTGCAGAACAATCAGGGCGCACTCCTACCCTATTAACTGAAGCGAAAGCTACAGACATTCAACATGTGGCTCATCTCGGTCACCACGATGTTCCCATCGGAGAAGATGCAAATTTACGGAACAATACCTGTATTTATAGTCAGTTCATGAGTGGAAGCGCACCCATCATACTCCCTTATAGCGCCAAAGTCGTAGCAGGAAGTGTGGAAACTGGGGCGATTATTGAGATTGAACCAGGCCTTAGAGCTTTTGTTCTCAATGGGGAAGATTTTGGAGTGATGGCCCTCTTGCCAAATACCGATCCAGATAAGAGCCTGATCACTTGGCATCGAGAAGATGTTGAAGGGCTACTTTTAGAAATCCAGGCTCGAAACCCTTCCCTTCTCTACAACCAGAATCAATTCACTTTCCCAGAAAAAGTAGGGGGAGAAATGGCGGGAAGAACCATTTCCTTTGATATCCATGCCAAAAGAGATACCTGGGGAATTCAATCCATTGATGAAGCAGCCCTCAATCGAGATGGCCAAACCTGGAATGGTTGGCTGACTAGAATCGATGAGCCGTAATTTTTTCAGGCAGTTGATGGAAACGTTTGAGAAAGGTCTCTTGGTTAAACGTCTCAAAAGAGTGCTTGTAGAGAGAGCGCCGCTTCCCTTCTAATGCTTCCTGATCGATGTTCTTTCTGATGAAGGAAAAAATCTCTGTCTCTTTGAGAGGGATTTGAATCCCTGCATGTTGGAGAGGTGTCGTCTGGGAAGAGGTGGCAAAAAAGAACATAGGACGGTTGAAGTAGAGGAAATCATAACCCACAGAAGAGTAATCCCCAATGTAGACATCGATTTTAGAGAGGAGGGGATAGATCAAGGGATAGTGGAGCAAGATGTCGACATTCGCAAGATCTCGATACTTTTCACTCACCGATGTAACGACCGCAGGAAACTGTTTTTCTAAGAGGGGATGGATCTTTACAACGAGGTGGATGTGTTTCGGCAGCGCTTCGATCATCGCCTCTGTTTTTTCAAAGAATGAGGAAGGGTTCTCTCCATCTTGCCATGTCGGTGCGAAGAGGTATTTCTTTCTCGAGTTGTCTTGAAAGCGGGGAAGGGTTTGCTTCAAGAGAGTGTCATACTCTTTTTCAAATTGTTTGAAGAACCAAAGTCGATAATTTCCAATCGTGACAGTATTTTTGATCGTTTTCAATACGCCATGTTTTTTGAGACTCTCCACCATTTTTTTTCCGTAGAGAAGAGCGATATCTTGGTGGTAAAAAGGGTCGAGTTCTCTCTTTTTATACCCTTTATCTGATTGACCATGGGGACAAAAACAGAAGCGAAGATCTTCAAAACCCAGAAGAGAAAAGCTAGCGCTCAGCTCTCTTCCTGCATTCTTTGTCGACAAGATGATCATGTTCGCTTTCTCTCCCCAGGAGGTGAGATCGATCGGCTCTTCGAGTCTGATATCGACGTGAGGATAAAAGAGCTTCCCTT
Source organism: uncultured bacterium (assembly GCA_964655475.1). Classification (GTDB taxonomy): domain Bacteria; phylum Chlamydiota; class Chlamydiia; order Chlamydiales; family VGMA01; genus VGMA01. The sequence goes on from CAZZMO010000004.1 coordinate 14,676, forward strand.
TCTCGTAGGTCAACTGACTGTCGACGATGAGGGGGCAGTTGAGTGCATAACAGAGGGGAGCGAGGTGATCTAAATGGTGTGTAAAATCGTAGCTAAGAAAGGCGACTGGATTCATAGAAAATGGGGCTCTTCTTCGATATAATCGTGGATGGTTTGGAAGATTTCCTCAGCAAGTTTACTCTCACTTTCGATCTCTCCAAATGTGTAGGAATAGAGCTCTTTTCTCTTGGCTCCAAAACGCTTCTCATCATCAGGGAGCGTTTTTTCAATCAAAGAGAACATGTTCGGAAAATCCTCTGGTTGGATCGTTAAGCCACACTCATGAATCATCGTCTTCGACTCCTCATCATGGAGGAAAAACATCGGTTTATTAAACGTAAGGAAATCGTAATTGATCGAAGAAAAATCCCCAAGCAAAATGTCGACTTGATCCAAGAGGGGATAAATCGGGGGAAAGTCGTGCAAAAACAAGACATTACTTTGGCTCGGCAGTTCTTTCAAAGTGGGGTATTGAAGAAGGCTATTCGGATGGATCTTCACGATGAGATTGTAAGAGTCGGGAAGGGTCTTCAATAGATGGGGAAGCGCTTTTAAAACAGGAGAGCTTTCAGCTGTTTTTCCCCAGGTGGGGGCATAGAGAATTGTCTTTCCAATCCGCTTAAAACGGGGGAGGAGTTTGTCATAAAATCCTTTAAACTTTTGGTAATAGCGGTAGCGGAAGTTGCCGATCGTAATGTAACGATACACATGATCGAGCACTCCTTTACTTTTGAGAAAGTCGATCATGTTCTCTCCATAAACGAGGAGGATTTTTTCATCTTGGAGCGCTTCCATGAAAGGGGAAGATCTTCCCTTATCAGAGTTGCCATGACCGATCCAAATGGTGAGGAGTTTTTTCCGAAGGAGATGCTGCTCTAAGAAGAAAATCTGCTCTGCCATTTTTGCAGGGAGGCAGGTGAAAATGGCACTAGTACTCTTGAGCACTTTCATGGCTACTGCTTCTTTTGGCTCCTGATAAGTGAGGACAGTCGGATAATATTTGTGGAGAGATTGTTCGATCTCTTTTTCTGTAACGATGAGAGGGATAGAGAGCAGGTCACAAAGAGGAGCTAAATGATCGAGATAGTGAACATCTGTTCCGTAGAGAAATCCGCTCACACTCTCTGAAATTTTCATAGTACCTGCGTTTTCTTTGTTACACTTGGCTTTGGAGCTGGGGCTTTTGTTGGATAGTTAGAGAATGGATGGTGCTTGATCAGCTCTTTTAGCCCTTTGTTCAATTTAAGCTGAATGAGCGATTTTTCTGAAAGGATTTGTCGCTGCCATTCGAGGTGCTTGAGTTCAGAGATCACTTCCATGTCGGTTGTCGGATAAATGCTCAAAATCGCATCATACTCAGCTTCAAAATCGAGCACACCGAGTGTTTGAAACATTCTTTTCAATAAATCCTCTTTTTCCACACGAAGAGCTCTCGCCTTTTTTCTCAAAGCGACCCTCTCTTTCAAAAGTTCATCTCGATGGACTGGTTTTGCTTGCAAAAGGGATTGTTCTTCTAAGCTGAGATTCGAAAGGATCTCTCGTAAAATTATAATCTGTTCATTTTCAATAGATAATAGTTTGTCCATCATAGAGACCCCCGAGTACTTGAGTGTACTTAATAGTATGCAATTTTCATGCCAGGGTGGTATCTTAGCTCTCATCATGAGTCATGAAAAGCTAACAAACTGGTTTCGAGAAGTTAAGCGGGATTTCCCTTGGAGAGGCTCTCCAACCCCTTATGAGGTCTGGGTTTCAGAGATCATGCTGCAGCAAACAAGAGCAGAGGTGGTAGTCGATTATTACCTATCGTGGATGGAAAAATTTCCCACTTTAGAAGCGCTTGCCTCTAGTAGCGAAGAGATCGTGATCAAAGCTTGGGAAGGGCTCGGCTACTATTCCAGGGCGAGAAATCTCCTGAAGGCAGCTCGTCTCATAGTAGAAATGAGGGGATTCCCTGATACAAGAGAAGGGTTAGAAAAACTCCCTGGGATTGGCCCATACACTGCGGGTGCGATCCTCTCATTCGCCTTCAAAAAGAGGGGAGTCGCTCTCGATGGGAATGTCAAACGGGTAGCAAGTCGCCTTTTTTATCGAGAAGAGGGGCTATCTGAGGGGGTGGAGGCTTTTCTTCCTGAAAAAGAGCCCCATGTAGCGATGGAAGCGCTCATTGAACTCGGCGCTCTCATCTGTAAAAAAGAGCCTCTTTGCAAAGAGTGTCCTCTTCAAGGAAGCTGCGAATCTTACCGTTTAGGGGAGGTGACAGCATTTCCAAAGCCCAAAGAGAAAAAGAAAATGATCCGTCTTTACCGCCACCTTTATTGCATCACGAATGGGGAGGCTCTCTTTCTTCAAAAAGGGGGAGAGGGAAAAGTCATGGCTGACTTATGGCAATTTCCCTATATTGAGGTTCATGAGGAGATGTTTCATACCCCACCTCCTTTGATGGGGATGGAACTTCTGGGATACCTCGATGAAGAAGAGCACAAATTTACGAAATATCAGGCCTTTCTTCGCCCACTCTTTTTGTATAGCTCTACTGCCCCATTTCAAGGGGAGTGGGTCCCTATCGAAGAGGTGAAGAGACTCCCTTTTTCCTCAGGTCACCGGAGAGTATTGAGGAATGTCTATGAAGGAATTTTGGAAAGAAGATCATCTAGCGAACATCATCCCTAGAGGGTTTGGAGAGTATCCTGAGGGGTTTGCTGTCCCTGCCTTTTTGAAAGAGTGGCTTCAGCCCATTCCCTTTCAATCTGTAGTCGATCTTGGATGTGGTTATGGACGTTTATCTACTGCATTTTCTCAAGAGAGTTATCTTGGGATCGATGTGAATCCAGAAGCCATTCTGGCAGCAAAGGAGAAGTTTCCTGGGTATCGATTTCTCGAAAGTAAAGAAGATCAGTTTCCAAAGGCAGATCTCTACATGGCCTATACAGTCTTTCTCCATCTTCTTGACGATGAGGTGCATCACATTTTGGACCTAGTAGACACCTCATATTTTCTCGTGGCAGAAATTTTGGGGAGTGAGTGGAGAAGAAAGGGAAACCCTCCTGTCTACAATAGAGAGTTTGATGAGTACATCAAAATATTCCATCAGCACCAATATCGGATGGTTGATGAAATTTCTAAACCTTATGCGAGGTATTCGGAAGATCCTCAGTATCAGTCTAAAAATTGCGAAATCTCTTTTTTGTTGTTTCAAAAAAAGATTAAGATTGTGTAAACTTTAGTTATGATTTTTCATTACTAGGAGGGCACATATGTCAATACAAAGACTTCCTTCTCTCCCAATCTATCAGGGAGAAGTAGATTCTGGTTTACTGGCAGCTGAGAATTGGTGGGAAGAAAATGAAGCAGCAGTGGCAGAGCAAGTCAAAGATATGACTCCAGGAGTAGAGCCTGCTATTGTTAGTGACTGGCAAAAAAATGCATTCAAAGTGAGTGGGTTGTTGGCTATCCTCAAAAGAATTTCCGTTCAAGTGAAGGGGAATGAATCTTTAGCATCTTATCAAGAAAGGGTGGGGCAATTGATGGGGAAGGTAAAAGCTCAGGATACCGCTCTCAAGGACATACTCTCTAGAATGGAAAGGGATGAGTCTGGAGGTGCAGCAAGTCCTTTGAAAAAGGCGATAGAGTTGAAAACTAGTAATGTATGATCTGGTATACCCAATTGAGCTCTGATTGTTGGAATTCACTTCAGTATAAAGGAAGTTCTAGATACAATGATGCTTCGAATTGAGGATGGTATATGAGGATTGAATTTCCAACTCCCCCAGCGGCTTCCACATCTGGGGCAATGAAAGAGTCTCCAGATCAGCTTTTACACAAGATGCTTGCCTATAAAAAATGGTTTTTGTACCTCTTTGTCGGGACTACAGTCTTGTCATTGATTGTCACTTATTTATGCTCTAGAGAAGGGAAAAATTCTAAAGCATTTTTTCATGTCGAAGAAGTTCTTGTCGATTTCAGCAGCAAAGGGGCTGTCGATAGCAAAACGGTGGAGAATTTGGAAGGGACACTCAAGACATATCCAGAGCTCGCTGGCCGTTTTGGCAATATCTTAGCGCAGCACTTCCTCACTATGAATCAGATGAAAGAAGCTGATAAGCATGCAGAAGAGGCCTTCCAGAGAACCCTTTTTGTCCATTCTTACTACACAGACTTTGCGAGAAACTCTCTTCTCATCGAACAAAAAGAGTATACGAAAGCGCTAGAGGCGTCTAAAGCTTTGAAAGAGAAAATGCTTGCCGATTCAACCTGCATTACCCACGATTTTGGAGGACTTCTTTTTGGATTCAACCTGATCAGGATGGTCTTTCTCTATCAACTTCTCGACCAAAAAGAGCTTGAGCTCCAAGAGATCAGAGAGGCGAAGAAATTTTTAGGATGGGGTGGGGAGAAAGGTCTTTTGGCAGATAAGATCAGTCAGTCTCTCTTGCGCCACTTCTCAGATGAGAGCGTTTCGATGATCGACTACTTCAATGATAGAGAGATCGCTCTACTCAATTAACTTTTGGTGGCTAAGGCTGTTAGCCACCAACAATCAATTTTTTAAGAACCTTTTTTCTCTTCGTCACTAGGCTTTTGGCACATCTTTTTTGTCGCAACTGGTGCTGCTTTGCAATAGGCGTCGTAGTGGATTGATTGCCCAGCGACAAGGCCAATAGCGGCAAAGATCACACAAGGGAGAAAGATCGAGAAGACCCCTCCAACAGTGATGGCGGCAATCATTGGGACTTTATCTTGTGAGCCGATCAACGCAAAGAGGTTGCAAGTGACCTTTTTTGTTTGATCGGGAAACACGATCCCAATAATCCCCGCAATCATGCATAAGAGTATGCTCCAGAGGATCATGGCTCCGCCCCATGCTAGGGTAAAAATGGCTGTGAGGGCAAACATGACGCCCACGCTAATTTCAACGATATATTTTCGCCACATATCTTCTAACTCCTGTATCGTGTAACCCCCGCGAGTTTCTTTGGGAGCATTTTGTTGCATAATTGGACCTGTTATTTAATTCTAGTCATAGTAATTAGAGGGTTTTTTTTCAAAGCTTCTCTAATATTATTTCTTTTTACTTCTTCGGGGGTGTGACGCTTTCTCATATTACCCCTTGAAATAGAAGAACAAATCGGCCAAAATGGTCCAAAACATGTCCAAGTGAGACATTGGAGAAGATTTCTTGAACGCTGATATGCTGGAAAACCCGATTTCGTTTTTCAAGCTGCATAAGCTATTTCAGATCCTCCTTTGCGCACTTTTTGCCCTTTTTATCCTCTTTGGCTCTTGGTTTTTCCTGAACTATCAAAGTGGGAAACAAGAGTCCCTTTCCCTCCTGACTAAGGGGAAGAGGGGAAAGATTTCTGAAGAAACTGATAACTACTCATTTAAAGTAGCTCTAGAGGAGAGAAAAGAGATCCTATTGCCCCTCCCTCCTCTTCAAGACGAGATCTCCTTTTGCAAAACGGAAAAGCGATTTGATCAAGAGACAAAGGATCAACCGATTGTATTGGCCAATAGCCGTTTAGAGGCTTGCTTTGCCAAGGCGGGCGCTCCTATATATATAGACTACGATCCGATAGGGAAAGGGCTTGTTCTAGGGAAAAAAGAGACCCCATTTTCGCTTGTCCCTCATTATCAGTCAGATGGATCTCTTTTTGCTACGGCCTACCTGGCACTCCCTTCGATCCAAACAACGACCCCATTATTCCTCGAAGAGAGGGGAGATATCATCGATTGGAAGATCTCTGAGGAATTTAAAAAGCAGGTAAAGCCCCTTTCGAAGGCAGTAGGAAATCCCCCAGATGCCCTTTTTAAGGTGTATGGAGGGAAAGAGTATGGGGAAATTGGGGAGCTCTATCGCTTAGAGATGGGAAAAGAGGTCCTTTTCATCAAGCAAGGGGATCACCTGATTTGGGATGGCCACCAGTGGAGAAAGCCTACTCAAGGGGAAGATACCCGCCCCTATCCTGTCGCAGAAGTGATGAAAATCCAAGATCACAAAATCGATCTCATGGTGTTTGATGTAGGGGGAGGGCAGTTTCTCCACATCCCCATTTCGATCGCTCCCATGAAAGGGAAGATGCCCAACTGGAGTGAGATCCTCCTCCGAGCAAGGAAAAGGACTCCCCATTCGATCTCTTGTCGGTTGGCAGGGAAAAACATGATCCTTCAAGAGGGTGATTGGCTGATGCATCGAGGTAAAGGGTGGCATGTTGTTCAATCGGAAGAGGAGCTCGCTTCACTTCTATGCTACGAAATCAAAGAGGAATTGTTGGTCGTAGATAAGATTGAAGAGGGGCAGCTCACGGGACATTATTTTGATATAAAGCGGGGACAGGCTCAAAAAATTTCTATTCCTCTGATAGATGGGAAAAAAACTCTCGATTCTCAAAAGAAGAAAAATCGGAAATCCGCTACAATTGAGGGTTATGACTCAAATTTGTAAATTACTGACTCTAATCCTTTTTTGTCCGGTGCTGCTTTTGTCTCAAACAATTGAGGAGAAACTTTCTCTCCTCTCTATGGAAAAAGCGAAAAAAGGGGAAGAGCGCTCTCTTCAAGAGTGGAACCAAGATTTGGTATTGCTCCGAGATGAATTGGAAGAGAGGTATGAAAAAGCAGAAGAGTTGATCAGAGATAATGCAGAAGATGACGAGTTCACAGCTCTTTTGGCAGATATTGAAGACCTCAGAAAAGAACTCAAGACAGAAGAAGAGAAGTGGAGAAGAGAGAGTAGCAAGTCAGGGGTCAAAGGGGAAGAGGGCTATGCCCTTTGGGATTTAGAAGAGACGACCCTCTCGCAGCTCATCATCGAATTTGGAAGCTCAGACTATCTCTACCTATTCCCTCCTGAAATTGCGGCGATGAAGATTCATCTCCATTCAAATTTACTCGTGCCTAGAGAGTCTTGGTCTTCACTATTAGAAGTGGTACTTCAGCAGAACGGAATTGGATATAAGCAGCTGAACCCTTTCACAAGACAGCTCTACCTATTAAAACAAGATTTGACCTCAGTGGAGCTCATCACAGCTGACGAGAGAGGGCTTGACCTTGTGCCGGGCGAAATGAGAGTGATCTATATCTTTGCTCCGCAGGTGGAAAATTTAAAACCAGCCTTTTACTTTTTCGAAAGATTCCGCGATCCAAAACTCACTTTCGTCTATCAGGTGGGGCAGAAGATTGCCATTGTGGGCTCTCGCGATGAAGTCAAAAAACTTTTGACCCTCTACAACAATGTTTGGCAGTCGACCAATCAAAAAGTGACCCGCGTGGTGAGCTTTAATAAGATCCATTTCGAAGAGGTGGTGAAGCTTCTCAAGGCTTACTTCGGATCTCTCAATGAAATGGGGAGGTCGGTCATGGCAAAAGGGGGCTGTGATTTAACAGTGCTCCCTTTCCAGCAAGATGGAAGCTGCGTTTTAGTGGGGCCTGAAGATCTAGTCTCTCGAGCAGAGAACCTGATTAAAGAAACAGAGATGCAGATTGAGCATCCACAAGAGATGACCGTCTATTGGTACAACTGCCGACATAGCGATCCGATTGACCTTTCTGAAGTGCTCGACAAAGTGTACCACTCCCTTCTCACCTCCTCGATGGAGGGGATGGAGAAACAGGGAGCTGATAAAACGACGGAGATCAATGTCGATGTTGTCGAAGCGAATCCTCTTGATGGGATGGGAATAGGTCTTGGAGATATGCCAGATGGGCGCCCTGCAACACCGATGCCATCGAATGCAGGCCTTATCTCCTCGCAGATGAGAAAGAGCAAATCGGTCAATTTCATCCCCTATAGAAAAACTGGGGCGATCTTGATGGTGGTAAGACGAGATGTTCTCGAAAAGATCAAAGAGGTTGTGAGAAAGCTCGATGTGCCGAAAAAGATGGTGGAGATCGAAGTGCTCCTTTGTGAAAGAAGGATTACGAATAAAAACCGCTCTGGTTTGAATTTGTTAAAGATTGGCTCTTACGCTCAAAATGCTGACAAAGGGGGCGTCGATTACGATGCTTCTATCAAGGCGCCGGTCAAAGGGCTCTTTGAATTTTTCATCTCAAGACATCGAAGAGGTTCTGTCCCCGCTTTTGATATTGCATACAGCTTCTTGATGGCGCAAGATGACGTAAGAATCACCGCTTCTCCATCGCTCCTCACGATCAACCAAACGCCCGCAACCATTTCGATTACGGATGAAATTTCGATCAACAACGGTGCAGCGCCAATGGATTCGAACAAAGGGATTGTCTTTGAAAAATCCTACTCGAGAGCGCAGTACGGGGTGACGCTTGTTCTCACACCTACGATTCACGATGCTGATATTGATGATCCTGAAGGGAAGATTTGTGTAACTCTCAACAACAACGTGACTTTCGATACGATTAAAAGTGATCGAGATGATAGACCTGATGTTCACAAGAGACACATCGAAAACGAAGTGCGTATTTTAGATGGGCAGACCATCATCATCGGCGGTCTCAAGAGAAAAACATCAGATGATCGAAACGAAAAAATCCCTCTCCTCGGAGAGATCCCAGGTATTGGAAAACTCTTTGGAACGGACGCTCTTTTGAGAGAGACCACAGAGATGTTTATCTTCATTACACCTCATGTGATCAAAGATCCGAAAGATGATCTGATCCGCCAAAGAGAGCAGATGCTCATGAAGCGCCCTGGTGATATTCCTCTCTTTTTAGAGAAGCTCTACGCAGCAAGAACGAGTGAAAAATCTCGCTTGTTTGAGCAAAGTTTTCAGTATTTTTTTGGTGATCAAAGTGCTAGTTACTTCTGAAGAAGAAGAGATAGAGAGTCTAGCGAAGAAGTATGGACTCAAAGTAGCTCAAGATTTAAGAGAATATCCTCTTGTTCAGGCAAGAGAAAAGCTCCTCCCTTACCCTTTCGCTAAGCAAAGAAAAGTTCTCCCTTTAAGACTCGATGAGGATCTTCTTCTCGTCGCCATTGCAGATCCACTCGACCTTTCCTCTCTAGAAGAGATCCGCTATCAGACAGGCTATACGGTGAAAGAGATCCTTTCATCGAAGAGGCTCATCGACCAAGCAATCGAGTACTGTTACCAGCAGAGTGATGAAGAAGCGAAAGAATACATCTCCTCTCCAGATAAGGAAGAGATTCTCGATATCGACAATGAGCATGAGTATGATCTTTTGGATCAAAGAAGTGACTCTCGGGTCATCCGCTTAGTCAATATGGTTCTTGCAGAAGCACTTCAGCAGGGGGCTTCTGACATCCATTTTGAGCCGACAGAGACGGGAATCATCATCCGCTATCGAATCGATGGTGTTCTTCAGGTCAGACACACCCCTTCTCGCGATGTGCAAAATGAGCTCCTCACGAGGATCAAAGTCATCGCCAAGCTCGACATCGCTGAGCATCGCCTTCCACAAGATGGAAGGATCAAGCTCCGGATGGGGGGAAGAGAGATCGACTTCCGCGTGAGTACAGTTCCGGTCGTTTATGGAGAAAGGATTGTCCTCAGGATTCTCGATAGAAGTCAGGTGATTCTGGGCTTGGATCAAGTGGGAATGAGACAAGAGGTACTTCGAGGCCTCAGGCATATGCTTTCAGGCAGTCAGGGGATCATCCTCGTGACAGGCCCTACAGGGAGTGGAAAAACAACGACTCTCTATAGCGCCCTGTCTGAACTAGGCTCTGAGCAAATCAACATCATGACGATTGAAGATCCTGTAGAATACAAATTGCCCAAAATGGCGCAGATTGGGGTCAATACAAAGATTCAGCTCAGTTTTGCGACAGGGCTTCGACATATCCTTCGGCAAGATCCTGATGTGATCATGATTGGGGAAATTAGAGATCAAGAGACTGCGGAAATTGCGATCCAAGCTTCCCTTACAGGGCACTTAGTTTTGAGTACTCTTCACACAAACGACGCCCCATCAGCCTTGACTCGAATGGTTGAGATGGGAATCGAGCCCTATCTACTCTCTTCATCAGTAATTGGGGTGCTTGCGCAAAGGCTTGTGAGAAAAATTTGTCCCCACTGCCGAGAAGAGTATGAGCCACATTTAGAAGAGCTTTTAGAGCTAGGATTAGATCCTCATGTCTATGAAGGGGTGAAGTTTGCTAGGGGAAAAGGGTGTCACCACTGCTTCTTCTCAGGCTACAAAGGAAGGCACGGGATTTATGAGCTCATGAATATGACGAATTCTTTGAAGGATCAGCTCATGAAATCACCGAATGCGACAGAGCTTTCCCGCCTCGCCATTTTAGAGGGGATGAAGAGTTTACGCCTCGAAGGGGCAGAGCTCGTCTTAAAAGGAATTACTACAAGTAGTGAAGTGATGAGGGTCACAAAATAATGCCTGTCTACCGCTATCAAGCTTTAAATCAGCATGGAAAGAAGATGGAAGGGGTCATCAACGCTGACTGTGTAGAGATGGCCAAAGAGCGGCTTAAGAAGCAGAAAATCATTGTCACGAAGCTTTTACTCGACTCTTCCAAAGGGGAAAAGATCAAGCTCTCAGGGGGGCATCTACTCGATTTTACAAGGGATATGGCAAATCTTCTTCAATCTGGAATGCCGCTATATGAAAGTCTTTTGATCATCGAAGAGAAAAGGATGGGTTCAAAAGATCACCGCCTCTTTTTAGACCTCGCTGATCAGGTGAAGCAAGGAAGACAGCTTTCAGAGGTGCTCGAAGATTATCCAAAAAGTTTTAATCCCGTCTATATCGCTATGATTGGCGCTGGAGAAGAGACAGGTTCGCTGAGCGATGTCTTCTCTCAGCTTGCTAAAGTGATAGCGAGAGAGCAAAAATTGAAAAAGCAGATGGGGACAGCGCTGATCTATCCGGCCTTTCTCTTTACGTTTTGTATCATGGTCATTTTAGCGCTCTTTTTGTTTGTGATCCCTTCGATGAAAGAGCTGATGGAGGGGAGAAAGCTCCACCCGCTAACGCAAATGATCCTCACTTTGAGCCACTACCTCTCGTTTCATAAAACGCTCCTCTTTAGCGGTACTGGGTCAGTGATTGCCCTCTCGATTCTCTTTTGCAAAAGCAAACGAGGTAAGAATTTTTTCAAACATATGATGCTCTATACCCCACTTTTGAAGAAAATGGGGTCCCTGTCGATCCTGATCCGTTTTTCAAGAACCCTCGGTATTCTCTTGAAGTGTTCAGTCCCTTTAACATCGGCTCTTCGATTAGCAAAAAAGGTGATGAATCACCCTCAATATGAGGAGGCGATTACTAGGGCAGAGCAGAAGATCATCGAGGGAAAAAAACTCTCTTTAGAGCTGAAAGAGAGTCCTTGGTTCCCCCCAATGATGGTTCGGATGATCGCGACAGCTGAAGAAGTGGGGAAAATGGATGAAATGCTTCTCCACGTTGCAGAAATTTACGAAGAGGACCTCGAAAAGTCCTTGCAACAATTCACGAGCTTGTTACAACCTATAATGTTGTTAATCTTAGGGCTGATTGTCGGGGTGGTATTATTATCGGTCTTGCTCCCCCTGACAGATGTCAGTTCTTTTTTGTAGGAGAAATTATGAAGGTCAAAAGAAAACATCCCATGACTCTCTTAGAGATCATGATCGTTATTTTCATCATTGGCATAATAGGCAGTGTTATCGGTTATAACATGAAGGGAAGCCTAGAAGAGGGAAAAGCCTTTAAGAGTGAGCAGGGTTCAAAACAGGTCTATGATATCCTCACCTTGGAAATTGCCAAAGGGGGGAGAATCGAAGATATAGTAGAGAATCCAGAGCGCTATTTGGATAAATCAGGATTCGCGAAAAATCCTAAAAAACTTTTACAAGATGGATGGGGACAAGATTATCTCATCATCAGAAATGGGGTCGATGATCTTTTCGTGGTCTCTCACGACTATTTGAGATATAGAGAGAAGAAGAACCTCGATCTAGAAGATCTTAAGGAAAAGTTTCCATGGATGGCCGTCGAAGAAGCCCCTTCACGCTAATAGAGATTCTTCTCTGTTTTGCCCTCCTGACCATTTTTGGATCGCTCGCGGCCTTGCAAGGATTCCGCTCGATTCAAGAATTTCGCTACAAGCAATCGGTGGGTAAACTCCGTGAAGAGCTCACCTTTGTCAATCATTTGTCCCTCTCTTCCCAAGTCGATATCCACTTCACTCTTTACTGGGATCGAGGAACCCTGACAGGGGTTTACTTTCTCGACGATTCTGATAGATCCCTCGACCCTCTTTTGAGAAAAACGAGAACCTTCCCGAAGATTTCCCACCTTGAACTCGACCACACCCCTTTGAAAGAGCCGATGACACTCACTTTTTCCCCTAATACCCGAGCTCTTACCCAGCATATAGTCGTGACAGTTTCCTCTACTTCAGGGGATGAATCGACCTTTACGATCTCCTGATTTTAATTGATTCTTAATAATCGATCCTGTATAACCTTTCCTTCGGAAGGAAGGTTAGTATGTATAAAATCATTCCATTATTGCTGATCATGGTGGCGCCACTTTTAGCTAATGAGCCGCGCTATCAGATTGAGCCTAAAGCAAAACCACTCATTCGCGTCGAGCGAAAGAAGGCAAAAGGGAATACGCTTCAGTATGCTCTGAAAATGGACCCTGAGCCAGCACTTCTCTCATTGGATGGGAAGCTTGTGAAAGAGAGAAAAGGAAATGTCTCTTTGGGTGCAGAGCTGACAGCGGGTGTTCGCTGGTAGTTATTGACTATTAGGTGGTTTTACATTGGATGTGACAGATTTGGTAGGATGAGACCAACTTAAGGGGTATCTCATGAACTATCGAGTATATGTTACAAACAGTGATTCAACAGTATCTGTCATTGAAAATAGAGAGGTTATTGCAACGTTTCCTTCTCTAGCGGGCCTCGCTGGTATTACTCTGACACCAGATGGAAAAAAAATCTTGGTGGTGAGTGCTGATACCAATCGAGTCGTTATTTATGATTCCTCTGATTATAAAGAATTAGCGAACATTACAGTCGGAAAATTTCCCTGGAACATTGTCACGACTCTAGATGGAAAGTTCGCCTATGTCACAAACACACAAGGCAACAGCATCTCTATCATTGATGTCGAAACACATAAAGTGATCAAAACGATTACTATGGGAAGATATGATGCTCCATGGGGCCTTGCAGTTTCACCTGATGGGAAATATATTTACGGTACCAATCTCAAGAATGGAACCATTTTTAAAATCGACCCCATTACCCAAGCAATCGTAGGAGATCCGATCATTGCTGGATCTTTCCCCTATGAGATGGCCGTTACGAGAGATAGTCTTTCTGCTTACACAGCCAACTATTTTGATGCTACAGTTTCTTTTGTACCCTTTGCAGCTGATCCAATTGTTGTCCAAGAGATCCCTGTAGATCAGGAACCTTATGGCATTGCTGTCACCCCCGATGGAAAATATTCCTACGTAACAAGCCTCATCCAGCACAACGTTACCGTGATCGATAATAGTACACATAAAGTTCTCTCTCCCTCAATTGCTGTAGGGAAAGAGCCCTCTTATATGGCAGTATCTCCCGATGGAATATTCCTCTACGTCGTCAATTCAGGGAGCAATTCAGTCTCTGTAATCGAAATTGCAAAGCAACAAGAGGTCGATTCCATCCCCGTAGGAGTGGTCCCCATCTGCATCGCCACTTACCCTTCCGCGTTCTAAAGCTCACATCTTGGAAAAGAAGAAGAGCCTAGCGCAAAGCGCTTGGCTCTTCCCCTTCCCCCTACCGTCAAAGCTTCGTAAAAGCGCGGCAGCCTCTTTATTTAAAAAATCCACAACTTACTAATATTAAATTACATAAGTATATATTTTGCAAATTTGCAGGAGAAATGTAAAAATGAGGCTCAAAATTACAATTGAGTTGTAAAAATGCGACCCCTAAAGCGCTTGTTAAAAGTGTCCCCCCAAAGCTTTTTTCTTTTAGGCCCTAGGAAATTCATAGTGCTGCTTTAGAAGGTTTAATAGCGCAACATCTTAAAGCATGGATAGACGATCAAGAAGCAGATTTTGTACTCTACTGGAAAGACTGTTTATTCTCTATTGAGGTCAAAGATCCTTGATGCAAGATGGAATTCACTTGGGTACAAGAGACTGTCCACAAACTAAGCTTCTGTCAATTTTTCGGTTCTTTTGAACTGATTTTTGTCTCCCTACATATAGAAAAATAATTTTTACTTCTTTGTGTAATTCTATTTTGAGTTTTTATTAAATTGTTTAATTGCATGGTGCGTGTTTTTGTAAGATAGAGAGACTCTCGTGGTGAAAAAATCTACGATAGGATACATTGAAGATTGATATAGATTGGGAGCTCTAATGAAACTACGATACCTTATTGCTGGATGTATGATTGTGAATGCCCTTGCGATTGCTGATGGGCCACCTGCATTTGTTAAAGAACTGAAACCTCGGATGCCTGAATGGAGAATGGAAGTGATCCGCTCTTATGATGGCGAAGCGAATCCTGCGGAGATTATCTTTTTTGAAGAGCAGGGTGAGCAGGAAATGCCGGTGAAAAAACTGGTCATGCACCCGACGGGAAGAATTAAAGAAGAGACTGACCTTACTTTAGTCGAAGGGGCAGTCAAACAAGCTGTGCCGCATGGTGTTTCTATCCTCTTTTCTGCTACAGGAGAGCTCGAATCGGTGACTCATTACGACAAGGGAGTAGAGCATGGCTTAAAAGAGATCTATTATCCAAATGGTGAGGTCAAAGAATCTCTCTCTTTTATGCATGGACAAAAGCATGGAGCGTGCCACTCATTTTTCGAATCTGGTGTGAAAAAAGAGGAGCGGCAATACGTTCAAGATAAGCTCGAAGGGGAAGTGTGGATCTATTACCCAAGTGGTAAAAGACAAAAGATGGTCCCTTATCATAACAATTTGATGCATGGGGAATACCTCGAGTGGCATGAAAATGGGCTTGTGAAATGTCGAGCCTTTTACCATGAAGGGAAGCTCCACTCAAAAGATAAGCAGCCTGCAGTCACAAAATATGATGAATTTCGCACTGTAATTGAAGTGCAAGAGTTTCAGAAAGGGGTCCCTTTCGGAATCCATTGCAGCTACTACCCGAATGGGCAGGTGAAAGATCACCTCGAGTACAAAGATGGGGAATTTCATGGAACGAATAAAGCCTTTTCTGAAAAAGGGGAGCTCGTTGCAGAAGGATCCTTCGATCGAGGGACTCCCATCGGTAAACATTGGCGCAAGTATACAAATGGACGCTTTTCTTACATCGCACATTACGACAACAAAGGACAATTGAAAGAGCCAATTTTCGAATACAATGAAAATGGGCAGTGCATTGCTCAGTACAAAGTAAAGGGAAAGAGTTTCGAAGGGGAATACAAAGAGTGGTATCCTTCTGGTCAAATTGCCAAAGATTTCTTCTATGTAGATGGCAATCTGTCTGAAGAGCAGCTCGAATTTCATGAGAATGGAAAGCCGAAAACCTCTTTTGTCTGCAAAGAGGGGAAATATGATGGGAAGTTCCAAGCCTGGTTTGCAGATGGAAGTGTTGCCAAAAAGGCCTTCTTCAAAGAGGGAATCCCTGATGGAGACATGAGAGAGTGGCACGAAAATGGGGAGCCAAAGTTGAAAGCCCACTTCAAAGAGGGGAAACTGAACGGCTCTTACCAAGAGTGGAATTCTAAAGGAACTCTGATTGTAAAAGGTGGCTACGAAGAGGGAGAGAGACAAGGGCCTTTCCAAATGTGGGATGAAAATGGGGATCTCGTTCTCGACGCAAGCTATGTCCACGGACGTCTTACAGGCACGATGACAAAAAATGCGACAAGAGATCAGCCTTTAGAAGTGATCGAATTCCAAGATGGGAAAAAACATGGTAAATTCCTCGAGAATTGGTCGAATGGAAAAACAAAGCTCAAAGGATTTTACCAAAACGATCTTCCAGAAGGGCTCATGCAGGGATGGTTTGAAGATGGGAAGCTCGCCTTTAGCCGCTTTTACAAAGGGGGCGTTCCAGTAGGTGAGCAAAAAGATTACTACCCTGCGCAAAATATTGTAGAAAAGGATCGGGATCAGATCGCAAAGGTCACATACTACAATAGTGAAGGGAAGCTTCATGGTGAGCAAAAAACTTTCTATCCAAATGGTACTGTTCAGACCGTCATCAACTATCAGATGGGAGATCTCCATGGGATGAAAGCGAGATGGGACGAAGAGGGAAATCTTCGGGAAGAAGCTTTCTATGAAGAAGGGAAGCTCGAAGGGAGATACTTTGAAATCGATCCTCAAGGAAGAGAAGTGATCTATTTCTACGAAAAGAATAAAAAAGAGGGACCCTACGAAGTCTTTTATCCAACACATCCTCGCTACGGTAAAGTTAAAGCGATTTCTGCTACCTACAAAAAAGGGAAGGTAGATGGGGAAGTGATTGAGTACAATGAAACAGGGGCAAAAATGGCCTCTACTATGTACAAAGAGGGGAAAAAAGAGGGGACAGCCCACTTTTTTGATACCCGAGGACTCCTTTTACAAAAGACCCAATTCAAAGATGATCAAAGAAATGGGGAGACAGTGCAATACTATCCGAATGGTAGAGTGTACAAAATTACCCCTTACCTCAATGATTTACAAGAAGGGGAAGAGCAAACCTACTACGCTGATGGTACGCTATCGAGCTCTTCAGTCTATGTTAAAGGTAAGCTCAGTGGCCTTTCCAAGGCGTGGAACGAAGAGGGAATCTTGGTATTCGAAGGGGAATACAAAGATGGGGCAAGGCATGGGAAATTCAATAAATACTACGACTCAGGAAAGCCTCGCATCATGCAATCTTTTGAAGAGGACCGTCTCGTTGGCACGAAAAAAACCTTTGATAGCGAAGGAAACATGAAAGAAGTCGCTGCCCAACAGTTAGATTGATTTCAATATTAATTCCGTCTATAATATCTCCTTATTATTAACTTTAATAAGGAGATGTTTATGTCTTTTAAAATTTTACCATATGATGTACCTACAATACTTACTCAAGCCGATCTCGAACAACAAGAGATAGAAGAGGGTGGTTCGTGGCAGCCCTGCTATTCAGATTCGATTTTTAAAATTAGAGAAATCGCTGACCCGACTATTCAAGGTAGAGTCCTTTACGAAGTAACAAGACTCTTAGCAGTAAGAGAGCAATATCCCTTAGGTAAGAGGGTCTTTGTAAGCTTTGATGAGGTTATCGCTCTTAAAATTGATAAAGCAACAGGAATGTCAGAGCGGCCAGAACTTCGAGGATGGGTATTCGAAACTATGCTACGAGGCGATTGTAGCGGCTATGTTGTGAAAAGAATCAGGTAATAACTTCTACTTTTCCCATAACGAAGTGGAGAAGCTGGGTTGTCCCCACTTTTCTCGTGCTTTTGAGGAGAAAGTTTTGAAACGTAGCAGAGCCAAGCTTGCTTGGATTGTGAAGGCTCTCTTCAACAAAGATCCAGGCATTTGGTGATAAGAGCGTTTGCTTTCGATCGAGAAGCTGGAGAAGGTCTGTGAGAAGAGGCGGCGCTGCTTCGTAAGGTGGATCGATGTAGAGGATGTCGAAAGGGGGACCTTGGTACAGGGATAGGGCTTTTAGAGCATCTGACTCGAGGACGAGGGTCTCTTCTTTGATCTCCAGGGTTTCGAGATTTTTTCTGATGGTAACGACTGCAGAGTGGCTATGGTCGATGAAGGTTGCCCGTTTAGCACCGCGGCTTAAAGCTTCAATTCCCATAGCGCCGCTCCCCGCAAAAAGATCGAGGAAATGGGCATCTTCGATCGCTCCTTGGCAGATATTAAATACTGATGCGCGTAATTTTTCAGAAGTTGGGCGCGTCTCTCCCCCACGAGGAGTCGAAAGGACTCTCCCTTTGTAAATTCCAGATGTAATACGAGTCATGGCTGAGTAATGTTAAACGGTTTTAAAATGGTCTGAGCAGCGGTCAATTCTTCTGGATCACCATTCACAAGGAACTCTGCACAGTGGTTATAAGCCCTTTGAAGAGCTAATTGTTTTTCTAACTTGCCACGGCCGCGCGCAGCTTCATTCAGATTGACTCGCTGCCGTATGTTCACCCATCGATTCTGTATCTTTCCTTGGATCAATACTTCAAATTCTTTGAGCTCTTTTGCCGTTCCCATAAAGTTCATGGTTCCATCTTTACATAGATAGGAGGTGATCTTTGGGTTATGGTAGAACTTAATATTCTCCTCCTCATCAACTAGGGAGATCCGCAGGTCAGTGATGATCGGGTGTTTAATGTTTTTCGTCAATACAGCAAGCTTTCTAGGGAACGCAGCGTGGGTGCTAGAATAGAGGAGAGATCCCCCATAAAGACCTGAAAAGAGATCGAGGACTGGGATGTTGGTTTTAGTTCCAATGATTGCTGTGTGGACGATAAAATTGCTGTTAGGTGTATTGAGGAGTTTCTTGAGCTGCACTTTCTGTTGATCTAGGTTTTTTAACCCATTTCCACTTGTCAGAACAATGGCTGTGTAAATTTCATCAGAGTGATTTGCTTTCTCATGAATTGCGTCGAGAAGTTCTAATAAAATGGTACTTGAAGAGAGCCATGGCTGTGATTGCCGATCGAGGAAGTCTTTTGCGATCTTCATGGATGCTTTCGTGGCTCTGAGGTCAGAGAGGCTTAAGGGTTCGGCCTTGCTGTCAAACATGAAGACGTTGAACAAGTTATCATCTGATAAGAAGGTAATCGAACTACCTACTGCGTTTTTAAAGACATCAAAACGGTGCCTTTCAATCGAAGAGGAACGATCGATCAAGAAATAGATGTGGTGGCGAAGGGGCTTTCTATCGAAGTTTTCCTTGGCAGAGAGGGCAAGAGAGAAGATGTAACCATCTTCTGTCATCTGCGGCACGATGGAACTTGCAATTGCGAATTCTCCATGCATGCAATCTGTGTCAAGGATAGGAGGTGTAGGAAGCATTGCTAATGTGTAGGCTGTGCAGCGGTATGTGCGGTTTCTGAGCTTTGCATCTTCAAAGACGTTCAGATATGAAGAGGGGAAGCGGATGTTGAGGAGAGAAATCCCCTCTAGATAGTTCGATGTAAAGGGGAGGAGTCGATCGAGATCGACGAGCATGATTTTCTCGAGGTGAGAGAGGGCAAGCTCATAGGTGGTATGTTTCCCTTGAACCTTCTGAAACTCACTTCCAAGGCTCTTCGCTACTTGAGGCTCATACGCTTTGCTAAAGAAACTCTCTTTATAATCCTTTCCTTCTATCTCAACATTATTGATCGCGAGGTATGCTTCTACGAGTTGTTCACGATGAAGATTCCCTTTCGTGACGGGAGTTACGACTAAATGGGATTTCCCTTGTCCAATCTTCGCCATTTCCTCTTTCGAGATAGGGTAGAGGAGGGGATGTTTTCCACTTTCAGGTGGATCGAGTTGGAAAGAGAGAAGCTCATTTCCACCGGGACTTACTGCAGTTGGTAGCCTTTCTGAAGAAAGTTTATTGACGGGAGCGACGGCAAGGGGTGTATAGGGGAAGCTTTCTTGAACTGTAAAAGGATAGAAAAGGAGCGTGGTGGAGATCTTCTGAGGGGTAAGAGGTCCAAATGTTCCAAGCTCTCCCATCTCACAGTTGATCGAAAGGAGAAGATCGAGAGAAGACAACTGCTCTATGACGAGAAGCTCGTTTCCAATGAGGGAAGAGAGGTTATCAGAGCTCATTTCATGTGGGGGAAGGTTGTGGAGAGGGAGGAACGCAATCGAGCTTTTGTAGGGAGTAAATGATTCTGGAGATAGTTTGTGGAATCTTGGGAGATGACTCTCCATAGTCCAATTGGTGAGCCAAATATCTCTTTTCTTTGCAAGCTCTTGGAAGTGAGGAAGAGAAGAGGTTTGATGGAGTTTCATCGACCTCGCAAAACTCATCTCACTTTTTTGTAGAGCTGGAGCTTTCACCTTCTCTCCAAAATACTCTTTTTGAGGTGAGGTGGATGGGATCAGTGAGGTGAAAGTAAAGGTCACATCAGGAAGAGAAGAGGAATAGACAAAGTGAGACTTTTCATGTGTTTTGAGCGCTACAGGGTGGGAAGCTTTCTTCCCTTTTTCAAAAAGAGGGGTCACCTCTATTTTTTTCGGAAGAGGAATAGCGATGGCCGCTGTTTTCTGAGTTGAGTGGTAGTGGTGAGGAGAGGTCTCGATGGGTGGGGTGGTGGAAAGAGAAGCTCTGGTTACCTCTTCTTTCTTGAAAAGGGAGCGGTTGAAATTGGTAACAGGGACCTCTTTCATCTTTTTCAAAGACATTTTGTCTTCTGCTCTAAGAGAGGAGATCTGAGGAGGAATCTCTTTGTAAGCTGTGAAAACGCGTCGATTTTTTGCAATGTTGAGATCTTTCGAAACGGGCAGTTCTCTCATTCCTAAAGAAAGAGAGGAAGAGTTCACAAAGGAGAGTTTTTCGATCTCCTTTTTCTGCCGCTTAGTTTGTAATAGAGGCCTTTCTACTACGAGATGATCTGTTGGCAAGTCGACATAAATAAAAGTAGAATCGATCGGCTGAGGTGCCCAAAAGAGGGAGAAATCCTCTTCTCGATAGAGATGGGAAGCTCCTTTCATCAAGATATCGACATATTCTTTCTCTCTTAAATAGGTGTATGCTCCCAAAATGTCTCTCGCCCAGAGAGGAGATCCGACTGAATAATCGGGATAAACTTCTTGGTGGAGGCGATGTCCATGAGAGGGGAGAGATGAGTTTCCAATAAGAGGCACTCTTGCGTCAGGAAGTTTGGCAAAGGCCCCTTCTGAGAGTTCCCTTGCTCCAAAAAATGGGCGGAGGAACCTTTTATTTTCCATCGTTGTTGCGAGTTCAGAGCTCATAGAGTTGTAACTTTTCACATCGAGGAAAGAGGAGTCAAAACTGTGAGGGAGAAAAGAGGGATGTTCTTTAAATCCTTGTTCTAATTGCTGCTCTAACAGAACCATTGCTTCTCGATTTTTCTCTTCGATGAAAGCTTCATTCGTGTGCTGTCTCAAAAAAGAGTGGAGAGAGGTGACAAAGTCTTCTTCCCAGCGCATGAAGAGCTGTTCTGCCGACTGTCCACGTGGTGCATAGCGATAGGTCTGATTGTCGATGTCTGAGGTTGGAAAATCTTTTTTCTCCGTCATGGAGAAGGAGGATCGTTTTGCTGGGTGGTAGACAAAGTGATGAGAGCCATCTGTCGAATAGAGAGGGAGTGGAAGATCATCTGAAAGTGGAAGAGAGGGGATCTTGTTGGCGATCTCCTCTTTCTCTTTTACAAAATCGATCGAAGAGGTTTCTTCAACGAATGGATCGTTAGAGCTTCTCTCCTTTTCAAAACGGTGAGAGGGATAGACTAGCTGAGAGCCTTCTGATGACGCGATTTCTTCTGTAAAAATCGCGCCATGGGGAGAACTTTCTTCAGAGTTCAGCACTCTGAGCAAAAGAAGAGACGACAGAATCAGCCAATATCCACTTTGCATCCCGTTATTACTCTCTTTCTAGTACAATTTTTTAGCCAAGATGGCATTTTGGCTATTTTGTACTCGATTGTAGAGGTAGTGTGTTAAACATGGAGAAGTTTGACACTTCGATAGAAGATCAGAGGTCTCTTTGTTTAATTCACCAGCTTTAGTTTTATTGTTTTCCTTTTCTGCAATGATCGCCTCAGAGCGGAGGATCTCTGCTTCTACAAACTGCATGTAGAGATCGCGGAGCTCTTGCTTTTCAGGCTGTTTTTTTAACATGTCGTTGTAGCGGACCAAGATTGGATCTTCGTGGTTACTGTAATCTTCTTGGATCCGTTTGAGGAAAAACACATAGCGTCGATCTGCATCTTCAGAACCTGACAGATGAGCTCTGATCCAAGCGTACTCTAGAGCGGCTTCTAAATGGATCGGCTCTGATTGCGCATGCTTTTTGATCTGAAGCTCTTTCAAATGGTTCAAGATTTGAATCACTTGCTGGTTGTTTTCTGTCTGCTGCTGTTTTGGCAGTAGATGGAACTGCAATCGATCGGCATGAAGCGATGCAAATTCAGAGACAAATGTTGGCGTATCGCGGTGATGAGTAGCAATGAATGCATATGTTTCATAAGCATTTTCTCGATCTTGCATATATTCGTAAGTTTTTGCAAGTTCTAGGAGAACCTCTTTTTGCAATTTCCAACCCCATCCACGATTTGTTTGTTGCTGCTGAGCGAGCTCTTTCAACACCTGCATTTTTCTGTCGAGCTGCTGATCTCTACCGAGAAGTTGTGCAAACTTCAACACTTCCCACTCAAAGTAGGTGTGCTTTTCATCGAGAGAAACAAGTTTCCCTGACTGGCTCAAAATCTGATCGAACAGCTGGTGAGCTCGGTGGTAACTCTCTTGAGATGCGATCGTTTCTGTTGAAGGATTCGCATCAAATAGTGATGAAGGTTTAAAGAGCTTGTCGTAGTAGTAGTTTGCAAGCCATAGGCGATTCTCCATCTTTATCGGAAGATCTTGTAGAGAAAGGGCTTGATAGAGGTGCTCTGCTGCAAGATCGTGAAGAGAGAGATTCTCATCAGGGATCGATCCCCCTTTTTCAATGATCGAGAGGTAAACGTTGTAGAGCTCTAAATGGATCGATGATTTATTTTTTAAATCTGAATCGATCTTTAAAGCTTCTTCAGCGTGGAGACAGAAAAGCTCTGGCTGCTTACCAATCTTGTGGTAACAAAGGGCCATGAGGAGGTGTGTTTCTGCCGCTGAAACATCTCCCTCGTAATCATCGAGGTAGCGGGAGAGTTTAGCTAAAGATGCATCATAGAGACCAAGTTCGTAAGATACTTTCCCTTGCAAGAAGCGGCACTCTCTCATCTCTTGTTCATTCAAAACACCATTTTGCGAAATCACAGCTGTTAAATCATCGAGGAAGTTTTGTTTCGTGTAACCAAACACACTCGTCGTTTCGATCTCTTTCAAGAGATTAAGAGAGCATGAGAGGAGGTACTTCCACGCAATTTTATTGTGGGGTGAATTTGGATAGTGTTGAACGAATGAAACGAGGGTCGCATGTGCCTTTTCCCATTTCTGGTTGTTATAGGCTACTAAGCTGTACTCGAGAAAGAGTGTCTCTTTATCTTCAAAATTTGGATATAGAGTGATGAGACTTTCTAATTTTTCCTCTGCACCAGAAAAATTACCTCCTTCTTTCAACATCATCGCATGGACGAAGATCGCTTGGGGCAGTTCCTGATCACTTGGGAAGAGTTGTCCAAGCTGACTGATCGTCTTATTATAGAGTTCTTCATTGTGAAGATGCTGCGCTGAGTTCATCAACATGAGAAGAGAGTTTCTCACCTGTGGAGATGAGGCTTTATCAGATGCAATGTACCTCGTAAGGAATTGACTTGCTTGTTCAAAGTTTTTCTCTGCAAAAAAGCTTCTTCCAATGATGTAGTCAAGGGAGAGCTGCTTTTCTTGCTCTAGCGAAGTGACGACAGTTGGATAGGCTGTGAGGACATCTTTAAAACGATCTTCTTGGAAGTAGAGGATCAAACGATTCAAGGCTGCTTCATCAGTCTTCGGCCCACCTTTTTCTACGATGCGAGAGAATGTCTCAATCGCAAGATTTCTATCATATTCTGCCTGTGAAAGGGCTGCGTGAAAGAGGAGCTCATCTCTTCTTTCAGGATGCCTTTGCGCAAGTTCAGAAAAGAATGCAGAGGCCTTTTTATAATCTCCGGTGATTCGATAAATCTCTGCGAGTGCGAACATCGATGGATCGTTGAACGATGAGTGGATGATCGTTTCATAAAGAGGTTTTGCTTGATCGATGTACTTCGCTTTTTTCTCTCCCACATCTTTGGTTACTGCGGAGCGGAAGTAAGCTTCTGCCATGAGAAATTGAAACTCTTCTTTTCGAAGATCAACTTCAGCAGATTTTTTTGTGAGGTATGGAGTCCCTTCTCGGATCATTTCATCAAATTCACTGAGTTCGTAGTAGCACTGTAACTTATTGACTAAAACTTTCTCTACGATGACGGGATCTTTAATGCCCACATAGACTTGAAGCGCTTCTGAATAGGAAGATTCTTGTAGGTGGAGATCTGCTAAAATCCCTCTCAAATGGTCATTAATCTTGCTATTCGGAAATTGTTTTAAAAAGTCTTGAATTTGAACTTTAACTAGCCTATAATCTCCATCTTTCCAGAATTCTGCAATCCTGCGAATGAGGAAAGCTTCATCTTTGGTCTCTGCGACATCCTGCAAAGCAGGAGCACTTTTACTTGCTGCAGTAAGGTGAGCAGGGAATGAACTGAGCGCTAACGCTAATGAAAATTGCACTGCTGCGGTTTTTACTTTTCTTGATTTTGAATGCATATGCACACCAGAATTTTTCTTTTTGATTATACTGCTCGTGTCTCAAAAGTCGAGGTTTTTTTGCAAACCAATTTTTGAGACCACTTCGCTACATCTAAGGAAGAGCTTTTTGTACGAAAGAGTCGTAATGAGCGATGAGTTCAGAGGAACTTTTCGCATCGATGCGAGAAAGTTTTTCGTAGATACGAAGACCAAGCGCCATTTTCCCCATTTCGAAATAGAGAACGCCGAGTCTGAGGAGAATCTCTTTATCATCGGGGCGGAGTCTCATGAGGATTTCATACTCATGGATCTCTTCAGCAGTCATCTCGAGATGATGATAGCATGAAGCGAGCTGAGCATGAATCCAAGGATCATTTGGAGCGAGATCATCGAGAACGCGCAGTTCTTCGATTGCCCGGTTTGTTGCAAATTGGAACTGATCCCGATTCTTCTTCATCTGGAAGATCTTTGGAATGAGGTAAGAATCTTGGTAGAGAGGATCGTTCGGTAGTTCATAAATCTTCGCAAGTGCAATAAAGGTGTTCGCAAGTGATGTGTGAACTGCGAGATTGACAGGTTCAATTTTGATGAGCTGCATGTGCTCTTTGATCGCCATCCCCATCAAAATTTCTTGCATCTTCTGAATGTCTCTCCAGTTGAGCAAGAAGCCGAGCTTCACTGTCAGTTTTTCACTGAAGCGAAAGGGAGGAACCGAGAGTGTATAAGTTTCACTTTGATAGAGATAGGTTGTGAGCTGGAAGGCAGAGTTAGCAATGCTGAGGTGATAGTCCAACAAAGAAATATCGACAGGCATCTGTTTTTTCAAGACAGAAAAGAAATCTTTTTGTATCTCTTGGAATTCTTGACCCTTTTTTCCTTGGAAGTAGTAGATGAGGACAATGTAGGAAAAAATGGAGAGGAGAAAAACAGCAAGTGATAGAGCTAAATATAGAGATTTCGGCGCGTGAAATAGAAGGTAGAAGAAGATGGCAAACTGGCACGAAAAGAGGACAGAAAAGGAGAGATGGAAGAGGAGATATGAGCGAATTACTTCCTTAAAACGGCCAATAGCAGATTGACACTCGCGGTGAATGACATCTGAGTATTCGTCTATGCTAAAAGACGAAACTGCACTCGTTTGATAGAAAGTCGCCATCTATTCGAATCCGAGATTTTTACATAGAGGTTTAGCGAAAAAGAGAGTTTTTCTTCAAGTACTATTCTGTAGGGAGATTTTCGCTAAAACTCGATGCTTAACACCTTCTTAATATTGTTTATCTTGCAACCTTGACTACATGGTTTCTGTACCAATTACAAAAGTCCTTACTGAACCCACACTCTTTCAAAGCAGCTACTACATTTTCTGCATCTTCTGGACTCATCGGATATAATTTTCCACTCAGCTGAGCCTTAATATCACTTTCTGATGTTCCACTTCTTCTCATTTGACAAAGTTTTTCGATCGTGAGATCACTTTTTTCCCCATTTTTATCGATGCTATAACCGATGAGAGCTCCAGCACCTGCACCAATTACACCACCGATCGCTGCACCTGGCCAACCACCAGCAATTCCTCCGATTGCAGCGCCGCCGACACCACCTGCAAGAGCTCCAGTCTGAGTTCCTGTTTGGCAACTGGTCATTCCCATAAATACTAGCGTTCCAAGAGAGAGAAGGATCGCTAACGACTTTTTATTATCCATGATGTTTCTCACGTTCTAATCATAAAATTGATGACTTTGAAGGGGACTCCTTCAGTTTGTAGCTTGATGATATCAGCGGTAGTGAGGGTGAATTTGCTGTGGGTGATTAAAAGGAGTTGGATCATTGTATCTGATTGGATGCCAGATCGTTGCATCGATATCACATCGTTGAAATCGAGAGTGTTACCCTTTCTAATCTTGTCGAGCGTTTTACTGCTGATCCTTTCTAGAATTTGCACATCGTCTCGACTTAAATAAGGGTCTTCAGTGATTGAAGACTTCTCTTTGGCGATCGTATTATCAGTTTGACGAGATTCTTGAGTACAAGAGACACAAGTAATACATAACAGCAATATAGCAAGTGGTTTACGATTCATGCAAAGAGACCTTTTACTTACACGGTAATCTCTTTGAAACATAATATTGATTATTAATCAATATAAACTAATTGCAACTGTAGATAGATATAATTAATTAACAAAGGGAGATGGTCTCCCTTTTTTTATAAAGATGCGCTAGCCAGCTCGAGCTCTTCTAATTCTTCATCTCTCTCTTCATCGATGGAGAGTTTGAAGCGGTAACCAACACCTCTGACAGTGTCGATCCATCGGAATTGGGGGCCGAGCTTTCTTCTGAGGGCAGCAATATGGACATCGATGTTGCGGTCCACGACAAAAGCGTCGTCGTTGTGAATATCGTCTAGGAGTTGGTTCCGAGTAAGAACTTTCCCTTTATTCGCTAAGAGTCTCTTCAAGATTCCAAATTCTGAAAGGGTCAATGAGAGGACTTTGTCATTTTTGCGGAGGAGATAGCGATCTACTTCCATAGTGAATTCTCCGAAAACGAGGACCTTCGGGGCCTTTTCAGAATCTTTTCCACGGCGAAGGACTGCTTTGATTCTCGACATGAGGACTTTTGGGGAAAAAGGCTTTGAAACGTAGTCGTCAGCACCGAGCTCGAGTCCTAGCATCGTATCGATCTCATCATTTTTCGCAGTCAAGATGATGATAGGGATATTTTTAAGTTCAGGATTGCTCTTGATCTTCCGGCAGACATCAAATCCATTTTGTCCAGGGAGCATGATGTCGAGAAGGACTAGGTCAGGCTTTTCTCTTTCGACAGCCCTTAAGCCGTTGAGTCCATCTACTTCTACGTGTAGTTTGTACCCAGAGAGTTCTGCTTGGAGTTTAATTAGCGCTGCAATGTCTTCTTCATCTTCTATCAAAAGGATCCGTTTTTTCTGACTCATATCTGCTGTTCCTGGTCAATTACTTAAAGATTTTATAAATTTTTGGATAATCGCGCAAGTCTAATCAGCGGGGGGTTTCTTCGGAACGAGAAGATCTTGCCCTGCTAAAATGAGATCGTTGCTCAAATGGTTCATTTTTCTCAGCGATTCCACCGAGGTTCTGTGCTCTTTTGCTATTTTCTCTAGCGAGTCCCCAGCCTTGACCCGATAAGATTGGAGGGGATGCCCATCTGCATCTATCGAGGGCTGCCCCATGGCCATCTCACTGATCGTTTTGAGGTGGTCCTTGATCTTCATCATCTCTGTCAAACTTTGGGTCTGGAGGGAGAGATTTCTCTCCAGCTCGTTGATTTTATCCTTGTACTGCGTGAGAGCTTTTTGGATTTCTGCGTTGTGGAGGAGGAGGTTTTTGACATGCTTTTCAGACTCTTCCTGCTTCTTTTCCGCCTGGGCAAGGCGAGCTACCATGAGGCCGAGCTGCTCTCGATATTTGTCCATTTTCCCATGTTCGTGGTCGAGCTCTTCTTTCTTCATGGCCAAAAAGGCATCTTCACTGTTGAGGACTTTCCCCTCTAGAACGCTCAATTCCATCTGATGGGTGTGGAGATCATGCTTGATCTCTTCAATATCAGCTCTGATCTTGTGGAGCGTTACTTCTAATTGATAGTCTCGTGCGTTAGAGTTATTCCCTGCGCAAGCTGTTAACAAAAAAGATATTAGGGGAAAGAGTCTCTTCATGATTCCCCTTGCTTATCGTAGAGTTTGAATTCTACTCGTCGGTTCTTTGCCCAACCCTCTTTTGTGTGTCTTACATCACAAGGTTTTTCCTTGCCGTAAGAAACTGTATGCACTTGGTCTGGTTTTGCTCCATGCTTGATGAGTAGAGAGCGGATGTGGTTGGCTCGTCTTGTTCCCAAAGAAAGGTTGTAAGATTCAGATCCCCTCTCATCGCAGTGGCCTGCTACGAAAATGTACATCGATGGATGTTTTTTCAAGTAGCTTGCCATCTTTTCTACCCAAATCTCTTGATCTTGATTCATGAGAGTGTGTTGATCGGTGTGAAAGTGGATCGTGCGGAACACATCTTGAAGAGCGACTGTCGGATTTTTGAAGAATTCAATACCAGGGAGCTCCCCTTTATTCGATCCAGGTGAGAGTTTCGGTTGCGGGATGGCTGATTCTACAAATTGCCCCTGACTTTCTAGATCCTGATCTCTCAGAGGGATGAAATCTTCTTCTTGATTCGCATAAAAATCTCTTCGACTTGAGACCAATCTTGAGTCGTTCGTTTGTCTGAATAGGGATTGCCCTTTTCTATTTACATAACGGGAAGCGGTTTTTGTCTCTTCCCAAAGATTGTTCATCGCCCCAGTACATCCAGAGAGGAGTACAACGAGACAGAAGTGGATAAATAGCGTTTTTTTCATCTTAACTCCATATTAGGGCTCCCATGAGGGATAGTGTTTTTTCCCGGGTCCACGAGTAATTTGTACCGGTTCTAACTGATTTAAGTCGAGGAGGAATATATCGAACGAAGGGGAGGTCGTATTGTAGACGATGTGTAAGCTATCCTCTGCAAAGCAAGGATTTTCTTTATTTGCCTGACCCGTGGTGAGCTGCATCTCTTCTCGCTTTTCTATGTCATATAGCCAAAGTTGGCGTACTCCATTAGTTTTAGCACTGTAGATGATTTTTTTTCCATCAGGAGACCAACTTGGAGAAGTGTTTTCTCGATTCGTTGTTGTAATGCATTGGAGCTCTGGAGATTTCCGATCGTGCAAAACTTGCAATAAATCGATGATATAAATCCTTGGAGCGCCATCTCGATCTGAAACGAACGCAATTTTTGTCCCATCAGGACTAAAAGTAGGGGAAGCTTGCACCGCTCCCGCTTGAGAAAAGATCTGTATCGGTTTATTGAGACAGCCAAGCTCAGGATCGAACATCTGCAAAAAGAGATCAGCTCTTCCAGAAGCGTCAGAGATGAAGGCAATCTTATCAAATTTTCGGGAGATAGCAGGGAGGAGTTGGTTGCCTCGAAGGGTCATCACTGGCTTGCCCCTTTTTTCTCCGTTTCCACTGCAGTAAATCTTTGGCTGGCCATGCTTGTAGCAGACATAGAGAAACTTGTAGTCATTTTGATCAAACATCGAATTTTTCCGATGGGCAACCGAAGCGGGGATCAAGAGTGGTGAGATTGAATAACTATCTTCAAAAGTGAGCTGTCGAAGCTGTCCACCATCGATGCGGCACTCCCAAATTTCAGAAAGCCAATCCTCTCCCTTTTCATTTTGCATCGCAAAAAGGACCCTTTTTTGCGCAATCCCTACAATGTTGTAGAGAGTCTTATGGATGAGGTCTGAAATTTTATGAATCAAAACTTCATCCTCTCCCAAAATTCCTGAAAGGGGGACGGGAAGGAGCTCTCGAAGTGAAGAGGCTCTCACATCAAAGATTTGAACAGAAAGTTTATTTTGCCGAATAGCAGGGACAACCACGTACTGAACTCCCACCTTTGACCAATACTCAGAAGAGAAGGCCTCTTCGAGATTTTTCTTGTGGGCTACCTTTTCTTTGTCAGGCTGCCTTGGAGAGAGGAGTGTATATCCACCACATTTCAGATCAAACGAAAGGGTATTCGATAAACTTTCAGCGTACTTAGCTGTGAACAGTTCAGACTCAGTTTCCATTTTCGCAAGATAGAGAGGATGGACCCCTTTTTCTGTTTCGAGGGTCACAACGAGCTCTTCAGCGAAGGCTACACTGACAAAAAATAAGAGTAAGTATTTCAACATCATTTATTAACTTTGAAACGTGACAGTAATCGATAAGTTCGATGTGGTAGGTGGCGATGGCAACTTCAAGTGAGGTAGTGTCTTTTCGAGGTAGCGCAAGTTCACATCACTTTTCGATGAAACACTCTCTATCTTAGCAATCTCTCCATTTGGTTGTACAGTGATAGTTAGTTTAACATCGCCCGATTCAGGTAGAGTAAGGCTTTGTCGAAAGATCACACTAATCGTTTCGAAATAAGATTGTTGAAGATTTGTTTCCCCTTCTTCCCATTCACCCACTTCCATCTTCTCAAAAGTAAGAGGTTTCATTTCAGGGGCATGTTTCAATTTTGATTCAATACCTGCAATATTCGACTCCAATTCTTTTAAGAGATCTTTCGCCTTTTCGAATTTCGGCGCTGGCTTGGGAAGCTCTTTTGAAACAGGCTTCGGCGCTGGTTTTTTTTGCTGAGGAGCAGCTACAGGCTTAGGTTTGGGTTTCGGTTTTGGTGCCGAAGCGGGGGCAGATACTTTATGAGTAGAGGAGCTTTTTTTTACCTCTTGTATGATCTTAGTGGTGACAGCCACTTTTTTCGGCAGAGCCTTTAAAGGAGGAGATGGAGAGAAAAAGACAAATAAGAGACAGAAGAGATGGAGAGAGAGCACAAAGAGGAAGATCCGTTTTTCCATCACTCCGCCTTCAAAATGACATCCATTTCTAGAAAGCCCGCTTTTTCAACAGCTGTTTTAATGGTTTGATACGTTCCAAAAGAGGCATCCCTATCATGATAGATCTGAGGCGTTTCTGATGGGTAAGCTTTTTTCAATGCAAGGAGAGCTGGCTCTAAGTCTTGAAGACGGATCTCTTTATTGTTGAGACGGATCAGATTGTCTTTTGAAACATGGAGAGCGATCATAGGGCTTTGATTGATATCGAGAGATTGAACCGTTTCTTGTTTTCCATCAGCTAGCTGAATGTGATCAATACTCAGCATCGGTGAGATGAGGATGAAAAAAATCAAGACGACAAAGAGTACATCTAAGAGTGGGGTAAGATTGATGAGACCTCCCACATCGATTTCGTCGAGTTCAAAAGAATTTCGTCTTCTCATATCGTGTCGACTTTTCTATATTGCAATTCAATTGTGTTGAGAAGCGATGAGCTGAAGTTGTTCATATCAAAGTACAGATCTTTCAGAGCGCTTTTCAAGTAGTTGTAGGCAATTAGAGCTGGGATCGCAATAACTAGACCAAGGACAGTAGTTGCAAGCGCTGTGGAAATCCCCCCGAGCATGAGCGCGTTTGAATTGACGCTCGATCCTTTTTGCATCTCAGCAAAAGAGAGTAGAATCCCCCAGACTGTTCCTAAAATCCCAACAAAGGGAGCCAGTGAGACAATCGTTCCGAGGAGAAAAAGATTTTTCTCGAGAGCTTTTGCTTCATCAGTAATAGCGTTTTGGACATGACTATCGATGAGATCGATATCAGCATGAGAGAGGAAGACAGGCTCTTCCCGTTTTGCCTGATGGAAGTAATGGTTTTTATCGAGGATTTCAATTGTTTTACTCTTAATCGATTCAAACACTTTTAAAAAAGGATGGCTTGAATCGGTTGGATTGATCGAAAGAATCGCCCCTTTTTTTTCTTGCACGAGGCGTTGTAATTGGGTCCCATTTTTTCTCACTGAGCGGAGGAGAAAGACCTTATAGAGGAGTAAGTACCATGTGACAAGAGAGAGGAAAAAGAGGGCAAAGAAAATCAATTTCCCGAAAAAATCGGCCTGGATAAATGCTTGAATAAGAACGGACATAGAGAGTATACTCGCTGGAAGACTTTCTTTTGATCATTCTGTCCGATTTGCTGTTCAAATTCAAGAGGTCTTTAACTACTTGGGTGAAATTTTATGATTTATCTCTTTATATTCCTCCAAACCTTATGTTTTGCGACTCACTACCCGCTCAAATATGAACCGATCGACGTAGTGATCCCTTGTCATCCGAAGGATAAAAAAATTCTGAAACGGGCTCTACAAGGTGTCAGAGAGAATGTGAAACCTCTCGGCAATATTTATATCATCTCCCCTTATAAGTTCATCGATGAAAATTGGATCAACGAAGATCACTTTCCCTTCACTCATCTATTTAAGGGGAAAGATCCTGAAATTTATCGTAGAGTATCCCCAGGCTATATCGATTCTTCTCCAGGTTGGCTCTTGCAGCAGCTGATCAAGCTGCATGTGTTTGAAGTTTTACCAGGCCTTTCTTCGAATGTTCTACTCCTCGATGCGGACACTATTATTTTGCAGCCCCTCTCTCTCATCAATCAAAGGGGAGAGCCGATGTTTCCTGTAGGGAGTCAGTATCATGAGCCTTACTTCCATTATGGAAAGAAATTGCTTCCTGGATTTCGAAAAGTATTCTCTAATCATTCGGGTGTTGTGAATATGATGCTCGTTCAAAGACCTGTCATGGAAGATCTTTTGAAAACGATTCGAGAACATCACGAGTGTGAACCTTGGGAAGCGATGATCCGCTGCTACCTTCCGAACTATCAGCCCGATTGGATCGAAACCAAACGCTCAGTTGTAAAAATGTCAGAATATGAGCTCTATTTTAACTTCATCTTTGATCGGACAAAACAGGCCCACATTTCACAAATCGAGTGGGATGACAAGGATAAATGGGATGCGGCCTCTCTCAAAAAGTATCGAAAGGTAGGATATAAATTCATTAGCGCACACCATTGGCTTAGAAAATGATTGATACACATGCACATATGACAGATGATCGGATGTGGGCCGAAATTGATACACGGATGGATGAGGCTCTCTCGGCTGGCGTGACAAAGATTGTGAATATCAATACCGATCGAACAACTCTTGAAAGGGGACTTCTTCTTCGAGAAAGGTATCCTTTTCTCTATAACGCCGGTGCAACAACCCCTCACGATGTTGAAAAAGAAGGGGAGGAAAATTTCCCCTTCTTTGAAAAAATGGCGCGAGAAGAAAAACTCATTGCAATCGGAGAGACGGGGCTCGATGCATTCTATACCCATTCTCCAAAAGAGACCCAGTGTCGATTCCTGCGGAAATATTTTCACCTCGCAAAAGAGGTAAAACTTCCAGTCATCATCCATTGTAGAGATGCTTTTGAGGATCTCTTTCAGATCGCTGATGAAGAGTATCCGGGGCTTCCCTTACTTCTTCATTGTTTCACAGGAACTCTTCAAGATGCTCTGAAAGCAATTGATAGAGGGTGGTACATCTCTTTTAGTGGGATCATTACCTTTAAAAAATCGGGAGAGCTTCGAGCAATATTGCCTCATCTTCCTCTTACTTCTATTTTGATCGAAACGGATGCTCCTTATTTGGCGCCCCAGTCGAAAAGAGGGGAGCTCAATCGCCCAGCCTGGGTTAAGGAAACAGCTCTTTGTATCGCAGAGACATTAGAGCTCGATTTAAACGCAATTCTCACGGCGACAACGGGGAACGCAGAGTCTCTGTTTCGTTTTGAAAGATGTTCTTGAACGAAATTTTAAAAAGCTCAAGAATGAAACATAACATCTTCTCACGGAAACCATGAATACAGACACTTTATCATTACCGAAACCTGTGGTGTGGCGAAGGCTTCACTCATTAACGGGGCTATGGTTTGTCCTTTTTTTGATCGAACATTTATTCACGAATTCTCAAGCAGCTTTACTTTTTGGCGATGATGGAATGTGGTTTGTGAGGAGTGTGAACTGGCTTCACAACCTCCCTTACTTGCAAGTGATTGAAGTTATTCTCCTCGGCGTACCGATGCTCTATCACGCGATCTTAGGTGTGAGATATCTATTCACATCGAAGGCGAATGTCGTTGGGAGAGGGAAAAAACGGCCGCAGCTATCTTATGGGCGCAACTGGGCTTATACTATACAAAGACTGAGCTCTTGGATCCTCCTTGTAGGACTCATTTTGCACGTTTGGTACATGAGATTTGATCTCTATCCCGCAGTGATTCACGAAGGAAGTCAAACCTATTACTTTGCAAAATATCACATCGATGAAGGTTTGTATTCAGTAGCAGATCGTTTAGAGGTAAAACTTTACGACATGGAAGCGATCGAGCAGGAGAAAGTGCACTTCGCTAAACAAGCTCCGAAGATGGATCTCGTGAGACAAAAATTACAAACGATTCAAGAAGAGGAGATGTCAGACAAAGGGGTCTATAACTCTGAAGTCGACAGCGTCTACCAAAGCTGGCAATCGTATAAAACAAAACAAAAATTCATCCATGGCTTAGAGAGTCAGAGCTTAAGTGATGGAGAGGTGATGGCAGTATCGACGAATTTTGGGAACATCATGCTCCTCAACGTTAGAGAGGCCTTTAAAAGTGTGACCAAATCGATTCTCTACACCATTTTTGTTGCAGCTGCTTGCTTCCACGCTTTTAATGGCCTTTGGACCTTCATGATCACTTGGGGACTCATCCTCAACGTGAGAAGTCAAAAAAGTGCAGTGAGCGTTTGCTATTCATTGATGGTCATCATGGCCCTTCTCGGTTTCATGGCGATTTGGGGAACCTATTGGATTAATTTAAGGCATTGATCATGACGAAAAAACGGACCGTAACGGTAGTGGGTGGAGGTCTTGCAGGCCTTTCTGCTACGATGAAATTTGCAGAGCTCGGATACAAGGTCAATCTTGTTTCTGTAGTTCCTGTCAAGCGCTCTCACTCTGTTTGCGCCCAAGGGGGAATCAATAGCGTGAGTGACATGATGGGAGAAGATGATTCTCCAGAACTTCATGCCTACGATACGATTAAAGGGGGAGATTTCCTCGCAGATCAGCCTCCCGTCTATGAAATGTGCTACAACGCCCCTTACATCTTGAAGATGCTCGATCACATCGGCGTTCCTTTCAACCGCACTCCATCGGGGCATCTCGATCGTCGCCGTTTTGGTGGGACTCTCTACAACAGGACTGCATTTAGTGGAGCATCTACTGGCCAGCAGCTCCTCTACTCGCTCGATGAGCAGGTGAGACGCGCTGAGGTAAAAGGACTTGTACAAAAGTATGAAACACATGAGTTTATGCGTCTTGTTACGAATCAAGATGGGGCTGCATGTGGTATCGTGATGATGGATATTTTTACCCTTGATCTCATGGTGTTAAAAAGTGATGCGGTCGTTTTTGCAACAGGGGGCAATGGCATCCTCTTTGGTAAATCGACTAACTCAATGCATAATACCGGTGCAGCAGCAGCGCGCCTTTATGTACAATCGGGAGCTCTTCTTGGAAACCCTGAATTCATCCAAGTCCATCCAACTGCAATTCCGGGAAGGGATAAGTACCGCCTCATGTCAGAATCGGCAAGAGGAGAGGGGGGAAGAGTCTGGACGTGGGGTAACGCTTCTAAAAAGATCAAAAACCCTGCCGATGGGCAGCTCATCCAGTGTGGAATGACAGGAGAAAAATGGTACTTCCTAGAAGCTTTTTATCCAGGGTATGGAAACCTCGTCGCAAGAGATGTCGCCTCACGTGCAATCTTGACGGTAACAGAAGCAGGCCTCGGGATCGATGGCAAAGATCAAGTCTATCTCGATGTGACCCACCTCGATGAGAAAACACAAGATAAACTCGGTGCGATTTTAGAAATTTATGAAAAGTATACGGGAGAAGATCCAAGAAAAGTTCCAATGAGGATCTTCCCTGCCGTTCACTACACCATGGGAGGACTCTGGATCGATTGGCCTGCCTTTGGAGAAGATCGCACAGCGAGATATCGCCATATGACGAATATCAAAGGGGTGTTTGCAGCAGGGGAATGTGAGTTCCAATACCATGGAGCGAACCGTCTCGGAGCAAATTCTCTCCTCGCTTGCATCTTTGGTGGATTGACGACAGGCGCTGAGTGTGATGCCTATATGCAGACACTCCCAGCAGATTTTACCCAAAGTGAGCTTGGCTCTTATGAAGAGGCGCAGGCAAAAGAGCTTGCCTTCAAACAAGAGCTTTTTTCAAGGCAAGGAGATGAAAATGTTCATGTCCTTCACGATGAACTCTCCAAAATACTCATCGATAAAGTGACTGTCCGCCGCTCGAATGCCGGGCTTCAAGAAGCACTCGACAAGATCTACCAGATTCGGGATCGCTATAAAAATATTACACTCGGAGATAAAGGGAACTACGTCAACCAAACCTACATCTTTGCGAACCAGTTTCGCTACATGTTAGAAAATGCCATCGCTCTTACCACAGCAGCACTCAAGAGAGATGAATCAAGAGGGGCACATTCGAAAGAAGGGTTTGGGGAAAGAGATGATGAAAACTGGCTTAAAACGACCGTCGTTCGCTACCAAAAAGATGGTGAACCTCTCATC
This sequence comes from uncultured bacterium, assembly GCA_964655475.1. Classification (GTDB taxonomy): domain Bacteria; phylum Chlamydiota; class Chlamydiia; order Chlamydiales; family VGMA01; genus VGMA01. Next base: position 51,095 of record CAZZMO010000004.1, read on the forward strand.
ACCTATAATAGCGTTGACACAAGATACTTTAAGCCTGTAAAAAGAGATTATACAAAAGCAGTGAAAAAGCAAGTGGAGATGGAAAATCCCCCTTCCTTTGTCCCAATCGTCACATCGAGAGATTATGCAAGATAAAGAAACGGTCATTATCAGGGTTTACCGCGGTGAACCAGAGCAGCAATATTTTGAAGAGTTCGAACTCGCAAGAACTCCTGGTCTCAATATCATTTCTGCCCTCATGGACATTCAAAAGAAACCAGTGACCAAGCAAGGGAAAAAGACGACCCCCGTTGTATGGGAAAGTGCCTGTTTAGAAGAGGTGTGTGGATCTTGCTCCATGTTAATCAATGGAAGACCTCGCCAAGCATGCTCTGCCATCGTTGAAAATATCATCACTGAAACGAAGAGCTCTACCATTACTTTAGCTCCCTTCACCAAGTTTCCTCTCATTAAAGATCTCATCGTCGACCGCTCGCGGATGTTTGACAACCTCAAAAAAGTGAAGGCCTGGGTTCCTGTCGACCGGATGTACTCACATCACTACGGACCTACCATTACCCCCGTCCAACAAGGGGCGATGTACAAAGCCTCCACCTGCATGACCTGCGGCTGCTGTTCTGAAAGCTGTCCTCAAGTCAATAACAATTCCGCTTTCATGGGACCGGCTCCCATCAATCAAGTAAAGCTCTTCAACATGCACCCCGTCGGAAAGAACCTCAAACCCTCTCGCCTTCGCGCTCTCATGCAAGATGGGGGAATCTCCGAATGTGGCAATGCCCAAAACTGTCACCAGGTCTGCCCAAAGAAGATCCCCCTCACCGAAGCTATCGCCGACGTCGGCGGCCAGGTTTCTAGACAGATCTTCAAAGACCTCTTCAGCCTCCCCGAATCTTAACCTGATGACTCGCGGCTATTAAGAGACTGTCATTGATAACTAATAGCTTATCGCTAGAGTTACCCCTTTTATGTTATGATGAGCATCAAATAAGAGAGGGGTTTGATGAGTTATATCGCCATAGAGAACGACAGAATCATTAACAAGATCAATTCTTTCGATGGGACAATAACCACATATAGCCCTTTGGTCTATCCCCCTTCACGTATTTTAAGCTCCATCGACCGTGAAACCATTTATGCGATTCACCCTAGTTATAATCGCTTTTCTATTGCAAAGAGGACAGTTCTTTCGACCCTAGATGTAGGAAAGCACCCGATCGATTTAGCCCTCTCAGGCGATGGTAGTAGAGTGTATGTCCTCAGTGATGTCAGTAAGACCGTTTCAGTGATCGACACAGCATCAAAAAAAGTCGTTCAAACAATCTCTGCTGATATTGGGGATGGATTTGCAACAGGGATTTCTGTAACTGCAGATAATGCCTTTATCTACATCTCCTATTCAGAGGTTTATAGCCCCGATGGGCGTATGACGGGAGTCTTGTCTCGGATCAGGCTGAGCGATCTTCAAAGAACAGATTTTGATATGGGAGGGGATATCGTCCCCGGGAAGGCAGCAATCACTTCCACCGGAACAAAGTCTTTCATTTGCTGCGGACCAAACAATGCAGTAGCAATGGTAGAACTGACCATCTATGAAGAGATGAACTATATTGAGGTGCCAGGCAATCCAATAGACATCGTGATATTACCTGGTGATCAATATGCCTTTGTCACAAATCAATCGAGCAACCTCGTTTCTGTCCTCGACCTCGTCTACAGAAAACTACAAACCATCATTATGGTCGGCAATCATCCTCAAGGCCTCGCCTTTTCTTCCGATTATAAACACCTTTATGTAGCGAATACAGGGGACAAGACCATTTCTAAAATCGATGTAGCTTCAAGAAGCGTCATCGAAACACTCCCCATCACAGGGAACGCCCCCCTTTGGCTCGCCACCGCTCAATCAACATAAAGATTTTCAACAGACCTGTTTGAAGGGGAGGAAGAAGGCCTTGCGCATCGCGCAAGGCCTTCTTCCTCTATTGCCAAAGCTTCGAAGAAGCACTTTTGCTAATCTTCTAGAGAAAGCTTACTTCTTGCGTCTTCGTCGTTTTGGTTTTTGTGTAGTGTCAGGAATAACGATCGGTTCATTCATGCACTGTAAACATTTCGATCCGTTGGGAAGAATGTCACATGCGAGTGAACAGAGGATGTTATCTAACTTGTCTTGAATGTTACTCATATTTAACTCCTATGGTTTCTTTATATATTAACAAAGGGAAAATGGCTGAATCTACTTTGTTTATAAAGAACGAGTTACGGGTGGTTGATTCCTTATTTGCTATCATTAAAGAAAAAGGAACAAGTCATGGCTTTCATTACAATTTCAATGAATAAGAAAATGGCGCTCATTAATAGTAGCGGCTCAGTGAGCTATCCATATACCTATAGTCAAACGCCCTACCGCATTATGAGCTCTCCAGATCGCAATACGGTGTATAGCGTTCATCCTGAAGGGGATCAGCTGTCAGTTTCAACAGGTACTTCTGTTTCGTATATCAAGGTGGGTGATTATCCGATTGACTGTACCATGTCAAAGGATGGGAAGGTCGCTTATGTGCTCAATCAAAAAGGAAAGTCAGTCAGCATCATTGATTTAGTCAGTAAAACAGTCACTAAGACCATATCAGGTATTGGTGAGGGGGGTGCGGGTATTGCTGTAGATCATGCTGGAAAATATATCTATGTCAGTTTTGCTAATTACGATTTGGATAAAGCAGCTTGGCACTCGATTCTAAAACGGATTACTCTCAGTGATTCTTCAAGTAAACAAATCGATCTAGGTGCGAATGCGATACCAGGAAAGCTTGCCATTTCGAAAAATGATCAATTTGCTTATGTCTGCTGCTCAGGAACAAATAAATTAGCTCGGATCGATCTCGCTACTTTTGCAAAAGCGCAAGATATTGGTGTAGGAGCGAATCCGATTGATGTGGTGATATCTCCTGATGATCTATTTGTCTATGTGTCGAACCACTCAGCAACAACGGTATCGATGATCAATAGATCTACTCATGTAGTCGAAAAGCACATCACTGTTGGGACGAATCCACAAGGGATTGCGATTTCTGATGATGGTCTCTATCTTTACGCTGTCAATCCTGCTGACTACACTGTTTCTAAAGTAAGCATAGCAGAGAAAAAAGAGATCCAAAAAATTTCTATTTCAGGAACCATCCCTGTATGGGCAGCAACAGGAAAGTAAATTATGGCCTACGTTACTGGAGAGAAGCAATACCAGATCATGCCGATCAATGGTATGACACAAAGTATAGAGACGGCAATTACTGTAGAGAACATCCCTTCACGGATTGTGAGCGATTCTTATCGTTCAATTATTTATGCTGTGAACCCTGAGAACAATTCATTAAGTATCTTAAAGAGAAATGATTCTGAGACGATTATTCCTGTAGGGAAATATCCGATGGACCTTTCGATATCTCAAGATGGATATAGTGTCTATGTTCTGAATCAAAAGAGTTATTCTGTCTCTATTCTCGATACTGTTACGGAAAAAATCACTACGATGTCTGATATTGGACCTGCTCCATCAGGGATCGCCATCTCTTCTCATAAGCGCTATCTTGCAGTTTCCAATCAAACAGGGTCGCTCAATGTCTATGATCTCACGAAGAAGGGATATGCGATGGTCATTCTTGGAGTCGATATTTTTCCAGGAAAGATTGCGATCACTCATGATGAGAAGTATGTCTACGTCTGTTCTGCTCGGTCATCAAGTGTAGTTCTTGTTGATATTCAGACCATGACTAAGGTGGGTGAGTTTTTCAATATGGGAATGCCTACTGATATTGTAATCGACTCAAAAGATCAGTATGTTTATGTAACAGATCACCATGGGCATCAAGTCTTTGTCATCAATCACAAAACAAGAAAGCTAGAAACAAGCTCCATATTAGTAGGAACTAACCCTCAAGGATTAGCTCTATCTAGTGATGGAACGTTTCTTTATGTAGCCAATTCAGGGACTAATACAGTGTCTGCTATTGAGCTCGCTACGAAAGTAGAGGAAAAGATCTCCTTCAAGAACTTTACTCCTCTTTGGGTTGCTACTGGTTGAAAAGCTGTAAAGTTACAGCTTTTCAACGATTATTTATGCTTCAAGAAGAGCAACTTTTCGAGCTGTTTTTGCCATTTCGACATAATTAGATGCAGCAACCTGGTTTTTCCCTAGATCTTCTTGTATGATGAACTCGATATCTTCTATGATAGCATTCCATTTCTCTTCGGGGATTTCTGCACCTATTTCAGCGACTACCGCTCCACCAACACGATTAGCAGCCTGTAGACATGCAAGCATGGAGCATTGTTTTCTAAAAGCAACTAAGAAAGAGCCAGCAAAAAAATCTCCTGCTCCATCAGTATCTTCGACCCTATCTATAGGGAAAGCGAGGGAGGAAAATTCTTCACCTCCAATAAATACAGTAGCTCCTTCGCTCCCTTGTTTAATGACAGCGATTCGATGAGCTAGAGAGAGATCAATAACTTGTTCTTCTTTAGAAAGAGAGCAAGAAAGCATTTCCCCCGCTTCTTTATTGGTAGTCGTTTGAGAAAGGATTCTAGCTTCTTCTTGATTAGCAAATAGAATATCTACATTTTCTAAAAGATCGAAAAACACCTCGCGATAGTTCTCAACAAGTGGTTCACATCCGAGATCGAGTACAACAACGGCTCCTGCTTCTTGAGCAAGTTCCATCGCTTTTTTGATGAATTCATGAGTATATTCTTTAACCATGAACCCTTCAAATTGGACAATTTTTACTCCTTCAAACTGTTCTCTCGTCAATAAGTCAGGAGATAGATCATGACTTAGAGTTGGATAAACACGGAAGATCCGCTCACCAGTTTCCTCATCAATAAGTGCAACGACTTGAGACATCTGTTTGATAGTCGGCTGTCTTATTAATTGCACCTCTATAGATTGCATTGCATTGATGTAACGGTGATTTTCAGGATGATCCCCTAGTTTACAAAAGTAAGCAGCAGCATGGGTGAATCGGCCGTAGACTTTGGCTACATTGGAAGAGCTTCCTCCAGGAAATTGCCAAATTCTACCGATGGAAATCTGTTCTGCTTTGTCGATGAGAGCATTAAACTCATCAATGTTTTCAATTTGTGTCCATGTGCCTGCTTTAGCTAATTCTGCTTTGAAAAAGTCATTAGGGACTCTGATGATCTTATCACTGCAAGGGGTTCCAAACCCTAGGTATTCATATCTATTCTCTTGCTTTTCTGAAGTGGGAATTTCTTCTCTTACAACTCGATCATCGCCTGATCCTAAGGTCCTTAACATATAGCCATTCCTCTATAAAATGAGGGAAATTCTAGGGAGAGGCGTCTTTATTGGCAAATGAATAAAGTTGCTTTTCGGTGGGGTTTTTCTAAGAGGGTATCTATTTCTTTTATGGATAGGGATTCTAGGGGATAGAGAGTAGACAAATAGTTTTTCAGCTGATGAAAAAAGTCCTCTTTAGAGGGAAATAGGGACTTTAATGTGGTGAGAAAATCGGTGTGAGATCTGCCACTTCGATAGGAAGGGGTCTTTTTTGGCATTTGAAGGTAGTCCATATTTTCGGGAGAGAAGTCATAGAGAAAACTCGTGTGGTGGAGCCATTTTGTCCTTTGAATGTACTGGGCATTTCCCCCCATTTTCCTCTCGCCAATTACATAGTCATTTTCCCGAAAGGAGAAGGTGGGGATCTGAAGCGCTGCTTTGTAGAAATCGGTGCTCCACTGCATGATCTTTTCAGGGAAAGGGGAAAAAGGGTGGCTTGTTTTTTGAAAGATGAAGGAGACAAAGAGGGTGTTTTCGTCGATGATCACTGTCCCACCACCACTATAGCGGCGGATGACAGGGATCTGATGCTCTTTCACTTTGTCCATGTATAAAAGCTCATCGGGGTCCCCTGAAATCCCCATCACAATTGCTCTCGGAGAGCCGTAATTCAGAACACAAACATCATCGTCAGAAAGGCGGAGGATCGCCTCTTCCATGGCAAGTTGCTCTTTGATGGGAACGTTTCGGAGTTCAAGGAGCTTCATTGGGTCAGAAGAGAGATGATGTCAGAGGTTTTGATGATTTGGAATTGCTTACCTTGAAGGCCTTGGAGTGTGAGGAGGAGAAGATATCCCCCTTGCAAAGGCTCTAAAGAGGTGACATTCGTAAGCTCGCTCCCATCAGCGAGGCGAAAGACTACTTTGCCGACCGCGTGGGCTGCTAGGAGGTTAAACGCCGTTTTCCAGTCCGCTGCAATCGTTTCAGGATTGACGATCATGACCCCGGAGATGGCAGGGAGGCTCTTCGGCTCCTCTGGCTTTATGGTCGCTGCAAGAGCTTGTTGGTTGACATTTTTTTGGATTGTTTGCTGCTCTTTTTTGAACATGTCATTGACACTTTTAGAAGATAGAGGGCCCTGATTGTCTGCTGCATAGAGTGAGGGTATCACCCCTAACAGGAAAAGCCATTTTTTCACTCTTCACCTCCCAAATAATAAATAATCTGTTCTTTCCCTGATTTTGCCTCAACGAGGCATTGTCTCGCAACGCGAATCATTTCTTCGAGAGAAGGGAAGAAGATCTCTTTTTCTACATCTTGGCTTACGACTCCCATAAATACCTGAGGAGAGGAAAAGGCTTCTTGCCACTCATGGGCAAAAGGGAGGGCTTTCTTGGCTCCCATTCCGTTGAAAATAAAAATATTGACCCCACTCCCAACAGGGATGATGAGATCGTAGGTTTTGAATGAGGAGGGGATCATCAAGGGGCCAGAATCAACCATGATGATCGTAATCGCCTCTTTTTTTAAGATCGCTTTTTGGATTTTGAGAGCATCCGTTTTATTAAAAATCATCCTTTTCTTCAGAGATTCTTGGCTATTGTTAGGGCGGGTGAGTGGGGAGAGTGTATCGATTTTTTTGTGTGCTTCTTGATATTTTTTTGCATGGGCGAGTTTGATGAAGAGCTCCTCTTCTTCGAGTGGTTCATGGAGAAGATCGAGGACCCCCGCTTTTTTCAAACTCTCTTGGTAGGTTTTCTTGAGATTCGAAGAGATCACCAAAATGGGGATGAAGTGGAGATCTTTGGACTGTTTGAGTTCTTTGCAGAATGGGAGGATTTTTTCAGAAAAATTCTCATCATCAATCACGATTACATCGGTATGCATATTGCGAAGGTCTTCTGGCGAAGTCGTTTTCGGAGACATGGTGTAGACATGATATTTTTCAAAGAGCTTATGACGTAAAAAAATGGAGTGCATTTCTGTATCGCTGATGAGAAGAAGAGTGGGATAGGGATCTCTAAATAGTGTCATAGTGACACCTCGGTCAGTATGAGTCGGAAACTTTCTTCAGTAAGAGGCTTTCTAAGGAAGAGGACGGAGTGTTCTTTTGCCTTTTTTTTATCATCAGGATCGATCGAAATGGTGAGCATGACGATAGGGGAACATAAAGGGATCTCTTTTCGGTATCTTGTAAGAAATTGCCATCCATTCATCCGAGGCATATTGATATCGAGTAGAATCAAAGAGGGGGGTGGGTGGATCTTTAAAAAGGAAAGAGCCTCTTCACCATCATGAGCTACATCTACTCTGGCGACGAGTCCGCTATGGCGAACAACGTATGTTGTATAGAGATTGGTGTCATCGTCATCATCAATAATGAGTAGGCTATCCATTGTAGAGATCCTTCGCGATAGAAAAATAGAAGGTGCTCCCTTCTCCAAAGGTTGATTCTGCCCAAATTTCTCCTTCGTGGAGATTCGCAATCTTTTTGCAGTAGGCAAGGCCAATCCCTGTCCCTTCATATTCAGAATGTTTATAGTAGCGGTGAAAGGGTTCAAAGAGCTTTGTGAAGAATGTAGGATCGATCCCTACTCCATGATCTTTCACTGAAAAGATCCACTCAGTACTCGTTTCTTCCGCTGAAAGAAGGATCAGAGGGGGAGCTCCTGGTTTTTGGAACTTGATCCCATTGGTGATGAGGTTTTGTAACAGTTGTTTAAATTCTAATGGATAACCTCTGATGGAGGGGAGGGGAGAGAGGACTTTGATGTCTGCTTTTGTCGTTTGGATGAGAGTTCCTAAGTCGATGAAGATCTCTTGCAAAATCTCTTCACATTCAATCCCATCTACCACAAGTGATCCTTGATTGACTTTAAGAAGAAGCAAGAGATTGTGGATTAACTGAGACATCCTCTCGCTTGAGTGGACAATCCCATTCAAGAAGATCTTACTCTCTGCATCTATTTGATGCTCGAGTCTTTTTTGTAAAATGAAGGCAGATTGCTGCAGGGTATTTAATGGTTCTTGCAAATTGTGAGAGGCGATGTAGACAAATTGCTCTAGCTCAGAGTTCAGTTGCTTGAGCCATGCCTCTTGTTTCTTCGCATCAGAGAGACTCTTACACGTCAAAAGAAAGTAGTAATTGCTGTTCGAGAGGATGGGGGATAGGTGGAGATCGATTTGGAATTCTTCCCCATTTTTCTTTAACCCGTAGATTTCTAGGCTTTTCCATTTTCGACGCTCCTCTTCTGAGGAGAGGTACTCTTCCCTGATGCGGAGGTGATGTTCTCTAAATCGTTGAGAGATCAGAAGTTCTACGATTTGATTTTCCATTTCAGTGGTTTTATATCCAAAGAGCTTTTCAGCTTGTGAGTTCATCATTAAAATCATCCCTTGCTGATTTATAAGTATCGCAGCATCAGGAATCGCTTCTAATAAACTTTCTAATCTCATGTTCGCGATATTAAAAAAATTGCAATTTTATGACTATTTCTTTTATCAAAATAATATGATTCCAGAAGAATTATTGAACTTATATAACTCAAAAATCTCTATCAAATTGGATGAGCTTCAACAGTTTATTATTCAAGGGGATATGGATCTCTTAAAACAATCCGTTCATAAGCTCAGAGGTAGTAGCGGGACTTATGGCTACTCATCTGTGAGTGAAGAATGTGCGAAGTGGGAGGGGGAGTTATTGAGAGGAGAAAAGCAAACTAGTAGCGAACATTTGATGAAGATCAGGAAGTTATTTGATGAACAAACAAGGGAAAATCGTCCTCGTCGATGATGATGAGACAATCGTAGAATTATTACAGTATTGGTTTCGTCATCAAGGATTTGAGACCATGAACTTCAGCAGTGGCACTCCAGTCCTCCCTTATCTTCATCAACATCAAGAAGAGATTTCCCTCGTCATCCTCGATAGACTCTTGCCCGACATGGATGGAATTGAGCTCCTTGATGGAATTCCTGAGCATGTTCCTGTATTGATTCTAAGCGTGCTAGGCTCAGACAAGGATGTATTAGAGGGGATTAGGAGGGGAGCGGTTGACTACATGTCGAAGCCTTTTAATGTAGATATTTTAGTGGAAAAGTCCAAGTCTTTGATGTTTAAGAATCATGTATGAGTATGAATACCGTTTTTTAGTTCTCCTCATCGAAACCATGATGATTTTGTTCTCTCTTTTTTGTGTCGCTGCTATCTGCCATTGGTTTTATAGCCACTTCGTAGAGAAAAGGGTCATTAAGAGAAGATTGGAGCTCTCCCGCTACGTATTAGAATTATTAGAGAGCGAAAGTTCACCCATATCAGTAAAATCGATCAAGGATCTCATCATTGTCTTAGAGTCATTTGATCGAAATTTTTCTGATGAGCACTGGAAGACTTTAAAAGAGAGTGTGGCTAAACGCTACATCCTTCCCAAAACGAGAAAATGGGTCTATAGCGCTTCATGGGAGACGCGCTCTTTTGCAGCTAGAAGCTTTGCCCTTGTTCCTGATCTAGGTGATGAGGGGCTCATTTTGGAACTCTTAAGAGATCGACGTTTTGTGATTAGTAGCAAAGCCGCTTCAGCAGTAGTTGCGATCCAGAGTGAAAAAGGGGTAGAAAAGATCATAGAGATCTCTTCTCAAACCCGAGGCTTTATGCTCCATTACTACCGAGACCTTTTTGCAAAAGCACCTCTCTCGGTCCAGAAAATCCTGATTGAAAAAGGGAAAAATTCCCGGTACCGAGAGACTGTTTTACAGCTCTTATCGAAACATATGCTCCACTTATCGATCCCTTTTTTGGAAGAGGGGTTTGTTTCAGAAGATCGAGAGGTGAAAAAAGCAGCCATTGAACTTTGCCGAGAGGGGAGCTCTTCACTACTCCCTTTTTTACAAGACCCTGATCACACCGTTCGTATACAAGCGATTGAATCACTTCAAGCTTTTGTTGATAAGGAGACCGCTAAGGATTTACTCCTTTCATTAGAAAGAGATGAACACTGGGAAGTGAGACTTGCTGCAGCCAAAGCATTGAAAAAAGTGGGGGAGATCGATTTGCTGAAAAATAGGGGTGAAATGTCCCGCTACGTACTGGAGAAAGAGATATGATTGTGACTTGGATGGTCGCTCTCCAGCCCTTTTTTATCTGGTATTTCGGTATTGTGAATCTCATCTATCTTCTTCTTGTCATTTTTGGATCGTTCCAAGCCTATGCAAGGAAGAGAGAGCTCTCTCACGAAGATGTGACTCAAGTGCTTCAATCTAATGAACTTCCTGAATTTACCTTTCTCATTCCGATGTTCAATGAAGCGGAGTGTATTTTTGAAACCGTCGGGAATGTCCTTCGCCTCGATTATCGGTATAAAAAAGTGATCGTAGTGAATGATGGCTCTCATGACAAGTCTCTTGAGATTCTGATCAACGGTTTTCAGATGCTTCCCATTCCAAAAATTTATGACGACACCCTCGCCACTCAGCCCATCCGCACAGTTTATCAAAGTGCAACTTACCCAGAGCTCATCTTGATCGATAAGCCGAATGGGAGGAAGTATGATGCGATCAATGCAGGGTTGAATGCGAGTCCGAGCCCCTATTTCATCGTATTTGATGCGGATACTTATATTGATAATCATGGGTTTGAAACCTTGATCCGACCGATCTTAAAAGATGAACATACAATCTGTGTTGGAGCGAGTATTAGGATCAAGAATGGGTGTGAGATTTCTTATAACCGCCTCTCAACCTTAAAATATCCGGCATCTCTTTTGACTGCGATTCAAGGGGTTGAATACCTTCGCGCTTTCACAGCACGCCTTGGATGGAATGTCCTCAATGCCAATTTCGTTATATCAGGAGCATTTGCCGTTTTCCCGAAAACTCTTGTCGTTGAGGCAGGGGGATTTAGCGATACGATTGGGGAAGATATGGAGATCGTGATCAGACTCCACCGGATGATGATAGAACAAAAAAAACGGTACAAAGTGCTCTATCTTTCTGATCCTGTAGCCTGGACGATCGTTCCGGAAAAGTGGGGAGAGCTTGCCAAGCAGAGGGTGAGGTGGCATTTAGGACTTTTAGAGTCTCTTTGGCACCACAAGAAGATGTTTTTTAACCCCCGCTATGGACTCATGGGTCTTTTTGTCTACCCATTTTGGGTGTTTGGAGAGCTTTTAGCCCCATTGATTGAAGTGTTTGGATATATTTATGTAATCGTTGCATGGCATTTGGGGGTGCTTCTTTGGCCCTCTTTCTTTCTTTATTTAGCGGTGACACTGGGGATGTCATTTCTGATCGCTGTCTATTCCCTATTTGTGGAAGAGATCAGTTTCAGAAAGTATCCCGTTGCTAGAAGTATGATCATGCTCTTTTTGGCCTGCATAGTAGAAAGTGTTGGGTATCATCAACTGACTCTATTTTGGAGAGTTTGGGCCTTTCCTCAGTTTTTTGCTAAATACCGCCGGATCAGTAAAGAAGAAGTCTCGATTCAGAAAAGAGTGGCCAGTGAGGTGGAATGGGTCGAATAATACAATTATCTGCAGGTATGATCGCAGTAGTTATGGGTTGGGTTTTTATTCTCGCTTGGCATTTAGAAATCTATTCTCTACTAAGGCTTTCCTCATCAGATTATCAAATCTCCTATATGTCATCGATGGCTGTCTTTTTATCGGGTGTAGCTCTTCTTTTCTTCATGAGCCAAAGGTTGATCTTTATCGGGAAAATCTTAGGTGGCGTGATATTATTGTATGCAAGTTGCCGACTCTTTGAAATCGTGTCATTGACCGATGTGGTGACGACAAATCCTTGGTTTCAGCGCCTTTTTTTCGTGCCTCCTGGCGGCTCAATCTCTTTTATGAGGCTGATGAGTTCTTTTGGATTTATCTACTATGGCATGGTATTACTTTTTTGGCCGGCAAAAATTCCCTCTCTCAAAGGGAGTCTGATCGTCATTGTCTTTTCATTTTTAACGATCCTCTCTGGGTTGATGGGGGTCATTTCTTATGTGTTTCCCTTTAGAGCCTTCTTAGAAAGGGGAGATACAAGCTCCATCCATGCCTACACCCCTATTCTATTGATCATTCTGGGAATTGGATCGATTGGAGCGCGCTTTTCTATAGATTATAAGCAGATCACTCTCTCGAGCTTTTTACCAATTCTTTGTGGTTTAGTTCTTGTGGTTGCAACCATTATATTAGGCCTTGGTATTCAAGCTGATAGGGTAAGAGTGGCATGGATGGCCATTCTTTATATCGGTGGGGGAATGATTGCAGTAACGATGGCCCTCTTGATCTACCACTGGCAATTAGAGAGAAAGGTAACGATCGCACAAAAAGTGGCCAAGCAAGCGAAAACAGAATACATTTCTGCAATCAGTCATGAAATGAGGACTCCATTAACCACCATTCATGGTGTGTTGGGTTTATTACAAATGCACAACGATTTTTCTGAAAAGACGCTGAGTCAAATCCATCTCGCTTATAAAAACTCAGAGATCCTCATCAGAATCATCAATGATTTTCTCGATGTAGAGCGATTAGAAGTAGGGAAATTTTCTGTTCATAAGATCCCTATCCGATTACAACAAGTCTTACATGAAGCTGTTACATCTCAGCAACCCATTGCTGAGAAGAAGCAGATCAAGATTTATGAACGTTATAAGGAATCCTCTCTCATTGTTTTAGGAGATCATGAGAGGCTTGTCCAGGTTATGACGAATTTTCTTTCGAATGCGATTAAATACTCCCACTCTAAAGGAATCATTGATGTATTGATCCAGGAGGAAAAGAATCAAGTGAGAGTACTCATTAGAGATTCAGGGGCAGGAATTCCTCAACAGTTTCAACATCAAGTTTTTCAGAAATTTTTCATCGATTCTTCAAGAACTACAAGCATTGGACTCGGTCTCAGCATTGCCAAGGGGATCATCGATCAGCTTGGAGGAGAGGTGGGTTTTATCTCCAAAGAAAACGAAGGGTCAACTTTTTATTTTACCTTAGAAAAAGCAGATTATGAAGAAGAAACCGCTGCGTAAGCTCTTGATCGTCGATGATGATGAAGATATTTTATTTGTTGTAGAAGCAGCTCTCGAGAGTATGAAAGAGGTAGAAATTCAATATGCTACTTCTGGTCTTGATGCATTTGAGAAAGCAAAAATATTTCATCCCGATATGATCATCATGGATGTCCTCATGCCCATCATGGGAGGGATTGAAGCGCTTCATCTGATAAGAAAAGAGCCACTTCTACAAGAGATTCCCATCATATTTTTTACTGCAAGGGCTCAAGTAGAAGAACTTGCATTTTACAAAAGTCTTTCAGTACTCGATGTCCTTGTCAAACCTTTTGACGCTCCTAAACTTGCCTTTACCATTGAAAATATGTGGCAACAGTCATTTAAAACTGGTAGAGAAGAGAGGCGTTGATATTCCAGTCGCTGTAGGGGAGGTTGTTGTGGAAGTAATGCCCTTCGAGTTTTACTTCCCAAAGATCCTGGAGGGCGTGGGTGATATTGGCAATGATGAGATTTCCATTCAAAGATTGGCGGTTTGCGGTGAAGAGAAAAGTACCGATCGGTTGAATGAAGTGTTTGGTGAGCTGCCATACATGCTCATAGTGAACACCAAATGTGGTAGCAGGTTGTAGAGGAATCGCCAAGTAGATCCCCACTTTATTTACAAACTGATCTTGATAAGAAAAATAGTTCGTCGTGAGTTCGTGGAAATGGGAATGTTGGAATTGATATTCTCCGCGGAAGTATTTAGAGAGATAGGGGATGTGAGATCTGAGCCAGAGAGATTCCGTTGTTTGCCAATTATGGATCGAGTCATCAAAGTAGATTTTTCTGAGTGATGCTTCTAGTTCTGGGCGTAAGTTTACATCTGGTCTAAATAAATAGCGGAGCTCTCCAGTGAGAATCTGTAGTAGATCGGTTTCTGTATAGGTAAAGTTTTTGGTAAAAAAAGATTCAACCCGAACTTCTCCACAGATCAAATGGGGTGCGTAGCGGTAGATCAGAGCTGTCCCTGGTTCGAATCGATTTGTCGAGGAGAAGGGGAAACTCATGTCCCCAATCGGTGATGCGTGAAAGAGGCGGAGGATCAAATCCCACGTCCAACATTTTGCAAAATCGAGAGAAGAGAGAAACGCTCCCCCCTCTTCTTGTACATTGTAGTTAGTCCCTGGGATGTAGATGTTTTTTTCTTTCTGCTGGTAGTAAAAACCTTGTGCATTGAGATCCCAAGCAAGGGTGATCGGGATGTTGAGTGTCCCTTCTATGTAGAGGTAGTAATCTTTTACTACAGGGATTGCAATCGTTGGATCACTCTCTTTAGCCTGAGTATAAGTGCTTGAAAGAAGAAGGGTGGGCTCGATATAAGATTTCACCTCCCTTAGCTCATACCATGTAGGCATATCACTCGGATTTTCAGTCAAAAAGAGGGAAAATTCCTCTTTTGCATCGACAAACTTTCGCTGCCGAACGAGAGCTCTCGCGAGGTGTTTTTTTGCTGTGGGGCCTGCTTCTCGGTAGAGCTTTTCCGCCTCTTCCCAATTTCCCTCCATCATGTAAATTTGTGCTAATTGGAAGCTTGCTTCTGGATCATTGTGCCGAAGCTCCAGACACCGAATAAATTTCTTCTTCGCTTCATCCACTTGATTGAGGCGCATGTAAGCGAGGCCTGTATAGAAAACGATATCGATATTTTTCGGAGAACATTCATAGAGCGCTTTAAAAAGTTGCAGACATTCAGGGATATGCTCATTTTCATGAAGCCAATAAGTGCCCACCATTTCTAGTCCATGAAAGCTCTGTTTTCCACAAGGATCAATCTGGAAAGCTTTCCAAAACGCTTCATAGGCCTCTACGTAGTCGTGAGTCCAATAGTTGAGATATCCCACCTGAATGAGAGCGTAGGAAAACTCAGGATCTTTTGCGATGGCGAGATCGAGGTAGCGCTCTGCTTCTTCTGCTTGCCCCGCGAGCATATAGAGAAGGCCGAGTTCATAAGCATCTTCGGCGCTCATCGGTTCTTGATGATGGAGGAGAAAAATAGGGATCTCCCTTGCAGCATCAGCAGAATAGGGAGGCGGAGTCGACATCGGTTCAGGAAGGGGAAAAATCCTAGCAGAAAGCCACAGCGGAAGAAGGAGAAAAAAGAATCTTTTTCGAAGTAGAAGCTCTAGCATGTTTTTTACAGAACAGAAGAAATGATCTTCTATAAATTTTGCTTGACGAGCCCTTTTTTTGCACCCTAAAAACTAGCGCTTGAGGGCGACTAATAGGATCGAAATGTCAGCAAAAGAAATGCCGATGAGACGAGAAGCTTGCCCAAGGTTATCGGGACGAATCTTCTTTAAGAGCTCTCTCGCTTCGTTGCTCAAACTTTTAACTGAAGTGTAGTCAAAGTCGAGAGGGATGGAGACCCGGTCAAGTTCTTCAAGTTTTTGGATATCACTCATCTGCCGCTTGATGTATCCAGCATACTGGATGTCAATGGTGATCTGGCGGTTGATGTCTTCTCCATGATCGATCACGCTATCAGGATATTGCAAAGAGAGTTTTTCGTAGGTAAAATCTGGCTGGCAGAGGAGCTTTTTCTGAGGGATGGTGAGACTTTCGATCTGTAATCGGATCGCTTCTTGTTTTTTCTTGAAGGTCTGATACTGCTCTTCAGAGATCATGCCGAGCTGATAGCCATGTTCTCGAAGGCGGAGGTCTGCATTGTCTTGGCGCAAGATGAGGCGGTGCTCAGCTCGGCTTGTGAACATGCGGTAAGGCTCTGTCAATTCTTTGGAGATGATGTCTTCAATCATAACCCCAATGTAGGCTTCAGAGCGGAGAAGGATGAAAGGAGCTCTTTTTTGCACTTTTCTCACTGCATTAATCCCTGCAATGAGCCCTTGACCTGCCGCTTCTTCATAGCCTGTTGTTCCATTAATCTGTCCTGCGCAAAATAGCCCTTCAATGAGTTTAGTTTCGAGTGTCATCTTCAACTGACCACTCACCATGTAGTCATATTCGATGGCATAAGCAGGGCGTAGGATTTCTACATTTTCCAATCCAGCAATCGAGCGGATCATCGCAAATTGTACATCGAAAGGAAGTGATGTGGAGATTCCGTTGACATAGACTTCGTTGGTATGAAGCCCTTCTGGTTCTAAAAAGAGTTGGTGCCTTTCTTTATCGGCAAATCTTGTCACTTTATCTTCAAAAGAGGGACAGTATCGGGGACCCACTGATTTGATCGCTCCTGAAAACATCGCCGAGCGCTTGAGATTGGCAAGGGCGATTTTTTTCGTCTCTTCATTCGTGTAGGCAATCCAGCAAGAAACTTGAGGTAGACGGGGCTCTTTTTCATCGAACGAGAAAACAACACCCTCTTCTCCTGGCTGCTCTTCCATGACACTTGTGTCGATCGATCGAGAGTTGATCCGGGGGGGCGTTCCCGTCTTGAGACGTCCCAGTTTGAATCCCAAATCGAGGAGAGATTTCGAAATGCCAACAGCAGGTTTATCCCCAGCTCTCCCAGCTCCAAAATGGATGCCGCCGATGTGGATGAGCCCTTGCATGAAAGTGCCAGCAGATAAAATGACCGTTTTGCCGCGGTATGAAATCCCTTCTTGGGTCGATACGCCAACGATCTGATTCCCTTCTACGAGAAGAGTTTCCGTCGTTCCTTGCATGATGTATAAATGGGGAGTATTTTCAAGAACCCTCTTCATTTCGAGGGCATAGGCCGCTTTGTCTGATTGGACTCTTGGAGACCATACAGCAGGCCCTTTGCTGCGATTGAGCATCCGAGACTGAATTCCAGTGCGGTCTGCTACCTTGCCCATGATCCCACCAAGAGCGTCAATTTCCCGAACGATGTGCCCTTTCGCTGTCCCCCCGACGGCAGGGTTGCAGCTCATCTTGGCAATCGTATCGAGATTCATGGTTAAGAGTAAAGTAGAGGCGCCCATTTTAGCTGCAGCATGCGCTGCTTCACAGCCAGCATGACCCGCCCCAATGACAATAACATCAAACTCTGTGGGGTAAAACCACGACATAATCGCTAATTACTTTTTGTGCCGATCTCTACGACGACGCTTTTTGCGCTTGTGCTTATTGATCTTGCTTCGGCGTTTCTTTAATACAGATGACATTCCAACTCCATAGCTAGTGGACAGTTCATTGGCTGATGATTGTATGTCAAAAGGCAAAATAAGTAAAGGATTCATATATGAGACTTTTAACAGGTGGGCTCTCTCTTTTGTTGAACCACATGGGAGTAAAAAGGTCACCCTGCCTGGCCTTTGGCCAGTAGGAGCTAGGCTCCTTGCCCAGCGTTTACAGAGTTCAATTGAATTTTTTATTCGATTTGAAGAAATAACCAACGGATTGCACAATTGTTGGATACAGGATTTAGCAGATTTTTATCGATGATGACCAAAATATTTTTTAAAAAATACCGAGGGATATGGATTTTATTGTCACAAAAGAAAGCTTTTTAGAGCATTTGACCTTGTGGAAAATAGCATTTAGCTTAGTGTTTGTAGTTATATTGTTATTGTTTGGAGACCTTCTTGCAAAGATATTTGAGACGTTTCAAAAGACAAAAAAAAGAGGTCACAGGTACTTTTTTTCGACAGCATTTCTGCTCATATTATTTGTTGTTTTAAGGCTCTTGAATGGAGCCTACGATATGTTTCTATTGGTAATGAATGCAAAAGGATCTTAGCGGGGGGAGAAGGCGGCAAAGGCTGAGGAGTTGTCCTGGGCGGGGGCCCGCTCTTGTGGGATGTAGTTGTTGAACTGGGCAATATTTTTGCGGAAGGCGAGCTGCATTTCTCCGACGCTACCATGGCGGTTCTTCGCGATCAGGATTTCAGCAAGGCCTGGTTTGTCATTGGCGTTGTAATATTCTCTTCTAAAAATGAACATGACAATGTCCGCATCCTGTTCAATCGAGCCTGATTCTCTAAGGTCTGAAAGCATGGGGCGATGCCCGGCTCGCTCTTCGACCTTTCGAGAAAGCTGGGAGAGGCACAAGATGGGAATGGTGAGCTCTCTTGCGAGGTTTTTGAGCATCCGGGAGATCTCGGAGATCTCATTTTGCCGGTTGTCTGCGTTGTAAAAGCCTTTAGAGCCAGAAAGGAGTTGGAGGTAGTCGACAATCAAAAAGCCGATGTTATAAACTTCTTTTAAACGGCGCGCTCTTGCTCTCAAGTCGGTGATTTTTAAGCCTGGCTGGTCATCAATAACGACTGAATGTTTTTGGAGTCTGTTAACAGCCTCCACAACTCGTTGATACTCAAGTCCTGTTAAAGATCCTGCTTTGATTTTTTCAGATTCTACTTCACTCGTAGAGCAGACCAAGCGGTGTACGAGTTCCTCTGCGGTCATCTCGAGGGAGAATACGCCGACAGGTGTTCCCGATTTCAAAGCGACGTTTTCTGCAATGTTCAGAGCAAAAGCGGTCTTACCCATGGAAGGGCGAGCCGCTAAAATGATGAGGTTCGACTTATTCAGTCCTCCAATCATTTTATCGAGATCGATGAAGTGAGTTGGGATCCCTGTAATGGTAGGTTGGTTTGGACCTCGGGAGTGGTATTCTTCTTGTTTTTCTTGAAGCTCTTTCAAATAGGGGATCTTCGAAGAGGCTAGTGCGCCAGACAAGATGTCTTTGACATGCTGTCCTACTTTGGTGTTCGCTTGTTGAGAGATGTTGAAGAAAAGGCTCTGCGCTTCATCGAGGGCAGAGTGTACATCTTGTGGCTCTTCAAAAGCAACTTTCTCAATCTGATCAGACGCGGCAATCATCTTCCGAAGGACAGACTTATTTCTTACGATATCGACATACTCTTCAATATAGGCAGACGTTCCTGCATATTGAGCAAGTGTCGTTAAGTAATTCACGCCGCCAATTTTTTCGAGCTTCTGTCCTGCTTTGAGATCTTCTGCAAGGAGATGAACATCTGCTGGTTTGTCGCTGAGGTAGGCATTCTTTAGAGCTTCGAAAATGAGCTGATGTTCGAGAAAATAAAAGTCGAGAGGCTGGAGTGAATCAGCTCCAATATTCAGAGCGTTAACGCTCGTGATCATGCAACCCAAAATCATCATTTCTGATTCTTTTGAGTGTGGAGCTACTTTGACTTTTGTTGTTTTTTCAGTGGTCATTATCGGTATTTGTATCAAAGTAGAGAGTTATCTCACAAGGGAAATTTCAGCTCGAAAGTAACGCAATGTTGTCTGGGAAAAAAGATCGGAAAGAGAGGGATTTGAACCCTCGATACCAGTAATAGGTATGCCTCCTTAGCAGGGAGGTGCCTTCGGCCGCTCAGCCATCTTTCCGTCACAAAATAGTCTAAAGCCTCTTCTAAATTTGATGCAAGTCTATTTATTCTAAAAGGGCCGTGAAGGGGAGAGGCGCGCCGTTAATTGCGTTCCAGTAGCTCGTATGGAGGGAGCCATCAGGGTTTTCAACCGTGATTCCATAGATCGGAAGGTAGACTTCCATGGAATTTCGAACGGCAAAGTCATAGCCAAACGCAGCTTCTGCAAGGTGTTTGATCTGGGTGCGGGTGAACCGTTTTTTCAGCCTCTCCGCCTCTTTACAAGACTTAGTGACGAGCCTATCGTCAATGATAGTCTCTGGGCGGATGTTGAGGCGGGGGTGTTGCAGGTGGAGCCGCAGCTGAGAGCCATTCTGGACGATCAGTTTTTTTCGTCTGCAGCTTTCAATCCAAGGGCTTAATGTCTCACTTTCAAGTTGCATCACCCGGTAGAGAAGCTCTCTTTCCATGATTCCCCCTTTCTGAGCGAGGAGGTTGATGATCTTGAATTCATTCTTGTCTACGTTGGCGTTAATGCAATCTCCGAAGCCGTGGGTTTTTTCCCACTGTCTCGTATGTGTGACCATTTCTCCATCGAGGAGATCCCAAAGGATGACCCCTTCTCCTGTGTGTGTATCCCCTTGCGAATATTTGACAGACATCAAAAGGTAGGGGGAAAACTTGATCACTGGTTCAAGGTAGCGGTGTTTGTCATCTTTCAAGAGTTCACGGCGGTGAGACTCCATGATCTGCTTTGCTGAATATCTCGCCTCGAGTGTGTGAAAGGTGTTTCCTGCATTGACAAAGTCAAGAGCTTGAGTTTTTACTTCAGGATGATTGAGATTGACCCAATAGGCGCCATAAGCGAGTGCAGCAAATCCAAAAAACGAAGAGAGGAGACGAAACATAGCAGTATACCTTAACCCATCTGAATAAATTGTTCCACATCTTGAGCAATCACATCATAAGCACCTTGCCAAAATCCTTCTTCAGAAAGGTCGACCTGGAGGTGCTTCTTAGCGAGATCTTCCAGTGTCATCGATCCAGAGTCGAGAAGGAGCGCATCGTACCGTTTTTCAAACTCTTTTGGATTTTTCATGAAGAGGTGGTAGATCCCTAAACTAAAGAGATAGCCCATGGTGTAGGGGAAATTATAAAAAGAAATATCGGTAAAGTAGAAGTGCATTTTGTAGGCCCAAAAGTGAGGAAGGTACGAAGAGAGCTCATCTGCATAACCGATTCGTTGCGCTTTGACCATCATCGCAGTGAGATCATCGGGAGAAAGGGAGCGTTTTTTCCTCTCTTCATGGAGCATCCGATCGAACACATAACGGGCATGAAGATCGCAAGAAAAGGCGATTGCTTTGCTGAGCTTATCGTCGAGTAGTGTCAGTTTCTCTTCTTTTGTCTTGGCCCCTTGAATGGCTCCATCGGTCACGATCATTTCACACATGGTCGACGCTGTCTCTGCGACCGACATCCCAATTTCTTGGAGAAAATAGGGTTTTTGGAAAAGGATTTCATTGTGGTAAGCATGCCCTAATTCGTGAGCGAGTGTGGCAATGCTGCCCATCGTCCCTGCATAGTTCATGAAAATGCGGCTCTCGAGTGCCATAGGACAGCTTGTACAAAAGCCTCCAGCTCTCTTTCCTTTTCGGTTGTCCGCTTCAATCCATCGCTCTTTTGCAGCCCTTTCTGAAAATTTTGCGAGGCGCGGGCTTACCTTTTGAAACTGCTGGATGATGAGATCCATCCCTTCATCAAAAGAGTAAGATTTCGCAGGGGAGAGGCCAAGTGGGGCGTCATAGTCTGCCCAAGAGAGTTTTGGAAGGCCCATCAACTCCGCTTTTTTGCGGAGGAACTTGACCATCACTGGCTTGTTTTTTTCAACGACACTCCACATCGCATTCAAGGTCGCTTCTGTGATCCGGTTTGTGTGGAGAGCATCAGTTAAAGGATTTTCCCAGCCTCTATGTTCATAAACGGTGTTTCTATAGTCAACGATGCTGGTGAGGAATTGTGAAAATAGCCCCTCTTTCTTTTTTAAATGGGACTCTAAAGAGTTCATCGCATCGAGTCTAATGCTCCGGTCCCCTTCGCCGAGCTTATTTTCAAGCTGACCTAAGGTGAGGGATTCCCCTCGAAAGTCGAAAGAGATCTCTCCCATGTAGGCGTAGTAAATAGAGGTGAAGATGTCGTGGCCACTTGGTGAGAGGTCGTTAATGAGCTTTTCTTCTACTTCAGGGAGCTTTTTCTTAGCAAAGTTTCTCATCTCCTCGAAATAGAATCGAAAGGCAGAGATTTTCGGTTGATCAAAGAGGTTATCGAACTCCCCATCGCTCATCTTTCGAAGAGCGTTATCGAGGTCTACTTCGATGCTGCCGAGATCAGAGACAATGTCATTCAAGACATTTTCAAAAAATAGAGCCTTAGTATCGCTCGTGTCCTGGGCTGTCAAGCAACCAATCAGTGAGCCAAGTTCGCCGAGCTCTGCATGAATCGATTGGAGGTTTAAATAAAAATCAGGGGAAGAGGGATCGAATTGCAAACAGGCGACTTTCTCGCCGAGTTGCCCCAAAACTTCTTCTAAGTTCTCATATCCCAACAAATTGTTGAGTTGCCAAATTTTGTCGTAGCTCATCGCCTTTAACTCCCAGTTCCATTACAATAAAAAACATGATAAATGGCAAGATTCAACCACTTTCTAATGAAACGATCAACCAAATCGCCGCGGGCGAAGTGGTGGAAAACCCTGCAGCTGTTGTGAAAGAACTTCTTGAAAATGCAATTGATGCGGGCTCAACAAAAATTGTGATCGAAATTTTTCATGGGGGATTTTCTTCCATTCGCGTGAGTGATAATGGATCGGGAATGGGAAGAGAAGATGCGAAGATCTGTTTTGAGAGGCATACCACTTCGAAATTAAAAGAGATCAACGATCTTTACTCTATCTCTTCCATGGGTTTTCGAGGGGAAGCCCTTGCCTCGATTGCCTCGATTGCTAAAGTAGAGCTTCACACCTCTCTCGAAGGCTCTTTCGAAGGATCAAAGGTGACTCTCCACGGAGGAAGGCTCATTTCTGAAGGGGTTTCATCTCCGAGAAAAGGGACCACGATTTTGGTAGAATCTCTCTTTTACAACACTCCTGCGAGA
This sequence comes from uncultured bacterium, assembly GCA_964655475.1. Taxonomy (GTDB): domain Bacteria; phylum Chlamydiota; class Chlamydiia; order Chlamydiales; family VGMA01; genus VGMA01. The sequence continues at coordinate 73,845 of CAZZMO010000004.1, forward strand.
AAAAGTTTTCAAAAATCAGCTGCTGCCTCTACCTCAGAAATTCTCAAGGTCGTGACAAAAGCATCTCTTGCTTACCCCAATTCCCACATTACCCTTTTCTCTCATGGTGAGGTGCTCCTTGAAGGGGGGACGGGGACGTTCTCTGAAAAAGTGGAGCAGGTTCTCGGGTTTAAAGGGGTCCGTCTCGACTTTACCGAGGGGCCGTTCCATCTTTGGGGAGCCCTCGGACACCCTGAAGAGACGAGGATGAACCGTTCAGGTCAGTACCTCTTCGTCAATAGACGCCCTGTTTATTCATACATTGTTGCGTCTGCTGTATTAGAAGGGTATGGGACCCGTCTCGAGGCCAAGCGGTTTCCTCTCTTTGCTCTCCATCTAGAATTGCCAGGTGCCTTAGTCGATGTGAACGTCCATCCTCAAAAAACAGAGGTTCGGTTTAAAGATGATAAACTGATCGCATCGTTTGTAAGAAAAGGGATCGCTCTTGCTTGGCAACAAAAAGAGGCTCCAGAATTCATTCTCCCGAAGGCAGAGGGATTCTCTTTTGATACGATCGGCGTTCAAAAACCCTCTCCTCTCTCTTTTCGAGAAACTCCAAAGCCCATTGAACCACTGCCAGAACCTCGAAGGGAAGAATCCCCTCTTTCTCTGATTCATCTTTTAGAAAAGTATGCCCTTTTTGAAAAAGAGGAGCGTATTTGGCTCATCGACCTCGTAGCAGCTAAGTCCCGCCTTGTATTTGATCAAGTCCTATCTTCTTTGGAAAAAGGGAGCGCTTCTCTCCAGCAGTTTATGTTTCCTGATGTCCTTGAATTTTCTCTGACCGAATCGCAGCTCATCCAAGAAGAGATTCCCTTACTCGAAAAGGTGGGGATATTACTCAGACCTTTTGGAAAGAATGCCTTCTTATTAGAAGGGCTTGCTCCTCTGATCGCAAAAGAGCATGTCAGAGATATCTTATTAGATCTTTCCAGAATTGATGCAGTAAAAGGGGATCAGATCGCAAAAATAGCGAGCCGCTACGCAAGGAAGGAGAAAGGGAATTTCTCTACATCAGAAGCAAAGAAATTGATCGAAACGTTTTACCGATCAAAAGCTCTATTTTACTGTCCTGAAGGGAAAAAAATTGTGGTCTCTTATGAAGAATCTCTATTGGAGAAGTGCTTTTCATGATTCATAGATTAGAAAGAATTCAACGCCTTATGAAAGAGAAGGGGATCGACCTTTGTCATGTGACGGGGGACTCTCACCTTTTCTATCTTACAGGAAAGTCCCTCTCTTACGGAGATCTTTGGATCACGAGAGAAAAGGGGGTTTTATTCGTTGACGATCGCTATTTTGAAATGTTGTCACATCTTTCTCACCTAGAAGTAAGAAGACTCGGAGAGGAAAAAGCGTTTCTCGCTCCCTTTCGAAAATCTCTTGCTGCATTGAATGGGGGATCGCTCCCTTACCGCACTTTTCAAGAGAAAAAAGAGTTCTTTGAAAAAGAGCCTCTCGATTTCGACCCCGTACTCCTTGTTCGGCTGATCAAAGAAGAGGGGGAAATTGCCCTCATCAAAGAGGGTACGAACCTGACTCGAGAAGGCATTGCTTTTGTCATATCCCGATTAAAAGAAGGGGTCGTTGAAGAAGAGATCGCCCGGGAATTTGAGTTTTTCGTGAGAGGAAGAGGAGCAAGTGGACTCTCGTTTTCTCCGATCATCGCTTTTGGTCCCTCAAGCGCCTTTCCCCACTATAGAGCAGGAGAGCGCACTCTTTTAAAACAAGATAGCGCGATCATCGATGTGGGTGTGAAGTGGAAAGGGTACGCTAGCGATTTGACGAGGATGGCAGTGATTGGGAAAGAGAGTGAAAAATATCATCAAGCTTACCATGCAGTGATCCGCGTGCACGATGAGCTTGTCAAAGCGCTCAAAGTAGGGATGAGAGTCCAAGATTTCCATCTTCTGGCCCGCACCTATTTGACGAATGAAGGATATGGAGATCATATCAGGCATGGGATTGGTCACTTCATTGGGATCGATACTCATGAAGGGTATAGTTTTTCAAAAGCAAAAGAGGAGACATTTCAAGAAGGGATGGTCCTCACCATTGAGCCTGGTCTCTACTTCCCTGGAGAATTTGGAATCCGTTATGAAAACACCTTTGTCTTAAGAAAAGAGGGGCTTGAAGAGTTATGATCCGAGTAGCTATTGGTCAAGATGCGCACAAATTTTTACCCGTTAAAGGGGAGAAGCGCTGCGTTATCGGAGGCATCATCTTTGACGATGTGCCAGGGCTCGATGCAGATAGTGATGGGGATATTGTCCTTCATGCCATCTGTAACGCGATCACATCGATCACACATGTCCCCATTTTGGGAACAGTGGCCATCGAAATGTGCCGAGACGAAGGGATCACCGATAGCAGGGAATATGTCAAAGCTGCGCTAAAGACACTCAAAGGGTGGAAGATTGAATTTGTATCCCTCTCCATTGAAGGGAAAAGGCCTAAGTTTCAGAAAAGAGCTGACGAGATGAGAGAAAGTGTCGCAGAGATTCTCAAGATCAAGACCGATGCGGTCGGAGTAACCTTCACCTCAGGGCAAGAGCTCACCCATTTTGGACAAGGCCTTGGCGTTCAATGTACAGCAGTGATAACCGCTACCCAATCTCTCTGATGAGATCGAGATGAATCTCAGCCACCTCTGAGTAATAGTGAACGTTAGGGTGGTAGAGATTTTTCCCTTTCAAAAAGAGCTCTTTTGCCCCAGCTGCTTCTGTTGGGTGCTTATTCATGTAATGTCTGAGATCGATTTCTGTAAAAAGGGAGTAGTGGTAGAGGAAAAATAGAAGATGAGTCAACCGCTCGGTGGCCATTTTCCCATTCTGTGAGAGGATCGCTTCTCCAAAACCAATCGATGTAATTCGAGTAGAGAGCGAGCTAAGACTATGAGCTTTAGCTTGATTAGAGATGAGGAGTAAGCCTCTAATAATATAGTATTTATTGTTAAATGATTCAGATGGATCGAGACTTTCAATGATCCAGTGATAAATGGTTTCAGGAGATTCAGAGCGGATCTTTGAGAGCTCCTCGCTATATTCTCTAGAAATTTTACATTTCACAGCAAGAGGTGTGCCCTCCATTGCTTTTCTAGCAAGGTTTTGATAATAAAGGCTGAGTTCTGCCCCAACCAAATCGAGATGTCGTTTAATATACATCGAGATGGATCTGATGAGCTTTTCTCATCTTGGTGAGGTATTCTTCCGCAGCCACTCGGTCCATGTTCCCATGCGTTTCAAAGATGGTGAGGAGCGCTTCTGTGACATCTTTTGCCATCTGCTTTGCGTCTCCGCAGATATAGATTTTCGCTCCCTCTTCAGAGATCCACTGCCAAAGTTCTGCCCCTTTAGCGAGCATCTTGTGCTGTACATAGATTTTCTCTTCTTGGTCGCGAGAGAAGGCTAAGTCGAGCTTAAGGATCCCTTGAATGGCTACTTCAGTGAGGAATTCTTCGTAGTAGAAGTCCCCTTTTTTGTTTCTTTCACCAAAGAAGAGCCAATTTTTTCCAGGAGCTTTTGTGTGAGCGCGCTCTTGAATGAAGCCGATGAATGGAGCCACTCCTGTCCCAGGGCCAATCATGATGATCGGAGTGTTTGGGTCTTCAGGAAGAGTGAAGCGGGGGTTATGTTGTAAAAAGATCGGGACAATCGTTGTGTCTGATGAGATGAGGTGGGAGCTTGTAACCCCTTGTTTGGTCTGCCCTGCATGTTCATATTCAAATGTTGCCACCATGAAATGAACCTCATCGCCCACCTTCTTTTGAGAAGAGGCGATGGAGTAGTAGCGGGGGAGGAGGGGCTGGAATGCATCGCACCACTCTTGTAAAGAGACGTTTGATGTGTAGAAAGTTTCCAAAAAGGAGAGGGGGTCATGTTCATGAGTAAACGCTTTTAGAGATTCCTTCGTAGCGAGAGCAGGGTGATTGACCAATTTCAAAAAGTTAGAGTTCAGGGAGTCGAGATTCGCATGCTTTGTTAAAAACGATTCGATTGTCATCGTTTCACCCGTTTTTTTATAGGTCACGGGTGTCTCGGGATGTGTTTCGAAGATTTCTAAAAAAGTTTGAACCCGTTCGAGGCTATTTTCAGGTAAGATCCCAAAACAAGAACCTACTTGGTATTCAATATCAGAGTCTTTTAAATCGAGAACAACATGCAATGTTTTTTTTGAAGAACCTGATTTATTTAAAATAAACCGTTCTTTAATATAAGCGTAGAATGGGGATTTATGACTTAACCCCTTTTTTTCTTTTTCTGTAACTGTATGAGAAATAGGCATGAAAAATTTAACTTTATTGGTTCTCTTAGCAATCTTTACTAGCTCATGCGGTTCTCAGTACGGCTATAACAATCGAAATTATATCATTTCAGACGTCGAGGAAGTCGAAAACCAAGATAGCCGGTCTGAGCCAGGCAACTAAGTATAGCACGCCTATTCATTCACGAACAAGTTCTTCATATCTTTCGTCTGCCACGCTTTTTCCAGCTTGTGATACTTCTTATTTGAAATACCCCCTAAAAATTCAATGGCTTTAAGAAGACGCGCTCTCGTTCGGGCTTTTCCAAGCAGCTCAAAAGAATGGAAGAGGGGAGGCCCTTGTGTTTTTCCCATGAACGTTCCGAAAAAGAGAGGAATCAATTGTTTTTTAAAGTGTAGGCCAAAGAGATTCGCGAGTTCATGAGCGGAAGCTTCAAACGATGCTCCTGACCAATCCGTTTTCTCATCGAGACTCCAAATCAAACACTGTAGCAGAGAAGAAGAAATCTCAGGGTTCAGATCTTTCGGTGTCAAAAGTTCTTGGGTGAGAGGAAGTTCGTTGATAAAGAAGAAGCCGCAAAGGTCGATGAAGTCAGCAAACGTACGGATCCTTGTGTGGCAAAGTTCCATCACCTTTTCCATAAACTCATCGTTAAAGCCCCACTCTTTGATGCGGCCCCATAAATCTTTCGGTGCAATTGCGTTGATGATGTATTGCTGATTGAGCCAGTCGAGCTTCTTGTTGTCAAAAATGGCGCCAGACCTGCCGATCCTTTTCGGATCAAACTCTTTGATAACCTCTTCGCGAGAATAGAACTCTTTCTCACCTGGCATACTGTAGCCCATCAATGTGAGGAAGTTACAGATCGCTTCAGGGAGATAACCGCTATCTTTGTAGTAGTCGATCGAGGTGTGGTTTCTTCTCTTCGAAAGTTTTTTCCCATCGAGACCAAGAAGAAGGGGCATGTGGAGAAATTCAGGTGGCTTCCATCCAAACGCTTCGTAGAGATAGAGATGCTTTGGCGTTGAAGAGATCCATTCATCTCCACGAATAACGTGGGAGATCTTCATAAGATGGTCATCTACCACATTTGCAAGGTGATAGGTAGGAAATCCATCAGATTTGAGGAGCACCTGATCATCGATGTCGGCCCAAGGAGTGACAATCTTTCCTTTGATCGCATCATCAAATTCTGAGTTTCCTGTGAGAGGGATCTTGAGACGAATGACGTAAGGCTTTCCAGCCGCTTCTAACGTTTCGATTTCACTTTGGGATAGATTGCGGTAGCGGCGGTCATATCCACCTGGTTTTCCTGTTGCTTTGCTGATCTCTCTCATCTCTTCGAGCTCTTCAGCTGTTGCAAAACATTTGTAAGCTTTCTCGTCAGCGAGGAGTTTTTCTGCATACTTTCGGTAGATATCGTAACGCTCTGATTGCCGATAGGGACCATATTCACCTCCAACATCAGGACCTTCATCCCAATGAAGGCCGAGCCAGCGGAGCGCTTTGAAGATGTTCTGTTCATATTCAGGACGGCTTCTCGTGCGGTCAGTATCTTCGATCCGCAGGATGAATTTACCTCCAAAATGTTTGGCGAAAATCAGGTTGAACAAAGCCATGTAGGCCGTTCCAATGTGGGGGTCTCCTGTAGGGGAGGGGGCAATGCGTACTCGTATATCCATCTTGTCCTGCTATTAAAAAGAGAGTAAGTTTACTTCTTTTGACTTGATTTGTAAAGATGGACGAGATCTTTTGTGATGTTAAACGTTTCTTCAAGCTGAAGATCGCTCTTGCCAATTTTTTCCAATGCCTCATCTGTGAACTCTTTTTTTTCAGCTTCCTGCAAAAAGAGCTGATAGGTGGCGTTAGCTTTCATCCGCTTCTCTGAATTTTCCTGGAGGCAGGGGAGATAGCTATTCCAGATTTCAATCGGCTGTTGCGTATTAGTGGAGAAATTTTTCTTGATTTTACGCTTGTAAAAGGCGTGAACATCTTCAAAAGTGTCTTGAAAATGGGGCGCAATTGACTCATTTTCTAGAGGATACTTTGAGTGAGTTTCTCCAAATTCCATAAAGCTATAAATACTTGGCACTTCAATGTGAGTTTTGACACCACAGAGTTGAGGGCTTTTCCCGCCTACTGTGTAGTACATCCCACGGGTCACTTTATATTCCCCCTGCCGATTGACCTTCGTTTGAGGCCCAAGTTCAAGCGTGAGTGTTTGATAAGAGCCTTTGCCACAGGTGGTTTTGTCACCGACTAAAATGGCTCTACCATAATCTTGTAAGGCTCCTGCAACGATTTCTGATGCGGACGCGCTGGTTTTATCAGTAAGGATAACAAGAGGTCCATCCCAATCAACGGTTTCATTAAAGTTCCGAAGATGTTGCACTGTATTCGTGTGGTCTTTGATCGAAACAATGATCCCTTTTTTGACAAACATTCCTGAAACGGCTACAGCTTGGGGGAGGAGCCCTCCAAGATTGCCTCTCAGATCGAGTACCACAGCCTCTACTTTGTGTTGGCTTTTAATCTGTTCGAGCGCTTTCTTGAGATCATCCGCTGAAGAAGTTGCGATGTCTTGATAGAAAGAATGGAGGTGGAGATGAGCGATCACTCCATCGCCGCAAGGCTCCACTTTTGCATCATATCGCGATTCTTTGATGATCACATCACCTCGGACAATTTCAATATCAAATCGCTCAGCTTCTGTGTCTCCATGATTGGTCACCGATTCACGAACGATGGTTAAGATCACAGGAGTTCCACTATCGCCACGGATCATCTCGACCGATTGTAAGATATCGAGGCCGATGATCGGTTCATGGTTGACCGCGATGATGCGATCTCCTACCCTAAGCTCTTTTTGTCGATTGGCAGGTCCACCATCGACGATCCTGACGACCATGAGACCTTTGAGATCATCTCTTAAAACTGCTCCAATCCCGCTGAGTTTTTGTTGTATGTCGATGAGGAACTGAGATGCCTCTGCAGGGGTAAAGTAGACGGTGTGGGTGTCTAGTGAGCCTGCAAACGCTTTGATCACATAGGAGAGTGCTTGCTGCTTTCTTGTGTGCTCACTTGTTGAAATGAGCTCACCTTCTCTCATTTCTCTTCTTTGTTTGATCCGCTGGAAGTAGAGTTCTGCTTGATCGGGTGAGCGGAATTTAGTGGCCGTCTCTTGGTAGAGGGCCTGAACGTTCATTAGCCTTTTCGTGAGATCCTCTTCATTGATGGACCAAGTAGAGGTCCAATCTTTTGATGAGGGGGTCTCTAAAGAGGCTGTTTTGATTCCGAGCTCGATCTGAGAGCGTCTCGAGATGGCGCTGATCATCGTCTGGTAAATTTCTTCGAAGACGGTAAAGCGCTCCCTGTGGAATTCCTGGACGACCCTATCGAGGAGCTCGTCAGAGGGGTTTGTCCACTTATCTACCTCATACTGAGTAAGATATAGTTTTAAAGGGTCGAGTTCATCTACATAGTTGCCTAGAGCTCTTTTGGCAATGAGGGGGGTTACCTGCTTGTACTTATAGTGGGCTTTTAAAATCTCATTGATCTTAGCCTTAGCCTCATGTGAAGAGATCTCAGGAGGGCTTCCTAGAGCGTTTAGTGTGCAATTAATTGAGAGTAAGAGTGTTAAGATGAAAAATCGCATGAGCCCTCTAAAAAAATTCTTTCTGACCGCATCCTAGCCGAAAGGGTGGTTTCCATCCATTTAAAAAAATGTCTTACCTAAAAAGGGGCGTTTTTTCACTTAAGTATAGAAAATTCATTGATATCAATTCATTTTTATGTAACAATTATTACCTAAAAGGGCAAAATTTATAAATAAACATGAAATCTAGACTTTTTGCAGAGTGTTAGGGTTATCTGGGGCAAATTTATAGCTTCTTTAACCTAAGCAAGTTGTAAAAAAGTTTGTAGAGGAGGATGAAACATGGACAAGGATGATCATTCCCGTCGTTTTGAAGGGATGCGTCCGGCGTCTCAAGAGTCCGAAGATGAGCGAGTCGTTTCCATTACGGAAGCAGCTCGAATCAACAACGTGACTCGACAGGCTATTTATGTGGCAATCAAGCAAAAAAAGCTGAAAGCCCATAAGGACAGCACCCGTTGGACAATTCACCTAGATGATTTGGAAGAATATCGTAAACAAAAATATTCTAGGCTGAAGTCTACATTTAATGGAGAGCTACTCTTTGACAACAAAAGAGGGTACTTTTCAGTGAATCAAGTTGCCAAAATGCTTGGCGTCCCAGCGCAAAAAATCTATTACGCTACACGTATTGGCGTTCTGCAAGCTCATCGTAAGGGAGCTGCATGGGTGATTCACATCGATGACATCAAAGAATATCAAGCTAAATATCTCAGCCGTCGCGCATCAGAAGGTGTAGCAGGGTAGGTCGAGATTTTTCTTTGAGGGTTGAAGGCATAGTGCATTAGCGCTACGCCTTCTTTTTTTATTATTTACTGTCGCGAGCTTCTAGGATTGCAGCTCTTGCTTCGATCATTCCGCGGAGTTGATCTGCTGTGAGTGTCTCTTGTCCACGAGTGCTATAACGAACTTTCGCTTCACTTCGGTCCATAGTTACTGAGTGTTTCCCTGATTGATTTTGTTGGAATTCAGCAACTTTACGATCAATTTGCCCCCCTGTTCCATAAGCTTGTACTTTGTTTTGTTGCTTATTAGAATGCCTGACATCTTTTGAATCTGGTTGCCAATGGTTTCCCTGACTACGGCCATCGTTTCTAACTGACATAATATTCTCCTGTTAATTGCACTTAAGATAATAAGTGGCAGGGAGTTTATTTTATAAGGTCTTAATATACAAGATTTTTTTGTCGCTAAGTGGTGATTTCGTGAGGGCGTTTTTGGATGTGACGCTTTTTAGAGTGGTAGTGGCGGTTTGTACTTTCAAGTTGGATCGGGCTTTGGATCACTTGAAAGTCGCGGATTTGGAGCTGGATGCTCGATTTATTGAGATAGAGATTCACTTGTGGAGTGAATGCAATGAGAAGCTTGATGTTTTTCTTCGTGATGTCTCCTTTACGGTGGGCCATGTTGAAGCCGATCCCTTCGAGGAAGCGGTCAGATTCTTCGAGATAGAACTTAAGGTGGCGCTTGCCCACTATGCGGGGAGCGAGAACTTGTTTTGCGTAGCAATAGAGGATTGCTTGTGGATTATCACTGCCGTAGGGTTCGAGAAGGTTGAGGGATTCTAGGAATTCAAAGGTGAGATCTTTAAAGCTCACAAGAGAGTCGAGGTAGAGTTTTGGGGTAACATCGAGCTCACCTAGCCTTTCATTGGCGGTAGAAATGAAGGCCTTCTTGAATTCTTCGATATTTTCTTCTTTGATGGTGAGTCCTGCAGCGTAGTCATGCCCGCCGTAGTTCTGGAGGAGGTGGGAATTTTGTTTGAGAGTGCCAAGGACGGGAAATTCTGGAATGGTTCTGATGGAGCCTTTTCCAATACCATTTTCAACAGTGATGATGATTGTCGGTCTGTTGTATTGTTTAGCAATTCTGGCAGAGATGATGGCAATGATTCCAGAGTGCCACTTATTGGAGTGGAGGACGATCGCTTTTTCTTTAAAAATTTCTGGATGAAGAGCTAAGTATTCTTCGATCTCTTCTGAATCGCGCCGCTCGATCTTTTGTCTTTCTTGGTTCATCATGTCGAGCTCTTGAGCGAGGACTTCCCCCTCTTTCTCATCTTTGATCAAAAGAAGCTCGATCCCTTTTTTCGGCTCATCGATCCGTCCTAAGCTGTTGATGCGAGGGGCAACTTTTGAAGCGATATCGGTCGTGCTGATTTCAGAGAGGCGGATGTCACACACTTCAACGAGTTTTTGAAGACCTATGCGGGTTGTTTTTCTGAGCTGCTGCAGACCGTAGCGAACCATGATGCGGTTTTCGCCATGAAGCGCTCCCATGTCAGCAATGGTGCCGACAGCAACTAAATCGAGATAGCTCTTAAGATCGATGAAATTTGCCTGGATTTCCCCTTTAGCGATGAGGTAATTGATCATGGCATGTGCGAGCTTGAAAGCGACACCGACCCCTGTTAGATCACGATTTGGATAGGTACTGTTGAGTAGTTTTGGATTTAAAGTCGCTACGCAGTGGGGGATCTTGTCAGTTGGCTCGTGGTGATCTGTGATGATGACATCGACATTGTGTTTGGCCACTTCTTCAATTTCGTTCGCTGCTGTAATACCGCAGTCGACCGTGATGATGAGGGTACACTCTCTTTTTGTCGCAAATTCCATCGCATCGACGATGATCGAATTGCGAAGGCTGTTGCGGTTCGGAACGTAAGGGAAAACTCTCGCACCTAAGCTGTGGAGAAAGTCGGTGAGAAGTGTGGTTCCTGTGATTCCATCGACGTCGTTATCGCCGTAAACGAGGATGTTTTCTTCTTTGAGAAGAGCCTGATGGATCCTCTCAGTCGCCTTTTCCATCTCAGCAAATAGGCGTGGAGGAAAGAGGTTCGGGAGCTTTGCGTAAAGGAAACTATTGATGTCTTCTTTGGTGTTGAAGCCGCGAGACATCAGGACCTGAGCTGTTACAGGATGAATATTGAATTCTGTAACAATCATTTCTTTGATGGGGTTTTCTTCTTTTGGGTAAACCCAAACAGGGGCGACCTCTTGTCTGACATCTCTCATATTCATTAATCACCAAAAGAAGGGTAAAGGTTTGATCGTCCCAACTTCCAAAGTATTGCAGCTAGCTATTTAAAACTCAACGAAATTTCACTTTTCTTTTTAGGAGAAAATAGGGGGCTTCCGATAAAGAAAGCCCCCTAAATATTAGTTCAGAACGAGATGTTCGTGATCATTTTCTTTTCTTTGGAAAGTGAGTAGCAACGTGGCCGCAATGAAGAATGTAGAAAGAGTTCCTACCACAACTCCAATCGCCATGATGAGAGAGAATCCAAAGAGTGTGCTGCCGCCGAAGAGGACGAGCACAAATAGTACGATGAACGTTGTAAACGAGGTCAAGATCGTTCTGCTGAGCGTGATGTTGAGAGAGTGGTTGATGATCTGCTTGAAGCTATGTTTTCTCATCAACGTGACATCTTCTCTCACGCGGTCAAAGACGATGATCGTATCGTTGAGAGAGTATCCCACAATCGTCATCAATGCAGCAACCGTATTGAGATCGATCTGCACAGGTATACGAAGTGTGTGCAGGATCGCCAATATGGCGAGCGTAATCAAGACGTCAAAAGCAAGGCCTATTGTCGCACTGATCGCATAGGTAAACTCAAAGCGCACGGTGATGTATGCCAAGATGCAGAGGAGGGCAATTGCAAGACCCACAATCGCATTATTGCGCATGGTGTCTGACATTTGACCACTGATGTTCTTCCAGTTCTGATCGATCTGGTTTTTGCTCTTCTCTGTCAGTTGGAGCCCTGCATCATTTAGAGCTGAAACAAGCCATACAAGTCTTGGGTTCGTCTCGTAAGAGTATGCTGGATCTTCAAGCTGTATTTCAATCGGCATCCCTGCAAACGGCTTCCCAGCGAGATTCATGCTCGTTCCGAGGAAGATTCTGAGCTGGTTATTCGGAGAGAGTTCTCTCACTTGAATTTCTTGAAGGAGGGCGCCATGAGAGGTCAATGCCTTCTCTACTGCCTGCCGATACCCTTCGCCAGCCTTTGCTTCAAGCTCGATCGTCGTAGTGAAACCACCTGTGAAGTCCATACCAAGAAGCGTTTTGTAATTTTGGGTAAAGAAGAACGATCCCACTAAAATTACAAGGATGCTGCCTGCAATACCGACCCGTCCCCACTTCAAGAAGTCGAAGTTTCTTGCATGGATGAGGTTTGCCATTGTCAAGGACTTGTGCTCTGGGTTTTGGACCCAGCGGCTGAAGAAGTACTTGGTCATGAATAGCGCGGTGAACATCGATGAAACAATACCGATGATCAAGGTGACTGCAAACCCTTTAATAGGTCCAGAATCAAAGTGTAGGAGGATCATTGCTGCAATGATTGTCGTGACGTTGGAGTCAAGAATCGCAGAAAATGCCTTCTTATATCCTGCTGCTACAGAGACAGAGAGCCTTCCTGTTTTTGTGAACTCTTCCCGAATCCTTTCGAAGACGAGAACGTTCGCATCAACAGCCATACCCACTGTCAAGATAATCCCTGCAATCATCGCAAGGGTCACTGCTGCGCCAATATTTTGGAGCGTAGCCCAGATGATGAGCAGGTTGAAGAGAACAGCGACAGAGGCAATGATCCCTGCAAATCGATAGTAGGCAACCATGACACCGATAACTGCTAAGAGAGCGATCGCAGTCGCTGCAATCCCCTGGTAGCGCTCTTTCAATCCAAGTTCTGGACTGATGTTCTTTTCAGAGAGAATTTGCGGTGTAAAGGTGAGCGACCCTGCTTTGAGGTCAGCTACCAAACGGTTGATTTCCCTTTGTGTGAAATGACCAGAGATCATCGCTGTATCTCTCAGTGCGCTATCGAGCGCCGGTGCACTCACTACTTTTCCGTTAAGAAGAACGGCCATTCTCCAGCCTCTTCCCTTGGTGAAGCTCTCATACTGAGTTCCTGCAATGCTTTCTTTAGAGAAAACAGAGGTCCATGAGTAGAGATCGTTTCGTGGGTTGATCTTTTCACCGCTAGAGAGCGTCTGAGCTCCTTTCACGTCAAAGGAGAGGAAATTTCCTCTTGTCGGGTCGTAATTACCCCGAACGTTATCCAAGCTCGACCCTTCAAGTCCATAGTTGTTGAAAACGAAGAGGAGAGGATGTGTTTGGTTATTCCAATCAGTAAAATGGTTCCCTTGGTAGACAGCCACTTTGCTGATCATGTCATTGAAAGCGCCAGACATCTCAGGATTGTTCGGATCAGCAAGCTTCAGGCCATTTTCATAAAGCCTTTTTGCAGCTTCTGTGCGAGGTTGGATGGTGTCTGGATCGAGTGAGTCTCCATAGAGGTGAGACCAAGCGATCGCATTGATGCTTTCAGTATCTTTCTTGTTTGTGACAACTGCTTCGTTCCACACCTCTTGCAAGAATCGGTTGGCCGTTTCTGCTAGTGCATGTGGGCCATCTGTGCTGAACTTCTCGTTCACCACATGGAAGGTCATCGATGAAGCTTTAACAAGGTCAGAAGCAGATAGCGCTTGTGAGCCTGGGAAGTCAAGAGTGATGCTGCTACCTTCTTGTCGGATGCTGACCTCTGATACCCCCATCTTGTTGACGCGGTTATAGAGCTCGTTAATCCCTTGGCGAAGGTCTGCTTCATTCGTTACTGGACGGCCGCTCACATCTCTGAGTTGTACCTGTACAGTTTTTCCGCCAGACATGTCGAGACCCCAACGGAGGATTTTGCGATCATCACCGCGGAAGTATTTCTTCGCACTGAGAACCAAGTTGCTCCAAAGTGGGTTCGATGTGGGCTTCGGTACATCATATCGGGTGTTGCCAGAAGGGTCTACCTGCGCTGCATTGTACTCATCTTTCCACTTCAAAAGGTTTTCATGGATGGCAGTGTCAATTTTATTTTGTGTGAGGAGTCTTTGTTTGACATCAGAGAACTCGAGGACTGCATATTTCTTGGTTCCATGAACAGTGAAACTCTCGCGAGTTGCCTGTAGAACAGGTAGGTAGAAGTCTTGTGCTTCAAAGATGATGTCATTTTCATACTCTTGAGAAAGGGGATAGGTGGTTCCTGGGTAGCCCACGAATCCATGGTCTCTCATCATTCTTTCAAGTTTTTGGAAGTCTTTGTAGAACGCTTTTGCTTCTAGAGAGTCTGGGCTCGCTTGGTAGCGCTTTGCGATCTTTAGTAAGTCCTTTGCTATCAAGTAGATGGAATTAGTCTTGAATCCTGCAGGAATCTCTTCTTTCACAGTGCTAGGTGCATAGAGGACAAGACTTAAACGTCTTTCACTCTTTGGCATCGCCTGGAGCTCTTCCCAAAGGAGGATCGGATATTCGCTAGCTTGTAGGGACTTCTCTTCTGGAAGCCAAGAAGTTTGGATCACATTTTTGATGTGGGTCACTTCTGCTTTTGCAATCGCAGAGAGGTCGAGTCTCAAAAAGCTCGTAGAATCTGCAAGTTCATTCAATACGATCTGGTAGCCAGCATGGTATGGGCGGAGCTCTTCAGAACTTTCGCGAGAAATCTTCGCGATTTCATCATAAATGATCTGATTGACGAGGTCGTGGTTGGGGCCACTTTTTTCACGAAGAAGAGCGATGTCTTCATAAAGCTCGATCGCAAAGATCTCTTCATTCCAATCGATGGAAATCGATTTCACAACAGGGTTTTGCCCTTTTGTATCGATGAGAGAGCGGCTCTTCATCATCTTTTGAACGTCTTGCTTACTCCAAGGTTTTTCTCCGTTCAAGAAAGAAGATCTGTGTTGTTTCAAGATGGAAATAGCGCTGAGGAGGGTCTCTTCTTGTGCCCCTAGGGCGTGGATCTGACCTCTTTGAGAGGCATCTAAGAACTCTCCTGCTTTTTGCTTCTTTTCTTCCTCAATTTTTAAGGCGACTTTTTCTGCTCTGACGCGCTCTTTAAGCTTGTCGAGAGCTTCCGTCATCTGTTGTACGCTATCTTGTAGGCCAAAGGAGCGGTAAAACCGTTTTGCAATGGCACTATCGCCTCCAAAGGCTCTTTGGTAGTTGGCGATGTTTTGCGCTACAGTGAGTAGTAGCTCTCCACCTCTAGGTGTGTTCGCGTTTTGAAGAGCGAGAGCTGCGAGTTGGCTGTTTTCAGAGGCGCCACCTACTGCATAAGAAACTTCAGCGAGGCGGTCTTGTAAAAGTTCTTGATAAACAGCTGTAGGTTTCCCTTCCGCATCAAATTTTTCAGCAAAAGTAAAAAAGTTCTCCACTTGATTTTTTTCGAAGTGGACTGGGATTTTGCGAAGGATGTGAACTTGGAATCTTCCATCGTTTGCTTCTTCGACAAAGCCGTTTGCGGCATCATCCATCTCTCTTGGGTCAAGGGCTAAGCTAGCTGGGTAAAAAGGGATGAGGTTTCCAGCTCTTGGCAAGAAGCGCTCTAATTTTTTAGCTTCTTCTTTCTTGTCGAAAGAGACGGTAATCATTTGAGGTGTGCTTGCATCTAGCTTGATCGCTTTTGGCTTAACGGAGAGGAGTTTGCAGTAAGACTGAAGCCATTCGACAGACTCCTTCTCTAAGCTGTTCACCCGCTCCATCGATGCTGCGGCAATCGAAGTCGCTTTTGACTGGTCAATGGGGCTGCTAAGCGGTTTCGTGTAAAAGAAGACGGTGGGTAAAATATTGTAAACTGTCAATGCGATCACAGCAATGATCAAAAGGCTTTGCCAACGCTTATGCTTATCCATCTATGAATCCTTGTAATAACCCTGAGTTTTGGAATCGCTGAGATAGCTTCATTTTCGATGATCGGGATAGTTGAGAATCTGTTTACGAAGCTTTCCCATAACACCTTCATCTTACGAATTTATCCCTCAAAAACCCGCTGGGGAGTGTGCAGATAAACACTAAGTTCAGGTTGCAATAACAGACAAGAATAGCGCCGACAGAGGATTCTGTCTAGAGAAATCAGGTTTAAATTTTTAATTTGAACACGTTTATTAATGTTTCTGTTAATCTATACGGATCTTATGTTGAGAGTGAAGAGAATGAATCTAGTTCAGGTTATCGTCGGATTGCAATGGGGTGATGAAGGGAAAG
Source organism: uncultured bacterium (assembly GCA_964655475.1). Taxonomy (GTDB): domain Bacteria; phylum Chlamydiota; class Chlamydiia; order Chlamydiales; family VGMA01; genus VGMA01. The sequence goes on from CAZZMO010000004.1 coordinate 89,846, forward strand.
GAAAAGTGGTCGATCTGTTTGCCCAGACAGCCGACATCGTAGTAAGATCTTCAGGGGGTGCGAACGCAGGGCATTCACTCGTCGTGGATGATCAAGAAATAGGTCTTCACCTGATCCCTTCAGGAATACTCAACCCAAAGGTCCATTGCCACATCGCTCCCGGAGTCGTCCTCGATCCAGAAGCTCTCATCCAAGAGATGGAATTTCTTGCCCGCCTTGGGGTTGATTTTCAAGGCCGCTTTACAATTTCGCCAAACGCTCCTCTTGTTATGCATTACCACAAAGTGATCGATCAGTGTCTTGAACGGAAAAAAGGCTCATCAGCGGTCGGAACTACAGGGAAGGGGATCGGCCCTACTTTTGCAGACAAGGTCCTCCGAGTCGGTCTGATTCTATCAGATCTCGCAGACCCCTTGGTCTTACAGGAAAAACTTCACCAGATCATTCAAATCAAGCAGCCTGAGCTAGAAAGTCTCGGCGCCGATGAGGAGCTCTTATTAGACCCGCTCTACATCCGCCTCACAGAGTGGTATGAAAAAATTAAAGCATTCATTTATCCGCTAGAGAGGGATTGGGATGAGCTCATCTCCCAAGGGAAGAAGATTTTATTAGAAGGGGCGCAAGGGACTCTTCTCGACATCACCTTCGGCTCCTACCCTTTTGTCACCTCATCTCAGACGATTGCTGCAGGGATTTTAGCTGGGGCTGGCATGAGCCCTTTCCATGTCGATGAAGTTGTTGGTGTGGTGAAAGCCTACCAAACAAGAGTAGGGGGTGGCCCATTTCCGACAGAGCTTGAAGATCCAGAGCTCTCCCTCTTCCCAGACGCCAAAACCATGAGAGAATATGGCGTGACTACAGGAAGAAAGAGGAGGATCGGCTGGTTCGACGCTCCCCTGACCCGCTACGCAGTCCGTTTGAATGGAGCCAATTCTTTAGTCCTTACAAAACTCGACATCCTCGACCAGCTTGACCACATCAAAATCTGTGTTGGTTACAAATTGAGAGGGGAGCCGATTGAAAAAATCCCTCTTTTTGCTCACGAACTCTCTCAAGTGGAGCCCATTTTTGAAACCTTTGCGGGATGGAAGAAATCGACAAGAGGGCTCACCAAGTACGAAGACCTCCCAAGGCTGGCCAAGGTATATATAGAGAGGATTCAAGAGCTTTCAGCGATTCCGATTCACTACATTTCGACAGGGCCAGATAGAAAGGAGATCATATGTCTGAAGACTTAGATCTTCTGAAGATCCCAAGACATGTCGCACTGATCATGGATGGCAACCGCCGCTGGGCTAAAAAACATTTTAAGCCTCTAGAGATGGGCTATATCAGAGGGGCAGATGCGATGATGGATGTGGTGAGAGCCGCTGCCAAGATCGGGATCCAAACAGTCACAGCATATGCCTTTTCTACAGAAAATTGGAGCCGCTCTCCTGAAGAGATTCAATCCTTGATGGGCCTTTTCAAGCTCTACTTGAAAAAGATGGGTCCAAAAATGGTCGCAGAGGGGGTTCGTTTAGAGACGATTGGGGATCTTACCCCCTTTCCTGAAGAGGTTCGTGAAATCCTCGTGAAAACCAAGGAAAAAACGGCTAAAGGGGATAAGATCGATCTCGTCTTGGCGCTGAGCTATGGAGGCAGAGATGACATCCGCCGAGCTGCATGGAGAATGGCAGAGGACTATGCGGGTGGGAAAATTGGGAAAGAAGAGTTTACAGAAAAGGGATTTTCCTTATATCTGGATACAGCGAGATGGCCTGATCCCGATTTGTTGATTCGCACCGGGGGAGAGTTCCGTGTAAGCAATTTCTTGCTCTGGCAAATTTCTTATTCCGAAGTATATATCACTGATGTATTATGGCCTGATTTTACAGATCACGACTTAGTCAAGGCGATTAAGGAGTTTCAGAAACGGACCAGACGCCGTGGAGGATGATGGGTATTCAAAATTTAGTAGATCTCAAAAAGCGTTTGCCTGTGGCTCTCGCCTCCGCATCCGTTGTTGCATTATTGATCTTATTTTCACAACATCCTATCGTTCAATTTTTTGTTGTGCTATGCATCTCACTTCTTGCAGTAATTGGTATTTGGGAGTACGTACAGCTCCTCAGATCAAAGCGTCTTGAAGCCCCTTTTTGGCTCCTTGCCATTTTGGCTGTCTGCTTTGTCTTTGCAAACTACCTGTCGGTTCTGAATATTGGTCTTTCGCTCGTGTTAGGGCTTGTGATCATCGCTTTTTTCTTTTCCCTCTTTTTGTACCATTTTTACAAAATTGAGAATGCGATAGTGAATTTAGCGACCAGCTTTTTTGGCGCTTGCTATGTAGCTGTACCTCTTGGGCTTATGTTAAAGATTCTCTACCCAATGGCCTCTGCTGGGATCACTACAGATGGAAGAGTCTGGCTCACCTATCTGATAGTCGTCACAAAAGTGACCGATGTCGGTGCCTACTTTGGAGGAAAACTCTGGGGAAGAAGTCCTCTAGCTCCACACCTCAGCCCGAAGAAGACGATCGTGGGTGCAGTAGCGGGCTTTTTGACTGCGATTGTCGCTAGCTTAGTGTTTTATCTCGTAGGAAAGATGATGCCTGACACCCTCTTCAAGATGAGTCTTATTGAGTCGATCGGCCTTGGGGGGATTTTAGGGATTTTTAGTCAGCTCGGTGATTTGGCTGAATCTCTTCTCAAGCGGGATGCCAATGTAAAAGATAGCAATAAAATTATTGGACTCGGTGGTGTGTTAGATACGCTCGATTCGCTTCTCTTCACAACGCCGATAGTTTATCTCTACTTGAAAACGATATGATCATCACCATCGATGGCCCTTCTGGGTCTGGAAAATCTACCCTCGCGAAGAAAATTGCCAAGAGGCTCCAGTTTGATTATCTCGATACAGGAGCCCATTATAGATCAATCACCTATTGGATCGCCTGCAAAGGGGGCACATTAGAGACCTTCCTCTACGAAATCATTGACGTAGAAGGGGAGAAACGCTACTTTGTCAATGGAGAAGATGTTTCTCGGGTCATCCGCACAGCTGAAGTGGCAAAACATGTCTCTGAAATTTCGAAAAGAAAAGAGGTGAGAGATGCCCTGACTGCATGGCAGCGAGAATATGCTAAGAGTAGAAATGTTATTTTAGATGGCCGCGATGTGGGAAGTGTCGTATTTCCTTACGCAACCTGCAAGTTCTTCTTGAGCGCTTCATCGAAGGTAAGAGCCAAGCGGCGCTACCAAGAACTCAAGTTGAAGAAGCTCATCGATCCTAAAAAGGTCACTGTTGAAGAGATTGAAAAAGAGCTCATAGAGCGCGATCGGATCGATTCAACGAGGGAGATCGCTCCTCTTGTTAAACCTGAAGGGGCTATTGAAATTGATACCTCGTCCCTCTCTATTCAAGGTGTTGAAAGGGCGATGTGGAAGGTCTTAAAAAAGATTAGACTCTACCCTTATCGCCGTTGGAAAAAGCGTCTATTCGGAGAAGGATTTGCGAGGGCTCACAGTTTTTATCTCTTTGCAAAAATGGTCACCCACTTTTTTCTCGACATCTTCTATAGTTTCCAATTTTACGGAAAGGAAAATATCCCTAAGGGTAAGGGAATTGTAGCCCCGAATCACGCTTCTTTTTTTGATCCTCCCGTTGCAGCTGCAGTCTTTGAAGAAGAGCTTTTCTACATGGCCCAAGATTATCTCTTTCGGATTCCACTTCTCGGCTTTTGCATCACAAGACTCGGAGCGCTCTCCACTCGGGGTGATGTGGGAGATCGAGGAATGCTCGAAGAGGTTGTGAAAATTTTAGAAGAGGAGCGTAAAGTGATGATCTTTCCAGAAGGGGAGAGATCTTTTGATAACAAACTCCTCCCTTTTAAACGGGGCGTCGCTTCCCTTAGCATCTCCACAGATACCCCTGTTATTCCCGTCTACATCGATGGTTGTTACCCAGCATGGAAAAGGGGACAATGGTTTCCCAAACCTTGGGGGAAATTTACTGTCATTGTGGGAACTCCAATTGAACCGAAAGACTTCTGCTCTATCGACGGGAAAAAAGGGTCTCAAAAAGCTCTTTTAGAGGAGCTCAAAAAACGGCTTGAGGCTATCAGAATTTGGTTTGAATCAGGACGTCAAGGTCCCATTCCATAAAATTATTCGTCAGCATTCATGTGGCGCGTTTCTGCAACGCAGAGCAAAATACCCTTCGAGAGTTTTATCTCTACCCATGCAGCAATCGATTCATTAGAGAGACTCAAACTTGTGTGGGAAAGTTCCATTTTTTCGATCGACCATCTGAGTCCAGAGCACTGGCTCACTTTGGCAAGTCCAAAAAGGGGAAGAAAGGAGAGGCGCTGTCCTGGATAAGAGGGGAGGAGCATATTTTTCGAAAAGGCAAAGGCCGTCTCTTCTTCAGTGACGAGATAGAGAGTGGGGGCATATTTGCCGAGGAGGAAGAGATTCGCAATAGAATGGTCTATCCGATCCCCAAGTCCTGCAAAGAGAAAGATTCTTTCTGGTTGATACTCTAACGCTTCGATAACAGCAAGTTCTGTATCTGAGGCGATTTTATCTTTCGAAAAGGCCTTTTTTGGAAGGTGGTGGTATTTTTTTTCAAGGTGAGCAGGGGTCGAATCAAAATCCCCAATCCAGAGATCAGGAATGATTCCGAGAGCATCTAAATGGAGGATCCCCCCATCGATTGCAAACTTCTTTTCACAAGAGAGAATTTTTTCTCTCACAAATGAATCATCATTAGAGTATCCATTTGCAATAATTGCAATATCCATAAAATTAGATTTAAAATATTTTTTTGATTTTGCATAGAAAAAAAACCACTCTTTGATTAGTTTGCGCTTAAGAGACAACTTATGAGGAGGAACTCGAGATGGTAAAAGAATTAAAAAAACAAGACGTAGATGTTTTAAATAAAGGAATTAGCGTTGTAAAGTTTTGGGCTCCTTGGTGCGGTTTTTGCAATAAATTCGCTCCAACTTATGACGAAGTGGCATCAGAAATGAAAGCAAAGGTGACCTTTTACAAAGTCAACATTGATGATGAAAAAGAGTTTGCTACAGCACACGGAGTTCGAGGCGTTCCTACTATGAAAGTTTTTATAGAAGGGAAAGTGGTTGATACATTTTCAGGTGCTCAGAAGAAAGAAGATTTCAAAGCAAAAATCGAAAAACATTGCTAAGTTCAGTACGTTTTTGTAATCTCTACACCGATAGGGATTCAGAAATCGGGCTAGTTCCGTTTCCGATTCACTAGCGGTGTACATACCGCAAAGACTTCAAGGGCCTCTGTTCTTGAAGTCTTTTTTTCATTACATCTACAACAGGAGATAACCACATGGCAAGCAGTACGATTAAAGAGTTAAAGAAACAAGAGATCGATCTTCTGAAAAAAGGGGTTTGCATTGTAGATTTTTGGGCCTCTTGGTGTGGTCCTTGTCGCGCATTTGCTCCAGTTTTTGAAGAGCTGGCCCAAGAGATGGAAAAAGATCATGTGACTTTTTTCAAGGTCAACGTAGATGATGAGCAAGAGCTCGCTTCTATGCATGGGATCCGTTCTATCCCGACTCTCAAGATTTTTAAAGATGGGGAACTCGTCGAGACTCTCGTGGGGATGCAGCACAAAGATGATCTTCGTGCAAAACTCCAAGAATACTCTTCATAACGGGTCAAACAGTTGAAAGCGCTGCCGTCTGTCGTAGCGCTTCATAAAGCCCAATTCCAACGCTTGTCGCTAAGTTTAAGCATCTTGCGTCAGATCTCATCGGGATCTTTACAAACCTTTCAGGCCACTTTTCCCATACACTGCTCGGGATGCCATGAGTCTCTGCTCCAAAGATGAGGGTAGTGTTTTTAGTATACTCCACTTCAGTGTAAAGCCTTCTTGCGTGACTTGAAAAGCAGTAAAAAGGGGTGTTCAAGGTAGTTAAATAGGCCATGAGGTCATCATGGTAAGATATCGGAACCTCGTCCCAGTAGTCGAGTCCTGCCCTCTTTAGCTGTTTGCTATCAGTAGAAAAGCCGAGTGGGCGGATCAAAACAAGGGAAGTCCCTGTGACACTACATGTTCTGACGACATTGCCTGTATTTTGAGGAATTTGCGGTTCAAATAAAACGATGTTCATATTCAAACCGCACTTAGATAGAATTACCGCGCTTTCATTTCAGAAAGAGTTGCCTTGTTATCTATGGCGATCTCTTCTGTTTTCTGGTCTTTGATATTTGCTGAAAGGGGGCTCTCTTCTACTTGAGAAACGTTGGCCTTCACTACTTCAATTTCAAATTTTAACAAAGAGTTAGGGGGCATAAAGCCATTCATTCCGTAGGCGAGGTCAGGGTGGATGAAGACTTCTCTTTTTTCCCCTTCTTTCATCCCTACGATCGCTTTTTGGAAGCCAGGGATGGTTTCATCGAGAGAAATGAGCTCCTCTTCTTGCGACTCTCCGAATACTTTTCCATCCATGAATTTACCGACGTAGCGGATCATGGGGGTGTAGTGCTCTTCTACCATCGCTCCAGAACCCTCTTGGAGTTTTTTGTAGAGGAGTTTTCCCTCTTCTAAGGAGACGATCCCTTCTTGCTTTAAACTCGCTGTCAAGAAGGCTTCCGCTTGCTTTAGGTTGTCTAAAGAGAGCTTTTGGAAAGCTTGTTCTTGAATCATGGAGATTGCCTGGATGCAGTCCGTCTCTGACATCGGGGATTCTTTCCCTGCGAGGGCATCTTCGATCCCTTTGGTCACGAGTTTCATGTCAAAGTTGAGACCTAGTGCTTCGAGGTTCTTCCCAATCAAATGGCCGAAGGACTCTGAAATTTTTGGCATTTCTTGTTCGATAGAAAAAGAGACCGTTTCTGCTACAGCTTCCTCTCGAGGAGCATCGGCTAGCATCATTGCAGGGACTGCAACGGCTGATGCCAACAGAAAGAGTTTTTTAAAGGTATTAGTATTTCGCATGGTCCTTTCTCCTTAATGTACTAGACATCCACTTTAGTCTCTTCAGAATTTATCGTCAACGGGCGCCATCTTGCTGTAAAAACATTTATCGACACTCACTATTTTTTCACTTTGATGCAAAGTTCATCAAGCTGGGCAACAGCTACAGAAGATGGAGCGTGCATCATGAGGTCGGATGCTTTCTGAGTTTTTGGGAAAGCAATGACATCTCTGATGCTGTCGGTTCCTGTCAAGATCATGACGATCCGATCGACACCAAACGCAATTCCACCATGTGGAGGTGTTCCATAGTTGAGAGCTTTAATGAAGAAGCCAAACTTCTCTTCGATCTCACTTTCTGTAAGGCGAAGGATTCGGAAGATCTTCTTTTGGATCTCAGGATTGAAATTTCTCACAGAGCCGCCACCAATCTCACTACCATTTAAAACCATGTCGTATGCAAAGGAGCGCACTTTGAGAGGGTCGGTCTCTAGGAGGTGGAAGTCTTCAGTATGGGGAGATGTAAATGGATGGTGCTCACTTCCAAACCCGCCACTATTTTTATCGACAGCAAAGAGTGGAAAGTCTGTGACCCACAAGAATTTGTAACAGTTTGGTGGAATGAGGTTATAGGCTGCTGCAAGGTGGCGTCTTAAATGGTCTAACGCTTGGTTGAGGACATCTTTTTCACCAGCGCCGATCAAGATGAGGTCTCCTACTTCTGCTTTCAGCTTGCTAATAAGCTCTTTTTGAAGCCTTTCATCGAAGAACTTTACGATGCTAGAAGAGAGTCCCTCTTCGGTCATTTTCATGTTTGCAAGGCCAGCAAGTCCGAAGTTTTTGACAAAATCGGTGAATCCATCCACTTCGCGGCGAGATGCACTAGCTCCCCCTTTTAAGCAAAGGGCCTTTACGATGCCGCCATTCTCTAGTGTCTCTGTCAAAACAGAGAAGCTTGAGCGTTTTGCGATGTCATCAATTCTAATCAAGGGCATATCGAAACGGAGGTCAGGCCTGTCTGTTCCATAGGACTCGAGACACTCTTTGTGGCTGAGGCGCATGAATGGTCTTTGAACATCAAGTCCAATCATCTCTTTGAAAAGGCCAGAGATCATCTCTTCCATGAGTCCCATCAAATCTTCAGGATCAATGAAACTCATCTCGATATCGATCTGGGTAAATTCAGGTTGCCGGTCAGCTCTGAGGTCTTCGTCACGGAAGCAGCGAGCAATCTGGAAGTAGCGGTCCATCCCTGCAATCATACAGAGCTGCTTATACATCTGCGGCGATTGGGGGAGGGCAAAGAAGCTTCCAGGGAATGTTCTGGAAGGAACGAGGTAATCTCTAGCTCCTTCTGGCGTCGACTTTGTGAGGATTGGTGTCTCAATTTCAACAAACTGCCGCTCATCAAAAAACTGTCTTACGTAGAGAAGCGCCTTGTGGCGGATCTGCAAGTTTTTAAAAATATCGCCCCGTCTCATATCGAGGTAGCGGTAGGCAAGTCTGAGATCTTCAGAGACATTGATGGAGTCATCGGCAATAGAAAATGGGGGAGTCTCTGCGGAGTTTAATATCTGTAGTTCGTACACTTCTACTTCAATAGCGCCAGTGGCGAGTTTTTCGTTCGTCATCCCAGGAGCTCTAGGGCGTACTTTTCCTCGAATGGATATAACCCATTCACTTCTAAGGTTTTGGGCTAAATTATGAGCGTCGCTTTGAATGTGGGGGTCGAATACGAGTTGAGTGATCCCTTCTCTATCTCTAAGGTCAATGAAGATGAGTCCACCATGATCGCGGCGTCGATTGACCCAGCCAGCTAAAACGACTTCATTATTTACGTCATTGATGCGGAGTTCTCCTGAGCTACAGTGGCGGAATTTCGTTTTAAAAATCGATGATCTGTTCATATCATTCCTCAGAGGGGGGTTGTAAGTATTCGAAAAAATCTGTCCAATGGAACGTCTCTTCAGTCCGTTCAGCAAGATTTTTCAGGACAATCATTTCTTGCTTGAGTTCTGTTTCACCAATGATTCCAGCAAAGTGGGCTCCAATATCGCTTGCATATTTGAGCGCTTTCTTGATGTTGTAATTTTTCCGATAGACGTCAGCGAAGATCCCTAAATTGCGGGCTTTTTGGGAAAGCTTTAATACGGCGATTTCACACTCTTCAGAAAGTGGGATGAAAAGAAGTGTAATCGGTTTTGGTTTCGGCAAGGGGACTTCTGCAGCCAAAAGGGCTTGGATGAGTCTTTCAATGCCAACAGAAAATCCAAAGGCGGGTGTTTCGGGGCCTCCAAGAGTGTCTACGAGTGTGTCGTAACGCCCTCCTGCTCCGATTGCGTTTTGTCTGACCCCTTCATTCGATTTCGGGATGATTTCAAAGACGGTTTTGTTGTAATAGTCGAGTCCACGGACGAGTTTTTCATCGATGATGTATGGGATGGAGAGGGCGTCAAGTCCCGCTCGAACTGCGGCAAAATCACGAGCGCTTTCTTCATCGAGAAAAGAGGAGAGTTTCGGCCCATTTTCTAAGATCTTCTGATCAGTCTCATCTTTGGAATCCAGGATCCGAAGCGGGTTTTTCTCAAAGCGCATTTTGCTATCTTCTGAAAGCTCTTCCTTAAAGGGGGTGAGGTATTCTTTCAACGCTTCAACGTAGCGCTCTCTAGCCTCTTTTTCTCCAATGGAATTGATGACAATATAGAGATCTTTGAGGCCAAGCCGGTTGAAAAAGCTCCAGAGGAGATCGATGATTTCGACATCGAGCATGGGGCTTTTACTTCCAAAAGCTTCTGCTCCAAACTGGTAAAATTCTCTGTAGCGCCCTTTCTGCATCCGGTCGTAGCGGAAGCAATTGGCGATGTAGAAGAGTTTTTGTCTCGGTTGTTGGAATAGGCTGTTTTCGACAAAGGCTCTTACAGTAGGAGCGGTACACTCTGGTCTTAAGGTGATAAAACGCCCACCTTTATCTGCAAAGGTGTACATCTCTTTTGTGACGATATCAGAGGTTGAACCGACGCTTCGTTGGAAGAGTTCAGTGTTTTCAAATGTGGGCAGGGCAATTTCTTCAAAGCCATAACGCTTTGCATATTTTCTCGCTTGCTCTATGACAAACTCCCAAAGGTGGGAAGCTTTCCACAGCTCATCTTCTTGAGGATGAGGGAGACGATCGTAAACGCCTTTCGCGCGTTGGTGTTTAGACATAAGGACAATAGTATAAAATCAAATAGTCATTGTGTCAATGATTTCGGTTAAAGTAGAAGTCCATTCGTGAAGTGTGCTTTTTTCCTGATGGATGACAGCATCTTCGTGGAGCGCTTTGAGGATTTCCATAAAGGGAAATGGGAGCCAACTATCTCCTGCATATTGGGAAAGATAGCGCCCCAAGGTGTGGTCGAGCCCTGTGGGGTAGCTCTGGAGCTTTTCCCGAAAGAGTTTGATTTTTTCATTTCTTGTTTGCAAAAGAGCGATCCAGCAGTGGGAAAGTTCTAGAGCAAACGAATCTGACTCGCTGAGATTTTTTCTTTTCAGTGTGTTTAGAAGAACTCTCATTTGGTTGAGCGCCTGGTAGATGACAGTTTCCGTAACAGAGGCCTCTATTTTTTCTTTGTCGAGAACCTTTTCGAGACGGGATGCAAGCAGTTGTAAAAGATATCCTTGTATGACCCATTCCCGTTTAAGTAGTAAATTTTTAAATAGAATTTCCTCCCCTTGATCTTTATTTTTTCCGACCTCTTGAGTTTTTAAATTTTCAGGGTCAGAAGCGTCGTAAGAGGGGATGGTACTGAAGATATTGTTGTTCATACAATTTTAGATAACGGATCTTTGCTTTGGGGACAACGGTTTTTTGGTTGACACAAGTTTAGGAGTCCCTATAAACTTTCTGGTGTTACTAATGAGAGGAGAACTTATCACGGTGTTTGATTTCTTTCAGCCAGCGCCGCACATCTCCGAGATCGCCGATCCAGAGGTGGTAAAGAAAAATTATCGCTACTGGCGATTCAGAATTTTCTACTCCATGTTTGTGGGCTACGCCTTTTACTATTTCACAAGAAAAAGTTTTACTTTTGCAATGCCCTTCATGATGACTTCCCTGGGATATACCAAGGCTGAGCTCGGCATTTTAGGAAGTATCCTCTACATTACGTATGGACTTAGTAAATTCTTGAGCGGGATCATTTCTGACCGCTCGAACCCTCGCTACTTCATGTCGATCGGGTTGATCATTACCGGGATATTAAATATCTTTTTTGGATTTTCATCCTCCCTCCTCTTTTTTGCCGTCTTTTGGGGGATGAACGGATTCTTTCAAGGTTGGGGTTGGCCCCCGTGTGCACGCCTTCTCACCCACTGGTATTCCCAGTCAGAGAGAGGGAGATGGTGGGGGGTGTGGAACACTTCTCACAACGTAGGAGGGGCGCTCATCCCTCTTCTTTGCAGTTTCATAGCTAAGGCATATGGCTGGCGATCTGCAATGATGGTTCCAGGTGTCCTCTGTATTGGAGCGGGTCTCTACATCATGAATCGTTTGAGAGATACCCCTGAATCTTTAGGCCTTCCTGCCATTGAAAAATATCGGGACGATTATGGACCGAACCAACAGGCTGATGAAGAGCAAGAGGAGCTTTCTCGAAAAGAAATCTTGTTCGAATATGTCTTAAAAAATCGTTATATATGGGCACTTGGATTTGCCTACTTCTTCGTTTACGTAATCAGAACGGCGATCAACGACTGGGGACAGCTCTATCTCTACGAATATAAAAATTTCTCTTTGCAAGCAGCTGCGACCTGTATTGTTTGGTTCGAAGTGGGAGGTTTTTTCGGTAGCTTGGCCGCAGGTTGGTCTTCAGACTACTTTTTCGGTGGAAAGAGGGGGCCTGTCAACGTCTTATTTAGTTTGATCGTGGTCTTGATGCTCATCTTCATGTGGATGATCCCTGATAATACTTATCTTTTTGCTGCTATTGGCATGTTCTCCGTTGGTTTCTTGATCTTCGGGCCGCAAATGTTGATCGGTGTTGCAGCGGCAGAGCTCGCTCATAAAAAAGCAGCAGGCACTGCGACAGGGTTTGCTGGTTACTTCGCGTACCTTGGTGCAGCGGCAGCTGGATATCCATTCGGGAAGATCGCTCAAGAGTGGGGATGGCCTGCGTTCTTAGGGATGCTTGCAATCTGCGGACTCATTACAGTGATCATTTTGATCCCGATGTGGTCTGTGAAGACAAGATCGAGCAAAACGCCAGCTTCTGCATAACCAGTTGCGAAAAATTCTCGACTTTTGAACGAGAGTCGATATATCCTTCTCTCTTATGAGTTGGATTCCCCTGCACGCACATTCACAGTATTCTATTCTAGATTCGACTATTTCGATTGAAGATCTAGTCAAACGGGCCAAAAGTCTTGGCCTCAGCCACGTAGCACTCACCGATTTTGGCAATATGTATGGCGCTGTCGAATTTTATAAAGAGTGTTCCAATGCTGGTATAAAGCCGATCATTGGTCTTGAAATCTGGGTATCTCCCACCAGTCGATTCGATAAGAAAAAAGTCTACGGTGTAAAAAACGGATATCCGATCACTCTCTTAGCTCAAGATGGAGTAGGTTATCGGAACCTTTGCAAGCTCTCCTCCTCTGGATTTACAGAAGGGTTTTATTACTCTCCTCGCATTGATAAAGAGCTTCTTGAGCAGCATCATGAAGGGCTCATTTGCCTTTCAGGATCTTGGTATGGCTCTATTGGCACTATGATCATCGATGGGGATGCGGAGGCGCTGGAAAAAGAGATCGGTTGGTACAAGTCCCTTTTTCAAGATCGCTACTATTTCGAGATCGCAAGACACTACATGCAAGATAGTGATATAGAAAAAGATGGGATGCATGATGAGATGTGGCTCATCCAAAAATACCGCGATGCGATGGAAAAAGAGGAGCTTCTGATTTCAAAGCTTCAAGAGCTCTCCAAACAGCATGAGATCCCACTTGTCGCAACAGCCGATATTCACTACCTCGATAGAGAAGATTGGAGAGCGCATGAAATTTTGCTTAACATCCAATCGGGAGAGCCCTGCGAGATCAATGGCGCTTTGAATCCAAAGCGGCAGACGATGTATTCTCACGCCCACTATTTCCCAACGCCAGAAGAGATGAAGGTCCGTTTCAGTGATATCCCAGAGGCGGTCGAAAATAGTTTGAAGATTGCGATGCGCTGTGATTGGAAGATGGACCTCAAAAAAAGATACTATCCCGTCTTTATTCCCCCTTCTTTAGAGGGGAAAAGTTATACCAGCGAAGAAAGAGCCAAGGCAGCAGAAGATTTCTTAAAAGAGCTTTGTCAAGAAGCAATCCCTTCTCGTTATAGCGAAGAAAAATTAGCTGAGGTGGGGAAACAATATCCGAATAAAGAGCCTTTAATAGTGGTAAAAGAGAGGCTCGATTATGAGCTTCAGGTGATCACCTCCAAGGGGATGAGTGATTATCTTCTGATCGTGTACGATTTCATTGCATGGGCGAAAAGAAGTGGCATTCCAGTAGGCCCTGGAAGGGGATCGGGAGCGGGTTCCATTATCCTCTATTTGATCGGCATTACTGACATTGAACCACTCCGATTCAACCTGTTTTTTGAGCGCTTCATCAATCCAGAGCGGGTCTCCTATCCCGATATTGACGTCGACATCTGCATGCATAGAAGATCAGAGGTCATTGACTACACGTTGAGAAAATATGGAAAAGAAAACGTCGCACAGATCATCACCTTCGGAACGATGAAAGCAAAAATGGCGATCAAAGATGTTGGGCGCGTCCTCAATATCCCGATCGCTAAAGTGAATGCAATTGCGAAGCTGGTCCCTGAAGATCTCACGATGACCATCGACCGAGCTCTTGAAATCGACCCTGATTTTTCAAGGCTCTACCAAGAAGATGAAGAAGCGAGACGAGTGATTGATCTTGCCAAACGGATTGAGGGGGGCATTCGCAACACAGGGATTCACGCAGCAGGACTCATCATTTCAGGAGAGAAGCTGACTGACCATATTCCTGTCTGTCTCTCAAAAGATTCTGATATTTTATCGACACAATATTCGATGAAGCCGGTGGAGCAGGTGGGGATGTTAAAGATCGACTTTCTCGGTCTCAAGACGTTGACATCGATCCAAAAAGCGGTGGAAGCAATCGAAATCTCTAAAGGGATTAAGATCGACTGGGTGAACTTACCTCTCGATGATAAAGCCACTTTTGATCTTCTTAACCAGGGGAAGACGGAAGGGATCTTCCAGCTAGAATCGACAGGGATGCAGGAACTCGCAAAGCAGCTCCACATCGACAAATTTGAAGAGATCATCGCGGTGGGCGCTCTCTATAGACCTGGTCCGATGGAGATGATCCCCTCTTTCATCAGTCGAAAGCATGGTAGAGAGAGCATCGAAATCGACCACCCCTGGATGGCAGACATCTTAAGCGAAACGTATGGAATTATTGTTTATCAAGAGCAGGTGATGCAGATCGCCTCGAAGCTTGCCAACTACTCTCTCGGGGAAGGTGACGTCCTTCGCCGCGCGATGGGAAAAAAAGACAAAGAAGAGATGGCAGGTCAGCGGGTGAAATTTCGTAGCGGCGCTCTCAAAAATGAGATCGACGATGCCCTAGCGATGTCAATTTTCGATAAAGTAGAAAAGTTTGCCTCATACGGCTTCAACAAATCTCACGCGGCGGCTTACGGCTATTTGAGTTACGTTACAGCTTATCTCAAGGCCAACTATCCTGGGGAGTGGATGGCCGCTCTCATGACGTGTGATATCGATGATATTTCAAAAGTCTCCAAGCACATCAGGGAGTGCCAGTCGATGGCGATGCCGATCCTCGCTCCTGATATCAACGAATCGGCCCGTACATTCGTTTCTACGAAAAACGGGATCCGTTTTGCTCTCACAGCTATTAAAGGAGTTGGAGAGGGGGTTGTAGAGATCATTGTCCATGAAAGAGAAGAAAATGGCCCTTACAGATCGCTTCAAGATTTTTTGAAGAGGATCGATACTCTGAAGATTGGAAAGAAAATGGTGGAGCAGCTGATCAGGGCAGGGTGTTTCGATTTTACTCAGAAGACGAGACGAGCTCTTGTCGATTACATCGAAGAACATTACGAATTATTTGTTCAAGAGAAGAAGGATCTCTCGAAGGGGATTCTCGATCTCTTTGCGGGGAGTGAAACAGTGGGAGCGGTGCCGGAAGTGTCAGATCGTCTCGAAGAGATGCCAAGGCTCCTCCTCCTTCAAAAAGAAAAAGAACTTTTAGGATTTTATGTGACTGGACATCCACTTGACGAATATAAAGAAATTTTGACTATGCTTGATTGCACTTCCATTGATGCTCTGGAAGGTTTGCCTCACGCCTCTGTGGTGAAGTGCCCCTTCGTGATCGAGGCGCTCCAGATGAGAATCGCAAGCAAGTCGCAGAAAAAATTTGCGATTTTGACGATCAGTAACGGGATCGAAAGGGCAGAGCTTCCCATTTGGCCAGAACTTTTTGAGCAAAAAGGGAGCTCCCTTGCAGAAAATCAACTCATGTTTGCTATTTTGCAAGTCGATAAGAATGAAGGGGAGATGAAACTTCAGTGCAAATGGCTCGAAGATCTCAACAACATTCGAGTAGAAAGGCTTCCTGAGATCCAGGCGGAGTTTGATAAATGCTTCAAGCAAGGGGAGTCAGAGAGGAAACAAAAGGCGAAGCCGAAAGTAGCCCCGACCACAGTGCAGCTTTTGGTCGACCTCAAAAAGCTCTCGTTGAAAAAACTTTTACAGCTCAAGCGGCACCTCATCGAGGTAGCGGGCCCATCCCATTTACAACTCATCTTCAGTAGAGATGGGAGGAAAGTGGCAACACTTGAAATGGAGGGGAGAGTCAAAAGTTTAGAGGCCCTAAAAGAACAGCTCGCCCAAGAGACCTACGTGATTGACGAATAACAAAAGAAGGGATATAGTTAACCGCATGAAGTACATTTTATCTCTTCTTTTAGTTGTTTTTTGCCACCTCAATGCCTCTCCTCAAGAGAGCTACAACGCTGCTATGGATGCGTACAAGAGGAAGGATTGGAAAGAGCTTTTAAAACGCTGTGAATCTTTCCATGAAGAGTTCCCCACCTCAGACTTTGTGGGTGACGTATGCTACTATGAAGGTCTTGCCTATTTCCACCTCGGTGATTACGATTTTGCAAATCAAAGACTCTCTGCATACCTGGAAAACTACGCGAGTGAAAAATTTTTCGAAGAAGTGTTTGCTTACAAGTATGAGATCGCAAACAAGTTTGAAGCGGGAGAAAGGCTTCACATGTTTGGGACAAAGCACTTACCTAAATGGGTATGGCCTGGAGATCAGATCATTGCTCTCTACGATGAGATCATCAAGACTCTCCCAAGACACGATTTAGCTGCGAAGTCTCTTTTTAGAAAAGGTTCTATTTTGTTTGCAAATGGGGATGATAAAGAGGCCGTAGAGGTTTTTCAAACCCTCATCCGCAAGTTTCCGAAACACCCCCTAACTCCTGATGCTTACATCGAAATTGCTAAAGTTTATCTCGATGGCTCGAATAGCCATTTTACTGATGCAGATTTAGTCGATCTTTCTGAGATCAATCTCCGCAATTTTTACCACGCCTTCCCTCATGACAAGAGAGTCTCAGAGGTGCAAGATCACCTCCTCGCTCTGAGAAATAACTATGCAAAGGATGTCTGGGACACAGCAGAGTTTTTCGTCGGTCGTAAAAAGATGGGAGCTGCGGTTCTCTACTACAGAAAACTTCTTCAAGAGTTTCCAGAATCTACCTACGCAAAAGATATACCCGCAAAACTTCAGGAGCTGAAAAAGAAGAAAAAGCCAGCGATGGAAGTCATTGCACTACTCGAAGAGATGGAAGGTTCTTTATGAAGTTTTTGATCGGTTTCCTTTTGTTAGCTCTCAGCGCTTGCTCTACGGGATACCGCTCATTGAACCAGCCTTTGAGCTACAATGATGAGAAGGTTTCAGTGACCGTTCCTCCGATCAAAGGAGATATTGACGGTACGCTGAGAACAGCTCTCATTCAAGAGCTCTCGAGTAACGGAGGGTTTGTTTTTACAGGAAGCCGTGCTAAGTATGAGCTCGCAGTGAAGATCCTCTCCAATTCTAAAGACCGCATTGGTTATAAGTACGATCAGCAGCCTATTACCGGGAAGATGGTCAACCGATTGGTTGCGAATGAAGGGAGAAGAACCGTAGAGATCGAGGCGAATCTCATCGACCGCTCTACGAAAAAGAAGGTCCAAGGGCCATTCCGTGTGTCAGGATATGCTGAGTATGACTACGTGAACTCGAATTCCTATGAAAATATGGTCGTCAATCCAGAGCTTGGAAATCAGCAGAGTGTTCTCGCCTACAGTTTGGGCCAGCTCGGCTCTGAAGAAGAAGCTTCCAATACAGCTCTCAATCCTGCGTTTCGCTCTGTAGCGAAAAAAACCGCCAGCTATCTCCAGCGCCTCCTCGCGAAATAACCCATCGGTTAAAAAATGGGGACTAGATTTTTTCCTTCCTGATCGATAAGATGAGGATTATGGTCATGAAGAAAGAAGATAAGCACGAATTTTTAGCTCAGTTCAAAGAACTATCTACGATGCTCTCTTGGGTAAGAGATCACCTCTCCCCCCTTGTGATGAGTAAAACAGATCAAAGGAAGATAGAGCTCGCAGTAGAAGAGGCTCTCGTGAATGTGATTCGTTACGCTTATCCTACCTCACAGGGGAAGGTAACGATTCTCTACGATCAATCGTCAAATGGGGAAGTCTCTTTTACCATTCAAGATCATGGCGCCCCTTTCAATCCTGCAGAGAAAATTCAAAAGATCGACAAAGAAGCCCCGATTGAAGAGAGGGAGCCAGGTGGTCTTGGGATCTTTTTTATGTTTGAAATCATGGATGAAGTGGGCTACCAAAGAGTTGATGGACAGAACATCCTTACACTCAAAAAATTCTTTTAGCAGCCCCACTTTTTTACTTACTTTTTATAGATCGCACCGATCAATAGTCCGCCGAGAAGTCCTTCGATCAGATAGAAAATGAACCACATCGCGGCAAGACAAGAAGAAATCGGAAGGTAATAGTAGGCAGCTGCCGCCTGGATTGCTGAGAGCATTCCGAAGTAGAGGCCGAACTCTAGTCCCTTTTTCCATCCCCCCTCTTTGAAGAGGCGTGTGAAGATGAAGACGAGCCAGAGTGTAATCAATCCCATCACACTGTAATTGAAAGGTAAATAACTGATCATCTCAGCTTGTACCCGCCAAACATTTGGTGTCTGATTGTAAATATCGATGAGAATCACCCCATGGATGAATGACTCAAAGACAAATAAGAACAAAAATAGTGCAATGACTGCTGCAATATATCGTTTAACATTCATGAATACCCCCTTGTTTAGTTGTATAGGGGGATTATTCTGTATCAACGATTTTTTTGCAATCGATCCTCATGAGTCACTCTAAACCCCTTCCACCTTCCAGATGGAAGCTATTTCCTCTTCAGTATCAATCACTTCCGTCAAGAAATGGCGAAGAACTTTGAGAACATATTTGGGTGTATTGTAAACACCTTGCGTGGAAAAAGCAATTTCCAGGTGAGGTGTTTCTCCATGAATCAGAGCAACTAACGTAACGGTTGTGGGGACATCGCCTACTAATTTAGGGACAATCCAAACAGCGAACTGGTTGTTGAAAAGAGTCACTTTTTCAGGAGTTTCAATGACGTGGAAGTAAAAGGGGAATTGCTTCTGCATCTCCTTTTCCTGTTCTTCCGTTTTATTCAAGAGATCAAATTTTTTCAAAAACTCCAAATTGACTTCAATCACTCCATCTTGGAGTGATCGATTCAAATCGGCCATATAGTCTTCGAAGGCCTGCTGCAACTTTTGTGGATTGGGCATTTTTGTTTGACCCAATTCTTCTGGACTTGATTCCTGCATCGCTTCTCCTGGCTCTACCAGCTAGTACAGACCTCTTCATAAAGTGGTAAGCACTTTTTTTAAAGATTTTTTTCGGTTTTTTTTGTATCTTTCTGATCATAAATGTACATTAATTATATGAAGCTATTTTGGACCCTCCTATTTTCGACGATTTCTCTCTTTGCCTTGGAACCAATCAAGCCAAATATCCATTCCCGCTACGCACTTTTAATGGATATCGATAATGGAAGAGTCCTTTATCAGAAAAACGGCTATGAGAAAATCTACCCAGCCAGTACGACAAAAGTGGCGATAGCTCTCTATCTTGCGACCCATTTTTCTGACCATCTCGATAACCTCATTGAGATCGAAGGGGGAGACATCCAAAAATATGTCACCCACAAGTACAAAAGAGAGATGAACTACGAACTTCCCCCTTACTGGTTACAACCTGACGGTATCGATCTCGGGATCAAAAAGGGGGAAAAGCTCCCTTTTAGAATGCTTCTTCACGCAGCCCTCATGATCTCGGCAAATGATGCGATCAACGCTCTTGCCCATTACGCAGGCAAAGATATCCCCACCTTCATGAAGAATGTGAACCTCTATCTGAAATCGATTGGTTGCAACCATACCCATTTTAATAACCCCCATGGCCTTCACCATCCTGATCACTACTCTACCCCCTATGACATGGCCCTCATCTTGAGAAAAGCAAGTCAGCATCCCCTCATCAGAGAAATTTTTCTCGCAGATGAATATGAAAGGACAGGGACAAAACTTCAAAAGCCCTTCTCATTCAAACAAAAAAATAAGCTCTTAAAGGATGGACCCTACTATTATCCATATGCCTTTGGGGGCAAAACAGGGCACACAGATCCTGCGATGTGGAATTTAATAGCGGCAGCCACTAACGGGCAAAGAAACCTCGTGGTAGCGCTCCACAAGGCAGATAAAGTGAGTCAGTGTTATAGAGATGCTATCAATCTATTTGATGCCTATTTTGCAGAAGAGACTGTAGAGAGGCTTCTTTTCACACAAAAAGATACCCTTTTCAGAACAACCATCGAAGGGATCAAAATTCCGATCAAAGGGGTCATAAAAGAGGACGTCTCCATCTCCTACTATCTCTCAGAGGAGCCAAATCTCAGGACAGACATCATCTGGTATAAATTGCGCTACCCTATTCGAGAGGGATCCCCTGTGGGTGAGCTTGTGGTGAGTGATGGGGAGAGAGTCCTCATGAAGGTTCCTGTACTAGCGAGCGAATCTATTCATAAGCCATTTTCACTAAAATGGTTGTGGCTTTCACCCCTCTTGTTGATCTTCATTGTCCTATATAGATGGATTAGATCAGCAAAAGAGAGCTCTCCTAGCCTCAGCGTTTCAGGAAGCTGAAGTTCTTTCAAAGGTAATGAAGGGCAAAGGCTCTTCAATGTCTTCCGTTTTGCACTAGTGATGGTTTTCGCAAACTCCAGAAAGTCTGTTTCATCAATATCTTCATAGGAGCTCTCTTTAGAGAGGTGGAGGATGGCTGATGTAACATTCGGTGGAGGATTGAAGTGGTGCCTTCCCACCTCAAGGGGGATGGTTGGGCGAAAATAGAGGTGGCTATACAAAGATAAAAAATGCCCCATCGATAGGATCTTCTCTGCAAATTCTTTCTGCACCAATAGGGTAATCGATGAGAATCTTTTGTGCTCTCTCAAGAGTTTTTCCAAAATAAGAGAGGAGAGGTAATAGGGGATATTGGCAACCACTTTAGAGGGGGAAAGAGTGCTCATGTCAAATTCGAGGACATCTTGATGAACCCAGGTGAGGGATGGATTTTTAGGGTCGAAATTTTCAAGGAGATCATCTTTTTCAACCGCAATGACTCTAGCTCCTTTCTCAAGGAGTTTTTTGGTGAGAGCTCCCGCTCCAGGGCCAATTTCGAGAATCAAATCTTCACTCGAAACTTCTGCAATTTCTAAAATCCGATCTAAAACCTTCTCACTTTTGAGGAAGTGTTGTCCAAGGGATTTTTTCATGTATTTGAAAAGGGTCTATTACTCAATAGAGAAAGGTTGGTAATTGTCAGGAATCATGTGATAAAAATCATCCCGATCGCAGCGGTAGCGCTTCTTCAGCTTGGTGAAATATTCATTTTGAGCTTTGGCAATTTCTTGACTTGTGAGCTCATTTTTTAGCATCGATTCCAACTGATCAAAGCTTGGAATGTCTTGCTTTTGGTGATCGAGGAGGTAGAAAATCCTCATCACGGGTGTGCTGTCTTGTCTGCTGTTTTGCAAAATCGGCTGGCTACAGGTGTTCTTCACGAGGTTAGAGAGGATCGATAAGTGTTCAGTAGACATTTGCGATGCATTGACATTGAAGGGCTTTGATACCTGAATTGTCGTCTGATTTTTTAGACCGCTTTGCAATTTGGCAACAAGACCTTCCACGTCGCTGATATTAGTATTTGAAATGAAGGGGGCAATTTTTGCTGCAATCTCTTCGTAAGGATCTTTCGGTGAGCGGATCGATACAATCTGGTAGGAATAGGTCTCGATCGGTGGGTTCTGTTTTAAGTAATTGCCATATGCGATCTCGAGTTTTTCAGGAGAGACGTTCTGAAACGCTTTCTGATAAATGCGGATCCAGTGCATGTAATTAATGACGATATCTTCGTAGGCTTTTCGCTTCGCTTCTTCGAGGGTCATCCCTTTTTCATTGAGCGTTTGGATGACATTTGGGCCAAATTGAGTGTCCACCTCTTCGTAAAGCTGCGCATCGCTGATTTGGATCCCGAGCTCTTCTGCTTCCTTGATGACCAAAATCCTTTGGATCATGAGCTCTAGAGCTTCTTTCCAATGTTTTTCATAAAATTGCATTCTTCCCATCGTAGTGAGGAGCGATTCAGGGGAGTTCTCTTCCATCCTTTTGTCCATATCCTGGACGACATCAAAAAGTGTGATGACTTTACCATGAAAAGAGACGAGAGGTCTATTATTCATGCGGATAGTGCGAGAGTCCTCAGTCTGGCCATAAGATGCGCCAAAGAGGGGAGCTATCATGCAAAATAGGATAATTGTACGCCAAATCATGCCCAGACTATAACACATCTATGCTCTTAATCGCAAGAGTAGTATTGAAGGGTTGCAGCAAAAAAACCATCCATTCCATTCCTTTGAACGATCGATTGAAAAGGAGGTGTTTGCAATCGTAGTGGAAAGGCTTTCGTAATGTAGTCGATTTGGTCCTGATTTTCTTCCTCGAACAAGCTGCAAGTGACATAGATGAGCCTTCCCCCTTTTTTGAGATAGGGAAGAGCCTCTTTCACAATTTCTCTTTGCTGCAAGATCAGATCATCGAGCATCTCTTTCTGGAACTTCCACTTCTGATCTGGACTTCGTCTCCACGTCCCCGATCCTGAACAAGGGGCGTCAATGAGAAGGATGTCGATTTTCCCTAAGAGCTCTTCTTGTAGAGGTGAAAATAGAGCATAATTTTTTATCCCTGCTCGCTCACATCTCGTCACTGCTTCAACGAGCATCGAAGGGCGGTTATCGTGGAGATAAATCATCCCTTTCCCTTCCATGTCAGGGGCGATCGCAAGAGACTTCCCTCCTGATCCAGCGCAATAGTCGAGGACTAAATCCCCAGGAGATGCTTTGATCAGATGGCTGACATATTGGCTCGCTTCATCTTGGATTTCAAACAGTCCCTCTTTGTAGAGAGGAGAATCCAAAAGATGGACAGGTTCATCAAATAAAATCCCTTGTGGAGCAATGGGGGAGCTTCTGACATTGTACTCACTAGGAAGTTCTTCAAATAGCGCTTCTCTTGTCGTTTTGATTTTGTTGGCTCGGATGGTAAAGGGGGCTCTTTCATTTAAAGTTTGACCTATCTCGAACGCCTTTTCTTTTCCGTAAGCTTTTTCTAATTTTGCAAAAATCCACTCAGGTAAACTGCAGCGGGTGGCTAACGAGAGAGTCCCATTGTTTTCTAAAGACTCGATCCCTTTTTCTAAAAACACTTTGAGTCTTTCCTCCCAACTTAAGGGAGTTTTTTCCTGATCGAGGAGTCGTTTCCATCTGAGGAGTTGGAAGCAGGTCTCTCTAATCACCTTTCGATCCTTAGATCCTAGTTGATGATGCGATTTTGCATAGCGGTGTAAGTGGAGGTCGAAGGGAGTCTCTGTCTCTTCTTCCCATTCTGAAAAAATTTTTACTATATGATATTGACGAAATGGTTTCATGATTATTCCTTGATCGAAAATATCATAGCAGGGAAAAAGAAAAAACGGTATGACAAAGCGATAGATTAGTGAATTGGGGAGTTTAAAAGTATGAATATTGGGCAGCGGCTACTAGCAAGCATAGGAAGAATTTGTATCAGTTTGATTTTTATTATTATTGGGATTGCGAGCATTTTGAATTGGCAGGTCGCTGAAGTAGATGTCACTCATACCGTAACTCTTTGGCAAGGGTACATTGGGAAAAGGGATGGGATGGAGTCACTATTTTCCTCTCTTTTAGCCATGGTTCCCCTTTTCATGGGGATAGGAGCTACCTTACAAATTTTAGGGGGAATCCTCCTCTTTTTAGGGCTTCAGGTGAGACTTGCAGCTTTTCTCCTCCTCCTCTACCTCGTGCCGATCACCCTCTTTTATCACCATTTTTGGCTTCTAAAAGGGCATGAGCAGTCGCTGGAACTGATCGCTTTTTTAAAAAATTTGGCCATCATCGGTGGATTGATTGTAGTTTTGGCAATGGGAAAAGGGCAGAAAAAAACCGCCTCTTTGGTACAATTGAACGATGTATAGTAGATTGATAGGGATCATTACGAGTTTTGTTCTCGTATCCTTTTCACAGCCAGATCACAAATTCCTCGCCTTTTTAACTAGCTTCCTCGGGTTTGCCCTCTTTTTTTACAGCTTAAAAGGAGAGCTTTCCCACAGAAAGAAATTCCTCATCGGCACCAGTTGGTTTTTAGGTGTGCAGCTCATTCAACTTTTTTGGATGGCAACTCCCTACTATCACGGCTTTGAAATCTATTACCCTTATGTTTTTTTATCCCTTGCCATGGGTCTTCAGTGGGGGCTTTTAACCCTCTTTTTTAAAGATTCCCTTTCCTATCAAAGGATCTTGGCAATGGCAAGCTTTTGGACTCTAATGGAGTATAGCCGCCTCTACTTTCTCTGCGGCTTCCCTTTTAATCCGATCGGGCAATCTTTGGCCTATTCGCTCCCATCGCTACAGTGGGCAAGCGTCCTAGGTATCTTAGGTCTTACGTTTTGGATCCTCTTGACGAACCTTGTTTTGATCAAATGGTGGGAGGAAAAATCGATGCGGACTGGATCGGTTGCTCTAGCCATTGCAGCCCTCCCAGCTCTATTCGGCTATTGGAATTTACATCTTCAAAAAAGGGCCTTAGAAAATGGGGATCACCTCAAAGTGGCGCTTGTACAAACTGGGCTTTATGCAGAAGAGAAGACGGCGTTTCAAGAAAAATCAGATGAATATTTGCCCCCTCTTTATCAGTGGGAGCGGATCATTTTAGGGCTTCGGGATCAAAAAGGAAAAGAGATCGATCTCATTGTTTTACCTGAATCGGCCCTCCCTTTTGACATTTTTCACCCCCATCTCTCATCTCACGATGTAAAAGAGATGTTCATGCGCCTTTTGAACTGGGATTTTGTTCCGAAGACCTCAGATCATTTCCTCACAAACGGAGATGTAGCGCAAGGGATTGCGAACTATTTTTCGAGCGAGCTCATCATGGGGGCCACTTACTACAACGCTACAAAGAAAGAAAGTTACAACTCTGCTGTCCATTTTTCTCCGAATAAAACGCTCTGCCAGATGTATCACAAGCGAGTCCTCGTCCCCTTGTCAGAGTACCTTCCCGTTTCGTTCATTAGATCATTTCTTGCTCAGCATGGAATTGAATACTTTTTTACCCCAGGGAATGAGGCTAATGTCTTTTATGGAAAAACGGTCGTCTCCCCATCCATTTGCTATGAAGAATGCTTTAGCCATCTCGTTAGAGAAGGGAAAGTGAGGGGAGCTAAGCTCCTTGCGAATCTTTCTAATGATGTTTGGTTTCCCCATTCACGCCTTCCGAAAGATCATTTTCATTTAGGAAGATTTCGCGCTGTAGAAAATGGGCTCCCTTTAGTGAGAGCTTGTAATACGGGGATTACAGCAGGGGTTGATTGTTTTGGTCACATCGTCGGAAGGCTAGAAGAAAAAGCAGATCGAGACCACTGGTTTCAAGGGGTGCTCTTTTTAGAAATCCCAACTTACACAGCGTCGACATTCTATTCTCTAACGGGAAATTGCCCTACATTGGCGTTCAGCATATTTATGCTCTCGACATTCTTCATCTTCAGAAAAAAATATCGCTTGTGAAGAAAAGAATCATTTGGGTAAATTTTAGTGAAATTAGTGCCTGTACGGAGTTATTTTGCTGTCATCATGCGATGCCAAAGTTTTGGAAACCGAAAAAGTCTTATCTTCTGTAAGAAACCAGTACACTATTGATCAATCAATTGAGTTTTTTGGCAAAGGTCTTTTCTCAGGCGCAGATGTGACAATGAGGTTCCATCCCGCTCCAGAAAACTTTGGAGTCCGCTTTAAAAGAGTCGATCTTCCCAATCAACCAGTCATCCCAGCGACAATTGATTACATCATCGGAACGCCGAGATGTACCATCATCGGCCGCGATGGATGTGTGATTCAAAGTGTTGAACATGTGCTCTCTGCTCTTAAGGCGTGTGAGATCGATAACCTCCTCATCGAATTAGATGGGCCTGAAGTGCCAGTCGGAGACGGCAGCGCGCTTCCCTTCATCGGTGTCCTGAAGCAAGTAGAAAAAAGGAAGCAAAAGTCTACAGTTCACGTTTACCGAATTGCAGAGCCAATTTATTGGAGTGGCAATGGCGTTTATCTTGTAGCCCTCCCTGCATCAGAGTTTCGGATTAGCTATACTCTTTCATACCCGAACCATCCTCTTCTCCATTCTCAGTTTTATTCTTACGTATTCGACAAAGATACTTTCTCAGAAGAGATTGCTCCATCAAGAACCTTTTCTCTCTACGAAGAGATCCTTCCACTTTTAGAAAGTGGAGTGATCAAAGGGGGGAGTTTAGAAAATGGTGTGATTCTTAAAGGTAGAGAGGTTCTCAATCCAGGTGGGCTCCGGTTCCCTGATGAGATGGTTCGACACAAGATTCTCGACCTGATTGGTGATTTTTCCTTGATTGGAACTCCGATCCTTGCGCACATTGTAGCAATTCGCTCAGGTCATTATTCCAATACATCTTTTGCTAAAGAGATTGTTGATTTGATTAAAAAGGAAAGAAAGCGATGAGCAGCGGTGAGATCAACATCAAAGAGATCTTAAAACGGTTACCCCATCGTTATCCCTTTCTACTAGTAGACAAAATCTTGAGTATCGACTTAGACAATAACAAGATTGTTGGGCTCAAGAGTGTCTCGATTAACGAAGAATTTTTCCAAGGCCATTTTCCTGGCGAGCCCATTATGCCAGGAGTCTTGATTTTAGAAGCGCTTGCACAGACAGGGGGGATCCTCATGTTTGAAAAAGGCTTTCACCAAATCAAGGTATTGGCAAGCATTAGAGATGTAAGATTTAGAAAAACTGTCCGTCCAGGCGATGCCCTGATTTTGGAGGCAGAAGCTTCTCACCTTTCGAAACGGGGAGGGAAAATGCTTTGCGTGGCCAAAGTAGAAGGGAGTGTTGCGACTGAGGCAGAGATTTCATTCGCCCTTTTACCAGAAAATCAAGGTTAGTATGAGCGATATTCATCCAACAGCCGTGGTAGAACCCTCTGTAAAAGTGGGGAAACGAGTTATCATCGAGCCTTATGCCATCGTCAAAGGGCATACAGTTCTGCACGATGATGTGGTGATCAAGTCACATGCCTACATCGATGGGCATACGGAAATTGGAGAAGGTTCGATCATCTGGCCATTTGCTTGTATCGGGACTAAAACGCAAGACCTTAAGTATAAAGGTGAGCGCACATACGTCAGGATTGGTAAAAAAACTGAAATTAGAGAATATGTTACGATCAACTCTTCCTGCGGAGAGGAGACAGAAGTGGTTGTTGGAGATCACTGTCTGATCATGGCTTATTGCCACATTGCTCATAACTGTGTAGTGGGTAACCGCGTCATCATGTCGAACAATTCTATTTTAGCAGGACATGTGACGGTCGATGATTTTGCCATCATCGGTGGGATGACCCCCGTTCATCAATTTGTCCGTATCGGTTCTTATTCCATGGTGGGTGGCATGAGCCGCGTTACGAAAGATGTTCCCCCTTATACTGTAGGTGGAGGGACCCCTTATAAATTAGGTGGTCTCAACATTGTAGGGCTCAAGCGTCATAAGTTTTCTCTCAATATGAGAAAAGATTTAACGAAGGCCTTCAAACTAACTTACCGCTCAGGTCTCAAGTTACCTGAAGCGATTGAAAGGATCCGTCTAGAGATCCCCTCTT
The DNA here is from genome assembly GCA_964655475.1 of uncultured bacterium. GTDB lineage: Bacteria > Chlamydiota > Chlamydiia > Chlamydiales > VGMA01 > VGMA01. Next base: position 117,251 of record CAZZMO010000004.1, read on the forward strand.
CTAAACACCTCGATTATTGGCTTGACTTCTGCACCTCCTCCAGAAGGGGATTGATCTGCATGGAAGGGGTTACTAAGATCGATCTTGAAGAGAAAGAAGAAGGAAATACTCAGCAGCTATTAGAAATGAGATGAATGTCATTTTTTTCGGAACTCCTGAGTTTGCTAAAGAAGTTCTCTCTTTTTTGCTCTCCCATCGCATCAATATCGTAGCTGTCGTCACGGGTGAAGATAAGCCGAAAGGGAGAAATCGACAAGTACATCCACCTGAAGTAAAAGAGTTTATTCAATCTCATTATCCTCACATACCTGTTTTTCAGCCGAAAAAAGCATCTGACCCTGAATTTGTTGAAACCTTAAAAGCCTATAATCCTGATCTCTTTATCGTAGTCTCTTACGGTCAGCTCTTGAAGCAAAACCTCCTCTCCGTGCCGAAGCTCTTTCCAATCAATGTGCACCCTTCCCTCCTTCCCCTCTATAGAGGAGCCTCTCCCATTCGATCTCCTCTTCTTCATGGTGATACAAAAACAGGGGTGACTATTATGGAAATGATCCTTGAGATGGATGCAGGGGATATCCTAGCTCAAGAAGAGTATTGTATCCCAGATCAAATGGTTCATGGAGAGCTCGAAGAGCACCTCTGCGGCTCATCTTGTAGGCTCTTACTTGAAGTGTTGGAGAGTCTTGAAAAAGGGATGCCTCTACAAAGAAGGGCGCAAGAGGCAGAGCAAGCTACATTTTCTAAGAAAATTGGCCCTGAGCATCTTCTTCTCAATTTCAATAAGCCCGCTAAAGAGGTTCATTCCCAGGTGAGAGCGCTCAGCCCTTCTCCTGGCGCCTTTGCCCTCTGTAATTTGCAGGGTAAAGAGAAGCGCGTTAAAGTGCTTCGCACTGAAGTCACATCTCTTTTTGCTAAGAGCGCAGGGGAAAATCTCTTATTTGATCGTGTGAATGGTTGGGTTGTCTCTTGTCAAGATGTTGGAATAAAAATTTTAGAAGTGCAGCCCGAGGGTGGAAAAAAAATGTCGGTTAAAGAATTCATGAACGGTGTTTCCTCTGCTTTTTTCATCACTCCGTAAAACGCATCTCATTTTATCTTTTATATATTAAACAAAACTAACTTATTTGTTTCGCAATTAAATGCAAAATAGAAATTAGTTTTTATAATGTATTTTGAACTAATTTTGGTTCATAAGTCTTTGGTTTTTTGATATTTACAAATAAATAAAACGTCTCTATATTGCAGGTAGATTTAAAGATTTTGTCAAGGAATTGCATGGCTTCTGTAACTCGTTCTCAGGTCGAATTCGCGGTAGGTAAACAAAGTGGGCAGCCATACGATGTAATGACCCGTTGCTTCAAAGAGAAGCATGATAAGTTTTGGGGTTTAACAGGTGCAGCTGCTGAGGCTTTTGGCGCTTCTCGCATTGCAGATGTCTGTGGCAAGGGTGAAAACTTCCTCGGTTTTGCTCAAGCTTTTTCAGATATAGGAACGATTGTCAATGAAGTAACGGAGCTTTGCGAAGAAGAGGGAACAGCAGTTGAGAAAGTCGCTCAAGCGGGAAAGGTGATTGGTGCCACAGCAGATGGGACGATTACAGGGCTGAGCTTATTGCGCTTCACTTCAGATATGGTGGAATCAGAGTCTTTTCAAGGATCTGGCATGCAAGTAGGTATCGATTCAGCAAATATGGTTTCTTGCGCCTGCTCAATCTTTGATTCCTCACTTGAACTTGCAGCAGTGGCTAGCAGAGAGTCTCAGCCTAGGACGGACTATGAAGTAGAAGTTGATGAAATGACAAAACACAAGAGTATTTGGGATCTTGTAAAAAATATAGCTTCGTTCACAGGGAGCGCCCTCGGAATCATCGGTGTGATCACAGCAGCTGTTTTAAGCTCATGGATTACATTAGGAATTTCGGTAGTGGTATTTATTGGCGCCATTGTCTCCTTCTTCATTGGGGACCAACTGGAGCGTTTCCAGCAAGAACATGAAATTGATGAAATTATGACGAGTTTAACAAAAAAGAGGTAATGAATATGGCAACAGCACTAAGTAATGTTGGATTGGGTGGTCGGCATGTTATCAATGATAGCCACAATGCAGCAGCAACTGGTCAATTAAAGAAAAAAGATGGGCATCTAGTTCAGGTAGAAAGAAAATCAGGTGGTACAACGCTTGGTAACACTCTCAGCGCTATTGGTAATGCTGGAGAGCTCGCGCTAAAAACTGGAGAGTGTGGCGCGGGATGGACAGGATATCTCACAGGAGTTTTAGGTGGAGATCCAACTGAAGCAGTTAGTATTGGCAAATCGTTGAATAAAGGGGCGAAAGCCTATGGATTGGCTGGCGCAATTGCTGCGACTGGCAATATGGTTAATGCTGGGGGCCGCGTAGTATCTGCAATCGAAAAAGGATTGAGTGGAAAGAGTGGTGCTGCTTATGACGGAACAATGGCTGGAGTCGAATTTTTAGGTCATGGAGCAAAAGGGGTTGCTCAAGCAGGTGAGTTCTTAGAGTTTCTTGGGAAAGAAGGAATTGTTGATTGTGCAAATTCTACGCTTGGAGCCACTATTCAAGGGGCGAAATCTATTAAGGATGTGGTAGACCTCACAAATGGATGTATTGATGCAGCAAAGACAGTAGAGCGTCACAATAAGCTAGAAGCGAGAAAGGCGGCAGGAGAGACAATTCCAGCGCAAGAGCAAGAGATTCACGATCTCAAAGGTCACGAGTCATGGCTTACAATTGTCAAGAATGTGGCTGCTTTAGTTCTTCATGTGTTGAGCTTTGTTGGTGTAGTTCTTGGTCTCGTATTTGCTCAACCAATTCTTCTATCAATTGGTACAGTTGTTTTAGTGACTTCGATCGCTCTCTTCTTTATCGGTGATAATAGAAAAGCGCTTGAGCAGGAAGACACAATTGCTCAGATCAATGATGAATTAGCACGAATCGTGTAAGTGTATAAAGCTTCTTTCAGGATGAACTGAAAGAAGCTTTTCTTTTTTTAATATCTTGTGAATTTTAATTTTCAGAGTAGAAGAAGATATCAGTATTTGTTAAAATACTCTAAATCAATATTTTCTAAGTGAAAATCATGTCGCTTCTCTTTCCATCTCTTGATCTACCAAATTCTTCAATAACTACTTCCTCTACACCCTATTTTGATCATATTGGTGAAAGTTTTTTAGAGGGGAGAGTGGCTAGTTCCTTTACTAGCGGAGGGGAAGAGTTAGCTCAACCATCTTTTTGGGAAAGAACTGCAGAAAGTGTACATCGCCTCAGTGAAAGGCCAGGTAGTATATTTTTTGGTGTCATGCAGGGGATGGGGGTGATTTCTTCAGCCTGGGCCTTTGCAAATACATTTCAAGCCTCTGAGCGAGGCTCTATGCGTTTCCGTATGGAAAGGGGAGAGTCTCATATCTTAAGCGATCGCATCATGGCAGGATTCGGTTTAACGGGCTCTCTTGCCCGATTTGGTGGCTGGGTCCATACAGAGTGCTTTGCAGCAGCAGGAGGGGAGCTTACTTCATCGCTCCTCGGAGGGATTGGATCTGGAGTAGGCTTGATCCGTAGCGGATCTCGCACATTTGAGGTATTAGACGATTGGAAAGAGACTGATCGCCTTTCAAATTTTGGCGAAAAAATGAGTATGGATCCAGAAATGGGTTTTAGAAATACCCCTTGGATTCAAGCGCTCAATTTGACATCGAATATTTTATTTGCCTGTTTTTCAGTTGTAGGTTTGTTGGCGTTATGCTTTAGTAGTTTTATTTTAGCGCCACTTTCAGCGATGTGTCTTTTTGGCAGCCTTATGATGACGTTGGCAAGCTTTCTCATGAAGCTTGGTAATAGTGAAGAGGAACAAAAATTGAATTTACTCAAAGCAAATGACATGGAAAAAAATTATGTTTGCTAATTTACCTCACCATTCCTGATGCAGACTGGACCATCTTCAATAGAAAAAATCGAGTGGTCGCTATTTTCAGGGGTTCTGATTCTTTTCGTAGCGGTTCTCCTCGTGACCGCTTTTAATCGTCATAAAATCAAAGCAAAAGTTGATAAAATCAAGAAAGAATCGACTCTTGTAAATCAGAGCATTCAAACCTGAAGCTCACTTCTTCTTTTACAAGATGGGTAAAACCTCCAATTTTTTATTCCGGTCAGTATAAAATATTGATTGTGGAAAAAAGAGGGCTTTTGTTAATCTGTCCCGCATGAGTCTTCACCAGAGAGGAATTCGAATCATTTAAGAACTGACTCGAAGAGTGAGAGCCTGAGTTTGAGGCGCGTCAAAGAGTAAAATGCTACGCGAGACCAAAATTAGGCTAATATAGAGAAAAGAGAAACTGCTAACGCGAAGGATATAGTATGTCTCTGAATATGATAGCAAAAAAAGCTGGGATGATGAGCTTTTTCAAAAAAGATGGCTCCCTAGTCTCCGCAACCGTTCTTGAAATGGCGCCTAATGTCATTAGCCAAATCAAAACCACAGAAAACGATTCGTATCAAGCTATTCAACTTTCATCCGTTTCCGTTTCCTCTTCTAAAAAGAAACGTCTCGGTAAGCCGCTTGTTGGACACTACGAATCAAAAAAAATCGCCCCTAAAAAATTCGCCCAAGAATCAAGAGTTGAAAAACTCGACGGTTTCGAACTCGGGCAAGAATTCACTGTTGAATATTTCCAAGAAGGCGCTCTAGTAGATGTTACTGGTACCAGCAAGGGAAAAGGATACCAAGGGGTTATCAAGAGATATGGCGACAAAGGTGGTAAAGCCGCTCACGGAGCGAGTAACCATCGACATGGTGGATCTACAGGTAACCGTACTAGTCCGGGACGATGCTTGCCAGGTAGACATCAGCCAGGTCACATGGGCGACGAGAAAGTAACTGTAGAGCGACTACAAGTTGTTCACATAGATGCTAGTAAAAACATTCTCCTTGTTGAAGGAAGCGTACCAGGTCCCGTAGGGGCTCGAGTCTCCGTCAGACAAGCGCTGAAGAAGAAGAAATGATTAGTGAGGTATCGGTGGTAAAGGTAAAGAAATACGATCTCAGCGGTAAACTGCATGGCGAAGTCGACATCGATTCTACGATGGCAAAAGGCGCCAATATACAGATGATCAAAGACTACATTGTCGCCATCCGTCGCAACTTGCGTCAATGGTCTGCTAACACAAAAGGGCGTAGCGAAGTTAACCACTCTGGCTTGAAACCACATCGCCAGAAGGGTACAGGTAACGCTCGTCAAGGTTGCTTGGCAGCTCCTCAGTACAAAGGGGGCGGACGTGCATTTGGCCCAAAACCAAAATTTGATCAGTTTGTTCGTATCAATCGCAAAGAGAGACGAGCAGTAGTTCGTCAAATTTTATTGGAAAAAATCGAGAAGGGTGACTTAGTTCTCCTTCAGGAAACGCTACCTGCTCAACCTAAAACAAAAGTGATTGCTGATTTCTTAAAAGCGATTGGCAGCGATGGGAAGAGAGTATTGTTCCTTGGTGCCTCTCCAAAAACAGAAGATGAAGGGCAAATGGCAAAAACTCCAGCTGAACACTACGAAGTGTTTACAAAGAGTATGCGCAATATTCCCCGTTCTTATTTTCAATTGTTCGTGAATGCTAGCGGTCATGATTTGATGGCGCCTTATCGCATCGTCTTGTTTGATACAGCTGTAGACGAACTTAAACAGATATTCCAATCATAGGGAAGCTATGCAACGAACGATTATTAAGCATATTCACGTCACAGAAAAAACGAACGTGCTCCAGAACTTGGCGAATGCGACAAGTAACAAAAGCTTAGCGAAATGCCAAAGATCACAGTATGTATTTGTTGTGCATCCTGATGCAAACAAGCACATGATCAAAGAAGCTTTTCAAGAGCTCTACAAAGATGTTCACGTGACGAGTGTTAACACGATCAACTGTAAAGGTAAGACCAAACGAGTTCGCGGTAGAATGGGGAAAACTTCTAGCTGGAAGAAAGCCATTATTACATTGCGCGAAGGGGAAACCATCGATCTAACAGTTTAATAGCAAGGGATTTATGAGATATAAGAAAATTAACCCGACGAGTGCGGGAAGAAGAGGACTGGTAGTTCCCCTCTCTGACGAACTCACTGTGAAAGATGCTACAGGAGCCAGAATCAAGCCGACGAAATCTCTACTCCTCGCTAAGCGTAGAACGAACGGTAGAAACAACATGGGACACGTCACGAATAGACATCGTGGTGGTGGACATAAGAGAAAGTATCGCGTCATCGATTTCAAACGAACAAAATTTGGAATTGAAGGTGTGGTTCAGTCGATCGAGTACGATCCTAACCGCAGTGCGCACATTGCTTTGATTTTTTACGTTGATGGAGAGAAGAGCTACATCCTAGCTCCAAAAGATCTTCAGATCGGGCAAAAAGTTGTTTCTGGAGAAAATGCTCCATTTAAAGTGGGTAATGCAATGCCACTCAAGTTGATTCCTGTCGGTTTAACTGTGCACGCAGTCGAAATTAACCCAGGTCGTGGAGCGGTAATGATCCGTTCTGCTGGAACATCAGCTCAGCTTTTAGCGAAAGAAAAAGGATATGCGATGTTGAAGATGCCTTCAGGCGAGACACGCATGGTTCCTGATGCATGTATGGCAACAATCGGAGCTCTTTCGAATTCTAGCCACAACCTCCGCAAGGAAGGGAAAGCTGGAAGAACAAGATGGAAAGGTATTCGCCCTACAGTGCGCGGTACAGCGATGAACCCAGTGGATCACCCACACGGGGGAGGAGAAGGTAAACATAACGGTTACATCCCTCAAACCCCATGGGCGCTTCAGACAAAAGGTAAGAAGACACGACGCAAAAAGAAATCAAGACGATTGATAGTACAAGATCGTAGGAAGAAGTAGTAGGAGACAACGAAAAATATGCCAAGATCACTGAGAAAAGGTCCGTTTATCGACGGAAGATTAATGGAGAAAGTGGACAAGAATAAACAATCAGGTGGCGGAAAACCGATCCGTACTTGGTCAAGACGCTCTACAATTCTTCCTGAGATGGTGGGAATAACGTTTGATGTCCATAATGGCAAGCAATTTATTCCTGTTTACGTCACAGAAAACATGGTAGGTCATAAATTAGGTGAGTTTTCTGCAACAAGAAAGCACAAATTGCCAAGCAAGGTGAAATAAGGATAAAACATGGCGACAGCATTGACTAAATATGTCCGTATTAGCCCGCGCAAAGCAAGGCTAGCGGCCGATTTGATTAGAGGCAAGCACGTAGAGTATGCCTTTGATCAATTAGCGCATTCCAAACTGAAAGCAGGAACACTGATTGCTAAGACATTAAAAAGTGCAGTGGCAAATGCGGAAAACAACGATGGAAAAGATCGTAAATCTTTATTCGTAGCAGAGATTCTTGTGAATCCAGGTCCTGTGATGAAGAGAGCGAAAGCGAGAAACAGAGGTGGAAGAGCGCCTATCATGAAGCGTACCTCCCATTTTATGATCAGAGTTGAAGAGCAGAAAGAGACTAAGGAGTAAAAGGGACATGGGTCAGAAAACACATCCGCATGGATTTAGATTAATATTGCGAAAGAATTGGGATTCTCAGTGGTATGCTCCGACAGGCCAATATGCAACTCAATTGCATGAAGATCTCGAAATTCGTAAGTTTTTAGCAAAGAAAAGTTCTTGCCAGGGAGCTGCTAAGTTTCTCGTAAGACGACTCAGTGATAAAATTGAAGTGGTTATCCACACTGCAAGACCTGGTCTCGTGATCGGTAAGAAAGGTCAAGAGATTGAAGTTCTTAAACAAGAACTCAAGAAATTTACAGGTAAAGATGTCTACGTTGAAGTGGAAGAAGTCAAAAGACCTGATCTAGATGCAACACTAGTAGCAAACGCAATTGCAACACAGTTTGAAAGAAGATTGGCTTGGAGACGAGTTCTCAAGAAAGCGATCCAGAGTTCAATGGATGCAGGCGCTGCTGGAATTAAAGTTGTTGTGTCAGGCCGTATCGGTGGAGCAGAAATTGCAAGAACTGAAGGCTACAAAGAAGGGAAAGTATCTCTCCACACATTGAGAAACGATATCGATTACGCTCAAGGAAGAGCAGAAACTACTTACGGAAGTATCGGTATTAAAGTTTGGATCAATCGCGGAGAAATCAAAACTGCGTCGCCAAAAGCGGCGGGGGGAGCATAATAGTATGGCAAAGATGTCTCCGACAAGGACAAAACACAGAAAAGCCTTTAAAGGTAGTAACGCAGGTCTCGTTAAACGAGGCGGATTCGTTACAAGTGGCGAGTATGGAATGCAAGCAATCGAGCGTGGCAAGATCACAGCAAGACAGATTGAAGCATGCCGGGTTGCAATTAACAGAGAGTTTGCTAGAAAAGGGCAAATTTTCATTAATATCTTCCCACACACTCCTGTATCAAAGAAGCCAGCTGAAACACGGATGGGTAAAGGAAAAGGTGCGGTTGATCACTACGTAGCAGTTATCAAGCCTGGAAAGGTGTTGTTTGAAGTAGCTGGCGTGCAGAGAGAAACAGCCCAGGCTGCCCTTCGTAAAGCGGCTGCTAAATTAAACATTGCAGTTCGATTCGTCGAGCGCCTTCATACGGTATAGATTGGAGAAAAGATGAAAAAATCAGCGAAACAAGAATTGAGAGCGCAATCTGTCGGTGAGTTAGAGGCGCAAATCGAAGAGAGTTACAAGAAGCTTTTCCACCTTCGAACAGTGAAAAACGTTCAGAAGAAAGCGGAAAAAGGTCATGTGTTTAAAGAAACCAGACGGCAAATTGCTCGGATGAAAACCTTTATCCAAGAAAAATGTGGGGAGTCAAATGGCAAATAAAGTAGTTAAGGGCGTAGTCTCTTCTAACAAAATGGATAAAACGGTTGTGATTGTCGTTCAGAGCACAATGAAACATCCACGTTATGAGAAGATCATTAAAGTTAAGAAAAAATACTATGCTCATACAGACAAGCCCCTAAACATAGGGGATGAGGTTTCTATCATAGCGTGTAGACCTCTATCTAAAATGAAAAGATGGCGTGTGTGCGCTTAAACATAAGTTGAGATGGAACAATGATTCAACAAGAAACAGAGTTAGAAGTAGCGGACAATTCAGGTGCAAAGCGAGTAGCCTGTATCAAGGTTCTAGGTGGTACAAGAAGAAGATATGCCACTGTAGGTGATGTGATCGTATGCGCTGTTAAAGATGTCATCCCTACATCTAGTATCAAGAAAGGATCCGTTGTGAAAGCGGTAATCGTAAGAACAAAAGCGACCATCAGACGTAAAGATGGATCGACCCTTACGTTCCAGAACAATGCTTGCGTAATTATCGATGAGAAACAAAACCCTAAAGGAACTCGAGTGATGGGAAGTGTAGCGAGAGAGCTTCGTGAAGGGAACTTTATGAAAATCATTTCACTTGCACCAGAAGTCGTTTAGGAGGATGGATCCAATGAAGTATTTAAAAAGAGGTGACAAAGTTATTGTCACAGCAGGAAACGAAAAAGGGAAAGTAGGCGAAGTCTTAGCGAAAAGTAGCGAGAGAGTCCTCATTAAAGGGGTAAACCTACGTAAGCGACATAGAAAAGTCCAAGAGAGAAAACCTACGATCATTGAAGCAGAGGCACCTATACATATTTCTAATGTTGCCTTTACACCAGATGGTCAGTATAAAACTAAACTTCGATGCCGAGAGAAAGACGGGAAGAAAGAGATTTTCTACTTAGATCAATCAGAAAATGCGATTGTGCATCGAACAATATAACCCTAAGTGACGGAACATATGAAACAACAAAAAGCTATAATACCCCCGTTAAAGAAGCTTTATACAGAGCAGGTAAAGTCTCAGCTGAAACAAGACCTTGGGGTAAAGAACGTACATGAAGTGCCAACTTTGAAAAAAGTGGTCATTAGCATGGGTACAGCTAAACAAAAAGACAAGCATGTTTTAGAAGCTTGTGCAAAAGATTTAATGATGATCTCAGGTCAAAAACCTATGGTTACAAGAGCGAGAACTTCTATTTCTAACTTTAAACTCCGTGCGGGGCAAGAAGTAGGATTGAAAGTGACACTACGCAAAAATCGTATGTACGAATTTCTCTATAAGTTCTTTCATATTGTTTGTCCGACACTGCCCGACTTTCGCGGTTTGAAAGTAAAATTTGATGGACGTGGATCTTATTCTGTAGGATTGGATACACAACACGTGTTTCCAGAGGTGAACTTAGATCAGTCTAAGCACGTTCAGGGTATGAATATCACAGTTGTAACATCGGCGAAGACAGATGAAGAGTGTTTTGCTCTACTTACATCTTTAGGTTGCCCATTTAGACAAAAGAAAACTTAATAAGAGGACAGGATGTTAAACGATCCAATAGCTGATTTACTTACAAGAATTCGCAATGCTCTTTCTGCGCAGCACAAGTATGTCGATGTACAACTGAGCAAGCTCAATCTGTCTATCATTGAAGTGTTAGAGCAAACAGGGTTCGTGAGTGGTTTTGTCCATAACGCAGAACTGAGAAAAATCCGTTTGTTTCTGAAATATGACGATCAGAGAAGACCAGTCATTAAAGGACTGAAGAGAATTTCTTCTCCAGGAAGAAGAAAATATGTAAAAGCAAACGAAATCCCGATGATCAAAAGAGGACTTGGAATCGCCATTATTTCCACCTCCAAAGGAATTCTGCACGGAAAAATAGCGCGTAAAGAAAATGCTGGCGGCGAACTACTTTGCAGCATTTGGTAAAAATAGGATAAGGAGATAAGAAATGTCACGACTAACCAAGAAAGCGATCGTTCGACCGAAGAATGTTGAAATCAAGGTAACTGGCGCCAAAATATCTACAAAGGGCCCGAAAGGACAAATCGACATTGACCTATTGCCAGGAGTAGAAGTAGAAGTCGATAACGATCAAGTTTGGGTAAAAGCAAACGATGCGTTAAAAGAATATGCTTACCTAGGCTTGATCAGAGCTAGGCTAGCAAACGCTGTAACAGGTGTTGATAAAGGCTTTGAAAAACGCCTAACCCTGATCGGTGTTGGATTTAAAGCTCAAATGAAAGGGACACAGGTTGAACTAGCACTTGGCTATTCACATCCTTGCCTCGTAGATATCCCAAAAGGGATTCAAGTGGCGATTGACAAAGGTACATCCATTGTCATTTCAGGATATGATAAACAAATCGTAGGCCAGGTTGCTGCGACCATTCGTTCACTAAGACCACCCGAACCTTACAAAGGTAAAGGCGTTCGTTATGAGAATGAGTATGTCCGTAAGAAAGCTGGAAAAACAGCTAAGAAGTAATTTAGGAATAGGTAAGGCAAATGCAAAGCGATATTAGGAAAGCTGGGATAAGAAGAGAGAGACGAAAGTTAAGCGTAAGAAGACGCGTGAAGTTAAACGCTAGTGTTAACTATCGGGTAGTTGTCACCCGTTCCCTCAAGCACATCAGCGCACACATTGTTGATGATTTGCCAGGGAAGGTCATCCTTGGAGTTTCTACTCAGGCAAAGTCTGTGAAAACTACAAAAGGTGGTCCAATGGAGCAAGCGGCTCTTGTCGGGAAGATGTTAGCTGAAGCTGCGAAGAAAAAAGGGATTGAACAAGCCGTTTTTGATCGAGGAAGCTACAAATATCACGGTAGAATTCGTGCGCTAGCGGAAGGTGCTCGCGAAGCCGGATTAAAACTTTAATGGAATTAGGTGAGTCATGACTGCAGAGAAAACTAGAGGACCGCGTAAAGAGAAAGAAGAAGGGAAGAGCGATTTAGAGGAAAAAGTTGTCTACATCAATCGCTGCTCGAAAGTTGTTAAAGGGGGAAGAAAGTTCAGCTTCTCCGCACTTGTAATTGTCGGTGATCGTAAGTCTCGAATCGGAGTAGGTTTCGCAAAAGCGGTTGAAGTTCCTGATGCGATCAGAAAAGCGAGCGAAAGTGCACGTAAGAACATGATCCATGTAGAGATCGAAAACAACACAATTCCACACGAAGTGTCAGAAAGAGCAGACGGGGCTCACGTCATGTTGAAGCCAGCTCCATCTGGTACAGGGATTGTTGCTGGATCGCATGTTCGTTCGATGCTAGAGCTTGCTGGTTATCACGATGTGGTAGCGAAAAACTTAGGTTCAACGAACGCGAACAACCAAGTGCGTGCGACATTGCAAGCATTTAAGAAATTAACGAACAGAAAAAAATCTCTAGCTTTAAGGTTCGGTGAATCATGATTACTCTGTCGAATTTACAAGATTTAAACTATCGAAAAAACCCTAAGAAGCGAGTAGGTAGAGGTGTTGGGTCTGGAAAAGGAAAGACTTGCGGTAGAGGACACAAAGGGGATAAATCCCGCTCTGGTTATAAAACACGTCCTTACTACACAGGTGCTGGAGCTCCATACTACAAGACGTTCCCAACAAGAGGCTTTTCTAATGCCGCTTTTAAGGTGGAATTCATAGGGATTAACCTTGATCAGATCAATAGCGTCTTTCTCGATGGTGAGGAAGTAACACGCGATTCATTGATCCAGAAAGGGTTGATCAACAAAAATAGCACAGCTTTACTCAAGTTGTTAGGTCGAGGCGAACTTCAAAAGAAAATCAAAAAGATTTCTTTAGATGCAGCTTCTGCTTCAGCAGCTGAAAAGCTACAAAAACATGGAATTGCCCTAACAATAACAAAGGCATCTTAACAATGATAGAAGCGATCCGTCGAATATTTTCGGTTGAGGATTTGAAGGCAAAGATCACCTTCACACTATTGATGTTAGTTGTTTGTCGCATCGGGGCTTATATCCCAGTGCCAGGCATTAACACAGATGAAGTGGTCAAGCTTTTCAATTTTTCCACTGGAGGTGGTCAGAATCTCTTTCAGCTCGTGGATATTTTCACAGGTGGTGCTTTTGCCCACATGACGGTCGTTGCTTTAGGGGTCATGCCCTACATTACGGCTTCTATTATTATGCAGCTTCTCATGGCGATCATCCCCTCTTTTCAAAGAGAGTTGAAGGAGAACCCAGAAGCTGGACGCAGAAAAATGGGGAAAGGGATCCGTTTGTTGACTGTCATTATGGCTGTCATCCATTCCTCCCTTTTCGCTAAATATGCTGTGGGAATGAATATGTCTTCCCCAGGCATCATCGTTCAAGAAATCTTGAATGTACAAGCGTTCGGCGCACCGTGGCTTTTCTACCTTCTTGCGATCGTCACCATGACAACGGGTACGGCCTTTTTAATGTGGATCGGTGAGCAGATCACTGAGAGAGGAATCGGCAACGGGGTGAGCTTAATCATCACAGTCGGTATCCTTTCATCACTCCCTTCCACAATGGGATCGATCATCAAGCAATTGAACCTTGAGTCGCAAGAGCCAGGTCAGTTGACATTCTCTGCCCTTCTCGTCTTGCTCGCGGTTTTTGTCTCTATTGTAGTAGGCACTATTTTGATCATACAAGGGGTTCGAAAGATTCCTTTACAGTATGCTCGAAGAGTCGTGGGTAGAAAAGAAGTTCAGGGAGGGAGCGCGCACATCCCTTTAAAAATTAACTATGCTGGCGTGATCCCTGTGATCTTTGCCTCCTCACTATTGATGTTCCCTGCTACGCTTGCGCAGTTTGTCGGCACAGGGAATTGGTTTGGCGTGATCTCAGCCTGGCTATCACCAGGAAGTTGGGTCTATACAATTATCTACGTATTGCTTATACTCTTTTTCACTTATTTTTGGACGGCAACCCAATTTCATCCGGAGCAGATCGCTTCAGATATGAAAAAAAATGGGGCGTTTATTCCAGGTATTCGGCAAGGAAAGCCTACGCAAGATTTTCTTGAATCAACAATGAACAAGATTACCTTTGCTGGAGCAGTTTTTCTCGCACTGATTGCTATATTACCGACTCTTGTGGGACGGCTATTGTCAGTAGATGCCTCGATTAGCCACTTTTTTGGGGGGACCTCTCTCTTGATTCTTGTAGGTGTTATTTTAGATACCACAAAACAAATTGAGTCCCATCTGCTCATGAAGCGATACGACGGATTTATGACAAAGAAACGAAAATTTAACCTGTAGGAAATTATTATGCCTAGACTTCTTGGCGTTGACATACCCGATAAGAAACGCACTGTGATTAGCCTGACTTATGTATATGGAATCGGGCTTCATACCGCAAAAAAAATTCTAGCTGATGTAGGAATCAATCCTGATATGAGAGCTCACGAGCTATCCGAAGCAGATATTTCTAGATTGGCTCAGCACATCCAGACAAGCTACACGGTAGAGGGAGACCTTCGTCGTGAAGTGCAGAATAACATTAAGCGATTGATCTCCATTAAATCTTACCGTGGGGAGAGACATCGTAAAGGATTGCCTGTCAGAGGACAACGCACGAGAACAAACGCTCGTACCCGCAAAGGTAAAGCAAAAACTGTGCAGAACAAGAAGAAATAATTTTAAGACAAATGGAGTGAGCTTTGGCTAAGCAACAACAAGAGCAAGCAATTAAAAAGAAAGCGCCCGTTAGAAAGAAGCGTTTAATTTCCCATGCTTCGGGGATCGTGCATGTTAAAGCAACTTTTAACAACACCCTCATTTCGATCACAGATCCAGCTGGGAATGTTGTTTCCTGGGCTTCAGCAGGGACTTGCCAATTTAAAGGTTCAAGAAAATCCTCTGCGTTCGCAGCCAGCGTCGCAGCGACCCAAGCCGCAAAGACAGCGATGAGCATGGGAATGAAAGAAGTTGAAGTTAATTTAAATGGGCCAGGGGCTGGTAGAGAGTCCGCTGTGCGTGGAGTACAGGCTGCAGGAATGACCATTACTGCTATCCGTGATATTACGCCTATTCCGCACAACGGTTGCAGACCCAGAAAGCGCAGAAGAGTTTAAAAAAGGTTTAAGGTTCTAGGAGACCAATATGTCCGATATTGTGAAATATCAAAGATTTGAATTGCCAGAAAAAATCATTATTGAAGAAGATGAAAAAGACCCAAATCGTTGCCGATTTGTTGCGGAGCCTTTAGAAAGAGGATTCGGGCATACTATTGGAAACGCTCTTAGACGAGTGTTGATGACAGCCATCGAAGCACCTGCAATTTTATCATTTAAGATGGAAGGTGTACCTCATGAATATATGGCAGTAGAAGGGATTACAGAAGATGTGACAAACATCGTAATCAACCTGAAAGGTGCCCTTCTCCGCAGACTTCCGACTACAGATCAGTCTGACACGCGTGGAATTCGACTATTGAAAAAATGGCTCGAGATCACTCCTGAAATGCTAGAGCAGTACAAAGGGAGCTACACAGTTTGTCTAAAAGATATCATCCAAGAGGGGATGTTTGAAGTAGTCAACCCTGATCATGAGATCTTTACTGTCACGATGCCGATGGCAAAAGAAGTAGTCTTACGAGTAGGTTATGGACGTGGGTATGTTCCTTCTGAGCGTATCGAAGGGATGTTCGAAAAAGTTAATGATGAGATCATCATTGATGCTCTTTACTCACCAGTTCGTCTTGTTAACTACTTTGTAGAAGATAAGCGCGTTGGTGGACAGACAGACATGGATCGCGTGATTTTAGATGTACACACTGATGGACGCCTCTCTCCAAGAGAAGCTCTCAGCTTTGCAGCTCAGATCATTAACACCCATTTTTCTATCTTTGATGAGCTCAACTTCCAGACGATCTCCTTTGATGTAGACGAAGAAGAAGCGACTTCAGATAGAGATTCAGTTCTTCATAAATTGTCGTTGAAAATTAGTGAGATCGAGCTTTCTGTCCGTTCTACGAACTGCTTACAGATCGCCAACATCGACACCATTGCAGAGCTTGTGATCATGCAAGAGATTGACATGCTTAAGTTCCGGAACTTTGGTAAGAAATCGCTGAACGAGATCAAAGCTAAGTTGGATGAGATGGGACTCTATTTAGGAATGGATCTTTCTAAATATGGAATCACAAAAGAAAATGTAAAAGACGTGGTAGCGACACTCGCACACAGTGAAAAAAATCAGTAGGATGAACCATGAGACATAGAAATCACTCAGGAAGACTCAGCCGTACTTCGGCTCATCGAGACGCGACGCTGAAGAATCTTTGCAAGAATTTGATTCAGCATGAGCGAATCGAAACAACAGTGCCTAAGGCAAAAGAATTGAGACGTTACGCAGAGAAGTTAATCACTCTTGCGAAGAACGACTCTCTTCATTCACGCCGCCAAGTAAAAGCAAAACTAGCACTTCGCTACAACGCTTTTACTCCTAAAGAAGCTAGAGCTGTAAAAGGTGGAGACACCAGTGCGTACAATCTTGACCGCACAATTTTGCAGAAATTATTTTCAGTACTAGGACCTCGTTTTGCTGCCCGTCCAGGTGGATACACGAGAATCGTCCGTTTACCCAAAGTACAAGTTGGTGATGCTGCTGAAAAGTGCATCATAGAGTACTTAGCAGATTAATGTAGTAAGCTTAAGTTTTGGTCGGGGAGATCTTCATTTCCCCGATCTGAATCTTGAGAGATTTCACGATGTTCCCTCAGTTTCTCTCAAACTTCAAAACTCAAGTTGACATACTGCATCAGTTTAGTTATCATTACAGGGAGGGGGTAGTCTATGGCGATACGAGTAGCAATTAACGGTTTTGGTCGGATTGGCAGGTTGGTTTTTAGAGCCATTGCCCAGCATCACGGCGATAAAATCGATGTATTAGCGATCAATGATGTTGTAGAAACAGGTGCATTGGCATACCTCTTAAAGTATGATTCTATCCATAAAAGATTTCCGTTAGATGTGACTTCAGATGATGATCACCTCTTTATCGGAAAAAAAACAATCCAAATTTTCAAAGAAAAAGATCCCGCAAAACTTCCATGGGGAGAATTGGAAGTCGATTATGTCATTGAATCGACGGGTCTTTTTACCTCAGTGGAGGCAGCAAGCAAGCACCTCCAAGCAGGAGCTAGAAGGGTAATTATTACAGCCCCTTCATCAGATGCGCCCATGTTTGTGATGGGTGTGAACGAAAACTTTTATGACCCAGCTCGAGATAACATTGTTTCGAATGCTTCTTGTACGACCAATTGTTTAGCGCCCATTGTTAAAGTCCTTCTAAAATACGGTATTGTTGAAGGGCTCATGACAACTATCCATGCTGTAACAGCTACCCAAAAGACCGTTGATGGTCCTTCTGGGAAGGACTGGCGAGGAGGGCGAGGAGCGGGTTTTAATATTATCCCATCAAGTACAGGCGCTGCCAAAGCTGTAGGTAAAGTGATCCCAGAAGTGCAGGGAAAACTTACTGGTATGGCTTTTCGCGTTCCTGTAGCTGATGTGTCGGTTGTGGATCTCACTGTGAGATTGCAGCAATCTGTAACTTATGAGGCAATTTGCCAAGACATGAAAGAAGCATCAAAAACCCACATGAAAGGGATTTTAGGATACACAGAAGATGAAGTAGTCTCTTCTGATTTTATCACAGATTCCCGATCATCGATTTTTGATAAAAATGCTGGCATCGCCTTGAATGACAATTTTTTCAAACTCGTATCCTGGTATGATAACGAATGGGGATACTCAAATCGTGTAATCGATTTGCTGTTGCATATGGCTTCAAAAAGATGAGGATACGAATGATATTAAACCGATTAACCATGGAAAGACACCGTGCATTTTACACGAGAACCAATTATAGAGACGATCATTACTCCAAAGGAGGGGTATAAGATATCGATTAAAAACAGTAAGGGTGGAAGCGCAGAAGAATATCTAGTCGACGCAGTCGAAGTGATTTCGTTTGGCCAGACATTTTTTTACCGCTCTTTAGAGCGTCCGAAATCCTTTCTGTTACCCGTAAGCGATTATGAACTTTCAGAAGTCAAAGAGCTCCGGTTGGTTGTTAAAAACCCAACAGTTGATAAATTGATCAAGATCGCTGGAGGAAAAGAAACAGCTCCGCACTACCACCAACCTGCAAAACAGGCCAAGGTGCAGCAGCCGCAACAACAGCCGCAGCAACAACATGAAGAAGAAGGGGAAGAAGAGCCAAAATTAGAAGGAGCCGCTACCCCAGCAGCTGGAGCTGCTAAGCGTGATCGCAAGAGACAACGCCGTGGTAAAAGAGTATCTCAAGAAGAAAAAGGAGCACTTGCAAAAGAGTCAGCTCCTGGCGAAGAGGTTCTCCCCCTTGCCCCAGTAATCTTCTCGAGCCTTCTCACGCCTCCAGATACACTGATTTCAGATACGCTGTTTCGGCCTAAAGAAACCACCGTCAAAAATCTTGAGACACCCATGGCAGAGCCGGGCTCTATCCACGACTTTGTCGAAGATTATCATGACCCACTCTTCTCAGCTCCACTCGTTATGGAAAAAGAAGATCAAGGTTTGGTTTCAGAAGAACCGAGGCGTGGAGAACATTTGGAAGATCATCATGAACTCATGGAAGAGATTCCTGATTCATTAAATGATCACACCCATTTACATTAACTGAGAAATCGTGTAAACTCTCCCTTTTAGAAACGGCCTGCTAGTTTTTGCAGGCCTTCCTACTTTGCCCAGGTGGTGAAATGGTAGACACAAGGGACTTAAAATCCCTTGGAGGCAACTCCGTGCGGGTTCGAGTCCCGCCCCGGGCATTCTTTTTGATTCGGCTAGACACCTTACTGAAGATCGATTCTAGAAGTGATGGACCTTGTGATCCGCTGATTTCTCTCGATTTCTTCATCTGTAACGCGATCTTGCACTTCCCCAGTTTCATAACTGACGCTTTGTGCTCGGAAATATTCTGGTAAATAGCGGCAGTTTTCCGCTGTCATCATTTCTATGAGATTTGGAACATCTCGCTGAATCCTCTTTGTGATAGGAGGGTAGTTAGCAGCAGCTCTTCTATCATAGCCCAAAGGGTGTGTAACTGGTATTTGATTATATGGTTCCATATCCATAAGAGGAAATGGAAGTATCTCTCTGTGTTCTATACCATGTTCCTTGGCATGTGAAATATCACCTTCTACATCTGGGAAGAGGGTATGAATGCGCTCGTGAGTAAAAAATCCATTGGTGACTAAATAGACTATTAGCGCGATTGTCTCTTGGCGTTCTGCTCCTTGTGGCAGATCTCTGATCCTATTGAGAAGGTGGTCTCCAAATGTCACAGAATTCATAACGATTGCATCGGAATTTTGCGCTCGGTGGATAAAATATGCTTTGTTAAGGAGTGTGAGAGCGTTATATAGTGTAAATCCTTGCAAGGCTACAAATGGATACCCAGGATCACTGATAATAAGGCGATCACCTACTGTAAAACGATAGTTATTGACGGGTTCGTAAAGACTCCAGCTCATGATATGTGGCGAGGCGAGAAAGTTATAAGCAATTGCAGGGCCTTGAGCTCTAAATATCTCTTGAGCTGCCATGACCCTTGCTCTACATAAATCGCTAACTGGGGTATCCACTCCCGTAATTCGACCCTCTGGTGTAGTGGAATTGGGGGTAGAGCAAATAGTTGCAGTATTATGCTTATATTCTGTTATGGAATATAGGTTTACGCTATTCATTTTTATATCCTTTTTAAAATTAGTT
>CAZZMO010000005.1:0-113653 GCA_964655475.1 uncultured bacterium
TTCCACATTCACGGGCCATTTTTAATAATATCTAAATAGGCGATTGATATGAGTTTATTTTGTTGTTGTACTTCGAGCACGGTTCATGTATATGATCCTTCAGTAGTAGAAGATCCGATAGAACAACCTGCCAACTTACCGGTAAATCAGGTAAAAACAGAGTCGAGATTTAGTTTAAAAAGCTTCTTCTCCTTTAGAAGCTCCTCTTCTTCTTCCGTAGCGGCAGAAATGACCTCAACTGATAATCTTACAAATCAGGTAGCAAGAGAGGTAATAGAACAGAAGCCTCGTACATTAACTCCAGAAACGATAGACAATACCTCAGGTGAGGAAAGCCCTTCTATGGACGATGTAGAAGAAGAACATAAATCTGATGAAGATCCAGTAATTAGTAATGCAATTTACCTCCTTCATGCAGATGATTATCTTTTTGATTCGTCATATAGTGCTTCGCAAGTAAGCACTCTTAGAGCTTGGAATGCAGTTTATGCAGCTTCTGACCTCAATCGTAGTGGTGGGAGTGAAAAAGATGCAAAAGAGATATTAGGTAGCCTTCTTTCTCATAAGTCATACTTTGAACATGAGGCAGGGGAAAGGACAGCAGTTGAGCTCGATCACTACTATGGAGGCTCTCCATCTCTTAAAGAGCACATAGATGAGTCGATCAATAAGGTGATGTACCCTAGCTATTCATCTGCTACAAGACACTCAGTACTTCCATCTGATGACTAATTAGCCTCTACCACTTTTGCGGTAACGAGAGTCTTCCTTGTTGCATACACAAGTGTCGCGATATGTGGCACAGCCATCGCAGCAAGGACGAGGTCAATCAAAGACCAAAAAGTTGTCACTTCTGAAATAGCTCCCAACAAGATAATGAACGCTGTTACTAACCAGTAATAGCGTTGTTTTTTATTATTGAGAAGATAGCCATAACACTGGCTTCCATTGAAAGCATTCCCAAGAATCGTTCCAAAGCCAAATAAGAAGGTACTGATGATAACAATTGCCGTGCCGAAAACGGAAAAATATTGTTCAAACGAGGCGATTACCATATTGACCCCTAACGAGAGTGTTGGATCTTTCCATGTCCCGGTGACGAGAGCCACAAGTCCTGAAAGGAAGGCTACAATCCCTGCGCTATAGGTCGAAAGCATAGCAAGAGTTGCCTGAGTTTCTGCATCACCCGTCTCTGCCATAGAGTGGGGGATCGTTTGCGTTCCGATTCCTGCTTCGCAGCACTGAACCCCTTTAAAGATACCCCAACGAAGAGCGCTGACAATACCACCGACCGCAGTTCCTGAGATGAGGGCCTGTGGAGAGAAGAAGTTGCTCACGATTTCCCCTAATACAGTGCTGATTTGACCTGCATTCATCCCAAGGATCCATAACGATGAGCCAATGTAGAGGAAGAACATCAAAGGGACAAGTTTCGCAGAAAGAGAGCCAATTCTTTTGATTCCTCCCATCAAAGTGATCAAAATAAAGGTAGCAATCAAAACACCCGAAACCGTCGTTGGAATGCGGTAGCTCCCTACAAAGGGGGAGTCAAGAATGGCAGCTAGCTGGTTTGCCTGCGCGCCAGACCAGACGGTCATCAGGAGTAAGCATCCAAGAGCGTACCATTTTGCAAGCTTTGGTGAAACAAGGGCGCTTAAGTACTGCATCGGTCCCCCCATGATCTTTCCGTTGGAAAGGGACTTTCTATGCTGTAGAGCTAGATTCACCTCTGTATAAACTGCCGCCCCTCCAAAGAAGGAGGTGAGCAAAAAGCCAACTAGAGCGCCAGGGCCCCCTAGACGAATAGCAATGACTGGTCCCACAATAGTAGAAATCCCCAAGGTAGTCGACATCGCAGTAAATAGGGCTCTATGAGGTGGGATGGTGTGGGTCGTTTTCTGTTGATCTTTTCTTAAGGAGAGAAAGAGGCTTTTGAAGAGTGAAGGGAGAAAGCGTATCTGAACGAAGCGGAGGCGGATCGATAAATAGACGCTACCTGCTAATATTAAGACACAAGAGATAAATAAGACCATTGTGGTCAACGATTCTAAGCTCATTCAGAAATCCTCATTAATCATCCTAAAAGTATAGGGGAAAAGACTCTTTTACAGCAAATGTTCTAACTCTCAATTTAAACTACCTCATCCAGCTTATAATGAGTGGTTTTCGTTAAAATTAAAAAAAATTGATATGCTGATTAATAAAGAATAGGGCTCATGTGAAAGGAAATTGCGAAAATTTTAATGAAGCACTGCAAGCGCTCCTTAAGGATCTTCAGGCAGGGTGCCACACGAAAGAGAAAGATGATTATGGTAATCCCATTGTCTATCTCGATGCCATGGTCTACTATTGTGATCCGAAGGCCAAGGTAGATGATGTCTATAGAAAGAAGTATCCAATCGATGTTGATTATTCATATGTGTCTAAATTAGAAGGTGATATTCAAAATATCCGCCACTCTATGGAGGAGTGTACTTGTTTTCAGTTAAATTACATCGCCTATTTCCAGCAAGAGATGCAAAATCTTTACCGAGGGCTACAGATCTATAAAAAGAGGGGGGGAAGCTCTTGCCATTTTGTCTGCAGATACATCGATTTTATCGAGTTTGTCTTAGCCATTCCTCTTTTTGCTGGCTGCTGCAAAAGGGCACTAACAGAAGAATAAAATAGGAAGCAATTTTATGACAGAATCCACTAGTTCATCACCTTGTCAATCGGTCTTCAATGACTTAAAACCTCTAGTAACCGATCTAGAATCGAGCTGCTATGTTACGAAAGATTCTTATGGAAACAACATTGTTTCAATCAATAATGTCACCTATTACTGCGACACGTTGGCTCAAGGCTCTAATCACACGACTGTAACTATGGATAAGACGATAGCCTATAAACTTGTAGCCGATATAGGCAAAGCTCTTACAACAGCGAAAAATAGCAGCTGTTTTAAAGAAGGGGGTGGCACTTATCTCGTAGAGGTGCTCGATTATTTTTATCGAGAGAGTTCTTACTTTCTCAACAATGGTGGAGATATGTGCGCGCTCAGTTGCTTCCGGAGCGGCTTTTTTGGTTTCGTCATCTCTCTGCCCACTATTTGCTCCTGCTGCAACCTCTAATCTAATCGTGATCTGTGCTGAGGTCGATCAGCTCATGGTCAGGATTTTGTTTGGCGGCGTACCCTTTTTCCCATACGGAATGGAAAAGGGCCATCGGCTTGCCATTCATATCTTTCACTAGAGTCGAGTTAGAGGTTTTCTTAAAGGAGGCGACATCTCCTACAATCCAGGCGCTACACTGATAGGGGAGTGGAGAGAAGATCGTCTCTACATTATATTCATCTTGAAGTCGGTATCTCATCACTTCAAACTGAAGATTTCCGACAGCGGCATAAATCGGGTCCCCATCATAGGCAAGAGGCATCAGGCGTTGGATGGCCCCCTCTTCTGTGAGCTGCTTGACCCCTTTATCGAAGGCTTTTCTCTTGCTCACATCTTTGGGGATGACACTAGCAAAGATTTCAGGTTGGAATTGAGGGAGAGGTTTGAAATTAAAGCCCCCTTTCATAGAGATGGTATCTCCGATGAAGAATACTCCTGGATTAATCACCCCAATGACATCTCCTGCATAGGCCTCATCCAAAGTGGTTCTCTCTTTCGAAAGCATGCTATGGGGGCGTGAGAGGCGGATTTCTCGTTTCAAACGGTGGTGCTTCACGACGACATCTTTTTCAAACTTCCCTGAGCAGATTCGGAGGAACGCCATGCTGTCGCGGTGCTTCTTATCCATGTTTGCCTGTATTTTAAATACGTATGCGCTGAAAGGGGAGTTGATCGGGTCGATCAGGACTTCGCTGCCACTATCTCCATCAGCCATTCTCGGCGCAGGGGGTGGAGCTAAGTGGATAAAAGCATCAAAGAAAGGTTCAATACCGAAGTTCGTAAGAGCTGATGCAAAGAAGACAGGAGTCGTGTTGGAAGCTAAGAAGTTGGCGTAGTCAAATTCACCACCCGCTGCATCGAGGAGCTCAAGCTCACCTTTCAGCTGATCCCTTTCTGG
The DNA here is from genome assembly GCA_964655475.1 of uncultured bacterium. Lineage (GTDB taxonomy): Bacteria > Chlamydiota > Chlamydiia > Chlamydiales > VGMA01 > VGMA01. The sequence continues at coordinate 4,054 of CAZZMO010000005.1, forward strand.
TAGTGCATCGATTGAACTTTCAGAAATGAGTGCGGGCTGTGCGCCCCCTACCCCTACTTTCGTAAAGAGGAGACATTTTTTCTCAATTCTATCGTAGACGCCATGGAAGTCGCGCCCTGTACCGATGGGCCAGTTATAGGCAAAACATTGAATATTCAGAAGCTGTTCCACTTCACTCATGAGCTCGAGAGGATCTCTTCCAGGCATATCCATCTTGTTGATGAAGGTGAGGATGGGGATTTTCCTGAGGCGACACACTTCGAAGAGTTTTCTCGTCTGTTTCTCTACCCCTTTTGCTGCATCGATCACCATGATTGCGCAATCGGCCGCTGTGAGGGTTCGGTAGGTATCTTCAGAAAAGTCTTCGTGGCCTGGGGTGTCGAGAATGTTGATCACGACATCTTTGTAGACGAACTGCATGGCAGAAGCGGTGATCGAAATCCCTCTCTCTTGTTCCATCGCCATCCAGTCTGATGCGGCCATTTTTCTCCCTTTTCTCCCCCGCACCATTCCTGCGGTGTGGATCATTCCTGAGTAGAGGAGGAGCTTTTCAGTGAGAGTCGTTTTCCCTGCGTCGGGGTGACTAATGATCGCAAATGTGCGCCGCTTTGCGACTTGTTCTTTCAATTCATCCATATTATACCTAAACCTTGGCGAAAAACTCTTTAAAAGAGGTGATTACTGTTTCAACTTCTGATGAGGAAATATCGAGGTGGAGAACGAGGCGTAGTTTTTCTCCTCCAGGGATCAAGATCTTCTGTTTTCTGAGGAAAACAGGGAGTGCATTTTGTCCATGTAAGCCCACTTCTACAAACACCATATTGGTGTAGTGTTCTACTTTTCCTTGTAAGATTTTGATTTCAGAAAGACCCTCTGCAAGACGTTTTGCATTCATGTGGTCTTCTTGAATTCTTTCGATGTTATGTTTTAAGGCATAGAGACCAGCAGCGGCCAAAATGCCTGATTGTCTAAGACTTCCTCCCACCATTTTCCGAAAATGGCGAGCTCTTTTGATGAAGGAAGATGGGCCTGCGATGATAGATCCGATGGGAGCTCCAAGCCCTTTGGAAAGGCAGAAAGTAAGCGTATCAAAATGGCTTGCAATCTCTTTCGCTTCCACTCGAGTTTCGATCACGGCGTTGAATAACCTTGCCCCATCGAGGTGGGTTTTTAACCCCCGCTTCTTGGCAAAGGTTGAGAATTCTTTTAAATAACTGATCGGAAGTGCTTTTCCCCAAAACGTGTTCTCCAATGCGAGGACTTTCACTGGTGCAAAATGGGGATCATCGGGTCTCAGAAGCGCTTCGACTTTTTTCAAATCGAGGGTTCCATCATTTTCTATTTCGATAGAAGTAGGGAAAATCCCCCCGAGTGCAGAAATCCCTCCCCCTTCCCATCCCATGATGTGGGACAGGCGTCCTGCAATCAAAGATTCTCCTCTCTCTAGTTGAGAGAGAAGAGAAACGAGATTTCCTTGCGTTCCTGATGTGACAAAAAGGGCCGCATCTTTCCCAAGAAGTTTGGCCGCTACTCTTTCGAGTTCTTGTACAGTGGGGTCTTCTCCCATGAGATCATCGCCCACTTCTGCATGAGCTATGGCTTCTCGCATGGGTTTGGAAGGTCTTGTGACTGTGTCACTTCGAAGGTCGATTTCTTTTTTCATGGTTATTGTGAAGAGCCCTTCCAGTGGAGTTTTTGTCTTAAGACAGTGAAGTAATCTTGATCAGGGAAGGAGACCATCTGTAGAGGCTTCGAAGAGGCCTTAATCGTGATACATTCTCCCGGATGAAGAGTGTAGCGTTCAATCCCATCAATAGTCACATCGACAGGTTTTAATGAACTCACATATTCAATCATTAAATGATCTTTGCCACTTGTTACCAGTGGTCGATTGGATAAGGTGTGAGGACAAATCGGAGTGAGAGCAATGACATCTTGAGTTGGCAAAATCAAAGGGCCGCCAGCGGCGAGAGAGTAAGCGGTCGCTCCTGTAGGAGTTGCTACAATATAGCCATCTGTTTTAAACGTGTTGAGGTAATTCCCATTGATCGATATTTTGAGCTCGATCAGGCTCCGGTTCATTCCGCGGTGGACCACAGCGTCATTGATCGTCAGAAATGATTTGCCATTCGGAAGGCTCGTCTGCAAAATGAGCCTCTTTTCAACGGTATATTTCCCTAAAATCAACTCTTCTAGGCGCTGCTCTGCTCTTTCAAAATGGATGTCTGCTAAGAATCCTAGACGCCCTAGATTGACCCCTACAATGGGAGCTTTACTCGTCTTCACATACTTTCTTGCAAACTGGAGGATCGTTCCATCTCCACCGCAAGTTACAATGAAGTCGAGATCTTTTGGGGAAAAATCAGAAGAGATACGAAGCTTTTCAGCAGTTTCATCTTCAGCAAAGACTTGTACGTTTTTTTTATGGAGGATATTGACGATCGCTTCCGCGACGGCCATGGCTTCAGGTTTGAACGGGGTAGGGGCTATGAGAAAGTTCATGCGTCTCCTGGAGCTGTTTGAGGATTTCTTCCGTGATCTGTTTAGGAGTCAATCCCACTTCTTTGAGCAGGCTTTGATAATCTCCATGCTCAATAAAGCGGTCTGGAATCCCGAGCATCTGTAGCTGGACATGTGAGAATCCATTTTGGGTGATGAATGAGCTCACTACACTACCGAGTCCAGAAGTGACGGCATGTTCTTCAATCGTTACAAAATGATGGTGATCAAGGGTCAGTTGGAACATGAGCTCATGGTCGAGGGGCTTTACAAAGATTGGATCCACAACAGTAGCTTCAATCCCAAGCTTAGCTAGAGAAGAGGCCACTTCCATCGCTGTATCACAAAGATGACCGAGGGCAATCAGAACGATGTCTTTCCCTTTTCTGAGGACCTCTCCTCGTCCTAGCGGCCGGTGCTTCGGAGTGTATGCTGGGGTGTGGGGAGTACTTTGGTTCGGGTATCGGATCGCGACTACTTTTTGATAAGAGAAGGCTGAGTACATGAGATCGCGGAGCACATCTCCATTTCTCGGTTGGACAATCACTTGATTTGGCATTGACTTCAAGAAGCCGATATCAAATACTCCATGATGCGTACTTCCATCAGAGGGGGAAAACCCACCTCGGTCGAGAGCAAGTATCATCGGGATCTCTTGGAGACACACATCTTGGAAGAGGTTGTCGAGAGCTCTTTGCAAGAATGTAGCATAAATGCTCACAACGACCCTTGTTCTATTTTGGTAAGCAAGGCCAGCTCCAAATGTAACAGCATGTCCCTCTGCAATCCCCACATCAAAAGAGCGGCTTGGGAATGCTTCCATAAAAGGGGTAAGGCAAGCGCCGTGCGGCATTGCAGGAGTGATCACAACGAGGTGTTCATCCTCTTTCCCCATCTCTTTGAGATATTCACCAAAAATCTGAGGGAAGGTCTGAGTAGAGCTCGCTTTTTTATGAAGATCTCCTGTTTCTACATCGAAGCATCCCACGCCATGGTAAAGCGTCGGGGCCTCTGTTGCCTTTTCCATTCCATACCCTTTCTTCGTCACTGCGTGAATGACGACAGGGCCATCAATTGTTTTAGCATGCTCGAGAGCTTGGACGAGTTCATTGACATTGTGTCCATCAATTGCTCCAATATACTTTAACCCAAAGTGTTCAAAGAAGGAGATTTGGCTTCTAGGGATCTTTGTAGGAAGGAGACGTCCTAAAATTGCTTCGAGCGAATTCTTGTTTTGTTTGACATAGTCTCTAAGGAACTGGTTGATGTTTCCAGTACTTTCAGAGATGAACATGTCGTTATCGTTCAACATGATGATGAAGCGGCGGAGGTGTCTTGGAAGGTTGTTCAAGGCTTCTAATGTGAGTCCGCAGGAAAAGGCGGCATCACCTAGAACGGGAACAATATATTCCTTCGTTTCTTGAAGATCTCTTGCCGATGCAAGTCCTAAAGCTAGCGAAAGGGCTGTCCCTGCATGACCTGCAAAAAAGTGGTCGTGGGGTGATTCATCAGGGCTTGCAAATCCGCATAAACCTTGGTAAGAGCGGATGGTGTGGAACTGATCGTTTCTCCCTGTCAAGATTTTATGGGGGTAAGTTTGATGACTTGTGTCAAAAATAAACTTATCTTCTGGTGAGGAGAAAACCTTGTGGAGAGCTACGATGATCTCGACCGAGCCAATATTGGAAGCAAGGTGCCCCCCTTTTGAAGAAAGGACATCGATGATCCTTGTTCGGACCTCTTGGCAGAGAAGGGGAAGCTCTTCAGGAGAGAGCCCCTTGATATCTTTTGGGTGTTCGATCTTATCTAACTTCATAAGGCTGCATTTGAGGGCGTTCATTTTCATCGAGCAGAAGGTCGTTTTGCCGATTTTTCATCAAAATTTGGACTTTTTTTTCTGCGGACTGGAGCTGTTTCGAACAGAGGGAAACGAGGCGGTCTGCTTCTTCGTAGAGGGCCAAAGATTCATCTAAAGGAATCGCAGCAGAGTTCATTTTTTCCAAAATCACTTCAAGACGTTTGAATGCTTGTTCAAACGAAGGGTTGTTCGCATCACTCATGGGTACCTATTTCTTGTATATTCGCCTTCACAAATCCATCGTGAAAGAGGAGGGCGACATTTTCTTGTAGGGAAAGCTCCTGTCTAGCCATGATAACCGAATTTTGGTTTTCTCGGAAGGGAATGCAATACCCTTTTTTTAAGATCGTTTTCGGATTCATCGCTTGGAGGTGGGCGTGAAGGGAGGAAAGCCTCTCTTTTTTTTCTTTCAAGATTTTTTCCATCACCTGGAGCCCTTTCGAAAAATTGAGGAGCCAGCGCCGCTTTTCAGCGAGCTGCCGGAGGGGATTATGCCCTTCCAACGAACGTTGGGCCTTTTCCAGAAGCGCTCCCTTTCGCTCCATTTGGAGCAACATGGTTCTCGAGAGACTTTGGCTAATGTCATCGAGTTTTTGCATCTTGAGGTCGAGGAGGGCGTAGGGGGACTCGAGGAGAGGGTGGCTTGAAAATCTTTGAAGTAGGACCTTATCATGTCGAATCTTTGTGACGATTCCTCTTGAAATCTGGTTATGGAATCCTCGAAGAGTGTCAAAAAGGCGACTTCGTTCTTGAGAAATGAGTTCAGCTGCAGCTGATGGGGTGGGCGCTCTCACATCTGCGACAAAGTCTGCGATAGAGTAGTCTGTTTCGTGACCCACGGCTGAAACAATGGGGATTTTGGAGCGGTGGATCGCTTCTGCGACAATTCTTTCGTTGAAGGGCCAAAGGTCTTCGAGTGAGCCCCCGCCTCGCCCTACAATGAGGACATCAGCGAGTTGAAAGACATTCATCTCATCAATTGCCCTTGCAATCTCTATTTCAGAGCCTTTTCCTTGAACTCTTACAGGATGGAGAATGAGGTGGAATTTTTTGAGTCTTCGGGAAAGGATGTGTAAGATATCTTGAATCACTGCGCCAGTTGGGCTCGTGATCACTCCAATCGTTTTGGGAAACGGGGGGAGCGGCTTCTTTCTTTCAGGGGAGAACCAACCTTTTTGCTCCAGTTCAGCTTTTAATTGGTGGAATTGGAGAAGAAGCTCTCCAACCCCTACATAGGTCAAATGGTTGACGACGATCTGGTAAGAGCCCTTTGGAGGGTAGACGGTGAGCTGCCCTTCAATGATGATGTTGTCACCCGATTTGGGCTTTCTCTCAATTTTGGAGGCTGCTGTCTTGAAAAGGACGGCCGATATCTGAGCTTCTTCATCTTTCAGGTTGAAGTAGATGTGACCAGAGGCCTGTTCTCTGATGTCAGAAACTTCCCCTTGCAAGCGGAGATGGAAAAACCTCTGAGACAAGAGAGACTTGATCTCTTGTGTCAGGGAGCTTACAGTCCAAAGTTGATTTTTTTCTAATAATTCCAGCATATCCTACTTGAATATCTTAAAGGAAATGGGTATTATTAATGAAAAAAAAGTTTCTGTATGAGAAAGCCAATCATTGCTGCAAATTGGAAGATGTATAAGACCCAGAAAGAAGCAGTAGATTTTCTGGAGAGCTTAGCCTCGTCTACTCTGAAAGAGGATCGGGAAGTGTGGATTGCACCCCCATTTACGGCCATTTCTGCCCTGTCATCTCTAGCAAAAAAAATGAAAATTTCTCTTAAAATTGGGGCTCAAACGATCAGTGAACACACGGAAGGGGCTTTTACCGGTGAGATCTCTGCGAGGATGGCTGTTGAAGCTGGAGCTCAATTTGTTATTATTGGCCACTCTGAGAGAAGGCAGATCTTCCATGAAACCAACCCCCAGATAAGAAAAAAAATCGAAAAAGCACTAGAACAATCTCTCATTCCTATGTTATGCGTAGGGGAGACAGAAGGGGAGAGGTCCCTTGGTCAGACCAATAGCGTATTAAAAAAACAGCTAGAAGAAGCCCTTCATGGCTTTTCTTCCCCATCAATCCAATCTTTAGTCATTGCATACGAGCCTGTTTGGGCGATCGGAACAGGGAAAGTAGCGACGCCTGAGCTTGCCAACGAGGCTCATCACTACGTACGCAAAGTTTTAGCTGACCTATTCGGCTTAGAAGTAGCAAAAGAGATCCGCATTTTATATGGTGGATCTGTAAAACCAGAGTTTATTAAAGATTTAATGGACGAAAGAGATATCGATGGAGCCCTTGTAGGTGGCGCCTCTTTAAATCCAGATTCGTTCCTAAAGATCATTAACTATTAAAGGACAACATGGCCATTCTCTTTTATCTTTTTGTATTTTTATTCATCGCTCTCTCAGCAATTCTTTGCCTTGTGATTCTTATACAAGAGAGCAAAACAATGGGACTTGGCGCTTCGTTTGGTGGAGATGCCTCTACTTCGATGTTTGGAACTTCGACAGCAGATGTGCTCAAAAAATTCACCGCCTACCTTGCAGCAACATTTTTAATATCCTGCTTCATCCTCTCTTTGTGGAGCGCCTCTTTGGGACGTTCATCACAAAAAGGGCCAGCGGCAACAATTGAAAACTTTCAAGAGACTTCTTTTTAATGGTATTTCGACTTAAATATTACAACGACCCTTGTCTCAGACAAAAGTGTACAGAAATTAAGGTGATCAATGATGAAGTGAAGGCGTTTGCCAAAGAACTCATCGAAACCATGATCGTCTATAACGGTATTGGCCTAGCAGCGCCCCAAGTGGGGAAGCCTTGGCGCATGTTCATCGGCGCACTTGGTGATGACGATGAAGGGGAAGGGATCGCGATTCAACCTAAAGTGTACATCAATCCAAAGATTACCTTTTTCTCTAAAGAGACTAAAGTAATGAATGAAGGGTGTATGTCATACCCTGGCCTCTACCTCGATATCCGTAGACCTAGCATCATTGATATTGAGGCCTATGATGAAAATGGGGAGTTTTTCCGCATGGAAAAAGTTTCTGGCTGGTTCTCTCGAAACCTCCAGCATGAATATGATCATCTAGATGGGGTTCTTTCTATTGATTATCTCGCTGCGGGGAAGAGAAGCGCTGTGCAAAAATACCTCGATCAGATCGATCGGAAGTATAACAGCCCAGCATCTGTCCTCACTCAGCAGAAAGATGTAAACTGCTACTTTAAGTAACTCTTTTTACAGAGCACGATTGTATTTATTCGTCCAATGAGGTATATCCAGTAGAATGCCATAGGAGGAATATGCAAGCAGGTGCAATTGAACTAGCATGGATTGTGGTCTCTGACCTCGCCAAAGCAATCGAGTATTATACCCACGTTCTAGGGCTTAAGTTACTAGAAAACAACGAAGAATATGGCTGGGCTGAGCTTCAATCAGCAACAGGTGGCGCGCGCCTCGGTCTCGCAGAAGCAAGCAAAGAACAGCAGATGCATCCCGGTAGAAATGCCGTCATCACCATCAATGTCAAGAATATCGAACAAGCAAGAGAGATGCTTCTTAAAAGGGGTGTCATGATCTTGGGAGATATCATCGAAGTGCCAGGGCAGGTCAAGATGCAACTCTTTACTGATCCCGATGGCAATCATATGCAAATCGTAGAAAAGCTCTCCTAAGAGAGCTTGATTTTTACTTTCCTGGAATCATTGAGAAGCCGAAAGAGAACTCATCAGCGCGGACAGTGTGCATAAAGGAGAGTTTGAGCTCCCACATCGCAGCAATCACCGCAAAGAGATCGAGTTTCGTTTCGCTATAGGAAGGCTGATTCGCACGTGCCCAACCCCTGTGATGCTCAAGCTGGCACCAACATTGTGGAGTGATTTGAACCTGCATTCTTCCCAAAATCGTGTTGCGATTGTCAGAGAGGGTAGAGTTAGCAAGCTGCGCAATCGGTCTTGTTACATCGAGGATGTAGTTGTCTTGATGATCTTTCTTCCAATAGTAAGGGCCGCGGTGGCGCATTTCAACACTGAAAGCGTAGTAGCGGTTCACTGTCCACTTAGTGACAAAGTTTGCAAAGTCGACAACACTCTCTTGGAAGTTCCAGCCTAGTTGAGAATCAAGGGCGACTCTCGGGAAGTTCATTTGGCAATGAACGCCACCCTTTGGCACTGGTGCAGTAAATGTAGGGGCTCCAAAGAAGGTGAGGCCATAAAGATCGACTCCAAAGCGTGGATCGGCAGCAGCATCACTCATGGAGAATAGCGCATTCGAAAAACCAAACTTTAACTCATTGAGCTTGTTCAATCCATCTGCTGTACTGAAGATGGGGGCCGTTCCTACTTGCAAAGTAGGGGCAGTGAGTCCCGTATACTCGAGGTAGGGGCTCATCAAGTGCTGGAAATTTGTGAAGTTCTTCGCCCAAGAAGAGCTTGCCTTGCCGCCATATGTTCCGATTATCTGCATCCCTGCTTGCTGGTTTGTCAATTGGGAGTAGAAGATGCTGTTCACTCCGATATTTGGTGTCAGTGTGACAAAAGGTAAGTGGATCGGTCTTGAAAAGTCACTCTCTAACTGGACGCGCCCTGAGCGGAAGTTCGATAATAGATGGTCAATGTTATCAGAATATACGTAGTCGAGGAAAGAGCCCATAATGTGGTTAGACATGATGAGTCCTGTCTCACCTAAAGCAAATGGGCGGAAACGGACATTCATCGTTGGGAGCTCTTGCATGAACCCTTGGTAAGAATTAATCCGTGGACGAGCGTATAGCGAGGCGTTGTAGAAATCATCTTTTCGTCTCACCCAAGCCTCTGTTCTCATGAGGGTATTGAGCTCGAAATTTTGGAACGTGAAGTCCCCTTGCATGTTTCTATCGCTCAAGCGATCCCATCGGACGAACATCTCTGTCGATTCATCTTTGCTCGTTGCATCATAGACCCCTTGTAATCTGTAGCGAGAAGCCATCAACTTAGGGTTGTTATCATTGTAGAAAGTATCGTAGGCGTAGAAATTTCTCGCTTTAAAGGTCTGCGTTCTATTTGGGTCGTCGAAGAGTGTTTCAAAAGCGGTCGCAAATCCTCTCTGGAGGCGGTAGTCGACTCTTCCATACATCTGGAGGGCATCGTTGGAATAGAGCCTTGCTCTTGCGGAGATCATCGGCCCTTGCCCAGTTTCCCAGTAGACGTTGTAGCGGAATGGGGAGTTTTCAGTATGTTTGAATTTCGTTGTGAATGTGGGAACATAAAAGACAGGTACATCTTTCGTGCGAAGTGTAACATCTTCTGTCTTAAGCACAGACTTTTGATCGAGTGTCCCAGTCTTTGCTTGGACATTCCAGAAGTAATTCTTGTTAGCGCTTGTAGTAGCGTAGAGATTCTGGATGGTCAGTGTTTTATCTGGATGAAAGAGGAGTTTCTCACCACCGATGAAAACGCGATCGATACATGTAACTCCTTGAGATACAAATCCTGTCTTTTCAATGAAGTCATATTCGATCCGATCACCTACGTAGAAACGATCGTCAAATTCTACGAGAAGATCGCCAGATGCTACTAGTCGGTGGACAGGACCTTCCATGGTCATCTTGCGGATGTATTCGATTTTTTTTGCTTGAATCTTCAGTCCAGGTGCATCGATCAACACACCTTTATCACAAGTGAGAACGCCATCGTTGTAGACTGGGTCTTCCAAACTGATGGTCATTTGTTCTTCTTTGATTTCTGTTTTGTCTGCGTAAAGGCAGGCAGTACAGAAAAGACAAATCATAGTTACGTATCGCATAGGGGAAAATAGTAACTATTTTCCCAAAAGATGTAAAGGACTCTTGTTAACGGATTGAGCGAAGCAGTAATCCAGCTAATGCAAATCGATTTTTCGGATGACCATCTTTCATCATGGTGAGAAGATATGCGATGTTTTTTTCTTCCCGTTTTTGTGAAAGTGCTTCTAACGCTTCCACTAAAAACCCTGATGCTTCTTCAGGAGTTAACTGATAAGGAGATTTGTCATAGCTTACAGAAAGCTGCTCTTCCATCATGGGTCGGAAGCGAATCAATTCTGTTTTCTGATCTGTAAGTAGCCACTTGATTAATGTTTCTCTACTCACCGCATCTTCTCCAATGCGAAAGAGAGCGAGTGTTGCATATGCGCGTATGAGCGGTGCTCCTAAAAGTTCTGATTTTTCTTTCAAGAGATCAATTGCAAGTGGTGTGCGAAGATTTTCTAAGAGTCTTACCAATCTGGGGATGATCCAATCTTCTCTTTTTGCAAACAGCGCGCTCGAAAGTTGTACAAACGGTTTTTCTCCAAGCTCTAAAGAGTCGATGAGAAGGTTTTCGAGAAACCTTTCAGTAAATGCGACGAGATTTTTCTTACTCGTTGGATCAGAGATGCTTTTGAGGGGAAGTAATTGCCAATAGACCATCGTTCTTCCAGGAGAATAGAGAGGCGCTATACAAGTCGATCCATGGTGGATATCGAAAAGGTCGAGAAGATAGGGCATAACAATCGGATTTCTTTGGCGAAGGAGTGCAAGAACTGCATTCAGCCTCAGTGTAACATCAGCTTCTTGTAGAAGGGGAATGAGGACCTCCTCTCCTGCCCTAAGATCACTTAAAATTGAAATGGCAAATAGGTTCTTCTCTTTTACATACTGTTCGATTTCAGGAATATAGTCTGTATATCCGAGTCTCACTAAAGCATAAAGGCTAGCAAGTCTCACTTCAGTTTGCGGAGATGAGAGGAGCCTTTTGAGATCCTCTGCAGAAGAAAGATCCCTCATCGCTCCCATGGTGTAGGAGACCGTTTCGAGTTCAATGGGGTTTTTTTGAGATAAAATAGGGATGAGAGCCCCTTTTAGATCTTCCATTCCATATTTAAGGATCGCTAAGATCGCATTCAATCTCATTTCCTCTCTTGGGCTCATGACCATCTTTCTCAGCTCTACAATCGAGTTTTCAGAGCGGTCTAGAGCGTAAAAATCGGCAAAGAAGGGGTGAAAGAAAGGGGGGACCAAACTCTGTATCGATTGGATTTGTTCATACGTCTTTGGAGATCGTCTTGCTGCGAGGTAGAAAAGAGCCTCCATCCTGATCATAAAGAAAGGGGAGGAGAGGGCTGTAAGGAGGATGTTCTCCGTTTCATCATCAAACATTTGAGAGGTGAGGTGGAGCGCCGTCGCTTGAACCATCGGATTTCCACTTTTTACAAAAGAGTATAACAAATGATTTCCAACAACTGGCCCTGCGATTTCCATGCCAAATAGGCTGAGAAGCTGATCTTCGGGATCCTTGCTAGCGGCCCCTTTTTCGATGATGGTTGTCCCTAATTGCTCTAGTATATCGAAGTCATGCTTCCCTTTTTCCATGTAAATGGAGAGGTAAGATTCGAGAGCTTTTTCATGTTGTTCAGTAGAAATAAGATAAGAAATCTGCCGGTAATCTTTCCCTTCTGCAAAGAGAATTCCTGTGGATAACATGCAGAAAATGAAGATTTTGTAGAGCATAGTGCCTCGTTATATCAGAAATAATACCTCATTATAAAGGCTTTTCTTAATCCTACACAACAAAAACAGATAGATAAATAAAATTTTGACCTTTTGTTTATCATCTCTTAATGATATGATCCGTGCCTGAATGAAAAAGAATTTAACGTAGATTTAATTTTTTAAATTAAGGAGAATACATGTCTACAGCTGGTATTAATCCCTCAATGCAAACAGATCCAAGCTTACTCAAAGGGGCGGGCGTTGAACATACTGCAGGAAGAAGAGCGGTTCATTTTGGAGATGGAATTTCTGAAGGAAAAACAGAAGTTGATCCACCAATCGATCCTCCTAAAGGTGATGATGTTTCTTGCTGGGATTCATTTTGTAATGCTTTTGTCGATGGCTTTTCAACATTCGCTCAAACAATTGTTGATTTCTTCATCAATTTATTCAGATCACGCGATGCCCTTGATGGACTCAAGGACAAAGTTTATGCAGCTATTGGAACCAAGCAATGGGATACAGTCCTTTTAGAGACTGCTGCAATGATCAAATGGACAAGAGATAATAAGAGCACTCTTACAGACAGCCAATTGAGAAGAGCGAACGCAATCATTCAAGACGTCTATTCATACCTAGATGTGGTTGATCCAAATATTTCTAAAACAGATACAGTGCTAAAAGTGCTTAAAGCAGAAATTAACGCTGATGAAAAGGTAGCATTTGAGTACATGGTCAAGAACCCAAGAGCAGAAGTCATCATGACTTGCATGGTAGAGATTGCAAGAGGTCAACACCTTGGAAATATGCTTCAAAATCATGTTTTAGCAGCGAAAAAAATGGAAGCGGTAATGAGTGCTAGTGTTGTTATTCCTCGTGATAGAACTTTAGTTTTAGCTCAGTCGCTAGAGTGCCTTGTTATTTTATTAAATAATCGTACGGCGGTTCTTGGCTTAGCAAATGAAGAAACCACTCGTATTTACCAAGCTGCTATTCTTCGATTCCTCAAGCTGATAGATAGAGCAGATAGAAGTCAAAATAAAGAATTTTCTGGAGAAATCATTGATGGATTTGATTTCTCTAAGTCTTTACCGTCATTATCAGAAGCTCATTTCTATGACGAAATGCTAGAGAAAGCTGCTGAGGTATTAGATTTAGTTACAGGTCATGCTGAAGAAAGTTTAAGAAGTTTCCAGCCTCTAAATACTACAGCAACTGTGGCTCATGCAGCAAGTAAATTTAAAGCTTTATTAAATAGAGCTTAATTAGCTTTATAGTTGAACGTTAATAAAAAGGCCTCATAACAAAAGTTATGAGGCCTTTTTTATTGGGTCGAAATTTCACACTTTATACAGTTTTCTTCTTCGCTTTCTTCAGTGTGTCTGCCCGCTCATCTTTAGGGAAGTCGATCCAGATAGGAGAGCTCCATGCGATATGTCCATTCTTTTGGATCACTTTTAGATAGTAATATAAGAAAGGGTGCCCTGTATCTTCTCTTGGGGAGAGGAGGTGTTTTTCGTAATGATCACTATCTTCTAGGGAGAACTCTACGAAAGATTTTGGATGGTCTAACGTTTTGAACTCTTTTCCATTCCGGTAGATCGTGATCTTTTCAATCTCACTCGTTCCTGCGACGTACCCTGAGATGAATCTCGTGTAGCAAAGGCCAGGTTTGGTTGCTGTAGAGATTTCTGACCCCATGGGTTTCCCTGCAATATTGAATGCTAGAAGGATTCTCTCTCCCGTTGTAGCGTAGCAGTGGCGGTTATAGAGGGCTTGAAATAGTGATTCACGGTCATGAACAGGGGACAAGATGGCGGTGAGTCCTTTAGAATAGGTCGTAAGATCTTTTTCTATGAGGTCTTTAAAGACCGCTCTTCCATCGAAACCACCAGCCACAAATCCAAAACGGCATCCATTATTGAGTGCTTGGATCACAGTTCCTTCAGATTGTTCGAGGTTGGTTTTCTTTTTGCTTAAAGCAAACGGCCTCTCATTCCCTTCTTTTGCAAGGTTTTCAGAAGAGCCGAAAGAGTTGTAGATTTCTACCACCCGCTCATATTCTGGGGCAAAGGAGTCAAAGTTGTATCCATAACCTTTTAGCGCTGTAATAGAGGGAATCGAGATCATCTCTTTAACAGCATGCGCTTTATAGATCTTTTTAAGAGAGTTCCACTTGGTCTCTTTCTTTCTTAAGATAGGGCGGTTATCTTTTGCAAAAATGAATTGTCTGCATCCTTCGTCAGCTGCATCAGAAAACCACTGCATACCGACCATAGTGACGAAACGGTCTTCTTCGTTGAATTCTGTGACGCAAGTGTTGACGAGCTTCCAAATGTCAGAAGGGGTCTCCTCTTCATCTTCAAAAGAAGAGGTAGAGTAGAACTGCAGCGAGCGGTCATCGCGAAAGTAGCGCAGGCTAGACTCGATCTGCTCTCCTGAGTTGAAACGGGTCGATTCGTCGTGAAGCTCGCCCCAAAAGAGCATGTTCCCTTCATCTAAAGAGCACATGATTGGTGTTGAGGTAAAGAGTTCCCCTGTCTTGAGGTTTTTCAATTTGAGAATGTAGAGCCCTGGTTCATTGAAATAGATGTTTGGAAGTGCAATGAAGCCAGTCTCAGGACAGAAGAGGGTCCATTTTAAAGTTTCTCTCAACTGCTCATAATAGAGCTCAATCAGAGTCCCTTCTTCTACTCTTCCTGTTAAGTTGCCGTAGCGGTCTTCAAACCGGACTACGATGTCGAAGCGGTAGTTTTTAGCGACTAGAGATGGGGTGATCATGACGATGTTGTGAAGCTCATTCCCCTTGATGTCGAGTACAAAGGCCTCTCCATCTTTGTAGTCACCCTTCCCTTTGGGGTCGATATAGATCGGGAAGCTTCTTCTTCTCTCTAAAAAGGTTTGAGCTCTTGTCCCCTGGGATTCTCTTTTGTCATCGTGAGGGGTCCCTAAACAGATCGTGAAGGCTTCGCCAGCTTCGATTGCTTCATTTAGGGTAAATTCAAATTGGTCCATGGATCCTTGGACGAGCGATCCCTGAATCACTTTTTTCGAGGGTAGTTCAAGCCAAATGGCATTTGATTTTGCTTTTGCTCCCACTTCAGGAAGCTGCCAATCACTCTCAGTCCCTTTCGAATTTACATCGAATTTTACGAGGGTTTTTGCTGGAAGCGCTTGTGCTGTAGTGTACGAAAAACGCCATGTGTTGACTTGTCCAGCTAAAGCTACAGCTGGTTCAGATAATAGAATAGAGCGACGCATAGATCTCCTGTCAGGGTTCGAATCGCCATTATAGCGCCTTTCCTAATAAAAAACTACGGAGTTTCAAAGATCACTCTTCGTGGAACGATTTTGAAATGGGGATGATTTTTACTTTGTAGATCTGCCTCTTCCCTGTTGAAAGGACCTTGATGTCAAAGTCGTCGGTATGGATGACCGCTCCAACAGTTGGGAAGCTGTTAATTTGGTGGAGGATGAACCCTCCAACAGTCTCATATTCTGGGTCGGGAGGGATGGCTATTCCCGTTTCCGTTTCGAGATCGATGATGTTCATACGGGCGTCGACAATCCATGCATTGTCAGCTGTAGGGGCGTAAAGGAGCTCTTCATCGACGTCATGCTCGTCAGAAATGTCTCCCACAATCTCTTCGAGAATGTCTTCAATCGTCACAATCCCTTCCGTACAGCCATATTCGTTAACAACCACAATGATGTGAATCTGAAGCTGTTTCATCTCTTGCAAAAGATCAGAAATCTTTTTCCCTTCAGGTGCATAGACAATCGGTTTAGCGAGCGCCTTGAGAGTCGTCGTCTTGATGATCGAAGGATCTTTCTCCATATGTTCTAAAATAAAGGCGAGAACATCCTTGTAAAGGAGCACTCCTGTGATCAGGTCGATCGATTCGCTATAAATGGGAATCCGGCTAAAGCCCTCTCTGATGAAGCCAGGGGCGGCCTCAGCGATCGACATGTTTTCAGAAAAGGCGATGATGTTCACTTTCGGAACCATGATCTCTCTGGCCACCCGATCTTGGAAGTTCGCAATCGACTTGATGAGTTTCTTATCTTGAGGTTCTATAAGATCTTTAATATCAGATTCTTGCAAAAGCTCCAACAGTCGGTGTTTAATTTTGATCGCCCGCGCTTCGTCATCTTCTTCTTCTAACTGTTCAGGATTAAGCCTGTGTTCGAGCCAAACCAGCGGCCAGGCGATCGGCAAGAGGAGGATGAGAGCGATGCTAGCAAAAGGGGCAAAGATTTTTAGTGAGGCATACTGAAGCCTCGATGCGGTGAGTCTGACAAAGAAGTAGCAGAAGAGGGGGACGAATAGGATGATTCCTAGAGATGTAATAAGTTGATAGTCAGATAAATAGGAAGATTCTAGTGCGCTATAAGCGATGAAGGTAATCAAGGTAGTGAGGTTCAGAAAGTCGATGAGGGCGGTCTCCCGCCTCTTTGGAACCGTTTTTTCTAAGAGGATGAATACAGAGTAGAGCCAGCGGTGTTTCCTAAACTCTTGAAAGAGAGAGTGGGGTCTAATTTGCCGAATAGAAACCTTCACAGCGAGAAGGGCAAAGGAGAAGAAAAGGAAAATAAGGGGGAGTAGGGGAGTTTTCACAACCATAAATTATGTATAAACAGTGGGCTGATTAGCCCAAACCATTTTTTGCTGCTCCAGGAGTTTCAAACAGACCACTTCCTCTTTTCTCATGATTTTTTCATCTTCTTCTTGAATATCATCATAGCCAATTAAGTGCAAAAGTCCATGTATAATATACAGAAAAACCTCATCATGAGGATGTTCAGGGTCGTAATCGATCCCTGTCTTAGGACAAATAAAGACCTCACCGAGAAGAGATGGGGAAGAGATGGGGTTCGGGCCATCGATGGGGAGGGTAATGCAATCGGTGGTTGTCGGGTCATTAAAGAACTGGTCGTGGAGTTTACAAATGGTGGGGGTGTCGACAAAATGGAGAATGACCTCATCCGTCTTCACACTGTAGTGAGATAACACGAGCGCTGTAACGTCTCGGATCTCAGTGTGTGACAGCTTGAGGTCGTTCTGTTCGTCAAAAATAGTAACGCTAAGACTACTGGGAAGCTGTTTTTGGCAGACCGGTGACTCGCGTCCCATTGAAGCGACCTTTTTGTTTAAGGAGCTTAACTCTTTCAAAACGCTTAAGGACGTTCCTTTTTTTCGTTCCTTTATTCGCTTTTCCGAAACTAGGGTGTTGTGACATGTGCTTAACCTATTTTAGGGACAAAAATGTTCATGTTCGTAGGTGCTGCGTTTTGGTGAGGGCGGAAGCCTTCTGGCAGCATATCTTTTTTAGGGCCTGTTGGAGCTGGAATACGGTAATGACGCTTCTTTGGGCTTTTGCTTCTTCGCTCTTGTTGTTTACTGATTCGTGTCATGGTTACTCCTTCAAAAATTTCAAAGCAATTGTACGGGTTTTACTAATAGGAAGCAACAGGAATTGCAGACTTTTTATACATTTGGAACCGAAATTCTGACAAACGGGCTTTTTCAACAGAAGTTTTGTCGTCGAGTTCATAGATTTTTGAAAAGGGGGCGCCAATCAAAGGATTTTTTGTCAGGTTTAAACATATAGTAGCCTGGTTTGGATTCCCTTCCTCGTGAGTGATCGAAATGAGTTCGTTACTATCAATCCCATGGGGAAGAAAGCTCTCTGGAGAGGACTTCCATAAAAAATCGTCGAGATAGAGAGAGGCCTCTTTAGACTCTGTCTTGATAACAATCTTTTGTCTATTGTCAAAATGGGTTTGGCAAAGATCAAAGATCACTTTGAGCTTTTCTTTACTCGTCTTTACTTCAGCGATGAATACTCTACTGATCATGCCCTGGCCCCAACGTGTCTTTGATTACAGGCTTTGCCTTCTCTTCCTTTAGCGGCTGGTAAATACCGCAGGAGATGATGAATTTGAGCACTTCTTCCACATTGATGTCGAGCTCTTCGAGTAACTGATCTTCTAGCAAGAGCAAAAACCCTGAAAATGGATGGGGCGCAGTTGGAATAAAACAGGTCTTCAACCTCTTTTCAGGAGGGGCATTTCGTGGCTGGGCTGGCTCAGGGGCATAGCCGGGAACCAATCCCACCATCTTGCCACCATGGAATGGGAAGGGTGCGAGAACAATCTTTTCGAAAAAGTTCTTCCTCTCAGCAAAGATAGCCGTAATGATGTCGTGGATCACTTTATAGATCGTCTTAAAGAGGGGAATTCGTAAAAAGAGCTGATTTGCTTTCTTCACCATCCAGTTAAAGAAGAGTCTTTCACCCAAAAATCCGAGGAAAAGGACCATCACAAATAAAAGTCCTAAGACAAGGATGCGGCAAAAGAAGACAAAGAGCTGCTTATGTGCACTCACCGAAAAGGGGAGGAATTGATCTACAAAGAGTAAAAAACTCTCCATATGTCCTAAAAAAGGGGCCGTTAACAGATCGAGAAGAAAGAAGAGGAACGCGAGAGTGATGACCACAGGAAGAAGAAGAATCAAGCCAGTGAAAAAGTGCTTTTTCATACAGATGTTTTCTCCTCATCCATTTTAGCCACAAGCCCACAAGAGACGATATACTTTATGGCAGTTTCCACTTTCATATCGATGCAGCGGATATGTGCCTCTTCATACATGAGCAAGAAGCCTGTCGTAGGGTTAGGGGTTGTCGGTACGAAAACGCTCAGTAAGCGCTTTTCTGCTGCAACGGAGCAACTCAGAGGGGCTTCATTGGTCAAAAATCCAATCACATAGATCCCTTCACCAGGGAACGGGACGATCACCACTTGTTTAAAGGAGTGCTTGTCGTGGCTGAATAGGTTGTTGATGATCTCTTTGGTCGTCTTGTAGACCTTGTTGACAAAAGGGACCTTTTGAATGAGTTCATCGACTGTCTCTAAAAGCCAGTGAACAAAGTACTTCTTACCGAGAAATCCGATCCCCCAGATGAACAAGAATATGCAGATGAGGATCACAAGTTGACTGCCATAGCGGATCGCTTTTTCGGGGCTTAAGAACAAAAATCCACGATTGATGATGTGGTATTGGCTCAAGAGCCCGCTGACAAGTTCCATGAAGGGGCGCGTCAAAAAGTTCACAAGAAACGTAATGACAGCAATGGTAATCACGATGGGCATCAAAATGATGACGCCAGTAATGAGGTGCTTTTTCATATTTCAACCATACCAGGTAGAGATTATTTTTCCTATTTTTATTGCGGGGAAATATTGTAATGGTGTAACATTACAAGTATATGAGTAAGAAAACCACCTATAAAGACTTTTCTAAGCTTTGCCAAGCTAGACCAGAGATGATAGAGGAAATTTTTGAATTCTTTTTAACCAAGGAAGAATTAGAGATGTTAGGGGCTCGATATGAGATCATTGCAGCCCTCATGAAAGGGGAGTTAACCCAGCGCGAAATCGCAAAAAAATATAAAGTGAGCATTGCTCAGATCACCAGAGGATCGAATGCTCTTAAAACGATCTCACTAAAACTAAAGAAGGAGTTAGAAAATGTTATCATTAAATGAAACTTATTTAAGTATTGTTCAACCAACAACGGGTAGGGCTCGAGAGGTTTCTGCTATAGAGAGTACCAATCCAAATCTCATGACGCAAAATGATATCAGAGAAGCAGAAGAGGTAGCTCGTCTATACGTGGGGGGAGTTTGGCGTTGCTCTTAGAGCTCTCCAGTCAGGTGATTATGAGAAGTTTGACGCCACCATCGGCGATCACAATTGTCAACTGAGCGCTCTGATTTCGATTGTAGCAGCAAAAGAGCTACAAGATGAAATCAGTCAGCTCACGATTCAAAAACAGTTTAATATCAAAGCAAAAAAACCGACGCCTCCGCACATACTGATGGCTCCATACTTGCCTCAGTTGTCAGAAACTCTCCGCTATCTCGTTCACGCGGCGATATTGCGCTCAGGGACAGAATGCATCGAGCATCCTGATGGAAGCATGACGCTCAAGACGTCAGCTGCGAACATCATGGGAGGGAAATGCTCTTTTGCAGGTGCCTTGATTACTCCACTTAGAGAAGCGGTGAACCGCTTTTCCATTGCCTATATCAAAAGGATTTCGCTCTCTCCTCATCTAGAAAAGGTACACCTTGTCACTACGTGCCGAGATGAGAGGTATGAGTTTGTCAATGCCTTTTACAACATGAAAGAAACCTTAGAGAGACTTTCTACGGAAGGGGTCCACTTTGTCGTTGTTCCCTACGACCGCAATCGTGTAGTTCGAGGAGAGGCTCAGATATTCAACCCTTCTCAAGAGAAGGTAGAGGCGATCTCTCCTGAGAGTCCAATCTTTGTCATTCAAGTATTTGGTAATCTGAACATTGAAGAAGTAGGGCTCTTCAGGTTCATTCTGTCGAGTATTGCAGTCAATCCTATCTATGAAGATCACGACCCTGAAGAGATGGGGGAAATTGCAGAATATCGAGAGCTCGGGCAAACACTTGTGCCAGAGTGCCGCATCGTACACACATACGCAGACACCTACAAAAGGATGAAATTCGCATGAACAAAACATTAACTATTGCTTTCACTCAAATGTGGGAGAGTTTTAGTTTTTTTGGGATGAGAGCTCTTCTCGTGCTCTATTTAATTTCAGGGGCGGGTTATTCCGCCTCTGATGCAGTCATTATGTATACTCTCTATATCGCTTCTGTCAAAGTGTTTGCAGGGCTTGGAGGGTATATTGCCGATCGGTTTTTAGGGTATAAACATGCGGTGATTTTAGGGGGGGGGTTGATCATGCTCGGCCACCTTGTCCTTACCTTCACCACTCTGTTTTATTTGAGTTTGGGATGCATCATCGTCGGATCTGCCCTCTTTCGGGTGAATCTACAAGCCTTACTAGGCAAATCCTACCAAGGGAATGATCAGGAAAGAGACCCAGGGTTTACTCTGTTTTATGTGGGGATGAATATTGGAGGTTTGAGCGCCGCTATTCTTTGTGGTCTAGTCGCTCAAATGTATGGATGGCACGCAGGTTTTGGACTTGCTGCCTTTGGGATGATGATTGGGCTCATCTTTTTCCTTTCGAAACAACACATGTTTGAAAGTGAAAGAAAACGACCAGCAGTAGTCACATTTCCAGTAGGCCTTTTGGCAGCGGGCGCAGTTGCCCTCATCATGAGCTATTTCTCAATCGTTGAGGCTTTTGCCCTTCCACTCGGGATCTTGTTTCTCTTCTATCTACTCTTCAAGATGGGAAAAAAGGTGATTTTAGGTGTCGGAATGTCGATCCTCTTTCTCATCCTTTTTTCTACAGCAGAAGAGCTCTGGGGTTCGCTACTCATGCTCTTTTCAGAGGGGCATATTGACCGCTTTATCTTAGGATTTGAGATCCCAAGTCCTGCAATTGCAGCGATGAATCCACTTACAATCATCTTGCTCGGACCATTATTAGCAAGGATGAACCTTCGTTATGAAGTGAAGATTGCAGCAGGCTTTTTAGCTGTTGCTATTGCCTTTTTGCTTCTCTACATCACGTCAATTATGGTTCACCCATCTCTTTTTTATTTGGTGACGAGTTTGATGTTCATAGCGATTGGAGAGCTCTTCCTTGTTCCGAGCATCCTCTCGTTTGCATCGAAGATTGCACCAGAGAATCAGTCGGGGATGATGATGGGAGCTACCATCATTGCACTATCGATTGGAAGTTTGCTCAGTGGGAAAATCGCTCTATTTAGCTACGGCCCTGTGTTTATAGGGGTAGCAGTTGTGGCGTTAGGGCTTTTTACAGCCCTAGCCTTGAGATTGAGAAGCCCTTCTACGGGTTTAGTAGAACATTAGATGGAGTTTCACCAGTTACAATCTTCATGATTTCTTGCTGGTAGAGAGCTTTTGTAACTAAGAGGGCAATCATGGGGATCACGGTGAGGATGGAAAGAACCCAAAGCGTAATTTTTGTTGCGAGTTCACACCATTCAAAATCGTGATCTTCATGGAATATCTCGAGAGAGAGCACGTTAAAAGGGTCATCAGCTGAGGTAGTTTCTTTTGAGAGTTCGACAGTGTGGGATGTTTTGCTGAGAGAAAAGAGTTCATCAATATATTCAAAATTTTTCAGTAGCGGAGGTATATATCCGTTTACTCGATTTTCAAATTTAACATGATCAAAAAATGGGAATGAAATAGTTGATAAACTAGCCATATAATATCTCCTAATTAATTATATTAGAGTATTATAACATTAGTGTTTAGTAACTTTCCAGCGACAATCTTGAAAGATAAGATTTACATCTTCTATTCTGATTTGGATGGGCATTCCTACATAGAGCTTTTCCCCTGTATCTTCCCCTTCAAACGTAGAAGATTCTTCAGAATAATGGAAGAATTCTTCCTGTAAACTGGAGATGTGGACAAAACCTTCAAAGCTCATGATATCGAGATCAAAGAAAAAACCATTAGGTTTGACCTTGGTCACGGTTGCAGGATATTCCCTTAAAGGGTCTTCTTGATAGAGTTTTTTGAGGTAACGGAGTTTTTTTAAACTGAGAACGCTCATCTCTGCTTTAAAGCTTTTCCTTTCAGTTTCTGACGCAGAAGTAGCAATGAATTTGGCGTGAGGTCGATAGGAGGGATCAAAGAGTTGTCTATGGACTACGAGATCGACATAGCGGCGAATCGGGCTAGTAAAGTGGGTGTAATCAGTGAGTGCAAGACCGAAATGGCCGATGGGATCATCGCTATAAACTGCGAGCTTCATGCTTCTGATGTATTGCGTCGTCAATCTCTTCTGAAGAGGGGATCCTTCCGCCTCAGCAAAGAGCTTTTGGATATCTTCAATCGTGGGCTCTTCAGGTAGCTTGAAGTGGAGAGAGCCTGCAAAACGGTAAAATTCAGATAGGTTTTCTTGATCTGGTTTTTCATGAACTCGGTAGATCGCGGGGGAAAGGCGTTTTCTCAGCTCCCTTGCTACGAGCTCATTTGCTTTTAACATGCACTCTTCGATGATCTTATGGGTGATGTCGTAGTGGACAATTTCCACTCCAGTCGGCATCCCCTGACTATCAATATTCAAAACTGTTTCATCAGTAGAGAGGTCGACAGCGCCCCTTTGATATTTTTGCTTTTTTAAGATGTGATAGAATTTTTCAAACTTTTTTAGGGTTTCATAGTGCTTCGAAGGGAGTTTTTGGTCTAAGACCTCTTTTGCTTCTTCATAAGTAAAGCGCTTTGCACTCTTGATCACACTCTTTTCAAATCGGTGTTCGAGGAGCTCACCTTCAGCATCAAAATGTGCATAAACAGTGACGGTTAAGCGGGGTACTCCTTCCTTTAAAGAGCAGAGTTCGTTGGAAAGCTCTTCGGGAAGCATAGGGAAGCAGAACTTTGGAAAGTAGGTGGAGTTGCCTCTTTGAAGAGCTTCTTCATCGAGCATACTTCCTGGTTGTACGTAGTGGGAGACGTCTGCGATGTGGACATAGAGGTGGTAGTGCCCTTTGGTGTCAATCTCTAGAGAAAGTGCGTCATCGTAGTCTTTGGCCGTTTTAGGATCGATTGTAAAAGTTTCGAGTTCAGTGTAGTCCTTACGGTTCTTAAAATCTTGGTGTTTGACTACCTTGCCAAAGGCTTTTGCCTCTTTTTTCGCATCGTTTGAAAACGTTGTCAGAATGTCATACTCGGTGGCTGCAACGATATGATCGATGGAAGGGTCATTGATGGTTCCAAGGTGGGAGAGGCATTTGCACTCGAGATCTTCTCTCTTATCTTCAGGCCATTTCTGAACGCTGAGGAGGAGGCGATCTCCCACTTGATATTTCCACTGGGTCGATTTTTTAACGACAACTGCTTTTGAAGCTCCAAGAAGGGGTACAAACGCTAAAGCTTTCCCTTTCGGCAAAGTTTTATAAACGGTACCTACGAGTCGGTTTTGGCGTCTTTTAACAACCTTAACCACTTCTCCTTCAGGACCTTTTGATGATGGAGGTCGTTTTTCTATGACTCTTACTTCAACAGTATCTCCATCGACCGCACCATGAATGAAAGGGGGAGGAATGAAAATATCTGATGTAAAGTCTTTAGGCTCAGTAACTGTAACGAATCCAAACCCTTTGTTGTGAACGCTGATTTTGCCTACAATCGCTTGCTTTTTCTTCTTTTGCTTTTTGCAGTCGTAGCGCCCTCTTTTGAAAGAGATCACCTCTTTTTTAACAAATTCTTGTAAGACATCGTTGAATATGGGGAGCTCTTCGTTTTGAACTGAGAGGCGGTTGATGAGCTCTTTTTTGCTCATCGGCTTATAATCGTCACTTTTACAGAGTTCTAAAAGAGCATTGGAAAGGTTTTTTTTCATAAGCATCACTCTAACAGATGCGCTCTTTATACTGAAATGAATTCAAGGCTGGCGTAGAGTTTCAAGGCTTTATAAAAAAAGATTTTGCTGCACTTTTGACCGTATTGGTAAGGAGCATTGCGATCGTCATCGGACCCACTCCGCCAGGAACAGGGGTAATGTATGAGCATAAACTTTTGACCGCTTCGAAATCAACATCCCCTACGATAGAGGGTTTCCCATTAACTTCAATCCTGTTGATCCCTACATCAATGACGCTTGCTCCTGGCTTGACCATGGAAGCTTTGACAAAGTGGGGGTTGCCTAGAGCTGCGATGAGAATATCGGCCCGTTTGCAATGCTCTTCAATGTCTTTTGTCTTACTGTGGACAATCGTCAGGGTTGCATCGGCAAAAGGCCCTTTTTGCAAGAGGAGCGCAGCAAGGGGCTTTCCTACGATATTGCTCCGGCCAATAATGACGACGTGCTTCCCTTGCGTTTGGATGTTGTAGGCTTCTAAGAGTTTAATGATTCCAAAAGGGGTGCAAGAGGGAAAGCCTGTAGGATCTCCCATGAGGAGCTTTCCTACATTGATGGGGTGAAATCCATCGACATCTTTTTGGTAAGAGAGGGCTAAGTGGACGTGCTCAGGATTGATGTGGCGTGGTAAAGGCTCTTGAACAATAATTCCATGAACTGCTGGATCTTGATTGCATTTTTCAATCTCTTGAAGGAGCTCTTTCTCTTCGATTTCCTCAGGAAGTCGTAGAATCGTTGAGATGATCCCGATCTCTTCACACTTTTTCTTCTTCATCTTGACGTATGCTTCAGAGGGGGCGTGTTGTCCTACTAAAATAAAGACAAGGCCTGGTCTAAGCTGCTGTTTTTCTATAGTCTCTTTGAGATCGAGAAAAATCTTTTCTGCTACTTGTTTGCCGTCAATCGTGGTCATCATTTGTGTCGAAAAAGTTGAGTAATATTTTATGGATATAAGGGTTGCAGCCTAGTATAGACTGTTTCTTTCTAAAATTCAACTCCTCTCCAGGCAAAGTGGTGATGATTCCTCCCGCTTCTTTGAGAAGGAGGGCCCCTGCTGCAAAATCCCAGTTCGAAAGAGCTGGTTCGAAATAACCATCGAGTCTTCCTGATGCGACATAGGCAAGATCGAGCGCTGCAGAGCCAGAGCGTCTGATCATGACGTGCTCTTTTGTAAGATCGCGGATCCTGTCGACGATCCAAAGACCATCTGCTTTGCTGTGAAGAGAAAGACCAAACGAGAGACCTGATCTTTCAAGAAGTTCTACACTGCTTACTTTGATGGGATTTCCGTTGAGAAATGATCCCTTCCCTTTTTCCGCAATAAAAAGCTCAGAAAGGAGGGGTTGATAAATAACCCCTACGATTGGCTCACTATGATAAAGAGCTGCTATGCTGATGGAGAAAGTGGGGATATTGTGGGCAAAATTCCACGTCCCATCGAGAGGATCGATACACCAGATAATCGACTCTTTCATTTGGCCGAGTTCTCCCGATTCTTCGGTAATGAAACCATGTTTTGGAAATGACTTTTTGAGGATTTTGAGGATCGTTTTTTCTGATAGTCGATCATATTCTGTTACGAGATCGTGATGACCTGTCTTTTCTCTGATCTCTTTTTCCTTGTAGAAGCCACTTTTCAGTTCTTCTCCAGCAGCCAAGGCAGCCATGATGGCTGTCTCTTTTAACTTTGGGATATTAATCTCTTCCATGATTGCACTCTTTCTTTCAAGTAGTGGATTCTCGAAGGGTTTACTAAATATTTAAACAGGGTATAAGGGAGGATAAAAAACAACAAGGCAAAACAGGCATCGATCATCGGCATGATGCATAGATCGGAGAGGATCATCATCATATGGATGGGGACTTTTGCATTGAAGATCGCGAGAAGAAGAATCTGTATAAGAGAGCTTACTGCGGAGAAGATGGCGGTATAGAGGGGAAAGATCCACCATTTATCTAAAAGGAAAAAACGGCGGTATCTATATACGCAAGTCGTTGTAAGGCAATATGATAGAGAGTAGAACCCAAGAGGAATTTTAGAGGACATCAGATCAAAAAAGAGTCCCACAAAAAGAGAGGCCCAAAGGGAGGTGGCGTAGGAGCATTCTGTGTAGAGGATGGTCAGAAAAGGGGCAAAAGTCGCCATCATCACATTGGGCAAATATACAGGGGCTAATATACTGAGGAGCGTCGAGTAGGCAATGAATAAAAGGGTATTAACCGACTTAAATCTTGTCATGCCAGCGTTACCTTTTTCTCTAAAAGATCGAAGACTTCGTCGAAAAAGGGGATCGGCTGTGGAAGGGTTTTAAGGATGTTTTTTGCTTCTAGCTTTGTCTCTTCATACCAGGAAATCAGAGTTTCGATGCCAAAAATTTGTGCCACTATCTCATTTTTTCCCGTTGTAAAGTCTTCAATATCATCAGCTATTTGAAACGAGATTCCAAAAAGTTTCCCAAACGAGGTGAGAGTAGTTGTGGTTTTGGGATCGAGCTTTGAGATTAATGCTCCCATTTCTATAGCGGCCATGAAGAGATTGGCTGTTTTGAGTTCATACAAATGAAAGACTTTCTCTTTGGATAGAGCTTCTTTTGAAAGGGAGATGTCAATCAATTGCCCTTTGATCATTCCATCATATCCTGCAAGTTTTGCAAGTTTTTGAGTCATGATGGCACTTGGCATCGATCCCATGATCTCAAAGGCAAGAGTTAATAGTGCATCTCCCGCAAGAAGAGCGATGTTCTCTCCTACTGCTTTATGTAGACTGGGTTTACCACGCCTCATATCATCATCATCCATACAGGGAAGATCATCATGAATCAGAGAATAGGTGTGAATGCATTCAATCGCTAGGGCAGCATCAACAGCCAGAGGAAATTCATTTGGTGCAAAGGTCTCTACTACATGGAGAGTAAAGAGGGGACGGAGCCGTTTTCCTCCGCTAAAAAAACTGTACTCCATGGCTTTAGTAAGTGGTGATGGGGAGGGGATCCAATGGGAGAGTCTTTGTTCGAGAAGGGAAATCATACGATTTTTCCCTCTTGAAGTGTGAGAGTTCGATCAGCCAGTTTTGCAAGCTCTAGATCATGCGTGACCAAAATCATCGATTTTCCATAATTTTTGCAGGTATTAAAAAGAAGATCCATCAAGATCCTTCCATTTTTTGCATCGAGATTCCCTGTCGGCTCATCAGCTAAAATCAAAGAGGGGTCATTCATCAGAGCTCTTGCGATAGCGATTCTCTGTTTTTCTCCTCCTGATAATAATTTACTCGGGAAATCTTTGCGATGGAGAAGATCGACATGCCCCAATAATTCAAGAGCTCTTTCATAGGCAGAAGAGCCTTTCTTGATCGATTCCCTCGCGATCGACGCAGGGAGGAGTAGGTTTTCCAAGCTGGTTGAATCTTCTAAAAGATAAAACGATTGAAAAATGAATCCCACATGCTTCTGCCTGTAAAGGGGAGGGGAGATCTCTTGAATATTTTGCTCATGAAGAAGGACCTCTCCAGCAGTTGGTGCTTCGAGCGATCCAATGATGTTGAGTAGAGTGCTTTTCCCAGATCCAGAAGGGCCAACGATCGCTAAAATTTCCCCCTCTTTCACATCAAAAGTCACATTTGAAAGGATTTCGATTTCAGCTGGGTAGAGGAAGGTCTTTTTAATGGAGCGAACTTTAATCATTCAGACCTCAACGTTTCAATAGGGGAAAACTGGCATGCCTTGATCGCTGGGATGAGCCCTGCTAATAAAGAGATAACAGGTGTTGTCAATAAGATGAAAAGGATCGCTCTTGGGCTGACACTGTTTGGCAAAGAGGAGCCGTAGAAGGCGGTATTAAAAGCATCTTGCCCTTGCAAGAAGCTGAGAAGCTGGATGAGAGCGTCGAGATGCTGCAAGGTGATGAGTCCAAGGACAGTTCCAATCACACCACTGATCGTTCCAAGGAAAGCGCCAGCTAATCCGAAAATCAGTGCAATATGCCGTTTTTTAGCGCCGAGAACTTGTAAGATTCCGATCTCCTTTTTCTTGCTGTGAACGAGGAGGAGAAGAAGTGAGATGATGTTTGTGCAGGCCACGATCAAAATGATGAGTCCGATCAGGGTAAAGAGGTAGCGGTCACTTCTAAACTGTTTCAAAAGGTCTTTTGCAAAATCATAGTCGTAAAAGGTGTTGATCTGCCAATAAGGGCTAATCTCTTTCTCTTCAAAGCGGGCTTTTATTAGCGATGCGATCTCTTTAGTTTGGCTTAGATCGTCAAACCAGATCTGGATTCCATTTGAAAGGAGGGGGTCGATCGCAACAGAGGGAGATGCGGCTCGAATCGTTTGTACAATGTCATCTTCTGTGAAGATAGGCCTTGCTCCTACAATCATAAGACCTGGATCGTAAAATCCAGCGACTTCAACAGAGATGGTCTGCTCCTGGAGGGCCGTTGTCGCAAAAGAGCCGTAAGAAAGGGCTCCTTCATCTCCAATCTTGACCCCATTATCTCTAAAATTCTTAGGGACGATCACTCCGTGAGAGTGGGGAAGGCATGTCCTTCCATCAACCATGTGCATCCAAGGAGGGGAGATGACAGGCTCTTTTGCAAAAAGGAAGTAGACATCGGAAGAGACAATTTCGATCTCTTCCCAGGGGATCATCCCTTGTAGATGGACACCTTGCAATTCGGTAGAGGCGATAAGCATGACATTTCGAAGCTCTTTTGCTTTTGCAAGTGAGCTGGGATCGATCGATGCTTTCCACATCAAAGGTGTTTGGACTCGAATCGGAAGGCGTTTCTCTTCGAGATCTTTTTTCGTGAATTTGTGAGGGCCTCCACTCCCTAGGAGAATTCCTGAGGGAAGGAGCGCTCCTTGAAATGTAGCGCCATCGGGGATCAAGTTGATGGGGAGTGTCCAAAGAGGAGAGGTTCTGATACTCTTTAGGTTTACATTCGATAAAATAGGGAAAAACTCTTCCTTATGGATGAAGAGGAGGTGATTTACGTCATCAGTAGAGGGGGGAGAAAAGAGTTTTTGAACTTGCTTTTCCTCACTAGGAAAGGTCGAAACATAGGAGACTTGAGTGAGAAAGCTCTGCTCTTCATCTCCGAGGACAGAAGGGCGGATGAGGTTCAGCTTCAACATCGCTCCTGAGATCTCGTAGTCGCTTGCTGATAATGAGAGTTCTTCGAAAACGCCAAATGCCCTTTTCACAGGATCTACCATGACCTGGGATTGGTCAATGACGGGTAGAGGCCAGTAGGATGGGATCGTTTCATCGAGTGTTGGATCATAGGGGTCAGAAGATAGGGCAAGTCTTTTCTCGTGGATCGTCTTCGGTGAGTAGTTCGAGTTTTGGGAAATCGTATCGATTTTATAGTAGTAAGAGCGGTAATAGGCATCTGTAGGGACGATTCTGATGGGTGCATTCAAAGCGGTGAGGCGCCCGAGCCAGTTCTTCTCAATCCCTTCTGTAATGGAAAAAAAGAGGAGTAAGAGCCATACAACTAAGGAAATCACCAAGATCGACATGAGGGCGATCAGGGAAACAGAGAGCTGTTTCCTTCTTGGTACGAGGTATTTTTTTATAATTGAAAATTCAAACATCCACTCGTTACCTGAGTTGCGGGTTCCCGTTTCGACGTTTTTTGATCACTCTAAACAACACCGGAATAGGAACCCGATATGCCAAATTCAGGTTACTTTGCTTCTTTAAAAGCTACATGGCGGCGGAGCGTAGGATCATATTTTTGGAGTTCGAGACGCTCGTTAGTGTTTGTGTGGTTCTTGTATGTTGTGTACATGTAAGAGCTTTCTTGACTCTTCAGCTTGATCATAGCACGTGCTTTTTTCTTTTTAGCCATAAAAAAAATTCCTTTTTTAAATCTTTGAGGAAGATGATAAGGATTCTTCTGGAAAAAAACAAGTACTTGATATTATTTTTTGCCGCTAGTCCTATCCTTTCAAGCCCTCAGGATAAAGCGATCCTCAAACAATTCATATAATGTTTAGATTGCATAAATAAATCTCAAAGATTTAATATACGTCGATGAGAGAACTTTTTTGTTTAATCATCAGGTCGGCATTTTTTGTGCCGCTCTTTATTTGGTGCGCTTTTGTCGACCCCTTTCAGGCGGGAGATGACCCAAGTGAAGTACACCATGTCAATGTCATTTCAGGTAAAGTTAGGCTTCTCTACGACGACCAAGTAGTCAATGGCGCCGTTCCTATTTCTCTCTCAAGAACGTATGTCAATAGCTACTTGAGTTTTAGATCACCCGTATCGATACCACTCGGCACGGGGTGGGAGATATTGCCCCACATGTCTCTTCTTTTTTGCCCCGATGAAAAGATCTTTAACGCCCTTTTGAATGAACCCTCAGGCCACCCGGTTCGCTATCAGGGAAACTACAGCCGAAAGCATCCCTTTGTTCTCACACCCATTCGAGAGCAGAATGTCATCGTTCGAAACTATCGAGACGATCCCTCTAACAACAAGCTCTACGTCGACTACAAAAAGGGAGAAGCCATTTTGTATCTCGCCGATGGAGGTCAAAGGATCTATCAGGGGAGCAAGAAGACCTGGCGCGATAAGGCTGCCGATCGTTTATCCTGGCAGTTTACAAGATATGATCGCATTTATCGCCTTCAAAAAGAGATCTCCCCCTCAGGACAAAAGACCCTCTATCAATACTTCGATGACAAGAAACAAGTCTTCATCTCAAAGATGAACCCCGATGAAACCAAAACCTACAGCTGGATCAAGATAGAAGAATATTATGGAGGCCTTCAAGTAACCACAAGCGATAGACAGGTCTACTACTACTATAAAGATCGGCTCGAAAAACGGTTCGGCCCTACGCAAAAGCTCTCCTATGCCCACTATAACGATAGCTCCGAGCCCCCTTATTTAGAACGTATCAAAGAAGAAGGGCGCCCCCCACTCGAGTTTCACTACTACTTTCCAACAAAAAAAGAGCTCTATTCCCCAAACCTTCCAGCCCACATTTACAAAGCAAAAGCCGTTTACAAAGAGAAAATCCCCGTCGCTCACTTCACCTATGAAAAAGATTTTACCGATGTCTTGAGCCCTCAAGGCACTTTAACCCGCTATCATCATAAAGAAGGGCTCATCAGAGAGATCGAACATTTTGATCAGCATCAAGACCTCTATTCCATAGAGAGATTCCTCTGGGACAAAGGAAGACTCACCTCCAGATCCCTCCACTACCCAGATGGAGAGTTAGTCTTTTCCACCTCTTCAGAATATGACCATTATGGCAACGTCACCAAAGAGATCATCCGAGGCAATCTCCGTGGAGAATCCTCAGATGATGAAAAGATCAGATCCTACACCTACAACCAAAAACACCTCCTCATCGAAGAAAGAGATGAAAGCGGCTACTCCTGCTGCTATACCTACCTAAGAGATACCGACCTTCCCACCTCCAAAACCATTTATGCAGATGGCGAGTGGATCTTCGAAGAGCGCTACCACTACGATAACGACCGCCTCCTCATCGAAAAGAAAGTCTTCGATGGCAAGCATGAAGTAACAGATCACTATAAAAGAGATTCCCAAAAAGGAGTCATCGTAGAGCATGACAACGGCCTTAAAAAGACCCACTATACCTACGATAAAGCCCTAAGGGTCATTCAAGAGGAGTCGAACGGCTATTCTGTAGAAACCATCTATGACGATCTCGGCAGAATCTACAGCAAAAGCCTTCCCTTAGGAGGGAAAAGCGTTTACTGCCATGACATCTGGGGAAATCTCACCCACGTTCATGAAATCGGATCCCCCCGAAAAGAAATCACCTACGACACCGCTGACCGCCCCATCCGCTATAAACAATGTGGCAAAGAAAGCTCCCTACATTACGACCCCTACGGCAGAGTTGTTCAAGAAGTAGACTATAAAAAAGATACCACCCACTTCACCTACGATGAGTTTAACCGCATCCTGAGAAAAACCCTTCCCGATGGCCACCACATCGAATATGAATACGACATCCAAGGAAACATCTCTCTAGAAAAAGCTCCCAACGGCGGAGAGACCCGAACAGAATACACCATCCTAAGAAAGCCCTACCACATCACCAGAGCGGATGGCAGCGAGATCATCCACCACTACAACCTCAGTGGAGAACTTCTAGAGACGACCCATCCAGATGGTACAAAGACCACCTATACCTACGATCCACTCCATCGTCTTCTCTCCAAAACCCAAGGAGGTATCAGAGAAGAGTGGACCTACGAAGGGCTCCTCCTCAAGAGCTACAAAAACGATCTCCTCATCACCTACGATTATGACCAATATGGACGTAAGATTCGAGAGCAGGCCGAGGGGAGATGCAAAACCTTCCACTACGATCGATTTGGGTTTTTAGAGAAAGTTCAAGAGGGAGATCTCTACCAAGAAGAAGTTCATGATGTGGAGGGGAAAATTGTCGAAACCAATCAAAATGGCTTTCACAGGACTAAGTATCTCTACAACGACGATCGCCTCAAAATTAAAGCCATTAAAGGAGATGCAGAAGATCACTTCCACTACAACGAAGAGAGAAAAATCATCTGCCACATCGATCCCCTCGGTCATGAAAC
Source organism: uncultured bacterium (assembly GCA_964655475.1). Lineage (GTDB taxonomy): Bacteria > Chlamydiota > Chlamydiia > Chlamydiales > VGMA01 > VGMA01. The sequence goes on from CAZZMO010000005.1 coordinate 36,845, forward strand.
CCGCTTTACCTATGATGATTACAAAACCACCATCACCGATCCCCAAGGCAGCCGCACCATCGAAATCCTCGACTCCATGTCTCGAGTCACCGAAAAAAGAAAAGAATCTCCCTCTGGAGACCTCCTCCTCAAAGAACTTTTCACCTACGACGAAATGGGAGAGCTGATTACCCGCACCTCAGAAGGAAAGACTACAACCCTTACAAGGGACATCATGGGGCGCCTCATCAAAGAAGAAGAGCCCCTCGGTAAAACCACCTCCTATGATTATGACATCAAAGGGCGCCTCATCGCCAAAACCTCACCCAATGGCACCATCCTCTATCGACACTATGACGATCTCGATCGCATGATAGAACTAAGAAGCTCCGACGGAGAACTTTGGTACGAATACCACTATGACCATCTCAACCTCAGAAAAGTAGAAGACCTTCTCCTCCAAAAATCAGTAGAGCGCACCTACAACAAATTTGGTGAGCTCGAAACAGAAACGGGCCTCTTTGGACACATCATCACCTGGGATCGGGACAACTACGGCAGAGTCACCCGCATCACACTCCCTGACCACACCTCCATAGGATACAGCTACGAGGGGAGCTCAATGAAAAGCGTCTCCCGTTTCACCCAACGAGGCGACCTCACCTACCAGCACCGCTACAAGAAATTTGATCCCAATCAACACATCGAAGAAGAAGAGCTAGGATCCCTTGGCACCATCCATACCAAAAGAGACCTTCTCGAAAGACCCTACCAGATGAGTTCCCCATATCACACTATCTCGCTCTCATACGATTCTCTAGGACTGATCAATAAAGATAAAAATTCCCTCCTTGGCAATAAAGAATATCACTACGATTCCCTAAGACAACTCACTAAAGAAAATGAAACCCAATACCTCTTTGACTCCCTTGGAAACCCCAAAGACTCCGTCATCAACGACCTCAACCAAATCATCCTCTCTGGCTCTGAAAGCTTCCAATACGATGCAAACGGCAACCTCATCCAAAGAGATGACAAAGAGTACATCTATGATCCTTTGAACCGTCTCAAAGAGATCCACCATAAAGATGGCAAAATCACGAGATATACCTACGATCCCTTCTCACGTCTCATCAAAAAAGATCAAGACTATTACCTCTACAACCAAGATTTCGAAATCGGTAGGATCGATCGAAGAGGAGTCATCGATCAGCTCCGAATCCTTGGACTTGGTATCAAAGGGGAGATCGGTGCAGCCATCTTGATCGAGCTCGATCAAGAGCCCTACATCCCACTCCACGACCTCCAAGGGAGCATCATCGCCCTCCTCGATATGAACTCCAACATCATCGAATCCTACGACCACACAGCCTTCGGTCAAGAAGAGCCCCTTGACCATCTATCCCCCTGGCGCTTCTCCTCCAAAAGACACGACGGCCCTCTCATCTTCTTTGGCCTCCGTTTTTACGATCCCTCCCTCAAACGCTTCATCACCCCCGACCCCGCCGGCTACATCGACGGCCCCAACCTCTACGCCTTCACCCTCAACAGCCCCATCAACCGCCTCGACCTCTTCGGTCTCGACTCCGAAATGCGCTACCCCATACCCGGCTGCGAACCCAAACTCCCCTGCAACCCCTACCCCCCAACCTATAAACCCTATCCCTCACCCGTCAAGTGGACCGGCACCGCCGACCTCTCCGGTACCTCAGTCGACATTGCCGTCATCTGCTCTAGGCCTTACACCTTCACCTTCAGCCCCGAAGAAATGGCCACTGGCACCTTCAACCTCTTCGACCGCCTCGGTGACTTCCTCCAAGGCGCAGATGGCCAAATAGACCTTGTTACATATGAAAATGGAATCAACACCTCCCGTAAAGAATGGCTCCGAGCCACTCACTATCTCGCGCACATCCTCCCTCAAGGAACCCTCCTCATTAGCATCTACAACCCTACCACGACACTCCTTGGTGATATCTACAGATGCTTCCGCGAAAGGTGTGGCTTTCAAAGCACCAGTAGCCGCAATCTTACCAAATTCCACGCTACCCTCCTCGATCTTCTCGAAACCCACGCCCCCACTGCCTTCGCCCTCCATATTGCCCACAGCGAAGGCGGCGTCATCTACAACCGCAGCTTCGAAAACCACTCAGATGAAAATCAAGGAAAAATGCAGAAATACTTCTACTGTGAAGGCATAGCTCCTGCTCAGCGCATCCCTAGAATGTATGGTCGTAATCCCAAGAGTACGTATTCGGAAAAAGACTTCATTACTGGGCAGTTTGCCCTTATACCAAATGAGAAATATGATGTAGTATGGGTAAAGCCAGAAACAAGTTGGGTCGAAAGATTCGGTGGTATCGCAGAACACAGCATCATGGGCAAAACGTATCAAAGTGCCCTAAAAAACATTATAGAAAATTATCAAAAAGAAAAGGGGTTTTATGTGGGAAGTACTAGGTAGTTTATGGTTAGGATTTATGCCTATTACGATAGATAGTCCCCAAGAAATTACCCCTGAGTGGGAAGCAAGAGTTTTGGGCATCAAATACGGTGTGACGGATCTTTCTCATGCCGTGCAAGAGATGACCACAGGGCTGATCGATGAGTATTTTGGGAAGGATTTCATCGAAAGAATTAATACAGCAATAGAGAAGAATCCTTCAGGAGAGTTCGTAGAATATTGGGAGAATGGAAATATTAAAGCAAAATTTCCTTACAAGGATCGGAAAGCTCATGGGCATTTGCATGCTTGGTTTGACAACGGTGTAGATGCGTTTAAGGGGTATTTTAAGGAAGGGATAAAACAGGGAACGCATATTACTTTTTACCGAATAGAACCTAAATACAAAGTAAAATTGGCCCGACTCTTGAGGTATAACTCTATGGGTCACTTAACAGGGAAGCAAACTAGAGAACATCCTAATGGAAGACTATATTTAGTAATTAGTTACGAAAATGGAAAGGCTAACGGTCCTTTAAAAAGTTGGCAAGACAGTGGTCAGGAGATCATGTCTGCGGATTATAAAAATGGTAAGTTGAAGAAGAATCCACCACCGCCGCCGGGGAAAAGAGGACGGCCAAAAGAGCGAGAAGATATCAAGTTAGTCGATGAGCTGGTTGCTAACTTTGAAAATGAGATCGAAAAGGAATTTAAGATCAGGGCAATGGGATCTGGAGGATCGATGCCTTTTGACGTTGAGTCCATCTCTGTTGATTTTGCTTCTATGGACAGCATGAATGTTGAAGAGGCTAGAAGGTTGATGGTTACTCTTAAAGAGCGATTGGCTGAGAGGATCAATCAGAATGAGAAATTAAGACCCTATTTGAGAGACTATCCGTTATCTACTACTTGGGCCAGGATTCGTCTGGTCTTTTTTAGCCGTAATGGTGATGAATATATGGATGGAGGTATGTGCCACGTGTTGGATAGCCCGCCAGGAAAGATTAGCTACATAGCAAAAAATCCAGAGACAAAAATAAGAGAAACAGTTTTTGAAGAACCATACGAAGAAGCCTTGCTCATCGTCAAACAACAAGGCTTTGCAGGCCCTAGAAAGTAAACCAAATAGGTGCATATGTGGACAATTCTAGGTAGTTTATGGTTAGGATTTATGCCCATAACAGTAGATAGTCCCAAAGAGATTACCCCGGAGTGGGAAGAAAGAATCCTGGGCATCAAATATGGAGTGACTGATCTTCCTCACGTTGTGCAAGAGATGACTGAAGGGCTGATCGATGAGTATTTTGGGAAGGATTTTATCGAAAGAATCAATGCTGCGATCGAGAAGAATCCTTCAGGAGAGTTTGTGGAATACTGGGAAAATGGAAATATGAAGGCAAAACTCCCTTATAAGAACAAGAGAGCGCATGGGCATTTGCATGCTTGGTACGATAACGGGGTAGATGCGTTTAAAGGGCACTTTAACGAAGGAATAAAGCAAGGCACACATATTACTTTTTTTCGAACAGAATCGATGGCTAAGTATAAAGAAGCTCGTATTCTTAGATTTGATTCGGCAGGTAAATTTGAAGGAAAACAAAAAAGAAATCACCTTTCAGGGAGGCTATGCTTTGTAATTAAATATGAAAATGGGATGGCTAATGGTCCATTAGAAAGTTGGAATGATGATAATCTGCAAGTTATTTCTGCCGATTATAAGAATGGGGTGTTGATGAAGGACCCGCCACCACCTCCAGGGCAGAGGGGGCGACCTAAAATCCAAGAGGATGAAAGGTTAGTGAATAGGGTAATTGCAAGTTTTGGCAAGGAAATAGCTAAGGAATTTGGTGCAGTCATTTATGGAGTGGGCGCCAGAATGCCACTTGATGTTGAAACAATCGGACTTCAAATTACTATAGAAAGGAAAGTAGGAAGGGAGGAGGCAAGGCGGTTGCTGGTGACTCTGATGAGTCGATTAGCAGAGAGGGTCAATCAAAGTGAGGAACTCATTCCTTATTTACGAGAATATCCATTTTCGCCTCTGAGAGCAGATATTTCTTTGAGTTTTTGCCAAAAGAATGGTAAGGAGCACACTGATGGCAGTATTCAGAATGTCATTGTTGGAAAGGATGATGTCTTATTTTATGACGCATATAATCCAATAACTATGCAAAGAAAAACCGTGTTTCAAGAGCCTTACAGCGAAGCTCGGAAAATAGTCATGGGGGAAGGTGGGTTGCCTAAGGAGATTTAGCTGGGCTTTCTCGATTAGTGTGTTCGGGGGAGGGCGGTGAGATCGAGTGAGTCGGGGCCGTTTTTGTGGAACATGTGAAAGCCAAGGCCGGCAATCATGACTGCGTTATCTAGGCTGAGGAGGTATGTGGGGAAGGAGATTTCAACGCCGGGAGGTTTTTTTGCTGCAAACATCTGTCTGAGGGCCTGGCTGTTTGTGACGCCCCCTCCGAGGAAAATATTTTTACAGCCGTGGGCTCTGGCGATGGCGAGTGTTTTTTCGATGACATCTTTGAAGACGGTCTCTTGAAAGGAGGCTGCTAGGTCAGCTTTTTCCTCATCTGTCATTACCCCTTTTTGCTCTACGAGGTAGCGCACTTTTGTTTTGATTCCGCTGAAGGAGAAGTGAAAGGGGAGTTTTTTGACATGGCCTGCGGTGAGGGGAAAGTGGCGAGGGTTGCCGTTTTTTGCTAGCTTTTCAATTTCAGGGCCTCCTGGGTAGGGGAGGTTGAGAAGGCGGGCTACTTTGTCAAAGGCCTCTCCGATCGCATCATCTACTGTTTGGCTGAGAAGTTCGTAATTACCAAGGGCGTGGATTTTAAACACAGAAGTATGTCCACCAGATAGGACTACGCCGATGGCGGGGAATTCAGTGGTGGTTTCCATCATGGCAGCATAGAGGTGGGCCTCAATGTGATTGACACCCACAAAAGGGATACCCCAGCTCCAAGAGAGGGTCTTTGCGGTATTGATCCCTACAAGGAGGGCTCCCATTAAACCAGGCTCTTTTGCAACGGCAATCAAATCAATTTTTACATTTGCTTCCTGGAGTGCTTGTTCAATGATCGGTAAAATGATGTCCACATGTTGACGCGAAGCAAGCTCGGGGAAGACCCCTCCGAACCGTTTGTGGAGATTCGTTTGAGATGCGACGACGTGGGAAAGGATCTCTTTCCCATCTTTGACAACAGCTGCTGCTGTTTCATCGCAAGTAGATTCGATGCCAAGAACAATCATGCGAGATAGCATATCAATTGTAACAAATTTATCGATATAATATAATTTTTTCGATTTTGGAGTGATTTTATGAGTTCAACATACATCAGGGTAGGGCTTTCTGGAACGAGTGTTAGATATGAAATTCCTGAAATGGTTACTGTAAATCAGAATAAATCGACGAGGTATAGAGATTTTAGCACGATAAATACTCTGATAGAAGAGCTGCAGTTTTTAGGGCCTCTCGTGGCAGCTACATCTTATATGTTAACACCTCGACAGGAAGAGAAATCGTTTTGGACTCGCTATTTTGGTGGTAGTAAGGTTGAATCTTCAAAGCCTATTCAGGTGATTGTCGTAGGGGCGGTGAATGGAAAAGATGGTGATTATGTCTATTTCGTCATTTGTAGCCGTGATCCGGGAAGAGAAGATTCCTCTACCCAGACCTATCGACCTATTAATCAAAAAGTACACGAAGTTTCTCACAAGGCATTTTTCAATAACTGTGAAGAACTCTATCCACCGAAGGTTAAGAAATAGAGACGAGCTCTAAGTCAAACACAAGGGCCTTACCTGCTAGAGGGTGATTAGCATCTAGGGTGATATTTTCTTCATCGACTCCCACAATGGTGACAATCGTTGGGTCTTGAGAATCCCCAATAAGCCACTGTTGGCCTGGTTCTGGCTTCATTTCAGGATTGAGGTATTTCTTTTCGATAGTAGAGATAAGATCTTCCCTTCTGTCACCATAAGCATCTGATGGTTTAAGTTTTACAGTTTTTAGATCACCAGGGCTCATCCCAATAACGGCTTGCTCTACTCCTGTAATGATTTGGCCATCTCCTACGGTAAATTGGAGAGGCTCTCGATCTTTTGAAGAATCAAAGACTTGATTATTGTCGTCGAATTTTCCTGTGTAATGGACAGTAACTTTGTCCCCTTTTTTCACTTTTTGCGTTGGCATGGGTAGCTCCTCTTTTTTCGGATATTAATCAATGGCTATTGATGTGTGAAGAAATATTTTATTTTTTTTTATGAGTCCTTCGCGAAAAATCTGTAACCCATTCTCCTTGAATCCGATAATGGTGGACTCCGTTCCTTGAGGAAGCTCAGACGAGGAGAGAATTGGAAACTCCTCACCAAAGTAATCGACGATATCTGAGGTTTTAATAGCGGAAGGCTGGCCCGATTTGTTAGCTGAGGTAACTGCTAAAGGGCCTGTTTTTCTAATAAGGGCTCTAAGTGTTTCATGATGAGGGATTCTAATCCCCACAGTAGGGTTTCCTGCTCGCAATTTTGGCAAGATGAGCTCCTGGTTTGCCTCAAAGATTAGGGTGAGGGCACCTGGCCAAAATTCTTTTATTAAGGGGTAAGCGGCAGAGGGGATAGAATGGACGTAGGTTTCAAGCTTTTCAATATCGGCAAGTAAGATGATGAATGGGGAGGTGGTAGGACGCCCTTTTAATTCATAAAGGGCTTCGATAGCATCAATATGATTATATGATGCAGCAAGTCCATAAACAGTATCTGTTGGTACAGCAACAACATTTCCGTCAGTTAGGGATTTTGCTGTTTCTTCAATTGATAAAAACATAAGAACGAAAAGGATACCATAAAAAAATCTTGTTGTCTATTGATGATTTTGCGACTATGGGGGAATGATTACTAAGAAAAAATTGGGACTCCTTTTTGGTGGCCGCTCCGCAGAATATGAAGTGTCGATTATCTCTGCGAGATCGATCTACCAAGCGCTGGACCGCTCTAAATATGATATTTTCCCCATTGCAGTCGATCTTGAGGGATTTTGGTATGAAGTTCCTGAAGAGAGAATGAGACAAAATGATCTCGACTCTTCAAACCTCTATGATGGACTTGAGAGGGTCGATTTTTTCGAAGCGGTAGGTCGCTTCCTTCGAGGACTCGATGTCGTCTTTCCTGTTTTTCATGGCCCATTTGGGGAAGATGGTTCGATGCAAGGCTTCTTCCAAGTCGCTGGCATCCCTTATGTGGGAGCTGGTGTGCTCGGCTCAGCTGTCGGCATGGACAAAGATGTCATGAAGCGTCTCTTTGAGCATGCAGGCATTCCTACAGCAAAATTTTTGACAGCTAAAAGAGGGGAGACTCTCTCATACGATGAGATTGCATCAAAGCTCGGCCCTCAGTTCTTCGTAAAGCCTGCTAATATGGGCTCATCTCTCGGTGTATCCCTCGTAAAGGGAAGAGAAGATTTCGATGAGGCGATCGAGTGCGCTTTTCGCTACGACCACAAGATTATCTTGGAGACAAGGCTTGAAATTAGGGAGCTCGAGTGCTCCGTTTTAGGGCTCGATCATCCTGTAGCATCCCTTCCAGGAGAGCTCATCCCGAAAGGGGGAATCTACTCCTACCACGCCAAGTATATTGATCCCGAGGGGGCAGAGTTCATCCTCCCAGCGCCTCTTTCAGAGAGCTTGACAAAAGAGCTTCAAGAGATGGCCGTCAAGGCATTCAAGGTTCTTTGCACCGATTCCATGGCGAGGGTCGATTTTTTTCTCGATCGGGATAACAAGCTCTATGTGAATGAAATCAATACTATTCCAGGATTTACCTCTATTAGCCTCTATCCCAAACTTTGGGAGCTTTCAGGCATTCCTTACCCCACTCTCATCGATCGATTGATTGAAATCGCGATCGAAAAGAAGGGTCGAAATGATGAGCTTCAGCTCGAGATGGAAACTTTAGATGTTTCGAGTGGGAGCTGATAAGCTGCCCAATCTTCAATAGCCCCATCGACAAAGTCTACATTTGTAACCCCGAGGCTCTCATAGGCAGCCATCGCCATTTGAGCTCTTCGTCCGTGGGCGCAGAGGAAAATAATTTTACTATATTTTTCTAAAGAGTCCTTGGCTAGCAGGATTTCGTTTAGGGGGATATGAATAGTATTTTTTATCGAGGAAAGGGCTCTTTCTTCGTGAGTTCTTACGTCTACGATGACGACATTCGCTTGGATGAGGTCCTCAGAGAGGGTCTCTTTTAGTTCTTCTAGATTCATGTTCTTAGCATAGAGGAGAAAAGGATTTTTGAAAAAGAAAATCCCTCTTGGCATTTTTTCCATTTTTTTTTACAATCTGCGCCTACCCGCAACGAAAAGGAGGGCTTATGAATAGCAAGAAATTTTCTTTTGGACTTTTGGCATTTACACTAATGGTTGGTGCAGTTCCTGCATTTGCTGATGAAGAAGAGACAAAAGAGCCACAAGACGAAGTCGTCATGGTGGAAGAAACTGCAGATGATGCATGCGAAAGCTGCTGCTGCCACGATGAAGATTCTAGTGAAGAAGATAACGAGTAATCTTATTTTCTTTTAGAAAAAGCTTTTTTTTCGTATGGAAGGGGTATGAGAAAAATACCCCTTCTGCTTTTGTGCGGATTTTTTGGCTGTACTCCCAAAGATCAGGGAGCGGCCCCTTTCTGTGAAATTTCCCTTGTTTCAACAGTTGAAGAAGCATTAAGTAACCCTCTTTTTGAAAAAGGATCCTGGCCGAATGAACTTTGGTGGGAGCAATTTCAAGATGAAACCTTGAATGGAATGATTCAACAAGCCTTGAGTTACAACCCAGGCTTTCTTGCAGCAAAGCAACAAGTAGAACAGCTCAGAGAACAGGCAAAGGTTGTCTATGCGAACCTCTTTCCTATGCTTGGCCTCGATGCAGACCTTTTATGGGCCTACTTGGGAAAAGATTCAGGAAGTGGCGCTTCTTCGCTTCTATCGGGCAATATCCACCCACTTACCGTTTTTTTAGGTCTCAATTACGAATTTGACTTCTGGGGAAAGAATCGCAAGCTTTTTGAAGCAGCTGTTGGGAATATGAAAACCCAAGAGGCTTTATACGCTCAATCGAAGCTGATGCTGAGCGTATTGATTGCTGAACTCTATTTTGACCTCCAAGCCTCTATGAAAAAAGAAGATCTCTACCTAGAGTGGATCGAAGCGCAAAAACAGCTCTTTGAACTCTCCTGCTTCAAGCTCGACGGGGGACTGAATAACCTCATCATGACCAATGCTAATCAAGAAGCGGTAACAGAGGTGGAAAAAGGGCTTATCGCTGTAAGAGAGGAGATCTCCTTAAAGAAACATGCTCTTCAAAAACTCATGGGGCAATCTGTAGATGAGAATTTCATCGTTTCTAAAAACTGGCAGCCTAATATGCATCCAGCCGTCATCCCTGAATTCATCGGTAGCGACCTTTTAGGAAGACGCCCCGATATCATGGCAAAGATTTGGCAGGTTAGATCTGCTGGAAAAAATGTAGGAGTCGCAAAAACAGAGTTTCTCCCTAATATCAATTTGGGAGCAGGGGGAGGTTTCTTTAGTTTCCAATATAGTGAGCTTTTCACAAGAAATTCTCTTGTAGGCTTTTTACTCCCTTCATTTCAACTTCCGATCTTTACTGCAGGGAAATTGACTGCAAACTTGAAGGCGAAAATTGCGACTTATCAACAGATGATTCAGGAATACAACGATTTAGTGTTGACTGCCGTACAGCAAGTAGCAGACCAGGTCTCTGTTTACCGCAGTGTGGCTAATAGAATTGAAGAACAAACCTTGAAATCGAGCCTTACAGAGCAAGATATGCAGCTCACAGCTCTCAGAGTAGATGTTGGAATCGATCCTTTTGCAAGTTACTTGACGACAAAAACCCACCACCTCAAGGAGATGGTGAGCCTTGTCGATCTACAAAGAAGTCATTATCTTGCAGAAATTAACTTGATCCGTGTATTAGGAGGGGGCTATTTAACAGCTGATGATGCCTCACTTTGCCATGAAAAATAACAAAACAAAGATCTATATTTGGGCCACAGCCTCCATCTTGATGATCGGCATCCTACTCTTTTTATATTGGCTTTTCGTAGCACGCTTTGTGGTCTCAACTGATGATGCCTATGTTCATGGAAATCAAGTGAGATTGACCCCTCAGATCCCTGGAATCGTAGTAAAAGTGAACATCGATGAAATGGAACTTGTGGAAGAGGGACAAATTTTAGTCGAACTCGACCGAACAGATGCCATCCTCCTTTTAGAAAAAAATGCTCACACTCTCGCTCAGACTGTTCGAGATGTAGTTCAGATGTTTGAAACGACCTATGAGATTGCAGCAGATCTTGAAACAGCAAGAGCTGAATTATATAAAGCGCAAGTTTACTACCTCGATCGGGAGGCTCTGAAAGAAACGGGTGCCGTCTCGATGGAAGATTACATCACAGCTGAACTCAATTTTTACGCCGCAAAATCGAATTTTGAGTCGATCGAATTTGCTCTCATTAAAGCCATTACCGCTGTGAAGGGAACAACAATCGATACACATCCTCTTGTTTTGAGAGCAGCTGATGAGCTTAAAACCAGTTGGGTTGCACTCGAGAGATGCAATATCAGAGCGCCTCAGAAAGGGATTGTTGCCCAAAGAATGGTACAGGTAGGGGAGTCTGTTGCTCCTGATACCCCACTTTTAGCCGTTGTCCCTCTGGATCAAATGTGGGTAGAAGCGAATTTCAAAGAGACCCAACTGAAAAAAGTGCGCCTTGGTCAATCGGTTAAGGTGGTATCTGATATTTACAAAGGGGACTGCATCTATCAAGGAGAGGTGATTGGGATCGACGCAGGTTCGGGAGCCGCGTTTTCAGTCCTCCCTCCACAAAATGCAACAGGGAACTGGATCAAAATTGTCCAAAGGATCCCTGTGAGAGTAAGACTAGATCCTTTGCAAATCCTTGAATACCCTTTAAGAATAGGCCTTTCTATGACCGCTAAAGTCGATCTGAAAAATCAGGAAGGTTCAAGAGTTCCAGAAGCCTCTGGCGTAGGACCACTTTATCAAACAACTGTATTTCAAGATCAAGAGAAAGGGGCAGAAGCGTTGATTCAAAAGATCATAGAAGAAAACACGATATTCCCTATCGATGGAAACGAAGAGTAATTCCAAAGTCCTGTTATCAGGCCTCTCCCTTTTTGTCGCTTTTGTTGGCATCTGCCTTGCTGCATTCTTGTTTGTATTAGATTATTCGATTGCAAACGTAGCAATTCCCTACATTGCAGGAGACCTTGCAGTGAGTGCAGATCAAGGAACTTACGTCATCACCTCTTTTGCCGTAGGGAATGCGATCATGCTTCCCATGACAGGATGGATGAGCAAGAGGTTGGGATCGGTCAAACTTCTGGTGTTGTCGATCACCCTATTTACCCTTTTTTCTTTTCTCTGTGGAATTTCCCCATCGATTGGAATGCTGGTTAATTTCCGCTTTTTTCAAGGGATTGTTGCAGGCCCTTTAGTTCCACTTGGGCAAACATTCATCATGAGGATCTTCCCTCCTGAAAAGCAGAACTTTGCTGTTGCGATCTTTGCTGTGATCGTTTTGGTCGCTCCTGTCTTAGGGCCAATCGTTGGTGGATATATTTGTATCCACTATCATTGGGGATGGATCTTTTTTATCAACATCCCGTTTGGGATTTTTGCAGCCTTTGCCGTGGCCTTTAAATTGCCTCCATTTGAAACAAAGATCGAAAAATGGCCCCTCGATTATATGGGATTTTTCCTTTTAGCTATCGGAGTTACAGCGCTACAAATCTTGCTTGATAAGGGAGAGCAGTGGAACTGGTTTTCTGATCAGAAAATTCAGATTTTAGGGATCATCTCCTTTTTAGGTCTTTTTTACCTCGTCATCCGTTGCTTGACGACTGACAATCCCTTCATCAATCTCAGCCTTTTCAAGCGACGCAGTTTTTCTATGGCCTGTTTGATCCTAGTCTTAAGCTATTCTCTTTACTTTGGGATCGTCGTGTTGATTCCCCTTTGGCTTCAAACCTACATGGGATATGACGCCTTTTGGGCAGGACTTGCCGTAGCTCCAATGGGCTATTTACCGATTATTTTCGGAGTAACAGTTGCAAAACTCATGAAGATGTTTGGAAGAGTCGCCCTCCTCTCTACAGCATTTTTCTTTTTTGCGATTTCTTCCTATTATGTGACCCAGTTTACCCCTCAGGTCGATTTTTTCCATATCGCACTCTCCCGTTTCATTCTTGGGGGAGGGATTTTATTCTTCATTACCCCTCTTTTTAACCTGGTTACTGCGGAGTTAGCAGATCATGAACTTCCTATGGGAACGGGGATCTTTCATTTCTTAAGAGCTCTTTTTGGAGGAATAGGAACATCGATCTATACAACAATTTGGTACCGCCGCATAGATCACCAGCATCTCAATTTAGCAAGCAATATGACACCCTATAGTCCAGAGACTGAATATTTTCTAAAAGGGGTCTCAGATTTGGGACTCCAAGATCAATCTGCGCTAGCAGCTGCAAATCTTCTAGTAGATCAGCAGGCGTCAGTCATTGCACTTTGTGAAACCTTCTCAGCCATGACCTGGGTTTCCATTTTGTTGATCCTCCTCTCTTTTTTAGCCTATCAAAAAAGCGCTAAAGTAGCAGCTCATCCTGTCATTAGTGATTAAAACCTGACTCCATAAGTTTTTTAGGGATGACTCTTTGACTCGTAAAGAAAAGTTCATCTGCCATCTCACCTGCTGATAAACGGAGGAGCCATTTTGGATAGGTGATGAGGAGAGGACGGTGGAGCTTTTGAGCATACTGTTTAGCCCAATCTTTTTGTCTCATCGGCTCTTTTGAAACGAGATTCACAGGGCCATGGATTGAAGAAGTCTCCAGACAAAAGAGAATCGCTTTGAGTGCTTCATCGAGGGAGATAGAACTCATATACTGCTCGCCACTTCCAAGGATCCCTCCCAAGCCTAATAGAAAGAGGGGGCGGAGTTTTTTTAACATTCCACCCCCTGGATCTAGAACAACACCAAATCTTAAGTAGGCAAGGCGGGTTTTGTCAGAGGCGATTCCTTTGGCTGCAGCTTCCCACTCTCTAGAAAGGGACGCTAAAAATCCCTTTCCAGAAGGGCTCTCTTCTGTAAGGATTTGATCCTTAGCATCTCCATAATATCCTATGGCAGAAGCAGATAAGAAAATTTTAGGTGGGGATTTTAAAAGAGGGATTGTTTTTGCAAAGAATGTTGTCGTTTCGATCCGACTATCGATGAGCTCTTTTTTTCTCTTGTTGCTCCAGCGCTTTCCTGCAATATTAGCTCCTCCCAGATGGATGATGGCGTGAAATCCTTCAAGAATTTTTGGATCTCTTTCTCTCCGGTTCCAACATACGATGTTGTATCCATTTTCTTCTAAAAAGAGACGAAGGCGCGAGCCAATAAAGCCTGAAGAGCCCGTTAGTAAGATCGATCGCATCTGATTCCCCCTTTTCTGAAAGATAGCAGAAGGAGATCTTGCTTACAATCAAAGAGCTTTCGTATAATTCTTCCCCATGGGCAAAGGTTTAACGATAGACAACTTGGGAACAGAAGCTTCCGTCGAATGGGCGAAGATTCAAGAACATGTTGATCTTAGATATATTACAGAAGTTCCTGTCGTATCAAAAAAGGCAGAGCAGGCGATCATTGACATCGCTACCCCTTCCCATTTAGATGAATTATTTGATCTCAGAAAAAATCCCTCGTGGGCCCTTTTTCACCCTTTCAAAGGGTACCACCACCGCTTGAAAAAACTCTTCCAACGAAAACTCATTCCCCATCTCGATCCAGAAAAAAGCCGAGAACTTCTCGACACTTTTTTCGAAGAAGGGGAGATGGATGAAGAGGAAGAAGCAGAAAAACTCTACACAATCTTTCAAGAAATCGAAAATCTTGATGCCATTTTAGAAGAGATTGTTCTCAATCTTCTCAGCTGTTTGAAGCCTTAATCGCACAACATCGTTTATTTAAAATTAGAAATTACTTTCAAAAAATGTGAAGATTTTGTAAAAATGACATTTATTATTAGTTAACAAAAATAGGAGATGAGATATGGCACTAGAAGCAATTCGTATGTATGATCCAATACCAGTAATACAATATGAAAGTAATCCAGAATCAGAAGCGGTTGTTGAAGCTCATAAAACATGGTGGGGAACTCATGCTGAAAAAGCCTCTGAACATGGATGTCAAACAGTATCTCTTTTGGCCGGGAAAGCAAGATTCTATTCTGTTGAGCTTCTTACACTTGGGACAGAAAAAGCTGATGATCGATCAGAGGGCCTAAAAGCAGAATACGAGGCACTTCACACGAATTATCAAACACTCCTTTCATTTGCCACTTCTATAAAAACTGCAGGGGAATATGTTACCCGTTTATTAGATGAGGAAAAACTACGCACAGTTAATGTGAAAGTAGAGACTCCGAAAGCTAATGAAGATGGAAAAGAAGAGGTAGATGTTGCATCTATGCAGATCCATATGCCTCCAGAGCCATCAGAAGCGGAAGTTCGTCTTAAGTCTCATAAAGAAGAAATCGCCAAATTGATGACTGCTGTTACTATTGGAAATAGTGTCTTTTTTCAAGGACTTACAGCTGTTGATGAAATAATGACAAATATTACTTATCAGCTAGCTAATGAAGGAAAGCTCCCTGTAAAGGAAGATCCTCCGGTTAAAGAAGAGAAGGAAATTGAAGAGCGGACTGCTCCAGTTGTAGATTTTACTTGTTGCTGGGGTGCTTATACAACTTACAAACAAATTCCAACTAAAGTATAAATCTGAAGAGCCCTCGATGTTTTGTAGTAGGGGGCTCTTTTATACCCAAGTGAACTCAAAAAGATGATTCTTGTAGGGCTTTAAGGTGGAATGTCCACTTCTCTGCTTTCATAGGGCGAGAGAATGGGGGAATATCTTGTGGAAGCATGCCGATTTCTTTTGGCTCAGAGCTGATCACAATGAAGCCCTCTTCATTCGTGACGAAGCCTTCAAAACCCTCAATTTTTTTCATGAGCACATCGACATCTTGTCGAATGTAGGCGATAAAGAGCTCTTCATTAATGGAGATGGGACAAAAAGTAGTCAAAACAAGTTTTTGCCGCTCCTCATCATACTCAAACCGGGAGTGGATCTCGAGGTCGTCGAAGAAGAATTCTTCATTTTCTCCGAGATGAAACCGAATGTGTCCTTGTAGATCTTTTTGTAGATAAAACCGGTCTAGAATTCCTGCTTCGAGGATCGATGAGTCTTTGAGTAGTTGTTGAAGAAGGATTTCTTTGTGGTGGGTGTTTGACTGGATTTGTTGGAAAAACTGCCCTTGTTTCAAGCTGATTGCTTGCAGCTCCGCATCAATTGCATTTTGAGCAAGCCAAAAGGCTTCTGGAACATTTGATACCCTTCTTTCTTTGACATAGTATGCCGTGAAGAGAAAGAGGGCGATCAGGAGAGGATATATACAATAAGTTTTTTTCATGTTTCTTATTGTAACATTTCATCTCTTTGACCTGAGTAAGCTGTTGATAATTGGTTTGTTAAATTCTGGTAATCATCTACAGAGTTGATGATATGGGGTTTGACGAAGACAATAATGTTCCGTTTTTCTTCCTCTTTTTCCTCTCTGGAGAAGAGTCTACCAATCATGGGAAGACCACCTAAACAAGGGACTCCAGATCTATGGATCCGGTGGCGGTTTCTTGTCATGCCACTCAGCACTAAGAAGTGTTGATCAGGGACATGAGCACTTGTAATCATATTGGTTTTAGTCGTTTGGATCCCTTGAATAGGGGATGGAGCTGCAACTGCATGGGGGATGGCTTCAGTGATCTCTTCAGCGATATCTAACGTGATGATGTTGTTTTCACCGAGCATCGGCGTGATATTGAGAGTTACTCCAATATCTCTGTATTCAATATTGGCAGTCGTCTGCTGTCCACTTCCTACCGTTTGGACAACTGCGCCAGGGAAGGGAATATTATCCCCCACAAAGATCTTCGAGAGTTTATTGTCTTGAGTGATGATCTTTTGGTTGAGAACAATCGACGTATCTCCTTCTAATTGAAGCAGGGAAACGAGTGATGCCAATGTGAGAAACGATTTCCCCTTATGAAAGATGATATCTCCAATGACACCGAGGTCAAATCCATTTCCAAGAGGGAAGGGGTTACTCCATTGAAGGCCAAAATCGAGGCTGTTTTTAATGTCTGTTTCGATAACAAGAATTTCGATGAAGACCTGCTTCAATGGGGTGTCGAGATTTTTCAAAAGGGTGGAAATCTTCCCCATGGACTCTTCTGAGCCAGAAAAGAATAGAGAGTTTGTCGAAGGGATCCACTGGACCGATTGAATCGCATTAATGAAGTCAAACGAGGTTCCCCCTCCTGTCATCGACTCACTCACAATCTGTTTGAGGGCGAGCTGGATCTCTGATCCCTTGTGGTATTGGAGTTTATAGACAAAAAAGTGACCCTCTTTGGTAGCGACACTCTCTTCTTTTTTTGCTGCCGCTATAGATTCGGCACTCGGAGCCTTCGGTTCACGAATGACATAATAGTCTTCTGCTTGTTTGACCACCTCCAAATGGTTTTCTTCTAGGATATGGATCACCGCGCCGAGCACTTTTTTTGCCGAACTTGGCTTATTCGAAACGAAACTGACTTCAAATTGCAAGAGCTCTTCTTTAAAAATGAAATTGACTTCTGCAATCCTGCTTGCGAATTTAACCAATTCAAGAGCAGAGACTTTGCTAAAATTAATGACATGACCTTCCTCATCGCTCGGTTCAGCGTAGAGGGGTAACAGGCAGAAGATAAAAAGAAGTCTATACCACATAAGAGTGAATATGTTAGCAGGGAATGAGTTTTTTCTGAGGGGTTTTTTATTCGGGAGTGCTACAGAATCAAGGATTTTTGGACCGAAGCCCCGCTGTAGATATGCTGAGAGCGTTTTCTCTTTATGAAAAATTAATCTATTCCAAAGGTCTTTAAATAGAAGGCATATTCTGATTTTAGAGAGGTCATGATCGCATCTTTGGAACGGAAGCCATGCTGCTCATTCGGGAAGAGAATATAAGAGGTGGGGACTCCCTTCTTTTGGAGAGCTTGATAGACCATCTCTGACTGAGAAGGGGGTACAACTCGATCTTCTCCCCCTTGTAGAAGTAAAAGTGGAGTATTGATTCGATCGATGTGGTGGATCGGGGAGCGCTCCTTGTAAAGAGGAAGGTCCTCTGGGTATTTACCAATTAGCTTGTCGAGATAGTGAGCTTCAAATTTATGGGTATCTTTGACCAGAGCCTCTAAATCGCTCACGCCATAGTAACTCACACCCGCTTTGAAAAAATTTTGAAAGGTGAGAGCCGCCAGTACCGTGTAGCCACCTGCACTACCTCCTACGATTGCTACTTGATCCTGATTGGCTAAGTTCTGTTCCACGAGATACTTGGCTGCATAGATCGCATCTTCCACATCAGCAATTCCCCAGTTCCCATCTAAGAGTTCTCGATATCTTCGACCATATCCGCTACTGCCTCGATAGTTCACTTCAACGACAGCAAATCCACGACTCGTCCAATATTGGTGGGTAAGATCGAGGACCGCTTTTTTATGACCAGTAGGTCCTCCATGACATCTGACGATGAGAGGGGGCGTCTTTTGAGAGGGGGATGATTGAAAATAGGGGTTAGATGGGGGATAATAGATGGCATGAGCCTCTTCATCCTCTCCCGTTTTATACTTGATGGGGATGGGAATAGAAAAAAACTTAGGGTCGATCGGTGGGGGATCTGAGGCAAAAACAGTCTCTGTGAGGTTTGTCTCTAAGTCCACATATGAGATATTGAGAAATGTGGTCGGGGAGGCTCCGATAAAGATCACCCCATGTTTGTAAGCCTTAAGAGACTGGAGAGAGGTAAAGGGGGTATCGATGGTTTCAAGCCGTTTTTTTTCGAGGTCGATCACTCCAAGGCGGTCAATTGCCTCTTCTGTGTAGATCAAGGCCAGAGCTGTTTTCCCTTTGTAAGAAACAAACGCTGCCCGTTTCATTCCGAGTGACCACATCGGCTCTGCTATATCTGCATTCATCTGGCAAAGAAGCTTAGTTTCCCCTTTCTCATAGGTATAAAAATTCCAAAAACCTGTTTCGTCAGATACGTAATAAAGAATTCCAGCAGGGGAGAAGAGAGGCATAGCAATCGATATATTTTTCCCACCAGCAACTTTTCTTTGGTATTCTAAAAGCCCTTGATCATGAATCTCTGCCATATAGAGATCTGTTCCATCCCAAGGCATATTGGGCTGATTCCAAGCAGTCCATGCAATGTGTCTGCCATCAGAGCTCAGCACAGGATCTGCATAAAAATCGTAGCCAGAAGTAATGATCTGCACCGTTTTCTTCTTCGTATTGATGCAGACTAGAGAGTTTTCGGTATGATCTTTGTTAGAGTGATCTTCCATCACACTATAGAGGTAGTTTCCATCGGGAGAGAGGGTAAAGCTTGCAAAGCGGCGATTCGGATGGTCAATGATGAGCTCGATAGAGCCCTCTCGGTTGATTCTATAGAGATGTTGATCTTTGTAGTGGATGAAGTAGATATCATCGCCATGAACTGCATAAGAGCTTCCACCATATTCGTGAACAGTGGATCGGACATTATATTCAGCAGGAATGGCATCTTTAATTTTGCCATGCGATTTCGATACAATGACAGATCTCCCTTTCTCTTGAGGGCGCCCCTCAACCCAAAGGACCTCATCACCTCTAACTGATAGATCTGATAAACGAACGCTTCCCTGAACGACGACCTCTTCAGTGATGGGCGATTTCCATGAGCCATAAGGGGAGATAGAAATATCATGTATCATATCGTTTGACACTAACAGATAGGGAAATAAGATTAAACTTTCTTTTTATACTGAGGCGGAAGGGGGTCGAACTTCACTTGTGATTCCAGTGTACTCTTCCAGATGCGGACATTCTGAATGATTGTTTTCATGAATTCCTCATGACATTTTGGATCGTTGAAGCGGAGAAGATAAGAGAGACAAGATATATCGTATGCATTTACAAATGAAGATGTTAAAGATACTGACTCAAGATTCATAGACTCAACACATTGCGAAATAAAGTCTTTGAAAGTGGGGTTGATAGCTCCAAGTACAAGGAGGAAATAGTCATCGACTACTTGTGTTTTCAAGAAGAAGATATTCTTGTTGTAATCATGCTCCAGTGCTTCGAGAAGCATGAGGAAGTGTTTCTTCAATATTGCAGGTGAGAGAAGACTTTGCATGTAGGTTGGGTTTAAGGAGTAGAAGTAGTTCTCCAGGAGGAAGTCCTGATGGATATTGATTTGCAAAAGGAGTTTCTTCAGGTCGGTCAACACTTCATTTTGCTTCGAGATCATCCCACCATTATAGTCTCTGATATCTCCAAGCATTTTTGTGAGCTCAGAAAAAACGGAGCGTCTCGCTTCATAGAGATCGAGGGAATAGTCCTTTCTCAAAAAGGCCGTTTTGTCGAGGTGTACTTCAAAGACGTTTGCCTCTTTCGGGTATTTTTTTCTTAAGAAACCGACCATCTTCACATCGTGGTCGCTAAATTTTACCCCTTGCTTTGTCTTAGAGAAAAGTTTTTGGAGGGATTCATCTTCAGGCTTGAGGAGGCGGAGCAGAATGACAGTGAAAGAGATCTTCGTCTGCGTCTGCTTGTGGAACGTAATGATGACCTGAGGGATATCGTGGACATACTTCAGCTGATTGCTCAAGATCAAGATGTTTCTCATCACCTCTTCTTCATTTCTCGGCATGAAAATCGGGTTAATGACACTCTCGATTCTCCCTTTAATCTCTGTGGGGAGTCGCTTTCTCAACTCCTGAATCTCTTGAATCGAAAAGTTGCCACTACCTTTTTTTTCCACTTCAAGATAGATCGTTCTCACCTTATTGGCGCCGCGTCGATCAATAATGCTTGAATCCTTTACTTTGACAGCATTCGGGATGCAACTTTGGATCGCTTTTAGTACGTGCCGCTCTTCAAAAATCTCATTCTCACGGAGGAGATTGATCCCAATCAATACCCCTAAAATCGGAGTCACTTTCTGATCATCCCTGATTGTTGTCTTTAAGATCTTGATGCTGAGCTGCCTCTGGTGTGGTTGCGATAAGACATAGTTGGTCAATGACTTATGAAACAAGTACTTATAAGAAATAATCCTAGTCAAGTGCTTCAAATCTCTTGCTACTGTGAACTGATCTTTAAACTGGAGGATAAAGTATTGAAGGTCGTTATAGATGTCTCTTTCAAATA
Source organism: uncultured bacterium (assembly GCA_964655475.1). Classification (GTDB taxonomy): domain Bacteria; phylum Chlamydiota; class Chlamydiia; order Chlamydiales; family VGMA01; genus VGMA01. The sequence continues at coordinate 57,641 of CAZZMO010000005.1, forward strand.
CCTGGGGTCTAAATTCCAATAGAGGTGCAATCTGTTCCTTAATTTGTGTCACTTTCTCTTCCGCAGAAACCTTGATCAAGAAATGGCGCATCTGGTCGAAAATATTGTGGTCAAACTCTTTAGATGGGCGGTCGAGAAGAGAGGCAATGTTTTCCTGAATGATGATCTTTTTCTGATCAATGGTCAGTGGTTTCAACGCAATGACGTTTCTCGCATGCTGCACAGCCAAAATATTCAACTTGATCTCTTTAGAGAGAGAGGGGAGGCTTGCTTTGACGAGTGTCAGATCATTGGGATTATCGATCCGGATGAATAGCTCATGTAAGAAGTAGCCCCTCTGCGGAAATAATTTAAACCGAAAAGCCATTGAGAGTACGTTGACGATCGGCAGCTGCTTTCCTGGGATCAGCCAGCGGCTGCAGGTGTCACTTACAAATCTTCCTACCCCATGTGTGTACTCTGAAGAACAAAGGACCGCGATCGAGATGATGTAAGGGGACTCTTTCGTCGTTTTAGACCAGGTGACGATGGGGACCTGCTCTTCTAGAGCGTCGTAGAACTCCTCAATCGTTTTCTTTTCTTGGAATGACTCAATGAACTTTGCCTTCTCGAGAACATCATGAGGAATCAATCTTTTAATAATGAGCTGTAGGGCGCTGAAATAATGTAAGAAGCTATCCTTGTTTTCATCAGGGCAGGAGAATGGGGCCGTGATTTCCAAAAGATGGGGTAAAAAACCACTATCGAGAGAGATAGACTCTTCTGGTAAATCCTCGGGGAGTATATCTAGGCTTCTTAACATAAAAAACCAGTATAAATGTAATAGAATATTTGTAAACTGTAAAGATTATGCTACTTTACGGTTGTCTTGAAGCCCAAAGCCTCGTCTCCTCTGTATAGGAAGGCTCTCTCTCATTCTGGTCGATTTCCACCATATTGAGGAAAAAACTTCCCGTCGATTTTACATAAAGATTTTTTATGTAGGGTTTTTTCATATAACAAATATTCCAATGATAGAGGGTTGTTACTGGCATTTGATAAACAAGTACATTCATTGCCTCATTCAAATATTCATCCCTCAAGTCCTCGTTAGCCTCTTTCTGAGCGAGGTCGATGAGCCTTGAATATTCAGCGTTAGAAAACCCTGGATAGTTCTTCGGGTTTTCCAAAAAGCGGAAACGCTCTAACAGATTCATCGGGTCTTGATACTGAGCATACCAAATACATTGTCCAATCTGGTAATCACGGTTCACGAGCTTGCTCATCAATATTTTGTGATCGAGCTTGGTAATCTCCACATCGACGTTGAGCACCTGTTTCCACTGCGCCTGTAGCGTCTGGGCAATCCTTGTGTGGAGGTTCGAGTTGGTGTAGACGAGTGATAGCGAAGAGGAGAGCTCATTTAGGGAAATCCCGAGCTCTTGAAGCCCCCGTTTCAAAAAGAGTTGGGCATTGTATGTGTCGTGATCATTGATCATCTGGAGAGAATACCCTTTTCTCAGCGCAGGGGGAAGGAGGATGATGCCACTATCATCGCTCAAGAGAGTAATGTTATCGATGATCTCTTTTCTGTTCACCGCTAAAGCAAAAGCCCTTCTGATATTGAGGTTGTTGAAAGGGAATTTCTCCATATTGAAGGTCAATAAAGTAGATGCTGGGCAAGAGAGAGTGTGGATTTCCTCATTTTTTGTAAATTTTGTGATCGCATCGGTCGGGATTGGGGTGAAGGGGAGTCCAATGATATCGAGTTCATTCATTTGGTACATGCCGAGCGCCGTCACCTCATCATTGACAAAGCTAAAGCTAATCCCAGGGAGCTTCACATTTTTTGCATCCCAATAATAGGGGTTTTTCTCGAGTAAAAGCTCTCTTCCTCTAGTCCAACGGACCGGCCTGAAAGCTCCATTGCAGATGAATTTTTCATCGAGCGTTTCTGCCCAAGCAGAGTTTTGCTTTACAAGGGATTGCTTTACAGGGAAAAGAACACAAAATGAAACGATTTCTAGAAAATAAGGTGTTGGCTCTTCTAAATGGACCACTAAGGTTTTTGGATCGATGACCTCAATCCCTACTTCAGAAAGGGGGAGGGCCTTTTTCTTTACGGGCTCTGCATTTTTAATTGGATAGAGGAGGTGAGCATTTGGGCAGGGAAACTCTGGAGAGAGCATATCAAACCAAGTATCGGCAATATCATAGGCTGTAACAGGTGAGCCATCTGACCAAACTGTTGGTCTGAGAGTAAACTTGTAAGTCTTTTTATCTTCTGAGATCTCGATGGTTTCTGCAAGGGCAGGTTCATATTGACCATCTAACGTTTGGCGCGTGAGTCCTTCAAAGATCAAAAAATGGATCGTGGAGGATACGAGATCGCCCCCTTTTCTAGGATCAAAAGTGGCGGGGTCTTGTTGTAAATTCAGATTGATGTAGGGGCGGTGAACAAAAGTTTTCTTATGCCTTGATTCGCAAGCAAATAGCATGAGAGATAGAATCAGTAGATTTAGATATTTCATAGCACCACCTTGGAACAGTTTTTCGGGTCAATCTTCGCAAATTCCCAATGGATCGATCCTATTGGGGAAATATAACAACCTTGTACACGGGGATGGATGAGGTAATTCACATTCCAATGGTAAAGGCATGTAAAAGGGGTTTCCTCTACTAAAAGTTCCTCTGCGGCTTCGAGTAAAGAGAACCTTTCTTCTTTTGAAATCGCCTCTTCAGAAGATTCTAAAAGGGCTATGTAGTTGGGATTTTCCCATCCAGAGTAATTTTTCGAATTCGTCTTGAATTTAAACCTTTCAAAGATATTCATAGGGTCGTTGTACTGAGGGGACCAGGAAAATTCAGCAATTTGAAAGTCTTTCTTCTTGAGCTTATGGAGGAAATATTGCAGTTCATGTCCTAGAAGATGTACTTTGACTCCAAGCGCTTCTTGTAATTGTTGTTGAACGACTTGCGCGATTTTCGTGTAGGCGTCCTCATTATAGTAAGAGAGGACGATTGGAGGGAAATCTTCTATCGAGATCCCAAGTTCTCTAAGACCTAGTTGAAAGTACTCTCTTGCAAGAGGGATATTCCCATCTTCGAAAAAGGAGGAGTTTCTCCCATTTTTTAGGACGGGAGCGATAACTCCTGTCGCAACGATTTCATGGAGCTGCGTAAGGTTTTCGACGATTTCCTTCCGCCCTATCGCTAGAGAAATTCCTTTTCTGATGTTTTTATTCGAATAGGGGAACTTGTCGATGTTGAATGTCAGCATGGTGGTCGCTCCAAGGGGAGAGGAAAGGACTGAGCCTTGCTTCGATAAAACACTGATTGTATCGATTGGAAGAGGTGAGAAGGGGCCTCCGAGAAAGTCAATCTCTCCATTTTCAAACATCTTGAGCGAAGTGAGATCTGATCCCACAATATTGATGTGGATGCCCTGAATCTCGACATTTTTTGCATCCCAGTAGAAGGGGTTCTTCTCGAGGATGATCTGATCCCCATGTAGCCACTTTTTCAAACAAAATGGGCCACTCGATAAGGGCTTAGGCTCTTTTTGCTTTGATGAGGGGTATTTAACAGGGAAAAAAGCGCAGAACGAAGTGAGATTGAGAAAGTATGAGGTAGGGTGTTCTAATTCAATCACTAAAGTAGAGCTATCTGGTGTGTAGATGCCGACTTCACTGAGAGGGACCTTCCCTTCAAAGGCTGCCTGTCCATTTTTGATCACAAAAAAGAGGTGGGCCACAGGCGAGGGGGCCTCATGATTTAAGATCTCTTTCCAGCTTCGTTCGAAGTCGTAAGAGGTAATTAAGCTTTGATCAGACCAGTAGGACGGCTTGAGTTGAAATGTGTAGGTCTTCCGATCTTTCGAGATGGTCAGAGATTTTGCTAGGGAGAGTTCGTAGGGGCTATTTGGAGTCATTCTTGTGAGCCCCTGAAGCGTCATGAAGTGAAGCGCTGGGGAGAGGGGATCGCTCCCTCTTCTTGGGTCGAGAGAGAGAGGATCTCCTCTAAAATTCAGGTAGAGAGTGTTCTCATTTGGATGAAGGCAGGCTGGTCTTTGAGGGGCTCTCATCTCTAGAAAATAGAGGGTTGCTCCGAAGAGAAGCAGTGCGATTAAAATTTTAAATTTTCCCATGACGTCACATTGTATCATTAAGAAATGAACAAAATCTACGAAAATCTTGTTTACAAAATAAGCTGTTTGGAAGTATACCTTCAAAGGGAAATTTTTAAGATTGTGTGAATGAAAAAGGGTGAAATCGCAAATCGCTGGCTGGTCTTAATCGCCATGACTAGCTGCCTTGCGATGATTTTCTTGGATTCTACGATCCTACCTGTGGCGCTACCTACTATCCAGAAGTCGTTTGCGATTTCTTCCGTCGCACTTCGCTGGATCATTAACATCTACTTCCTCTGCAATGCGGCCCTTGTGATCGCTGGAGGAAGGATCGCTGATCTTTTTGGCCATCGTTTGATCTTTTGCTGCGGTATGGGGCTTTTTGCTGCTGCTTCAGCGTTAGGGGGCTTAAGTCAAGATGTCTACATGCTTTTATTAGCAAGAGGTGTGCAAGGGATCGGTGCTGCCCTGATGGGGCCCGCTTCCATGGCGGTCCTCATTGACGTCTTTCCTATTGATGAAAGGGGAAAGGTGATTGGGATCAGTGTGAGTATTAGCTCTATTTTCCTCGCTTTGGGTCCCTTTATTGGAGGGTTTTTGACGGAAATGTTCACCTGGCGATGGATTTTTCTCGTGAATTTCCCGATTGCGATATTGGGCATTAGCCTTGCCTTGATCAGTGTAAAAAAATCGGTAAAGCGCCCAGAGACATTCGATTTTATCGGCTGTTTTTCTCTTGTATTTAGCCTTTCCTGCCTCACAATTGCTCTGATGGAACTCAGATCCATGGGTTTTTTGAATGCTCTCCTATTATTTACATTTAGTGGAGCCGGTTTTTTCTTTCTCTACCGAAGGAGTTTAAGGGTTAAACACCCTTTTATCGAGTTTTCCCTATTTCGTTTGAAAACCTTTTTGTTCGGCAGCGTGATCGTTTTGTGTGCCCAGTTTTTATTGATGAACACCGTTTTTTGGCCTATTTTCTTTCAGCTCTCATTGGCTTATACCCCACTGCAAGCAGGCTCTTATACTGTCTTTTCCACCCTTCCCGTCATGGTGATCTCACCGATCTCTGGTTATTTGTCTGATAAAAAAGGGCCAAGACTTCCTGTTACTATTGGATTTATTTGCGTTGTGATTTCTTGCATTTTACTTTCCCTTTACTGCCTATATTTCGATCAGACCTTTTTGCTCCTCGGTGTTCTCATTTTCGGAATGGGAGTTGCATTCATCATGACACCTACTGGTACAGCAACACTCAGTTATGCTCCTAACAACAAAAGAGGTTTAGCGTCAGGTATTTATAACACGATACGCTTTACTGGTGCATCGCTTGGTATCGCGACACTCGGCTTTGTCAACGAAGAGGTAAGTAGTCAAAATTTCACAGAAGCTCCTTTTTACGCTTTCATTGCTGACAATGTTGTCAGTATTTGTGTGGCAATGATCGGTCTTGCATTGACTTTGTGTTACCTAAAGGCGTATAACAAAAAAGAAATCGTGGAGGGTTGAGATGAGGCTATTTTTCGGGATCTGTCTTTTGGCTGCAGCTTCTTTAGTAGGAGTTGATAAAGAGCCGCTACTTGTGAAAAAGTCCCGATCTCCCGTTAATGACAATGCCCTCGTCATGCTCATGCACTATCAGCTCGTCAAAAAAAATGAAGAAATCATAGTACGGACAAGAAGTGCTGCAATCGGTCAGTTGACCTCCTCCAATACAGGCTTATCTGGCGTACAAAGAAAAGATCAGTTTTGTGATGTCCTAGCTGTTATCGATGGGAAGAAATCCTTCGCTTTGACCTATCTCGATGGGATGCCTTTCATCGAATCGCAGCGTTATTTTCACTACACACTAGAGAAAAAACTCTCTACTATCCCTGGAGGTCTTAGTGCAGGACCCCATGCCCTTGTCGTCATGCTTCGCAATTCCTACGGCGAGACAGTCAAAGTCTCTGCCTGCATGGATGCCATGGTCTTTAGTTACGAAACCCCCTCTAGTCAAAAAGAGTTAGAAAAGGTGGCTGCTGAACTTGAAAAACCTCAGATCATCTATAACGAACCCACCGGCACTTACCAAAAAGAGAAACCCATCTTAGTCGACTTTTATAAACTCAACTGCATTCTTGGTGGTTCAGAATATAAAGTAGCCGTCTACCTGGATGGTAAACTTCTCGGCAAGGTATCGAGCTGGAGCCCTTACATCCTCAAAAACGTCCTTCCAGGGCAACACACCCTCCGCCTTGAACTCCTCTCACCCCTCGGCGAAGTCGTCCCCAATCCCTTTGGCGTGACCACCGAAGGCTCCTTCACTGTCAAATAAATCACTGTGGATGAGTGGAATAAAAGTGGGCTTGCCTATTATGTTTATTTAGGGGAAAGTGGGCAGATGTTTTAAGGGAGGAAAGAGGGTGAGTAAGCCAGAAGGGTGGCCTGAGCATTTGCCTTTTGCGAGGGTGTCCCATTCATTGGAATTGCCTCTGGATGTTCTTCGTCTTCTGATGTTTGTCTCTGAGGAGAAGGGGGGAAGTTCTTCGCTCTTTGATGAAAAGCTCGTCCATTCAGATATTCAAGTTCGTGATCTATCCCATTTTGTTCCGCATCATCCGTTAGCTGAAAAAAGGACCTTGAAAGGGGAAAAACACTATGGGGTATTTGCTACGAGGGAGATACCGGCGGGGGAAATTTTGGGGGAGTATGTGGGGAGGATCTATTATTTCTCTTCACCTGCAAAGACTCAGACAAAGTTTTCTGAGTATAAGTGGACGATTGAGCATCCTCACTATACGTTAGTAATTGATTCTCAGTATGGCGCTAATGAATTGTCATTGATCAATGATTATCGTGGTATTGCAGAGGTTGCAAATGTGACTCCATCGCTAATTCCTCACAAAGGTTCTCGTTATTTTAGTTATGTCACTACTAAAACGGTGCTTGTTGGGGAGGAGCTTCTAGTCGATTATGGAAGTCAATTTTGGTCAGTCTTAGGTGCATAATGAATGGAATTTCTGTTCATTGATTTCTTGTAACATTCTCATAATAAAGTAAGTCGTAATTGAGCATTTTAAATGTGGTATACTCCATTAAAAAATAACAGGAGTATTAAATGTCATATAAAGTCCACAAAATGTTCGAAACAATCAAAGCGCACGTTGCAATGTTTCACGATCACCATGTTTCAGAACAAGAGCTCAAAAATCAACTTTTTCAAAAAGCGATGCAAGAAGCAAGAAGTGCAAGAAGCTGTTCTGGTCAAGTTCACTATGTGCAACTTGTCGATCTTCTTCATAAGTTTGTAGAAGGGCTTTATTACCCATACAACCACCCTGTTGCTGACATTGCGTTTTTCACTTGCACTCTCGGAATGACAAAAGGGGAAGAAATTGCAGAGAGCTTCCAAAAATCGCTAGAGATTTTAGAAGAGTCTTTTGCATACGTTCCATTTTCTAGAAAGTATGCCTATCTACTCGGCATGGCAAAAGCTGCATTGATTGAAAAGAGAGGGGAGAGTTTGCTCTTTGTAGCAGGGCTTTTTAAAGTCTACTACCAGGCGTTTGCTCAAGTCATGGAAACATTTTGTGACTGCAGATAGGAAAAACCATGAGTCTAGCGTACACATTTTATAAACCCCATCCTGATCCCACCTTGAGAAAGGAAGAGAAGGAAGCTCTTCAAGAGAAAGAGGGGCATATCAAGCGTTTGTACCTGGCAAGACCAGCATTTTTGCTGGTGAACGGAAAGGGTGAGGTGACTTTTCAGGAAGTCCCCTCGATAAAAACACATTATTTGGTTGCTGAACTGACAAAAAGTGATCGGTTGGTTCTATTTGAATCGCATGAGATCTTTCAAATGCCAGTTCAATCCACCAAATACTATATCGACGTCTATTTTAATCCTCTGTTTGGAGGGTTTGGACCGAAAGAGATGTTGTTTGTCCCGATAGATCAGAAAGAAGGGGTTGCAGGTTCGTCAGTTATATTTTCAGTAAATCATAAAAAAACATAAAAAAATGGGGAATATTATGGATAAAAAGAAAGAATCAAAATCAAAAAAAGATACTAAAGCTCTCAAAGGAAGAAAACCACCTAAAGAGTTGAACATCAGAGATATCATTCAACATGCAATGGGTGTAAATCCAGCTCCAGCAAAAGCTGGTTGCAGCTGTGGATGCCAAGGGAAAAAAGCTCCTTGTGACAGATGTGAAAAATTAAAGATCCAGGCTAAAGCTCTTGGACTTATGCTTGCTGAAGCAGATCACGAAGCTCAAGACAGACTCAAAGCATTGATTTTAGCAGATGCACAAAAGAATGGAGTAACAACTCTTCACCAAGTGCTATTCCTTGCAATCAGAGTTCACCACGACTAAGAGTTCCCCTGCCCCTCTCAACATTTGGGAGGGGTTTTTGGGCTCTGAGCACTTGGGGAAGCTGCTGTTACAGTAAAACGAAGGGCCCTCTCTACACTCATATCAATATACTACACTTGACTTTTGGGAACAAAGAGCGTCATCCCCCTTGGTTATAACTAAGAGGGAGAAATGCTGCTACATCTCGATTGGTGAGAGAGAAAAAAACGCTTTAGCTAGCTAGTTTGATCTCTTAGTCAAAGCGTTAACCATATTTTTAAAAATAATTTTATGTATAGGTAGTAATAGATACCAGTATAATCTACCAAAAAAACCTTTTGGACGAAATGTTACAATTTGTTTAAGATTCTTTTTCTCTTGATCTATTTCGAATTCTAGCCAAGCTTCACCTGGAAGTTTCATTTCCGCATAAAGGATCAAGTGCGTTTTTGTTTTATTCGCAAGAATTACTCTCCAAAAATCAATACTATCTCCCACTTCGATTTCTGTTGGATGGCGTCGACCTCGGTTCATGCCTATTCCGCCGATCAGCTTATCGATCAGTCCTCGAAGCTTCCAAGCCCAATTATATCCATACCAACCGTTATTTCCTCCGATACTCCAAATTCGATTTATTAAAGTCTCTATAGGAATTTGAATATGTAGTTCTCTTATTTCTTTTAAGCAACCTTCTTGAGGAACTTCGATGTAATTTTGGAAATCATCTGGTAATTTGTTGGTATCCCATGCATCCATCCAAGTAGAGACAACCTCATTTTGAGAAATTTTTTGGAATGCAATTTCAAGAGATTGTTCGTAAGTAAGGCAATCGTGAGGTAATACATCATCAATTGATGGATTAAGTTTTCTAGTTGAATGTTTCATACTCTCTACAAGGTATTTACAAAGGGAATAACGAACGGAGGTGATTAAAACGAGCCAGTAGCTCGATAATTTTGGTGTGAGTACTGGGACATTCAGTATTAATCGTTTTAATTTACGATGTTTTGCATAAATTTGAAGTACTTGTTTGAATGTCATGGCATTAGGCCCACCAATATCAAAAACCTTATGATAAGTGGATTTTAAAAGTAAGACACCTTCCAGATAAAAAATAACATCTCGTATTGCAATAGGCTGGCAAAAAGTTTGAATCCACTTAGGCGCGATCATAATAGGTAGTTTTTCACAAAGATCTCGAATAATTTCAAAAGAAGCACTACCTGAACCAATAATAAGACTAGCTCTTAAGATAGTGGAAGGAATCAAGCTAGAGCGAAGAATTTTTTCTACAGCAAGTCGTGAGGAGAGGTGAGGGGAAAGGTGGTCTTCACCTTCAATAATTCCCCCAAGAAATATGATTTGTTTGGTTGATGTTTTTTCTAAGAGAGAGATGAATTTTTTCGCTACTTCTATTTCAGCATCGACTAGATTTTCAACAAAATTTCCCATTGAGTGCATCAAATAATAGGCTGCGTCTATACCTTCTAAAAAGGGATTTGTTTCTTCAATAGAAAGAAGGTCTCCATAAATTAAATTGAGTTTAGACGGGTCTTTGGCTTTAAATTCTGGACCTTTTATACGCACTAAGGCAACTACTTCATGTCCCTTGTCTAATAAGGAATAAAGAAGTCTTTTCCCAATAAATCCCGTTGCACCAGTGACTAAAATTTTAGCCATAAAATCAGACTATAGTTTTAGTTTGATTGAGGAAAGTCCACCGTCGACAGCGATGACTTCTCCTGTTACAAAAGAACTTTCATCCGATAATAACCAATAGATCGCATTTGCTACTTCTTCTGGTTTACCGATTCTACCTAAAGGATGTAAAGAGATGGAAGTTTTTAGGGTTGATTCATTTGTAGTGATATGATCACTCAAACTTGTTTTAATAAGTCCAGGGGCTACAGCATTGACTCGAATGCCCTTATTGGCGTAAGAAGCTGCAGCAGATGTTATGAGTCCTAGTACTGCGCTTTTTGCTGCAGCAATTGACTCATGGTGACTCAAGCCTATTAGAGCTGCTGTTGAAGAAGATAAAACAATAGACCCTGTTTGCATCAGTCTAAGAGAGTGTTTTAAAATACAAAAAGAGGAGGTTGTATTTATTTTCATTACTTCTTCGAATTCTTTTTGTGTTGTATTTATCAACGGTTTTAGGAAAATAGAGCCTACAAGAGATACCACTCCATCAATTTGTTTTTCTTTTCCTTTAATTTCTTCTAACGCGCCAGATACACTTTCTTCATTAGACGCATCAACAGTGATATATGGAAGAGAAAATAGATTAGAGAGCTCTTCCAATTTTTCTCTGTTTTTTCCAAGTAGGTAAATTACATTATTTGGGTTCAGAAGTTTTTCCACTAAAACAGATCCAATTCCCCCTGTGGCTCCAAAAATAGCGTATACTTTTTTCATAAATTTTCTTTGAGCTCTTTTAAAAGAAAGTTCGCTTGCAGGCATGTCCATAAGGGGACCCCAAGTAAAGCAATAAATGCTATGATATGAATAAGCCAAACAATGGCAAACAAATGCGCAAATACCGTAACAATACTGCCGATTCCCCAAGCTATACCTGAGGCAACCAAAATACTTGAAAATTTTTTATAAAACAATAAATTCATAAATATAAACCATATGCCAGGAATTCCTAGAGAAATGATGTAGATTGCAGGGCTTGCGATACCAAATGTGATGATTACATGTTGAATAATAGCTGGTGATTCTAAATATACAGAAGCTAAATGGGGTATTTGCGTTGCATCTAGGATGCTTTGAAACATTCCTATCCCTAATCCTAATAGAGAAAGAATCGTGACCATAGTAAACCAAGTTGTGGTACAAGGCTTTCTTAGTTTATATAGACAAACAACTACTCCCACCATAGTTGCATTTGCGAAGAACATGAGATATTTTAATAAAATGAAGTAGATATTGTAATTTTTAAAGTCTTGGAAATAAATTTCAGAAGCAATATAAGAAGAAATTGGTTTGGGAGAAAAATAGGCTAATAATGAAACCAAGAAAAATCAAATTCCAGTTAGAATAACATTAATTAAGCCCATTTTTAATAAGCTTATTTTCAGATTCTTATCTATTTCTTTCTTCCTTTGGAGGATTTTTTGGGCTCTGAGCACTTGGGGAAGCTGCTGTTACAGTAAAACGAAGGGCCCTCTCTACACTCATATCAATATACTGCACTTGACTTTTGGGAACAAAGATCGTCATCCCCCCTAGTTGATAACTAAAAGGGAGGAATACCGCGACATCTCCATCAGACCCGATCCCTGTTGGGAGGTCATCAAAAGTGTCCCTTGTCACAAGACCGCAGAGCTTTACCCCCATCATTTCTACGATGACGACGCTTCCTGTTTGTTTCTGTCCCCCTTGCTGAAAGAAGTTCATGAGGTCACAAACAGAAGAGTAAATCGTTTTAACTAAAGGGATTTTAGTCATCCATCGCTCTGTCCGATCCCGAATCCACTGGATCAGCCAGGTGTTGATGATGAGCCCTACACAAAAGATCAAAACAATTGCGATCAATACGCCAAGACCTGGGAAATAGTACTCTTCTCCAAAGAGAGCGACTAGGGGAGTGCGAAAGAGACTTTCACACTGCTCTCCTAGCCAGATCACGAGAAAAAGGGTGATAGCAAATGGAGCTACCCCTAAAAAACCACGTAAGAGAATTTTGCTGATTTTACCCATATTCCATACGTTTATGAACTCCTCCTTTTTTTTTCAAGTGAGTAAACCATCTCTTTTCCCTGAATAGCGGATCCTCACCCTTGCCATCTGCCCCGGGACGTATGAGTAGGGGAGGATCTCTTGTTCAATCAATCTAAGTGTCTTCTGATCTGCACCTTGATCGATAGCCTCTTTCTTTGCCATCTCGTGAAGCTCATTTAATGTCTCTTCCCGTTTTGTTAAACTTACAAGAGTCTCAACAGTTCCTGAAATTTCAGAAAGAGCTGCACCATAAGCATTTGCCACATGGAAATAGGAAGGGATGAAGTAGTTCTTTTGAAAGTAAGAAGGGGGTAAAAGAGCAGAACCTCCCCCTACGAAAAGAATCGGAAGATCTCCCTCTTGATTCAATGAGAGAATGAGCTGATCGATTTTTTTCTGAACCTCTTCCAACACTAGATCCCTCTCATTTGAAGTGAGAAGCGCGTTTTGAGGATTGGCATTAGAAATGGTCATGTGACCTGAAGATAAAGCGACATCTGTTAGTGTAAGCTCTTTTCCTCCAAAACTTTTAGCATCTTTCGTCAATGATTTAGCTACACTATCTGGCCCAATGATGGGACGCTCTTGATCGAAAGAGATCTTGCTACCACCACCAAGAGCTATCGATAAGACATCAGGCATCGAAAAATTCAAAGAGATCCCTCCAATATCAGATTTGTTCAGGCTTTTAAGTGGAAACCCATTTTTCAGAAGACCCACATCCGTCGATGTCCCTCCAATATCGACGACGATCGCTTCATCTACTTGAAATAGCCTAGCTCCTCCAATGAAAGAGTTCGTCGGACCAGCGGAGATCGTTAAAATGGGATAGGTCATCGCTTTTTCGAGCGAGATCAAGCTCCCATCATTTTGAGTGACCATGAGAGGGGAGGTGATCATGAGCCCTTCAGCGGCTCTTTTTAAGGAAGAAAATCCACTCCGCATCACCTTTTGAAGAGATGCATTGATGATGGTAGAATTTTCCCGTTCGATGAATCCTATTCCCCCAATTTCATGGGAGAGGGAAATCGGAAGATCTGTGACCCTTCTGATCCTCTCAGATACAAACTGCTCATGACTTCCGTTGAGGGGAGAGAAAACCCCGATAATCGCAATGCTTTCGATATTTTGTTCTAGTAAACGCAGTATCGCCAGGTCGATCTCCTCTATTGAGAGTTTTTGAAGCTCTCCTCCATGACACTCAAAGCCTCCATTGATGGTCTCTAAAGAGGCAATGACTTTCTCTTTTAATGGAGCAGGCCATGAAAATCCAGGGGGGAGCGCACTCGGCTTTTGCCCAGCAATACGGATCACTCCTACTCGATAGAGATCTTTCATTTGTAAGATAGCATTTGTAGCATGGGTAGTTCCCACAAAGATTCCAGAGATTTCTTCTGGTAAGATCTTCGATTTTTCGATCAACTCCTGAAGAGCTTTAGAAAATCCCACTTGAATATCCTCTGATGTTGTCGTCTTGATCCAGGAGACGATCTGATTTTCTCGGTTGACGAGGAGTGCATCTGTGTTCGTTCCTCCAATATCAACGCCAATGACATATCCCTTTTTCATTCTCTAACCCCCTTGATAGCCAAATACTTTTGGCCCCACTAGCTGAAGTCCCTCTTCTGTTTTCCAAATTGGGGGAGCAGGCAGCGAGACTAGTGCCACTTGAAGACCGTAGCGGAGCCGCTCACTCGAGATGGGTGTACCACTATTTTCCTCTAAAAGAACGAGGAGATCTGGAGTCTCTCCAAGAGACTCTTTTCCACGCATTGCAAGTAGATACTCATTTTGATAAAAAAGTTGGATGATCCCTTCTGATGTGGACACGCTGGCAGATCCTCTGAGAAATCCCTCTTCAACCTCTTGATCGATATCGATCAACATCCCTCTTCCTAGTAAAGTTCCTGAAGAACATTTTAAAAGGGCATCGATGGGATCTTTTCCTTCGCGTACGGCTCTTCCTAATTTTAACGCTTCAGAAACAGATCCTCTCACGAGGCTGTTTTGAGCTTCTTTCCCATTCATGAGATAAAACCCAACGGCGGCACTAGACCCCATCGCAACTGTGACAGACCGAGCAAGTTTTTCTAAGGTGTGGGGGTTATCTGTTTCAATGATCACCCGGTTGCCAAGGCAATCGACAACGAAAGCGGGAGAGGGCTTGAGCTTGGCGATGAAGCAGCTACTCATCTGAAGCTCTGGAAAGGCCCTTCCAATCATGTCTGCATCGAGAAGAGGAATCCCCCACTGGAGCGCTGCAAAAAGGGGAGTAAATGCATTGGCCCCTCCTATTTCTGCTGCCATGATGACCGTAGGCTTTCTTCCAAGCTCTTTTTCTACCGCTTCGAGAAGGATAGAGATCTCATTTCCACTGATGAGCCTTTCCATGCTGATGAGAGGGGCTCCCATGAGTGAAACGGGGACAATCAGATCCTCTTCTGTGAGTTCATCTACACCGATGAGCGAGATAGGACCGAGCTTTTCCATCAGATAGCGGATCATCATGTGAGAGTAGGCGGGATCGCCACCACCACCAGATCCTAAGATGGAACATCCCATCTTCAAATCATCTAAATCATTAATTGTTAATTGTTTCATAAGTCTTTTTCCTTGTGAGTAAAGTTTGTATAATGAGCGATGCACAAAAAGCATCGACGATGGACATCCCTGATGAGAGCCCTTCAAAATAGGAGGTGAAGAGTCCATAGAGGACTCCAAAAGTCCAGCTGGTGAAAGAGACCTTGGGAGATGATGTGCGATTATATGCACTCCCTATGATCACAGCTCCCATACTCCCCATCGTCAATGAGAGTCCGTTCAAGAGCCCTTCTAGATGAGCTAAAGGGTTTAAACAAGCAATTCCAATTCCCATCAATCCTAAAAGGAGGAGTCTCGACACCCTCTTTCCCTTTTTAACAAGAGACTCTGAGGAGATGATCGCTGAGTAAAGGTTGCAATTATTGGTTTGCCAAATTGAAAAGGAGAGAAAGATTGCCATCCAAATAGGGACTCCATCGAGTGAAAGGAGATTAATCCCCTTAAAAGAGAAGAGATAGGCTCCAAAACATTCGAGTGAGGGGACTACCAAAGAGTAGAGAAGAATGATACAAATTTTTCCATCTCTCGGTGATCTTGCATGCCTAAAAAAAGTAGGCAAATCAATGATTGCAGCAATGTTTGCACCAATGACTAATCCAAGTCCTACGCCGAAGGAAAGAGGAACCTCAGAAATAGCAATATCAAGATTTTCCATGCTGAAGAGAGCATAGAGTAGAGAAACGAGCAGCAAGGGGGCGCTAATATAGGATAGATTCTTGATCGCTTTCATTCCAAATAATAGGGTCAAAACAATAAGACCTCCCATCCCGATGTGGCAAGGTAAGGATGAAAATGAAAGGCTTTGACTCATGACATTCAGCTGAATCCCAAACCAGGCGAGCATTGATACAATCATGATCGAACTGAAGAGAAATCTCCCATTTTCTCCAAAACAATCGATCGCATGCTCTACTGTACTTTGAGGTCGAGAGCTACTCAATCTAGCAAAAAGGAGCCCTAAAAAGAGTAGCAGAGCATTACCAAGTAAGATGGTGATGAGTGCATTGACCCATCCATACTTCTCAGCGAGGAGAGATCCTATGATGATCACAGGGAGGCAAAGTGCCCCCCCTGTTTGAATGGCAAGTAGCTGCCACCATGACTCTGTTTTCAAATTCATAAAGTCTCCTTGAGCATAAAGTTTTTGATGAGAGTTGGATAGACGTGTTGTATAAAAAATAGACGGGGATTTTCTAGACTATACCCTTCAACGCGTGCGAATGTTCGAAGAGTAGTAAATTCTTCATCTTCTATAGATTCAATCCGTCGATCTTCTTCAGGATTTGGGTATTGTCTGTGATCTGCCGCTCCTGCAAAAACGATTTTGAGCATGTTGATAGCCACTGCTCTCTTCCAAACAGATGGGCAGACTTGACTGATTCCTTGGACTACGATTGCAGGTTTTTCTAGATCATCCTCTTCGAGGATACCCTCTTCATAGAAAGAGAAGTTCGATTTAAATAAGAGATACTCTTGAGAGTCGATGAATAGACTCCACATCCTGAGAGAGATGTTGAGCTAATAAAATGATGGGAATGTTTTGGTTTTGCGCCGCAAGAAGGAGGGTCTTATAAGTCCAGAGCATCGGAATGCAGGGCCAGCCGTTATAGCGAATGGTGAACTCCTCGGAGGTCATCCGGATCAGCTGTGGATCTCCTAATGAGAGGGCCTCTTCCCTTACAAATTCGACAGATGCTGTGGCAATGAGCTGTCTTGCTCTTCTTAAAAGACTCTCTGCGAAACTATTTGAAATAGAACTTTCGAGTTCTTTCAGTTTTTTCGAATTCGCAACCCCGTTGATGCAGAGTGGAATGGAGGATTTTGGATCCTTTACCACTTGTACAATCGAAAGAAGATATGATTCGATAAGGAATAATTGATCCATGGAGAGGGAAAGATCGAGCCCTTCTCGCTGAAGAAGCTCTCCTAAAGAGATTCCACTTTTCATCAGCTGAGGAAGAGAAGAGGAGAGATCTTCCACTTTTTGTTTTACCCTCACTGTGTCTAAAAGGACACTTTCTGCTTCTTCAAGACATCTCGTTGCAATTTTCGCAATTTTGACCGTCCTGATCTGGCAGGCATTTTCGCCAACAACAGGATCAAATCGATCGATTTCTCCTCTTTGTAAAGCGCCCATCGTTTGCTCTGTAGCAATGAGCAATAGACGGTATTCTTTGAGAGCTGTCCTCAAGTTGCCATTACTCTTGGTAGAGAGATCATAGGGCAATAAACCACTTAAGTAAGAAAAATTTTGAATAGATGAACTACTCATAAAAAACCTCATAAATAAATATTAAAATACTAAGAAAAAACTATTGATGATGAGAAGAATGATGGTGGGAAAGAACGAATGGAAATAACACAAAGAGCTGGCTATTTTGTTCTGTATTCACGAGCATTCTCCTTATAGAATTGTCCAGATAGATCTCCAGACACCTCTATTGTATAAAAATGGGGTTGTTTCAGGCAATCTTTCTCTGCTATGATTGCTACCCAGATCAACCCAGGAGGGGTGATGAAGATATTATATTTGATGATCCTAATGATGACAGGATTAATAGCAGAGGAACCTACTATGAAAGACACAGTTGTAGTTGTATTTGAAACGAACCAAGGCAATTTTGAGATTACCCTCATGCCGAAAGTGGCCCCGAAGGCAGTCGAAAACTTCCTAGGACTTGCGAAGAAAGGGTACTACGATGGACTCATTTTCCACCGAGTGATCCCAGGTTTTATGATCCAAGGGGGAGACCCGACAGGAACAGGACGTGGAGGAGATTCTCTCTTTGGCGGCACATTTGAAGATGAAGTCACTCTCAATGTGAAGTTCAACGAAAAAGGACTTCTTGCGATGGCAAACCGCGGACCGAACACAAACGGTAGCCAGTTTTTCATCACAACAGCAGCGACTCCATGGCTTCAGAACAAACACACCATTTTTGGTAAAGTGACAAAAGGGTATGAGGTCATCGAAAAGATCCAGACCACAAAAACAGGTCCACAAGACCGTCCAGTCGAAAATCAAGTGATCAAGAAAATCACTATCCAGGAATAGTTTAAGCAGCTGCCCGCTTTTTCATTAGTGAAGAGGCGGCCAGTTCATCCAAAATCCAAAGAGAAGGGTGTTCTTGAGACCCTACAAGACTTGATGGATAGAGCCCATTTTTGTCGTAGAATACATCGACAACCATTTCCTTTTTCTCTTCTCCCATCACATAAAAGACCGTTTGACGCGCTTTTTGAATGAGTGGATAGGTAAACGTCATCCGGTGAGTTTTCTTTTGTTCCACATAGTTATCAACGACGAGCTTATCAGTGATCTTGAGAGCTTTGGTTTTTGGAAAGAGGGAGGCTGTATGTCCATCATCACCCATTCCAAGCATGATGAGGTCAAAAGAGAGGTCAGGGAGGAGTTCTCTAATGTATGCTTCATAGGTCGCTGCATGTGCTTCTGTATCGACCTCAGCCTGCATTCTAAAGATTTGGTGCTTCGGGATAGCCAGAGACTCAATCCCATTTTCCATCGCCATTTTGTAGTTGCTATCGGGGTGATCGGGAGGGACAGCCCTCTCATCGCTCCAAAAAACAAAGACAAGATTCCAATCGAGAGCGTTCTTGTGTTTTTTGAGCTCTTTAAAAAGTGCCTTCGGTGTCGATCCACCAGAAAGGGCGATTACAAAGCGTCCCCGTTGATTAATCGCATCCTTACCTGCTTCGATCAAGTGGTGTGTTGCAAAGAGAATCGTCTCATCGCGATCCCCTGGGATCGTGACATGACGTCTTTCATCGAAGGAGAAGGTTTTTAATGGCATAGGATTGTCTCCGGGTAGCGCGCGATTTCACAAAGGACTAAATATAAACTTTCTTGGGTTGAGCGTCTTCCCACTTCTAATGAGAGGGATCTACCAAAGCGTTCTTCATCAAAGAAGTAGGTAATCGGCATTTCACAGTAGTGAGGAAACTCTTGCTCAATCGTAACAACATGGGGCATCTCAGGATCGCGGCTAAATTTCATGTGGCTGTGATCAGTCGATTCGATGTGGACTGCTAAAATTCTTCCATCGGAAAGAGTGGAAGGGTGATTTCCAGTGATCGCCACATGGACCTTTCTTCCTTTTGCTTCATATTCGATATCGATGCTATTTCCTTCTTGCTCAAATGAGAGAAGATTCCAGTCGAGCTTAATGGAGATCCACGCTTGAAGATAAATGGCTTGGATTGCAATGTCACTCGTATGGAAAATAGAGATCGTTTCTGCTTTTTCAATCAATGAGAGCTTATCTTGTCTATTGAACTGCTCAGCAAAGAGTTGTTGCCACTGCTCTATCCTATTCCAGTTCAGATCTGAGAAAGAGTAAGGGCTATGTTTGATATATTCGATCGTCTCTTTTGCAAAAGAGGTGAGATCGTGACAGGTGCTCGAATCAAAGATCACTTTTGTGAGGTAGTTCTCAATCCCGACGAGAGAAAAAGGATTTTTCAACATATCTTCTGCCCAAAGGAGATAAGTAGGGAGGTCAGATTTTAGAAGGGGGAATAGGAGTAGGGGGAGATTTTCTCTTTGTGAGGGGTGGATCGGAAGGAGATAGAGATCAGAAGAAGGAGGAACAAAGCGAGTCTCAGGACTCTCCTCTTCTTGAATGATGATGACTCTACAAGGATACGCTGCTGAAAGGCGCCCTACGACCGATGTGAGATAAGATCCAATATGCTCTTTCTTTGCATAGAGGATGAAGTTAAACAAACAAGGGTGGTGGCGCGGCTCTTTTTTAGGCCGCTGCATGAGCTCTTTCAGAAGGTCTTGTGCTGAAATCATAGATTTTTCCAATTTCTTCCATCCATTTGGATCATTTGATCAGCCAGTCTCGGACCCCAGCTGCCTGCTAAGTAAAAGTCATCTTCTTTGAGAGGGATCTGTTCCATTCTTTCGAGTACAGGTTGGAAGAAGTCCCAAGAATTGATCGACTCATCACAGCGAGCAAATAGAGTACTATCTCCAAGAAGACAGTCAGAAATCAATCTCTCATAGGCTTCAGGGATGTTGTTATCCCCAAAATAAGTTGTGTAGTGGAAGTCCATCTTCACTGGTTGAATAGTTGCTTGGCCAGGAACCTTACAGTTGAACAACATATGGATCCCTTCCTCTGGCTGAATTCTAAATGAGAGGACGTTCGAGGGATGCTCTGGCGCGTCTTTAAAGAAGAGGATTTCTGGCATTTTTTTGAAAAAGAGGGAAACCTCAGTACACCGTTTTGGCAATCTCTTCCCAGCTCTTGCATAAAAAGGGACCCCTGACCAGCGGAGATTGTCGATGTAAAAACGCATGGCACCGAAAGTAGGTGTACTTGAATTTTTATCCACATTGATTTCATCGCGGTAGGAGACCACTTTTTCCCCACCAATAAGGCCAGCTCGGTATTGACCTCTCACCACATGTTTATCCATCTCGTTCAGAGAGAAGGGACGCAGTGACTGGAGCACCTTTACCTTTTCATCTCTAATAGAATTCGAAATCAGGTTTGCAGGTGGCTCCATAGCGGTTAAACAGAGAAGCTGCATAAAGTGGTTTTGCATGATGTCTCGGAACAGCCCTTCCTTTTCATAGAAAGCAGCTCTTGATCCAATTCCAATGTCTTCTGCAACAGTAATTTGTACATGGTCAATATAGCGGTTGTTCCAAACGCTTTCAAAGATCGTATTGCAGAAGCGGAAGACGAGGAGGTTCTGTACAGTCTCTTTTCCTAAATAGTGGTCAATCCGGTAGATCTGATCTTCTTCTAGATATTGACGGAGAGTGAGTTGAAGTTCTTTTGCAGAACTGAGGTCATGACCAAAAGGCTTTTCTACAATTACTCTTGAGAAGCGATCCTCTCCTGATTTAGGAGGATAGATCAGCCCCGACTTAGAGAGATTCTCTACGATGGTCGTTACAAGTTCTGGCTGCACTGATAGATAGTGGAGGCGGTTTCCTTGAGTTCCCAATTTGATATCGATCTCTTTCAAAAAGGCAGCGAAAGATTGGTATCCTTTTAAGTCTTGAAAGTCAGTCTTATAATAAAAAAGTCGGTCGATGAAAGAGTGGAGGGAGGTATCGTCAACAGGTTGAAACCTCGCATGCTTGCGGATGCTCAACTTCATCTCTTCTCGAAACTCTTCCAAGCTTTTCTCACGGCGCCCTACCCCTACAATCGCAAAATTGGGGGGGAGGTGCTTTTGTTTCATCATGCTATAAAGAGCAGGCAAAAGCTTCTTATGGGAAAGGTCGCCTGTAGCACCGAAGATCGTGATAATAGCGGGTTTAGATTTCTTTAGTAGACCCTCTTCAAAAGGGTTCATAGTGTGGTGAGCAAACTCCTGGTCTCTCTTTATCGCCCCAGACATATATCAACTCCTGTCGTTTCAAGATAGGTTTGTAATATCAGGGTTGAGGCAAGCGCGTCAACACATTCTTTCCGTTTCTGCCGCTTGATGCCACTCGATTTCATGAGATTTTCCATCTCTAAAGAAGTAAGTCGTTCATCACAAAAAACCACCTCTTTGCCACTCCGATCCTTCAAGATTCCAGCAAATTGTCTGACCACATGGCACATCGGACTGTCACTACCTGACATCAAAAGGGGAAGTCCAATCACAAACATCTCAATATCAATGGATTCAGATTTAACAAAGGAAAGTAGAGCAAGAGCTGTTTCTAGATGCCCTTTAGACGTTGGAAGTGTAGTAAGAGGGGAGGCGACTCTTAGTTGGAGACTGGCTGAGGAAAGCCCGACACGTTTCTTTCCGTAGTCGATGCCGATAATTCTTTTTTCCATGCTGCATACTCCAAGCCTGCGTTAATGAACGATTTAAATAAAGGATGAGGGTCTGTTGGCTTAGAGCCAAACTCTGGGTGGAACTGAACGCCCACCATCCATGGGTGCCCTTCTACCTCAACGATCTCACAAAGGTTTCTCTCTTGATTGACCCCAACAATATTTAACCCTTTCTCTTCACAAAGCTTCTTGTATTCGTTGTTGAACTCGTAGCGATGACGGTGCCGTTCGAAGATCTCTTTTTTGCCGTAGGCTCTGTAGCTATTAGATCCAGGCTTTAATTCGCAGGCATAAGCTCCAACACGCATCGTACCACCGAGGTCCTTGACGTGCTTTTGTTCACTTAAAAGGCAGATCACAGGATTTGTGGTGTTTTTGTTCATTTCTGTCGAATGGGCGTCGTAAAATCCTAAAACGTTTCTTGCAAACTCAATCACCATGATTTGCATCCCTAGACAGAGACCAAAGTAGGGGATGTTTGCTGTTCTTGCATATTCTGCAGCGTAGATCTTTCCTTGGATTCCTCTCTCTCCGAATCCACCTGGAACGAGAATCGCATCACAGTCAGAGACGAGCTCTTTGATGTGAGCAAAAGAGGTCACTTTATCAGAGTCGATGCATTGAATCTTTACCTCTGCCTGATGGGCAATCCCACCATGGATGAGCGATTCGAAGACAGATTTATAAGCATCTTTGTGCTGTAAGTATTTTCCCACGACTGCAACAGTGATAGATCTAGTAGGGTGGAGAAGCTTGTGGAGCATCTTTTCCCATTCACTCGTGTTCGATGATTTCTTCTTGAGCCTGAGAAGTGAAGAGATCTTCGTGTCGAGCCCTTCTTTCTTGAGGTTCATCGGTACTTCGTAGATGCTCTTTTGAACATCGATCACTTCAAAAACCCCATCTTTCGGCACGCTACAGAAAAGGGAGAGCTTATCTTTGATTTCCTCTGATAGAGGAGATTCAGAGCGACACAAGATGATGTCGCAAAAGATCCCTTTTTCTCGAAGCATCTGCATCGAGTGCTGCGCAGGTTTTGTCTTGATTTCGCCAGAAGAGAGGAGGAATGGGATATAGACGATGTGGATGTTGATACACTCTTGTGGTCTTTCATTTCTAAATTGACGAATCGCTTCTAAGAATGGGCCCGATTCAATATCTCCGACCGTTCCACCAATCTCGATGATCGTGACATCAATGTTGGGGCGCTGTTTTGATGCAGCGACGATGCGGGATTTGATTTCGTCTGTGATGTGAGGGACAACCTGTACTGTTTTTCCTAAGAATTCACCACGTCTTTCTTTTCGAATCACAGTGTCGTAAATTTGTCCTGATGTTGTGTTGGATAAGGCAGAGAGAGGAGAGTTGCTGAAGCGGCTGTAGTGTCCTAAGTCGAGATCTGTTTCAGATCCATCGTCGGTGACGTAGACTTCTCCATGCTCATAAGGATTCATCGTCCCTGGATCTACGTTGAGATAAGGATCGAGTTTGCATATCGCAACAGATAAACCCTTCGCTTCAAGAAGGTTTGCAATAGAGGCTGAAGTGATCCCTTTCCCCACGGAAGAAAGAACACCCCCTGTAATAAAAATAAACTGACTATCCATGCGAGCTAGTATACATAAAAAGCTCTTTTGGGGTAGATCAAAAAAGTTTTTCCATGCGATAATTCAGCTTTTTAAAAGGAGTTGAGTGACATGTTAGAATTTTCTCCACTACAAAAAGCAAGAAAAGAGTATAGACCACCTCTCGCCAAAGTGTTTCAAGAAGGGGTTGAATGGGATAGCTCTCCTTTGCAAGAATCTTCTGGAGAAATTGCTAAAACATTTGCTCATTTAAAAAATTTCCCCCTACTTGAGGCGAAGGCGATCAAGAGAAAAGAGGGAAAAGCCCTCAGAGTGGGAGTCCTTTTTTCAGGGGGGCAAGCTGCTGGCGGACATAACTGCCTCTGGGGCCTTTATGACGCCCTCAAAAAAAGTCACAAAGAAAGTCTTCTCTTTGGATTTCTGAATGGCCCTTCAGGCCTCATCGATGGAAAATATAAAGAGCTTACCGAAGAAGTCTTGAAGTCCTATTATAATGAAGGGGGCTTTGATTGTCTAGGTTCTGGAAGGACTAAAATTGAAACGAGTGAGCAGTTTCATAAATCTCATAAAACGATAGAATCTCTTGGCCTCGATGCTGTAGTCATCATTGGTGGAGATGATACCAATACAAATGCTGCGTTGCTTGCAGAATATCTACTCACTGTTGGGGAAAAAGCTTCCATCATCGGCCTTCCAAAGACAATTGATGGGGACATGAGAGGGGGAAGGATCGAAATGTCTTTCGGTTTTGACTCCGCTGCCAATATCTATGCAGAGATGGTGGGGAACATCGCAAGAGATGCTGCTTCTTCTCGTAAGTACTACCACTTCATCAAAATCATGGGAAGAACCGCTTCCCATCTAGCTCTAGAATGTGCCCTTCAAGTAAGGCCCAATCTCACCTTCATTGGAGAGGAAGTCCAAGAAAAGAAAAGTTCTATTCGTGAGATTGTAAAAGAGATTGCAGACCTTGTCGAAGCGAGAGAAAAACAGGGGAAGAACTATGGAGTCATCGTTTTTCCTGAGGGCCTCATTGAGTTCATCCCAGAGATGAAGAGCCTCATCAAAGAGCTTAATACGATTTTAGCAACAACTGATGCAACTTCCGCACCATCTAAACTTTCGAGTGCTGCAAAGATCGTTTACGAATCTCTTCCTAAAGACATTCAGGATCAGCTTGTTCTCGATCGCGATTCCCATGGCAACGTTCAAGTTTCCCTAATACAAACGGAAAAACTTTTTGCTGAGCTTGTTACTGAAGAGCTTAAAAAAAGAAAAAGCTTCGCTCCGTTAACCCATTTCTTTGGTTATGAAGGTAGATCGTGCTTACCGTCCAACTTTGATGCGAACTATTGTTACAACCTTGGGTTTGGAGCAGGAGAGCTCGTTATCGCTAAGAAAACTGGATACATTGTTGCAATTCAGCATCTTACAAAACAGGTGGAGGAGTGGAAGGTGAGCGCTGTTCCCCTTCATAGTATGATCCATTTTGAAATGAGAAAGGGAGTTTCGAAGCCGGTGATTCAAAAAGCTCTCGTGAATTTGCAAGGTCCTGTTTTTAAAGAGTTTGCAAAACATAGAGGGCAGTGGAGGTTAGAAGATCACTATCTGAGCCCTGGACCGATGCAATATTTTGGACCCGCAGCAAATAAAATTTCACGTACGTTAGCTCTGGAAGCTCAGTAGTTAGTGGCGAACCCTTAAGTTCTTGCCTTTTCAAAAAACGTGATTTGTTAATTTATGGATTTATGAACCCAAAGTATAAAAATCCATACATTCGCAATATCCGCAGAAGCCTTTTAGAATTTCTCCGTTGGCGCTGGGGGCATTATATTGATCTCCACTTTACAGAAGAGCCTCCAGAAGATTTTGCTTACCCAAAGCCTATCAAGGAGTTAAATGAGGAAGATCCAAAAGTTGAGTGGATCAACCATTCCACATTTTTGATTGAAGTAGATGGTACCACCCTATTAACAGATCCTATCTGGAGTAGCAGGTGTTCCCCTCTGAACTTTATAGGTCCCAAAAGGCTCCACCCCCCTTCTCGCGCTTTAGAAGAATTGCCACCGATCGATATCGTATTGATCAGTCATAACCACTACGATCACCTCGATAAGGCAACAGTAAAAAAGCTTCATAAACTCTATCCGAACATTTTGTGGATTGTTCCTCAAGGAGTTAAGAAGTGGTTTTCAAAACGGGGTATCAATAATGTCAAAGAACTCTCCTGGTGGGAAGAGTATACCATCGGGCGAGGGGCAAAACATCCTGAGATTACTATTGTAGGCGTTCCTGCTCAACACAACTCAGGCCGCACCCCTTTTGATATGGACCGCTCTCTTTGGCTTGGCTACGTAGTCCGCTTCGCTAGAAGAAAGGAAAGGCCCGTTAAACACTTCTATTTTGTAGGGGATACTGCCTACAATAATTATGATTTCAAGAAAATCGGCAGAGCTTTCCCAAATATTGATCTTTGTCTCTGTCCAATCGGCACTTATGCCCCTGGAGGATTCATGAGGACTGTTCATTCCCATCCAGAAGATTCTGTGAACATCCATCAAGATGTAAATGCCACCCTCAGCGTGGGAATGCACTGGAAGACCTTTAAATTATCTGACGAGCCGATGAGTCGCCCCCCTTATGATCTTTTCATCGAGATGATCTCAAGAAACCTCAATCCTGAACGTTTCCTCCCTCTCGATCCAGGTGAAGTGATCAATTGGTGAGTTTTTCTCCCTTTTGATGTAGACTGGATAGATGAGTTATCGTTATTTTTTCCGTTTCCAATCTTGGCAAAGAGGAGAGGAGAAGAGAGTTCAAGACCTCTTCTATCACCACCCTCTATTTGCCAAAGTCGATCGAGCTTTGAAACGGGCTTACTGGCTCAAAAACCCTTACCGAATGTTGAAATCAAGCCCTTACGGAGAGACCCCACTCACCACATTTCAAAAAATCTTAGACGAATTTCAGATCCCTAAAGAGGCTTCTCTCATCGATTTTGGGTCGGGAAGAGGAAGAATCCCCCTCTTTTTATCAACCTATCATGGGATGAAGGCGGTGGGGGTCGAGTCCTTTTCACCATTTGTTGCCATAGCAAATCAAATTGCTGCAAACGCTGCTCTCCCTACCCAATTTTACTGTAGCGATATGGAAGAGTGGGGAGATGAGCCCGATTTTATCTACCTTTATGGGACTTGTCTTTCTGATGAAACGATCAAAAAACTCGTTGACAAGCCCTGGAAAAGGGCCCAGTGGATAACCGTTAGTTTCCCTCTTTCTGATTATTCAAGCCGGTTTCGGGTAGTAAAAAAACTCCACGGAGCGTATCCTTGGGGGGATACAGAGATCTTTTTGAATAGGAGTTGAGAAATGAAAGCTGCCGTTATTTTGTCAGGTTGTGGTGTCTTTGATGGTTCAGAAATTCAAGAGGCTGTTTTATGTCTACTTGCCCTTCGTGAACATGGCTATACCTATGACTGTTTTGCCCCAGATCAAGAGATGGTAGCCGTTTCTCACCTGAGCCAAAAACCAGGCTCTTCAAGAAATGTTTTAGAAGAATCAGCGAGGATTGCACGTGGTAAGATTCAAGAAATCTCGAAGCTCGACTCTACAGAATATGATCTCCTAGTTCTTCCGGGTGGAATGGGAGTTGGAAAGAATTGGAGCAATTTTTTAGAGGCAGGAGAGGCTTTAGAAGTGATCCCCTCTCTTAAAAAAGTCGTCGAAAACTTTTTTGATGAGAAAAAGCCCATCGTTGCAATCTGCATGGCGACTATTATTTTAGCAAAAGTACTTCAAACGAAAGGCTCCTTCAAACTGACCATGGGACGACGTCCAGAAAACATCTCCATGCTCCAAAAACTCGGTATGCAGCCCGTGCCAAAGCATGGTCATGAAATGGTTCAAGATGGAAATCTTTTCACAGCACCAGCTTATTATGAAGCCTCTTCTATAGAAGAAATCTATCAATCACTAAAGGCAATTTTTCATGCGCTGGAACACAAGTGTTGTTAGGATTGGAAATGTCGAAGTAGGAAGCGACAATCCTATCAGACTCCAATCGATGACGACATCAAACACGAGAGATATCGAAGCAACAGCAGAGCAGATCATCCGCTTAGCTGATGCAGGATGTGAAATTGCAAGGGTTACTGTCCAAGGGAAGAAAGAGGCAGAAGCATGTGAAGGGATCAAGAACTATCTCGTTAGAAAAGGGTATACCATCCCCCTTGTAGCAGATATCCATTTCTATCCACCAGCTGCGCTCTTAGTAGCTGAATTTGTTGATAAAGTGCGGATCAACCCAGGAAACTTTGTCGATAGAAGAGCGAGCTTTAAAGTCATCGAATATGATGATGAAACCTACCAAAGAGAAGTGGAAAGAATTGAAGAAGGTTTCTTTCCCCTCGTAGAAAAATGTAAAAAAAGGGGAATCGCGATGAGGATTGGGACCAACCACGGATCCCTTTCTGATCGGATCATGAACCGCTATGGAGATACCCCTTTTGGAATGGTCGAATCTGCATTTGAATTCGCCCGCATTTGCCGTAAGTATGACTACCACAATTTCCTCTTTTCGATGAAGGCGAGCAATACTCTTGTAATGATCGAAGCCTATCGCCTATTAGCAGATGAAATGGAGAAAATGGGTTGGAATTATCCTCTCCACCTTGGAGTAACAGAAGCAGGAGATGGAGAAGATGGAAGAGTGAAATCAGCCATCGGCATTGGAACCCTCCTGTTGGAGGGGCTCGGAGACACCATACGGGTCTCATTAACAGAAGATCCATGGTATGAAATAGATCCATGCCAGCGCCTTTCTCGCCTTAAACCTGAAAAAAGAAGAAGAAGAGAGACGAGAAAAATCACCCTTCCCAAAGATTTCATTGATGGGACCGTCATTACATCTGATGCGGAGTGGAAAGCTCTCAAAGGGGCCATGGTAGTAGAGATCAAGCCAGGCGAATTAGATGCCGCTCGCGAGTTCATCGCTGCAATTGATCAGCCCGTCATCTTGAAAAAGCGCTATGATGTGAGTGAAGAGGATCTCGTGATCCAAGCTTCAGCTGAGCTCGGATCCCTTTTAGTGGATGGATATGGAGAAGGACTCTGGATTGAAGGTCCTTATTCTAAAGAGTTGATTAACTCACTCTCTTTCAGCATATTGCAAGGCGTTCGAAAAAGAAGCATCAAAACAGAATTCATTGCCTGCCCTAGTTGTGGTCGAACTCTCTTTGATCTTCAGTCAGTGACCAAGAGGATCCGCGCCAAAACAGCCCACCTACCTGGTGTGAAAATTGCCATCATGGGATGCATTGTGAATGGACCTGGCGAAATGGCAGATGCCGATTTTGGCTATGTAGGATCTCTTCCCCATAAGATTGACCTCTACGTTGGGAAGAAGTGTGTCGAAAAGCACATCGATGAAAATGAAGCAGATGAAAGGCTCATAGACCTCATCAAGTCTCATGGGAAGTGGATTGAGCCAGCTCTTGTTTAGACTGGCGAAGCTTTTCAAAGTAATCGAGTCTCTTCTTTAGATCCCTTTCGAATCCCCGCTCTACTGGTTGATAGTAGGACCTCGGCTCCATACCATCAGGGAAGTAGTTTTGCCCTGAAAAGGCATGTTCTAGATCATGATCATATTGATATCCCTTTCCATACCCCATTTGTTTCATTAGCTTTGTAGGAGCATTCATGATCTCTTTGGGAGGGGTGAGATGGGTGGTTTTCTCCGCATCCTGTTTAGCTTGATTGTAGGCGGTGTAGACAGCATTACTTTTAGGAGAGAGGGCAAGGTAGACAACCACATTTGCAAGAAGGAGGTCTCCCTCAGGAGAGCCCATTTTTTCAAACGCTTGCATCGCAGAAGTAACATAGGGTAGTAGATGGGGATCGCTAAGACCGATATCTTCAACACTGATCCTGATCAGGCGGCGAAAGAGGTAGAGGGGGTCTTCCCCACCATGGAGCATTCTCGCTAAGATATAGAGAGCGGCGTTAGGATCAGATCCACGGATCGCTTTATGAAGAGCGGAGATCCACATGTAGCGATCATCGCCAGACCTGTCGTAGCGAGGGGTAGAGGCGCCAATTTCTTCTTGAAATAAGATTCTATTTTCGAGAAGGTGGATGAGATGTCTCCCATCTCCACCACTTTTTTCGATGAGAGAGAGTTTGTCATCTTCTGTCAGGTTCAGGTCCTTATGAAGGGATGAGCATTTTTGAATGATGTGCTCTAGTGCTACTTTGTCTAATGGCTGAATGGGAAGAACTCTCACCCTGGAAAGGATCGCCTTATTGAGGGCAAAAGAGGGGTTTTCAGTCGTAGCTCCTACTAAGATGAGTTCCCCTTTTTCAACAAGGGGAAGGAAAAAATCCTGCTGCGACTTATTGAGGCGGTGGATCTCATCGACGAAGAGGATGATCTGCTCAGAAAATAGGGGGCGTGAGGCTCTTTCTTCAAAGTGTTTCTTGAGCTCTGTCAGACTCCCTTTAGTTGCACTGAAGATGTAATAACTTTGTGAAAACGATCGGATGTAGATATTGGCGATGGAGGTTTTCCCAGAACCAGGAGGGCCCCATAAAAGAAAAGAGATCGGGCGCTTGGCCGCGATACTCTTTTCTAAAACATCAATGGTTTCTTTTTGTCCGAAGAGCTCTTTAAAGAGGGTGGGTCTCAGTTGTTCAGTCAGCAAGTTCGACAGGAATCCTTTCTTGCTGTTTCCAGCTTGGGTGTTTACAGGAGTAGATGATCAGAGGGATTATGCTCATCGCAACAAGTCCTATGATTAAGAAAGATTCATAGAAAGCAAGCGATCCAACATTGATCTGTGATGGAGGTACGAAGACGAGAAAGAGGGCAAATACAGAAGCAATCATCCCAAGAGTTGCTACGAACCAAATCCCTTTGTGCGGGTGGGGGATGCTATAGGCTCTAGGAACCGTAGGGTGAGAGTAGCGTAGTCTAATTGCCGCGGCAAACATCATAATATACATCACGAGATAAATCTGGGTGCTCAGTGCGCTTAAAATCCAATAGGAGCTACTGAGACTTGGCATGAAGAGGAACACCCCTGCAGCCAGCGTGACAATGATAGCCTGAAAGAACAATAAATTAACAGGGACACCTTTCTTATTTTGTACTTGGAAGATAGGAGGCAGATTCCCATGAATCGAAGTAGTGTAGAGGGCTTTAACGGGGCCAATGATCCATGAGTTCACCTCAGCAATCGCACCATAAATGAGAAGAAGTCCAAGAACAGGAACAAGCCATGTCAATTGATAACCAGCGAGGAAGATCCTTAGAGCTTCCATCAGTCCAGATACTAAGCTGATGCTTTCTTTCGGAATGACAATACCGATCGCAAGAGCTCCTAACATGAGGAGGAAAAATACAATCCCTGCTGCCATAATGATCGAGCGGGGGTAGTTTTTTTGTGGGTTTTGCACTTCAGAGGCATATCCAGAGGAGACCTCAAGACCTGCAAAGGCGAGGAAGAGCCCCCCTAAGAAGACAATATTATCGAGACTATCGAGTTTAGGAATCAGAGCGCTTGGTGAAAACTCGAGGTGGAGTGGTTTTCCCCCAAGGATCCAGACGGTTGCAAGTAAAATCAAAAACGCTCCAGGAACAATTGTCCCTGCAATAACACCAATCGTGCTGAAAAGGGAAGAGGTCTTAATTCCGAGGTAATTTAGTAGAGTCATCCCCCAAAATCCCACTAATATGACGGATAGAACAAAAGCTTTGCTCTCAGCGAGTGGTGGGTAAAAAACATATCCTAGTGTGGTCGCAACGAAAGCAAGAATCGCTGGATACCAGGTCACATTGTGAACCCACTGCATCCAGATCGCAAAGAATCCCCATTTGTCACCGAAAGCTTCCCGTACCCATATGTAGATACCACCCGATTTAGGCCATCCCGTCGCTAATTCAGCTGATACCAATGCTGAGGGGATGAGGAAGAAAATCGCAACTATAGCGAAGAAGAAAATGGCGCTATATCCATATTCGGCGATAAGAGGGAGGTTTCTCAAACTAGCCATGATCGAGACGTTCAGCATGACTAAAACGAACGTACTAATGACCCTCTTAGGGCCTGCTTTACTAGAGATTTCCACACTGACTCCAGAGATTGCTGTTTTTCTGAGACGTTACTTCATCAGGTGTTTTAAATAAATAATATTTTTTAATTAGCATCAGCAATAATACTGGAATGTTCATCAATCCAGCGCATGATGTCTCTAGACTCATAAAGGTATTGGCCTTTGTAGTAAAGGCAAGGTACTTGCTGCTTTCCACCGCGAGAGATCAGCTCATTCATAGCCGCTGCATCATTGGAGATATCTTTAACTTTAACCATTTTATGTTGACTGCGGAGATGTTCGATCACTTTCATGCAGTAGGGACAGCCTGGCCTTGAAAAAAGGTACATTTCCTCAGAACCGGAGGATCTCGATTTTGCGTTCAGTGGAAGCACGATCACGGCGGCCAAAATAAGTAAAATTCTCAACATATTTTTCTCCTTTCAAGAGAGAGTAGCAGATAGAGTTTTTACTTAGGTAGTTTATTGATTATAATCCGACTGGTTTTTTATAATAGCATAGATTTCAACGAGTTAATAATATGAATGGTATAAGTTTTTCTTCAAATTCAATATTTGGTTCTTCAGCTTCTTTCCATATGCCCCAGCAGGGTAGGGTGTTCAGGAGTCTCTTTTTTTTGTGGTGCGCAGTGTGTTTTTTTTCTCAATATAGAGTAAAAGCCCACTCTTTTTCTGCTGTCTTTCCTCATAAAACGCCCGATCTACCAAAAGATCTATTTCATTCGCTATTATTCTGTGAAATAGAAGAAAAAAGTGTGCTGACTCCCTATGGAGCGCCTATATTTGATGAAAGTTTTCTTCAATCAGAGTGGGAGCGAATAGAAAAAGCCCCCTTTTCAGAAAGGGAATTATTGGTTTTCATCAATGACGTCTCTTCGAGTGTTGAAAAGAAGAAGTATTTTGGCAGAGTTGTTCGTAAGTTATTCGATTTTAAGGAAGCGAATTTTTTTTCCAATGAAGTGAGAGAAAGATGTAAAACCTTTTTAGCTGATGCCCCCGAAGTGTTTCGCTCTTTTGTCCTAGATATGCTCACCTATTTTGTAAAAACACATAGAGGATATTTTGAGGATCTATCTGCTATGCTCAAGTTTTCCGAGCTTTTGCCGCTACATCAAGCCTATATTGTTATGAATCTATTCATAAATAGGGACTTTTTAGAGTTTCGACAATCTTTTAGGGAATATTTCTCTCATTGTTCCGAAGAAGAGAAAAAAATTTTATTACAAAATGTACCAAAAAAATCGATCGATGGCATTAAACCCTATCTAAACAGTGATGAGATTCCTCTTATCGAGAGGGAGTGTCTTTCTAGACCAGATAAAAGTGGTGCAGAAATTCTTCAGGAGGAACCCTTAATTTATCTATATAGAGAAGTGCTAAACGCTACTCAAATAAATACGATTATTAACACAATCAAACTAGATAGTTTTAAAGAAGCTGAATCTATAAATTCAAATGGAGCAAAAGGGTATTCAAGGATCGCAAAAATAACCCCCTTGGATGGTTTTTCTGAGTTAGAGGAGATGATCTTTCATATTTTTGAAACTAGACTGAGAGTTAGTAGGGAAAATGTAGAAGGTTTAGATCTCGTTTATTATCCAGAGAGAGTAGGTCGTTTTAATGCCCACTATGATGCTTTTGATGACTCTTTAATGGAAAAAAGATGTTTAATTCAAAGACGGGCTACGGCTATTTTTTATCTAAATAGCGTTAAAAAGGGTGGTGAAACCGTATTTCAGAAGGTTTTTATCACTCCTGAAGAAGGCTCTTTACTCTTTTTTGAAAATATAGACCTAAATGGTAATCCTGTAAACGAACATGCCGGGCATCCAACCATGGATCCAGTGGGGAAATGGATTGTGGTGGCTCATATTTTGAAGTCTTTTGAAGAGCGAACAGAAAAAGAAAAATACTGCGCTAAACCTGGATCTTCTTTTGCAAAAAAAATCGATTTTGAAGGCTTTTTTCAAAATTAAAAAAGCTCTTTTTGTAACTAGCTTATATTTAATTATTTGCGCGCGAACTTTTTAAGATATTATAACACACTAATTATAAACAATTTAAGAAGTTTGTTAATACATTAGTTCTGTTTTTTTCAAATTTTCAATTCTTTTTTTAAAAAAATTTAAAAATATTTTGATTCATAAAACAGCCCTCAGAATACATTCTAAGGGCTATTATTCATGTTTGTTTTCATGAGAAAATAACGAATATTTAAAAATTTTTTTTTAATAATTATTAAAATCGTATACTGAAGTTAAGAAAAAGCGAATGGATTAAACGCCTAATTGCTAAAAAACCAAAAAAACTGTTAAAAAAACTCATGAGGAGTAAAAAACCATGGCAGTAGCAAGAAAAAAGAAGGCAGAAGCTCTAGCTATTATAGCTACAGTTGAGCCTAAGAAACCAGCAAAGCGCAGAGCAAAAAGAAAAGTAGCTGCGAAAAAGAAACCAGCTCGCAAATCAGCTCCTAGAAAAGCTGCTAAGAAGAAAGTAGCTGCTAAAAAACGCGTTGGCGCTAAGAAATCAGCTAGAAAGCCAGCTAAGAAAAGACCAGCTGCTAAAAAGAAAGCTGCAAAAAGACCAGCTAAAAAGAAGACATCAGCTAAGAAGAAGCCAGCTCGCAAGACTTCTAAGAAGACTACTTCTAAGAGAACTGCTCGCAAAAAAGCTCCTGCAAAAGCGAAAAAAGCTCCAGCTCGCAAGAGAAGAGCCGCTGCAAAACGTCGGTAATAGTAATTACTTCTGTTTTAGAGGCATAAAGCTCCTAGTTTCTAGGAGCTTTTTCATTTTTAAAGATCCCTTCGCGACTCCATATCCAATCAACGAACCGATGAGAATATCACTCATAAAGTGTTCTTGTAGAACGATCCTCATGAGGATAATCGGCGCTGTAACACCAAAGATCACTTTCTTATAGTTGGGAAAGATACTCGCTAAAAGTGTTGCAAGTAACATAGATACAGCAGCATGAGATGATGGAAACGAGAGGAAATCTGATCCAATATCTCCGAGGAAAAAGCCATATAGACCCTCATTTAAGTAAACATAAGGTCTCGGTCTTCTCGCAATCATTTTGAGACATCCCACGATAAACATCGTCAAGTTGATCGTGACAAATAGGAAAAGACAGTTGATTCTAAAACGGTTATATTTTTTAATGAGAAGCGATCCGATGAGGAGAAGCATAGAAGTTAAGAGGAGATGAAACGGGGCAAAGAGCATCGATACATACTTCGAGCCCGCCTCAAGCCAAGAGGGGGCAATGCAATAGAGAGCCAAAATAGGATCCAAATAGAAATAGGAGAGGAGAGAGAGGAGTAGAATAAGGAAAGTAGGCATCCAACCATTCTAGAATCTAATTGTCATATTGTAAAGAAAAGAGCTTTTGTATAAATTATTTGGCAACCAAAAGGCAGTGAGTCATGAAGTTTGGCAAAAGATTAACGATTATGGAAAAAACCTTCAAAGATCGAGGGGAAGTCTCCTATATCATTTCACCAGGAAAAGAATTTTTTTCCTCACCCCTGATCCTTTCTCGTGAAACACCTTATATTTTAGAAGAGTTTAAGAATGTAAGGCAGCTCACAGCCAAAATTTGTGAAAATCTCCACCCAGAAGACTTTGTCCTCCATGCTATGGGGATGGCAAGTTCGACAAAGTGGCACCTCGCACACTCTACCTGGTTTTTTGAAAGTTACATCTTAAAGCCTTACCTTAAGGAGTACACCGAATTCAACCCCGTTTTCCATAGGCTCTTTCGCTTTTGTCATGAAGCGGGAAGTGAAGTGGGATACCATCGCTGGCACTTTTCTCGCCCAAGTATTGAAGATATCTATGCTTACCGCACTTATGTCGATGCAGCAATCGAAGATCTCCTATTCCACTCTCTTGAAAGCGAAGACTTTTTAAGGGTTCAGACCCTCCTCGAAATGGGGATCCATTATGAAGGGGCGATACAGGAGAAGATCCTCACCGATATCAAGTACAACTTCTCACTCAACCTCCTTCAGCCCGCCTACGAGAAGAGCGAACCCTCCTTTCAAACAGAGGCGGCACCTCTTCCTCCAATGGACTGGGTCGAGTTCCCATCAGGTCTCTATAATATAGGTGCAAGTGGCGAGGGCTTTGCCTTTGACTACGAAAGACCTTGTCATACCGTCTATCTCAACGCTTTTGCTCTCGCCAAAAGGCTTGTCACGAACCGAGAGTATCGAGAATTCATCGAAGATGGTGGCTATCGAAAAAAAGAGCTTTGGCTTTGTGATGGATGGAGATCTCAACAGGAATCGGGACGAAGCGCCCCCCTCTATTGGAAGAAAGAGGGGAGTGATTGGATGATCTTCACCCTTCGTGGTGTCCAGCCGCTTATCGAAAATGAGCCTGTTTCCCATATCTCTTATTATGAAGCAGCCGCCTTTGCTAGATGGTCTGATGCAAGATTGCCTACCGAATTTGAGTGGGAGATGTGTGCCTTGCAAGAGAGCACGAAAAATGGGCACTTTTTTAAGCCACAGACACTTCAACCGATAGCTCTTAGAAGTCAAGATCTCAAAGATCAGAAGGTGAACGTTCACCAACTTTTCGGCGACGTTTGGGAATGGACAGGAAGCGCATTCCTTCCCTATCCTGGTTTTCAACAATATGAAGGGGCAACTGGCGACTACCACAGCAAGTTCATGTCGAATCAGATGGTACTTCGAGGGGGATCTTGTCTCACTCAGGGGACATACTACAGGCCTACTTACCGCCATTTTCTCTATCCAGCTTCTAGCTGGTATTGCTCTGGAATTCGCCTGGCGAGAGAGATTTAGAGTTCTTTCCCTTTTTCCAAAGTGTCAAACTCTGTGATCCGTTTTACTTCGACCTTGGACTCAGCGATGAGGACTTGCCGACCTCCGATTTCCACTTGGTAAAGAATCGTTTGAGGGCTTAAGGCGCGCCTTTCGAGGATTTTGATGTTTTTATGATGGTTGGTCATGAGAGGGCGGTTGGTTGCAAGTCTTTTTAGAAGATACATTACAATCAACACGAGGGCAATCACCCCAACGATCAAGAAGACGGTGCGAAAGAAAGCTGTTTTGTAGTAGCCCGATGCATCCCATTCCTTAATCGCTTCAGGTTGTATATCATCGTCATGGTCAGGCTTCTGAACGGGAGCGCTTTCAACAGGTGCTGGCGGCGGAGGTGGTGGTGAGACCTCTCCAACTAGGTAAGAGCAAGAAGCTAGTAGAAGAAACAAAAACTTTTGCATAACGTATTTATCTCTTTTTTTTCTTTTCCAGTCCAGCTATTTTATACCCAATGTTTGAGTTCAGTTGGGTATATAGAAGATATGAAAGGGATTATTGCATCAGATATTGATGGGACGCTGACCGATGGAAGCCATTCGATTCCAGAAGAGGTCGCTCTCTATTTGGAAAAGCTTCATGAGGAAGGGTGGCAGATCTGCCTTGTCACAGGCAGAGCCTACGCCTTTGCCAGAAAGGCGCTTGGGTTTCTAGATTTCCCATACAGCCTCATCTTGCAAAACGGCGCAGAAATGCTCTCCATGCCGAAAGAAGAGATCTTGTTCCAAGAGTTTCTCTCTAAAGAACACCTCTTTGCTATCGATGCGATATCGAAAGATTTCCTCATTTATTCTGGTTCAGAAAGAGGGGATTTTTGCTACTACCGACCTCTAGAATTTTCCCCATTTATTTTAAGTTATTTAGAGAAGATGAAGGAGTTAGTAGCTGAAGTGTGGCAAGAGATCAACTCCTTAGATTCGATCCCTCAAGAGAGTTTTCCCCTCATTAAGTACATCGGAACAAAAGAGAATCTCAAAAAAGTAGAAGCCTCGCTAGAGAAGCTAGGCTACTTTAGCCTTTCTGTGATTAGAGATACCATTTCTTCTGACCTTTACATTCTTCTCATTACTGCAAAAATGGCGAATAAAGGGACCGCTATCCGCTCACTTGCTCAAAGAATGGGGTGGAAGGGGCCTTTGATTGCCGCAGGAGATCAAACAAATGACATCCCTCTCCTTCTAGAGGCAGACTATGCCATCGCCATGGCAGACGCGGATGAGGCACTCAAGGTACATGCGGATATCATTGCCCCAATCGCAAAAGATCATGGGATTATTGAGGGGTTAGAAAAAGTGTTTAACCTTCTAAAGCATTGAGTAAAAAGCCTGAAATGGCTTTTGTCCTTTTGATCGAGCTGTGGAGATTGTCCTCGCCACTCGTCAAGTAGCGCCCAATCATGTTCGCCCCTTTAGGATCTGATAACAAAAGAGACTCATACGTGTGATAGGCGGGGTTTACTGAGAACTGCGTATATTTCATCATCTTTGGAGGGAGCGTGTTAACGATGATCTCCCGGTATCTGGATCTTGAAGCTGATGAGGGGAAGTTTCCAAAGAGATTGGGGTCTTGGCATGCCTGCACCGCATCGTTTAACGCAAATTGAGGGCAGCTCACGCGGTCCCTTTGTCTTGCAAAGGGGTATTTGTAAAAAGAGATCGGAATCCTGAGTTCCTTAGAGAGTTTTTTGAGGTTTTTTTCCAAAATGGCTGGAGTTGGTGTTTTTTCAAGATCAGTCGATTCACATAGAAGTACGAACAGCTTTCCATCTCTTCTTTCAACAGCTAGTGTGAAGTAGTGGCAAGGATAAAAATGGTAATCAATGATAATGAAGGCCCTTTTATCTTCATCACCTTGTAAGATAGGTTCAAGAGTTTCCTTCAGTAAATCACTATTTTTCAAAGTTTCTGAATCCCTGATTGAGATAGGAAGATCCCTCTTTTTTTGCTTTTCCTGAATGAGACACTGGAGAGCGTGGAAATTCAATATAGGGTAGATCCCACCAAAAAAATAACGCTTATTGAATGTATGCACTAGCTCTTGGTCGTAAAGGGTGATTTTTTTCATGCATAAGTCGAGACAAGTCTCATTTCCCATGAAGGGGGTGGAATGGATCAGATTCACCATGGGGAGGAGCTCTTCTTTATTCTGAGCCTGATCGATCAAGCTCTCAAATAGAGAGATGTTATCTTCTGGATTTTGGTTTAGAAAAGGAGTTTCATGCACATAGTGTGCAAATTTTTCTAATATGCACATCTTGTTTGGATGAATTGTGTCAAAAGATGGGAGAGAGATCTCTTTCTCTTGATCAAAGAGTGGAAGTTATCTCCAGCTTCTGTCACGTAGCGGCCAACCTTTGCAGCGGCATTAGGGCAGCTATCTTTGAGAGAAGAATAGGTGTGATAGAGAGGAGCTTTAGTAAACTGTGTAAATTTCATAAGACTTGGAGGGATTTCTTCTACTTCGATCATTTGCGCTTTATCTTCTCTGAATGATTTTGGCATAGAACCGAAAAAATTGCTCTCTCTTATAAATTGAACCGCATCATTGATCGCAAAATGGGGGCAGGTGCAAAGGTCTTTTTGTCTTGCATATTTGTAGTGGTAGATAAGAAACGTCGCATTCATCCCCATAGATAGCCTTTTCGTCTTGAGATAGAGTGAAGAGAGATGTTGGTATTTATCAGGGGCTACCGATTCCCCTAAAAAGAGGTGAATCTTTGTCCCAAGCTTTTGGAATCCTACAGTATAGTAGTGAGGGGGAGAGGTGCTTGTATCTGCTACAATAAACGCTTTTTTCAAGATCCCATTCTGGACCGACTCTTTGATAGTGTCAAAAAGATCATCTTCATCGATCACTGTAATTTGAGATGCAATTCTCATAGTTTTTTTCTGAACGAGAGTATTGACTGCATGAATATTTGGGATGTTTTCATCACCAGGAAAGAGATATTCTTCTTTAAACTCTTCCATAAGAGCTGGATAGCGGTTTTCAAGCTTTTGAATGGTAAGATGCAGGCATTGATAGCTCCCTCGAAAATGTGCTGAGTAGAGAAAGTCAAACAAGGCGGCAAACTCGAG
Organism: uncultured bacterium; assembly: GCA_964655475.1. GTDB lineage: Bacteria > Chlamydiota > Chlamydiia > Chlamydiales > VGMA01 > VGMA01. The sequence goes on from CAZZMO010000005.1 coordinate 96,851, forward strand.
TTCCGTTTCGGTATCGTTCAAGAGAGAGTGGAATAGCTCCATATTTTTGGCTTCATCTTGCTCTGTAAAAGAGGTTTTTGCCTCTTCTGATAGCTTTGCCATTCTATGGTCTAAGAAAGGGCTATCATCCCTCGATGTATCACTAGGAGTAGTTGTTCCTTCACTGTAACTATCATTTGAAGATATAACTGACATAATATTAACTATTTTGTAATTATTAGATTAATATTATACATTTCTTTAATTTATAAAATCAAATATTTAATTTTACATTAAAGTTTAATTAATTGATTGTTAACGGGTTGAGATTATTCGTTAATAAGACTAAGCTCATGAGCTTGAATGAATTCTATTAAGAGGTAGATAAGTGCCCGTTTCTGTTTGATCAGGGAATGCTCGTTAGTCCCTGTTTCTGTGAGGTAGCGCCCAATTTTGGGGGCTGTGGTGGGATGAGCCCTAGACAATGAGTTATAGGTGGAGTGGTAAGGGCTTGCTGTCGCAAATTGGGTGTATTTCATCAATGATGCTGGGATTTCCTCAGCTTGTATCGTCTCTATTTTATGATGTAAAATAGGTTTAGGTAAGGAAGCAAAAAAATGGCTCTCTCTTAAAAACTGGACTGCATCATTGATCGCGAAGTAGGGGCATGTGTGATAATCTTTTTGCCTTGCATATTTGTAGTAGTAGATGAGAATCGTATCCTCAATCTCAGCTGCAAGACGGTGGCCAATCTTTTGTAAAGTTGCAAGATGATCATATTTATTAGGGCTCAGCGACTCTCCTAAAAAAAGATCGATCTGATCTTCTACTCTTTCCAGCCCAACGGTATAATAATGGACTGGAAAGACTTCATAATCAGCTACGATGAACGCTTTTTTCGAAACCCGATCGAGAATTGAGCTTTTGATTTCTTCATAGAGCTCGATTTCATCGAGAACTTTTGTCGCTGAAGAGATGAAGGGTTGCTTTTTCTGGACAAGAGTTCTTACCCCTAAAATATTGGGAAGAGGATCTCCCCTAGGAAAGAAGTACTTCTCTCTACATTCATGCATCAGAGCTGGGTAAAGGCGCTCAAGTTTATTGATGGATAGGTCTAAAGACTCATGACTTCCCCGAAAGTGCGCCCCATAGAGAAACGTTAAGAGGGAAATGAAGTCTTTTTTTGCATGAGTTTCTCGAAGAAGGCACCAAAAAGCTTTTTGGTTTTCTTCTTTATTTTGGTTTCTATAGGGGGTTTTTACTTGTTCTTTTAAAAAGAGAAGGCTTGTTTCTGACAGGGGAAGGAGTTCTTTTCTGCTGATATCTGTCGGCGTCTCTACATACATATTTAGGTAAATCGTTCTTGAATGAATAGTTTCAGTAGGTAGCAAAGGGCCCGTTTTTCTTTTATCAGAGCATGTTGATTATCTCCAGCCTCTGTGAGGTAGCGTCCCACCCTATGAGCTCCGCTCGGGCTGTTTCTTGATAAGGAGTAGTGGCTTTTATGGTAATCTTTATGCGGAGAAAACTGAGTGTATTTCATAAGTCCTGGTGGAATTTCATCAGCTTCAATGAATTCTGTTTTATATTTCAGAAGAGGGGCTGGCAAACTTCGGAAAAAATGCTGCTCTCGCAAAAACTGTACAGAATCGTTAATCGCAAAATAGGGACAGGTGTGGAAGTCTTTTTGTCTTGCGTACTTATAGTAGTAGATCGGAATATTGCAATCGAACCTCTTCGATAGCTTCGATGCAATCATTTTGAGATTAGAGAGGTGAAGGTAGCGATCTGCTTTGGCAGACTCACCTAAAAAGAGGTGGATCGTTCCCGCAATCTGCTCCATTCCTACAGAGTAGTAATGGGGAGGGGAGATTCCTGTATCTGCAACTACGAACGCTGCTTTGATGGTCTCTCTTCGAATGCGGTATTCTATAAAAGTGTAGAGGTGATCTTCATCTACTACAGATGTTAAAGAAGAGATCGTTTCGATCTTCTTTTGTACCAATCGAGTCACACCCTGGATGTTAGGGACGTACTCATCTCCAGGGAAAGTATAGCTCTCTCTAAAATCTCTCATGAGCTGAGGATACCTATTTTCGAGCCTCTGGATAGAGAGGTTTAAACATTGATAACTTCCCCGAAAGTGGGTGGAATAAAGAAATTCTAAGATTGGGAGAAACTCTATTTCAGACTGGACAGTCTCGAGCAGCTCTTCAAATATTTTTTTATTTTCATGAAGACTTTGATCTCTATAGAGAACCGCTGCTTTTTCAGCTAAAGTTGCATAGCCTTGTGTGGGCAAGGGGGAGCTACTCTGGGAAGTTTCTGTGGAAGTGATTTCTTCTATAGAATGATCTAAATGGGAACTAACAGTCATTTAATAAACGTTTTATAAAGCTTGAATATTATACTGTTATTAATAGTTAATACTCAAGCTCTATGACTATCTATTACAAGCCGCAGCCCACTACTTCAGGCTGAAGAGAGGCGCTATCTGAGGCAATCCCCATCGTATTGAGCCCGTTATCCACAAAGAGGATCTCTCCTGTGATCGCTGAGGCTAGAGGGGAAAGGAGGAAGAGGGCAGCATGGCCTACTTCTTCTGCATCGAGATCCTTTGCAAGGGGGGCGTTTGCCTTCGAGTAGCGGATCATATCATCGATGAACCCGATTGCTTTTGCAGCTCTAGAGCGGAGTGGGCCTGCAGAAATCGCATTCACTCGGATGCCCCATTTTTTGCCCGCTTCAAAAGCGACTGTTTTGGTGTCACTCTCAAGGGCAGCCTTGGCTGAGCTCATTCCACCACCATATCCAGGGATTACCTGGTTAGAGGCGATATAGGTGAGGTTCAATACAGCGCCACCTGGAGACATTAGAGGGCCAAAGTGGGATACAAGACTGATGAAGGAGTAAGAGGAGTTGCTCATAGCGGCAAGATACCCTTCTCTAGAGGTCTCTAGAAGGGGGTTCTTCACTTCTGGAGCATTGGCCAGTGAGTGGACGAGGATGTCGATCGATCCGAAATCTCTCTTCACAGCTTCTGCCACTTCTGAAATGGTGTAAGCTTCTGCTTCTTGGTAGCGCTTATTCGTTCGAATATCTTCAGGAATCTGTCCAGGGTGGTCAAAAGAAGCATCGAGAGCATAAACTTTTTTATATTCCATCATCCGGCCATCAGAAAGTCTTCTCGATTCGTCGAACTTTCCGTTTTTCCAGGAAGTGGTAAAAATTTTAACAACAGGGGTCCATGTACCAAAAATGATTTCAGCACCCGCATCAGCCAGAGCTTTTGCAATGGCAAAACCATATCCATTGTCATCTGCTACGCCAGCGATGAATGCTTTTTTTCCTTTCAAATCCATTTTTAACATTTTAGACCTCCCATTAGAGACTGTCATTTTACCTCATATCCCGTTTTCCGTCTATGAACCCATTGAGTTCAATTTTTATCCGTGGCAAAATGTTTTTATGAAGTATAAAGATCTCACAGCGTTTGATAACCACCTCAAGAAGTCGTTCCCAGACCACGTTTCATATGCATTTGGGGCGATTATTCCGAACTTTGAAGAGAGGAGCCATTTTTTTCACTCTTTACTCTCGAAGCTGAACCATTTTTTCCCAGGGGCAAACGTTTGGCGCTACGATAAAGAGAGGGGAGATATCGGAAAGGTAGCAAATGAGCTCGGCTCTAACTCCCTTTTCGCAGAAACTTCTATCTACATATTTGAAACCTTGGATGAGGCAGATCAAGCGTTGATCGATCTCCTTAAATCCCATATCCGATCGGCCCATGCGAGCTGTTTTTTCCTCCTCGGCGCTTCCAAAAAAGAGAAGATCGATCGCCTATATACTGATCTAAAAAAAGAGCTCATCATCCTAGATCTCTCAGAAGAAAAACCCTGGAATCGCAAAGAAAGGTTGATCGGAGAGATCAATCTCTATGCAAAAAAGAGGGGAAAGATCTTAGAGCCCCTCTTGATCGAAAGACTCATGACCGTTTGTCAGATGAACCTCGGGATGCTTTTAAAGACGTTAGAGCAGTGTATCATCTTTGCTGCAGGTCAAGACACGATTGCCCTGCATCATGTGGAGCCCATTTTACCTTCAGATCCTGAAGAGAAGATGTGGGATCTTTCTGAAAAGTGTATCTTTGGCAAAGAGCCCATCTATCCAGGGGATGATCTCGATTGGTTTTTATTTTTGGGAAGTGTCCGCTATCAGCTCCAAACAGGCTTAAAGATCCTTGGCGTCAAAGAAGTTTTGCCTCACGATTTTCCGAAGATTCACAAAAACCGCCTGACCCAATTAGTCAAAAGAGCTCATGAGCTCGGCCCTCTCTACTTTCAACAAGGAATCGTCTATCTCTTTGAGCTAGAGCTTCGTACCAGAACATCACTCGATCCAAAGAAGGGGTTTGACCTCCTTCTTTTCTACTTTCAAAAGGAAAAACAGCGTGCTACACCTCTTGCCGAACTTGCTCGATGAAGAATGTGACCCCAAAAAAGTCCTCCCTCCCTACCTATGGGAAGTGATGGATAGTCTACAGGGAGTGATTGCAGAAACTCCCAAAGTAGCGAGAGCCTTTTTCAAACACTTCTCGTATAAAAAGCTCTTAGCCCTTCCCATGAAAAGCTATAATGAGCACACGACGAAAGAGGAGATGAAGGAGCTGTTGACGAAAGGGGAAGTGTGGGGGTATCTCTCAGATGCAGGGCTCCCTTGCATCGCAGACCCAGGTTATCACATCGTTGAAATGGCAAGGGGAATGGGAATCCCTGTCCATGCCCATGTGGGCCCTTCATCAGTTGTTTTAGCACTCATGCTCTCTGGCTTGAATGCAGCTTCTTTTACTTTCTATGGCTATTTTCCGAGAGAGTTATCTGATATCCATAAATGGATGTCTCCTCACGTCTTAGCCCATGTGTTTATTGAAACCCCTTATCGAAATGCTCAAACCTTAGAAAAACTTCTGACTCTACTGAAGCCACAAGCAAAACTTTCTATTGCTATTGGACTTACATCTAGCAGAGAAGAAGTTCATACCTACACCGTTCAAGAGTGGAAAAAAAAGAATATCGATGTCCAAAAACGACCCGCTGTTTACATCATTTCTCCCTAAAGATCACAAGAAGGTAGAGAAAGCCCGTCAAGCGCCAGCCAACTGGTTTGAAGCAATTTTGCGCCATCCCATCCCTAGAGAAGAGCTAGCGGCTCTAGGACTCGTGTCCATCTTAACCACAGATGATCCCAGTGTAAAAGGGTTGGAAATGGTACCCCTTGATTCGATAAAGGGGAGAGATCTTTTTCACAAGATGTGCAAGGGAAGCCTTAGAAAGGAGGGGTATGAGGAGCTTTTAATCCGCCTAGAGAAGAAGAGCCCTCTCGAAAAAGTCATCTTCCGCCTTTCATTTCATGGCCCCTCTTCGATGAAGGAGTTCAACCAGTTTGTCTTTAGAGGAGCTTTCTATGAAGGGGATGAGGTTATCCATCTCATGCCTTTTGCGCTTCATGAACTTCTGAAGATCCAATTTGGAGAAGATATCCAGCCGATCACAACCCTATTTGGTTATTCAACTCGCTTTCAAGATTGGTCAGAGGATCAAAGGCCGATCAGCATCCCTTGTCAGAGCTTTCCTGTTCCCCATACGATTCATGGAGTCAAGGCTGATCACCCCATTGAAATTTTCTTACACGATACAGCCCACCAGATCCTCGCTGCCCATATCCCTAAGTCACATAGACTCTCGTTTCAATCGATGGGAAGAGATCTCTATCAAAGAGGGGAAAAAGAGATCGCCATCTATCTGGTCGATATGCCTTTCATCAGCTATCTCGACTTTCAAGCAGAGGAAGCCTTTGAAATAGCAATCAGAGTGGCCATCTACCGCACAGCTTCCCATGCATGGCAAAACCACTTCATCACAGAGCTTATGGCAGGCACTTTATCAAAAGAACTTCAAGGCCAGATTGACGTAGAGAGGGTTGTTTCTCTTACTGATGTGATAAATGAAGTGCGAGCTCTTGCGTCCTCATGAGAATGTTGTCATAGAGATAAAATTTATCCTGATTTTTCGACAAAATGACAAACACACCCCACTCATCTAACCTGTACTTCCTATCTGGATGTGTATTCGTAATGTATCTTTCAATCTCAAATTTCATCATATCTGTCAGATGCCCTACTTGGACGTTATGATAGTGAACTAATGTTTTTTTCTTAGGGGCCGGCTCGCTCGTAGGGGCGACAACCTTCGATGGTTTTTCAGGTTTAAGATTGGTTTTTTTGATAGAAACCAGTTCCTGTATGCGTTCGTCAGGCTGCAGTATAACAGTCGATTCTAATTTTTCACGAAGCTCTTGATGGCGCCTTTTATCTTCATTATTGACCTGTTTTATTTGCCCCTCTGTCCCCACTCTACGGAGAGCCTTTTGAAGATGGATGAGCTTGAAGTCTACTAATCTCGTTAGTTGTTCTGGTTGGATCTCTAAAGCATGAATATCGAGAACGGATTGAAAATGTCTATTCATAAAAGTGTCTTCAACAATTCGATAGCGATTTTTCTCCTCTACTATGATGATGCGATTGGAAACAGTCTCCTTGCCATACTCTTCAGCAATCATTTCTAGAAGGAATCTAGTCGCGATCACATGTTGAGCGTCGGTACATCCGAATAAACTCATATGCCCCCTCCACAAGAATTTGGAATGAGGAGTGTATCAAATATTCACTCTTATTTAATAGGAATTTTTTTATATGAGTTGCATCGCTACTTCGTCGTAGAAAAGCATCCCTTTCTCAGTCAGAGAGTAGACTTCACCGTTTTGATGAATCAGCTTTTCTTTAAGTAAGTTTAATAATTTCTCTTCTAAGGATGGGTAAGGGTCTTTGATGCATACCCCCTCTTTGACCCTGATTCCCACCGCAATGAGCTCATTTTGGGAAGCGGGGTAGGGGAGAGTCTCAGAAAAGCCAACCGGCTCCCTATTTTGAGAGATTGCCTCTTCATATTTAGGGAAATTCGGGAAGTTTTGAATGCGACTGCCGCCGAGGTAGCTAAACGCGGAGGGGCCAAGCCCCAAAAATTCCCTCCCTTGCCAATAGCCAAGGTTATGCTGTGAGCGAAATCCCTTTTTCGAAAAGGCAGAGATCTCATACCGTTCCCACTCTCCTTGATCGAAGAGTCTGATCGCTTCTTGAAGCATGGTTAAGCTTTCTTCATCTGAGGGGAGCTTCTTCTCTAAGAGCTTTTTCTTCCTGTGAAAGGCCGTGTGGGGCTCAATGGTGAGGTTGTAGAGGGAGAGGTGTGTGATTGGCAGCTTTGATGCAATCTCTAGTGAGCGTTTAAAAGGCTCTACCCCTTGCGTCGGGATGTCATACATGAGGTCGATCGTGATATTTTTAAAGCCTACTTCGTAAGCTACTTCTACCGTTTCCCTTGCACGATCTTTGGAGTGGTTCCTTCCAAGAATTTTTAAGAGGTCATCGTCAAACGACTGGACACCAATGCTAAGACGGTTCACCCCGAGAGAGTGAAGCGCTCTGAGTTTTTCCTTCGAAAGGTCCTCAGGATTCATCTCTACCGTGATCTCTATCCCTTTTGGAAGAAGGCTTAAAAGCTTTTCAAAGTAGGGAAGACCTAAGAGAAAAGGGGTGCCACCACCAAAATAGCAGGAAACGAGCTCTCTCCCTTCAAAAAAAGAGGAGCGGATATCCCATTCTTTCAAGAGGGCCTGAGCCCATCTCTCTTCCATATCCTCTTGGTAGCCCAAAACGAAGAAATGGCAGTAGGGACATTTTTTTCTACAAAAGGGGTAATGTATATATAAGCTGCCTTGCATGGGAGAGACTATACCACAAGCATAGTTCATGGTGCAAGGCAGGTTCTAAATAGATGGATTACCACTCATCTCGTTCAGGATCAACGATGTTCGCGCGGCGCCAACGATTTCTGTCACTATACGGATCATCGTCAGTGTCATACTCTTGAGAGCCCCTCTCTTCTCCACCCTCTTCGATGTCGAAAAGAGTCGTGTGGTCTGGCTCGTAAGCGGTTGACTCCATGTCAACGCCAATATCGGTCATCTCGTCGCCACCGATGTCTGGCATCGATTGCGGCTCGTAAACCTGCTTGGCAGAAGATTTTTTGGGTGCCGAGTACTCTTCCATGTCCCCATTTTCCTTGAGGAACTGGAGTCTTTGCTTCTCCTCTTCGATTTTAGCGTGGATTGCTTTCATTTCCAATCTGTGCTTTTCGATGTCTTTTTTAGGGACGAGGTCCAGCTTGAGCCAGTTTTCCAAATCCTTTAGTTCGTTTTCTAATTTTTTTAGTCTTTCACTCTTAATCATAGAAACACCCTCCATGGGCCTCTTTTACTCGTGTCGTTTTTTTTTTCAAACAAAAATTTCCTGGCATTGTAAAAACGGAAAGGAAAATCAGCAAGGAAAATAATTCTTTGCTTATGCTATAGCTGAATGAAAGGTGGGCGTATGCTGAATATTAACAACAAAGAATATCTAGAATCTTTATATCAGGAATATCAGAGAGATCCGTTGTCGATCGACCCCGAATGGAGAGCCTTTTTTCAAGGATTTGAGTTCGCCCCAGGGGGACAAACGGGGTGTAGCGAAGAGGCTATTATCGATGCTTATCGACGCTATGGTCATCTCGGAGCAAAATTTAACCCGTTGATAGAGAACGTTGAAAGACCGAAAGAGCTCAACATCTCATCAAATGATCCCGCTTTAATCTCTAAACTCGAAAAAAAATATTTAGGACCGATCGGAATTGAAGCCTACCATCTCGGCAACCCAGAGCTCGAAGCCTACATCCATGAAAGGATCATGGCTGATGACCATCATATTGCAACTCCAGAAGAGAAAAAACAATACCTCACCGCCATCGGTCAAGCGACCCTTTTTGAAGAATACCTCCATAAAAAATTCACGGGGGCAAAGCGTTTTTCCATCGAGGGGGGGGAAGCCGCCCTTCCTTTCCTCATTGAGCTCGTCGAAAAAGCAGGAGAGCTCGGCACAGAAGAGATCATACTCGGTATGGCACATCGAGGCAGACTCAACGTTTTAACCCACCTACTCGGCAAGCCCTACGAAAAGCTCTTCTATGAATTTTCTTCAGGCTACATCCCTGAAGGGGGGCAAGGAGATGTGAAGTACCACAAAGGGGCGATCCGTGAATGGAGGAGCCGTCAGGGGAAAGACATCACCCTCGCACTCATTTCTAACCCTTCCCATCTCGAGAGCATCGACCCTGTGGTCTTAGGCATGACAAAAGCCCGGCAAGGAAAAGAAAAGGCAGCAATGCCCATCCTCATCCATGGTGATGCTGCAGTGTCTGGCCAGGGTGTCGTCTATGAGATGATGCAACTCTATAAGGTAGAGGGTTATGCAGTTGGCGGCGCTATCCAGCTCATCATCAATAACCAAATTGGCTACACCGCAACTCCTGAGCAGTACAAGTCGACAAGAGCGGCGAGCGACATTGCAAAAACGTTTGGCTTTCCCGTTTTTCACATCAACGGACATGACATTGAATCAGCGATTTATGTCGCGAGACTTGCTGCAGAGATCCGCCACAAATTCAAAGTGAATGTGATGATCAACCTTTACTGCTATCGGAAGTATGGCCATAACGAAGCAGATGAACCGAGATTTACACAGCCGCTCCTTTATCAAAAGCTGAAGTCCTTCCAGACCCCTTATTGCAGCTACAACAACCAGCTCAAAAGAGAGGGGGTCATCGATGATCCATTCATCGCTGACTTTGAAAAATCCTTCCACGATATCCTCGATGCCGCCTATCAAAAATCCCTAGCTATTCAACGCTCTCCAAGATCTATTGTTGCGAAAGATCAGGACTTTGAAACACTTTCTGAATTTCCTGAAGCAAACACCGAGCTTTCCAAAGAAAAATTATTCGAGCTCCGGGATAAAATTACCCACATCCCATCCACTTTTGATCCCCATCCAAAGCTTGCTAAACTCTACGAGGAGAGACGGGAAAGTTTTTCAAGTGCCATCGATTGGGGTACAGCAGAATTTCTTGCTTACGCCTCACTTTTAGAAGAAGGATTTGGAGTCCGCCTCTCAGGGCAAGACTCCATCCGAGGGACCTTTTCCCATCGCCACGCCTATCTCTACAGCCAGGGGAAAGAGGAAAAGTATAGCCCGTTGAAAGCCCTTGGACCCTTTCAGGTATATAACTCGATCCTTTCTGAATACGCAGTTCTCGGTTTTGAGTATGGCTATAGTTTGATCGATCCGAAAACCTTTGTCATGTGGGAAGCGCAGTTTGGCGATTTCTCTAACGGCGCTCAGATCATCATCGATCAGTTCATCACATCATCGAAGACGAAGTGGAATGAGAGTGCAAGCTTAACCCTCTTTCTCCCTCACGGGATGGAAGGGATGGGGCCTGAACACTCCTCATGTAGACCCGAGCGTTTTTTACAGCTCACTGCAGAAAATAACATCCGCGTTTGTTACCCAACAAAACCATCGCAAGTTTTCCACCTCTTTCGTAGACAGCTTCATGCAAAAGAGAGAGCTCCCCTCATCATCGCATCACCAAAAAGTCTTCTCCGCTTGAAAGAGAGTTTTTCTCCTCTCGAAGATTTTTCTAAAGAGGGATTCCAAGAGTTTTTAGATGATCCAAGACCATCAGCGAAAAAGGTAATCTTGTGTAGCGGGAAGATCTACTACGAACTCAAAGCAGCCAGAGGAGATCGAGAAGATATCGCGATTGTTCGAGTCGAGCAGGTCTATCCTTTTCACATAGAAAAGTTGAGAGACATTCTTCAGTCCTACACCAAGTTAGAAAAAGTGATCTGGGTTCAAGAAGAGCATAGCAATCAAGGGCTTTGGCACTTCGTAAGACCCTATCTCAAGGAAGTCCTTCGAGAAAAAACACCTCTCGAGTATGTTGGAAGGGTAAGAAGAGCCTCTCCAGCAGCAGGCTCTCCCAGCTTGCACAATCGAGAACAAGAGACCATTATCCGTGAGGCGATGAAATGAAAAAACCGATCATAACCCCCTCCGCAGGAGAATCAGTCACAGAAGCAGAAGTGCTCAACTTTCTTGTTAAAGAAGGATCTTACGTCAAAGAGGGAGAAGCCATCTTAGAGCTCGAGACGGATAAAGCGACTGCAGAAGTATACGCTCCGATCAGCGGTATCGTCCATTTCACCGTGACGAAAGGGCAAACAGTCCATCCTGGAAGCCCTCTTGGAGATATCGATCCTGAAGGAAAGCCTTCAGAAGTAAAAGCACCTGAACCCAAAGTAGAAGCTCCAGGCCCAAAAGCTCCAACACCCACAACCTTTTGTGAAAAAATCAGAATCCCTGTCGAAGAGGCTGTTCGACGAGAAGAGGTGCGTACAGTAGTACCTCCTTCTGCAGCACCTGCGCCTCAAATTAAAATCCCTCCCCAAGCAGGAGAGCGGCGTGAAAAGATGTCAAAACTCCGCCGTGTCATCGCACACCGCCTTGTCGAAGCGAAGAATACCACAGCCATGCTCACGACTTTCAATGAAGTGGACATGACCGCTGTCATGGAGATTCGTAAGAAAGAGAAAGATGCTTTCGAAAAAGCTTTTGGAATCCGTTTAGGTTTCATGTCCTTCTTTGTCAAAGCGGTCTCACTAGCGCTCAAACAGTTTCCTGCGATTAATGCCTTCATCGATGGAGATGAGTTCATCTACCACGATGGCGTTCACATGGGGATTGCTGTAGGTACTGAAAGAGGGCTCGTCGTCCCTGTCATCCGGGATGCAGATAAGAAGAGCTTTGCGGAGATTGAGAAAGCGATCTCCGATTTTGCGAAAAAAGCGAAAGAGGGGAAGATCAAGATGCAAGATCTCGAGGGAGGGACCTTTACCATCTCTAATGGAGGCACTTACGGATCACTCCTCTCGACGCCCATCCTCAACATCCCTCAAAGTGGAATCCTAGGGATGCATGCTATCAAAGAAAGACCCGTTGCCATCAATGGTCAAATTGTTATCCGCCCGATGATGTACTTAGCCCTCAGCTATGATCACCGCGTGGTTGATGGAGAGAGCTCCATTAAGTTCCTCGTTATGATTAAAGACTACCTCGAAAACCCCGAGAAGTTCTTCATCATGGAGTAACTAGCTCACCTTAAGAAGCTCCCTTATTCTCTTTTTCGCTCTGTTATCATGAATAACATGGCAAAAATAGGGGTTACAGGAGCGAGTGGGCATATCGGCAATCTACTTTGTAGAGAGCTCCACGCAAAAGGGCATTCCATTCGGATCTTGCTTCATAAGGCTCCCATGCCCAAAGGAAGCCCACCTGTAGAAATCGTTCAGGGGGATATCCTTCAAAGAAAGAGCGTTAACGAGTTCATCCAAGGACTCGATGTCGTCTACCATTTAGCTTCGAAGATCACTATTTATCGGGATCAAGATGACTCTGTCATGAGGACGAATGTGGAGGGAACAGCGAATATCGTCGAAGCCTCATTACAGCATCAGGTTCAAAAGCTCATTCATTTCAGCTCTATTCACGCCTATGACCCAAATCCGAGAGGAAAGACCTTAGATGAGAATAGAGGCTTTGTAGGCCCTTCTGCGCCTATTTACGACTATTCCAAAGCGCTCAGTGAACAAGTCGTGTTAGAGGGAATCCAAAAAGGGTTAAGAGCTATCATCTTAAGTCCCACAGGAGTTATCGGCCCCTACGATTTTGAACCCTCTCTCCTCGGGAAAGCATTTTTAAGTTTGTACCGCGGCGAGCTTCCAGGACTCATTCAAGGGGGCTTTGACTGGGTCGATATCAGAGATGTCGTCCATTCGAGCGTTAGAGTGTTGGATCAAGGAAAAATAGGGGAGAGGTATCTCTTATCAGGTAGATGGATGTCTGGCCGAGCTCTTATGGATTTAGCAGCAAAGCTTGCAAACCTAAGAGGCCCTTTCTTTACAGCACCTACCTGGCTGGCGAAAGTGTTTCTCCCTGGAATCTATCTCTATGCAAAAATGAGAGGAGAGGCTCCTCTTTATACAAAAGATTCCATTGATGCTCTCAGCAATAGCAACTATCGAATCAGTAGCTCTAAAGCAGCATCGGTGCTGGGACATCAAGCTCGCCCTATTGAAGAAACTTTAAGAGACACCCACTCGTGGCTTTCTCAGGAGTTTCCCCATTTATGTTCTTGATCATTTGGCTCTTATTGCCACTCTTCATTTTTCCGATTCTCCTTAAAATAAAAGCCCCTTATGGACGACATAGCCATACTCGATTTGGCTTTTGCTTACCTTATCGCTTAGGATGGATATTGATGGAAGCCCCAGCGCTGATCAGTTTTCTTTTCTTTTATTTTCAGACAGCCCCTTCAAAGATCAGCTATGTTTTTCTAGCGCTATGGAGCCTTCACTATGTCTACCGCAGTTTCATTTATCCATATAAAGCGAGTGGAAAACCCATCTCCTGGCTCATTGTTCTCTCTTCCTTTCTTTTCAATAGCATCAACGGCTACCTCAATGGCTTTTATTTAGCTCAGTTTGATTATCCTATTCATTGGCTCTATGATCCCCGTTTTATCTCAGGGGTTTTGTTTTTCTTTGCAGGGGCTTACATCAACTTTCAATCTGATCAGATACTCATCCATTTGAAAAAACGTTCCCATCACTATCAGATTCCCTATGGGGGGCTTTTTCGCTACATTTCCTCTCCCAACTATCTTGGAGAGATCATCGAGTGGATGGGCTTTGCACTGATGATGTGGTCTCTACCCGCTCTTGCGTTTTTTCTTTGGACGATAGCGAATCTAGTGCCAAGAGCAATTCATCATCACCGTTGGTACCAAAATAGATTCATTGACTATCCTAAAAATCGAAAGATCCTTTTCCCTTTTCTTTGGTAATTTGGACAAAAAATAGAGCAACAAAACCCAATTTTTGTAGAATATGCCCAATTGAAAAATATTGGGGATCGTATGGATTTTGATGTGATAGTCATTGGAAGCGGACCTGCTGGGTACGTAGCTGCTATTAAAGCGTCGCAACTAGGTTTAAAAACAGCCTGTGTTGAAAAAGATGGCACCCTTGGCGGGACTTGTCTCAATGTCGGTTGCATCCCATCAAAAGCGCTATTGAAATCCTCAGAGCTCTATCATGAGATAGCACATGATGCCAAAGTGCACGGAATTCAATACGATCAACTTACCTTTAGCTTAGATGAGATGATGATGAGAAAGCAGGGGATCATCCAGAAGTTCACCAAAGGGATCGACTACCTCTTCAAGAAAAACAAAGTCCACTCTCTAAAAGGTGCTGCCCGTTTTGTCGATCCACATACCCTATCCATCGATGGGAAAACAGTCACAGCGAGCCATATCATCATCGCAACAGGATCTACCCCTGCAACACTTCCCTTCTTGCCAGTTGATGAAGAGCACATCATCACCTCTACTGGAGCCCTCTCCTTAAAAAAACTTCCCAAGAGTATGATCGTGATTGGAGCTGGTGTGATTGGACTAGAACTAGGAAGCGTCTACAGACGCCTCGGCACAGAAGTGAGCGTTGTCGAATACTTCGATCGAGTCCTTCCAGAGTTTGATAGCTCCATTTCTAAAACGGCAGAAAAGGTCTTCAAGAAACAGGGCTTTCAGTTCCACCTCAATGCCAAAGTGACAGGGGGTGGCAAAAACCGCATCGAGATCGGAGATCAGGTGCTCGAAGCAGAAGTCATTCTCGTTGCTATCGGAAGAAAACCTTACACCGAAGGACTTGGTCTCGATGCAATTGGCATCACTCTTGACCCAAGAGGATTCATCCCCATCGATAGCGCCTTCCGCACACGCCATCCCCACATCTTCGCCATCGGCGATGTCGCCGGCGGCCCGATGCTTGCTCATAAAGGCTCCAAAGAGGGAGAGCTCGTTGCAGAGCTCATCAAAGGACGTATTGGTACCATGAACTACCTCGCTATCCCGAATGTCGTCTACACACACCCCGAGATCGCCTCCGTTGGCCTCACAGAACAAAAAGCGAAAGAGCTTAACCTACCCTTCAAAGTTTCTCAGTTCCCCTTCGCTGCAAACTCTCGCCAAGGAACGACCTCCAACGATCCCGACGGCTTCGTTAAAGTACTACTCAATACAGAAACGAATCGCCTTCTCGGCCTTCACATCCTCGGCCCCTCAGCCTCTGATCTCATCATGGAAGGGGTCATCGCTATCGAAAACAACCTCCCCCTCACAGCCCTCCTCCACTCTACCCACGCTCACCCCACCTTCTCCGAAGCCCTCCACGAATCCTTCCTCTCTCTCACTCCCGAAGGCCCACTCCACATCTAACCATAAAAAAAGGCCGCCCAGGTTTCCCCAGGCGGCCTTCCTCAAACCTCATCCCCCCATTCACCGAGGGGCCTCAAGCTTTTCTCAACTAGACTTCCTTGAAACTATCGCTTGTTGATCTAAGCAGTGGGTTTGTATAACCATTGCCAGCTGCTTGAGCTACATGCGGTGTGCCGAATGCTGTCATTTGAAGAGAGTTAGAAGCATCTTCAAAATCTCCAAACTCATCATCATCTTCACCAAGCATCTTGACGCTTTGATAGTTACCATATCCATCTTCTGTTGTTAAAACAGATGGCTGAACTGCTAATTTTGGTGGAAGACCGTTTTCCATTTCAGCTGCAATTTTCTTAGCGAAGTCTTCAATCTGGCTTGGGAGCTTGTTTTCTCCTTCCATTACTCTGAGAGCTGCATCGCGAACTTTTTGCTTCGCAGCAGGGAAGAGAGAAACAGTTCCAACTGCAGCTAAGTTTACAGCCATGTTGAGAGCTTTCTTCTCAGCGATGTACTCAGCCTTAATATCACGTGTTCCGATCTCACCTTCGAGGAGCTTGTTCACGATGTGTCCGTGTGAAGCGTCATCGATTTTAAAGAGAGTTCCATCTCCATACCAGTAGTTCGCACTACGGTGATCTTGTGAAGCCTTATGCTGCCCCATCAATTCAACTGCGATCATTACTTTGTTTTTATCTTCCGCAACTTCTGCACTTAGGTAAGCTTGCGCTAATCCTTTGAACATTCCTTTGAGTTCTTTAATTTCAAAGCTGTTCTTGTTCATGTAAGCAATTACTGGTGATGTGAGAAGGAACAGAGTTCCGGCAGTAGCTGCTAAACCAACGGCTGTGAAGAAGACTGTGACAACAACTCCAATCACTATTGCAGCAACGACTACGTGAGAGACGATCTGTGCCCCTGCACCGAGAACCTGGCCGATGATCCGTGCAACTATCCCTACTGGAATTCCTAATGGAGGTAGGAATGGTAGGAAGATCCTTGTGGCCGCGTTATCAAATAAGCGGTGAGTTCCTTTAGATGCGAGAATACCACACTTATCAGAGAATTTCGCGACGTTAGCGAAATAATTTCTTCCAGATGTTACATCAATCCATTGACATTCAATTGGCTTACGTACACCAGTGTGGTGGCTATCGTGCGTTTCACCTCTAAATAGTCTTGATAAGCAAGCACCTTCAAGAACGGCTTCTGTCTTCTCAAGGCCTGTGTAATAAGAGTCTACAGTTGCTCTAGTGCCTTCATGACGGTTATGTGGCTGAATACCACTAAAGCGACCAATTTTATTTCCCTGATTTCCCCAAACAATTTCTTTGTCATATCCATCAGAGTCATCATTTAGAACAACAGCATGAGGGTAAAGTATTTCACCTTTTGCGCTGGGGTACTCTTCCCTTCCTGCAAAGTTGAATCCATTCGTATCATGATGAATTGGTATTCCTGTTATAGCTTGATTACTCATATATTATCTCCTGACTAT
>CAZZMO010000006.1:0-69523 GCA_964655475.1 uncultured bacterium
CTTCTTGCCGAATGAGTGGGGAAACTTTGGCAGTTCCAATATCCATCCCTCGGTAGATCTGAACAGAATCGCAGGAGATTACCTCTCCATGAAGCGCTTTAGCAAGTATGAGTGAAAGGGCTGTCTTACCTGAAGCGGTAGGACCCGAAATGACAATGATCTTCTTTTTTTGAGGGGGCGTATTGACAGGGCTTCTTTTCTCTTGAACTAAAAACACATAATTTCCTTAGAAATCTCTAACCAAGAGCTTCTAGGGCCTCTTTTTCTTTTTCGTGGATGCTCAAAATTGCATCAAATCCAGCCATTTTGATGATTTCCATCACATCTTCGTGGACTTCAGCCATCGTGAGTTTACCACCAATATTTTTCAATTTCTTCGTCGTATGGAGAAGCAGTCTCATTGCGGCACTGCTGAGATAATCGACCTTTCTAAAGTCGAGCATAATCTTATGGTGTTTATCTGCCACATGTTGATTCAACATCTCTTCTAACTTAGGGACAGTTGCTGCATCCAATCGCCCATCTAGGCGTAAGATGACCTTTCCCCCTTGCTCATCTGTGGCTACATTTAATCCCACCATAAATTTCCCCTCATCTAGACTCTGATATTCAACTTACCTGAAAATGTGGTTTTTGACTAGTTAGAAAATCAAGGAATTTCAGGAGGTCTCTTGATCGATCCACTCGAGATAGAGCCTTAAACCTCTTTGAATCGGGATGGCAATGATTTCAGGAACGACATAAGGATGATTTTCAAGAATATAAGTCTCGATCACATCGTAGAGATCTTTTGTCGTCTTCATGACAATGACACATTCTGAAGATTCTTCAATCTTATCTTTCCACCGGTATATGGAGGTCACCCCCGGATAAATCGTTCCACAGGCGATGCATTTACTCTCTAAAAGGTCTGATAAAATCTCTTTCGCCCCCTTGAGATCATTCGATGTCCACTGCATCAGTATATACTCATCCATGCTTTACCTCATCAATATAGGCAATGTGATCAATTCTCAAATCGATCACTTTATCCCCTTTTGAAAGAACTTGTTGTAATGAAAGGTAATTCTCCACCTGTTTTTCTAACTCTTTTGTCTGCATCCTGAGAAAGTGGTACCCATTGACTCCCTTGATTAAGACAATCAGTTCCCTTTTTCCGTAGCTTGGAGAATCGATTCTCGTAACGTCGATCTTTTCCACAACCCCTCCATACTCCTTGAGTTTCTCTTCTAAAATAGATAAATACTCGAGTGCAATTTTGAGGCGTGGATGATTCAGGGTTTGATTGTAAATCACTGAATCATTTCCCTCTCCTAAATAAATTTCTGGGATCTTACGAGAAGCAAAAAAAGGCATGATCGGAAAAGCTATGTGATCTCGATCGATCGCCACATTTTGATAATCTCCAATTTTCACATGAGGGATCCTCATTTCATACTCGATATAGAGCGCATCAGGGTAGCGCTTCGTGATCGAAACTTCTCGAAAGACTGCTGTATCGAAGAGCTTTTTCTCCCCCAGTTTTGTGTCAAAGTGGTAGATATTTTGAGGGCTATCAGAGGCCAAAGAGAGCCTTTCTGCAAAAAAGGCAGTATTGAGCCCCCTTTTGATCGAACTTGTCTGAATGATTGAACGGATCTGATATTCAGGAGATGTGAGATGCTTTTCTCTCTCTTTTTGGAAAAAGCGGACACCCGTGTAAATCGTTGGAGTCACAACGAGTGTCGAAAGAACAATCCAAGAAAGGGCTGCAAAAAGAGAAAGTCTCTTCATACGGTCATCATTTCATCTTT
Organism: uncultured bacterium; assembly: GCA_964655475.1. Taxonomy (GTDB): domain Bacteria; phylum Chlamydiota; class Chlamydiia; order Chlamydiales; family VGMA01; genus VGMA01. The sequence goes on from CAZZMO010000006.1 coordinate 1,794, forward strand.
GAGCTGTGTGATATCCCCGGCTCCCATTGCTAAAATCGTATCCCCCTCTTTTGCCTCTTCAGCGAGTATCTCTTTGAGTTCATTCCGTTTTGCGTAAACGAGGTGGCGACTTTCTTGTTTTTTCAAGAGTGAAACGAGATCGAGAGCATGAAGTTGATGCGGATTTTCCTCTCCAGCTCCAAAAATATCGGTCACAATCAAAGTTTCTTTCCCTTCCAAGGACTCAGCAAACTCTTCCATAAAGGTTTCAAAACGGGAAAAACGGTGTGGCTGAAACACAACGACGAGCTTTTTATCCCCCATTTTAGCTCTCATTGCCTGAAGCGTTGCTTTTACTTCTGTTGGGTGATGCGCGTAGTCATCGATGTAAGTAACACCCTTGACAGATCCTTTGAGCTGCATGCGGCGATCGACCCCTTTAAAGGTCAAAAATGCTTGAAAGATCTTTTCATTGGATATCCCGAGCCTTTTTGCTGCAGCAAAGACTGCTAAACTATTCAGTACGTTATGAACCCCAAAAAGGGCCATAGGAATTGCTTTGAATAAATGCCCTCCATAGGTAAATGTCATCGTCTGCTCTCCTGCTATCACTTGTGTCGACACAAGATGCAGATCTGCTTCGAGAGAAAATCCGTAGGAGGTTCCCCTTTTCTTTTTTAACTTGGGATCATCAATACAGTAGATGAGATGCTCTGATTTTTTTATGAAGCTTTCATACGCTTCATCGAGCGCCTCTTCTGTCTTCCAGTAATCGAGATGATCTGGATCCATATTGGTCACAATCCCAATATGTGGGTGGGTCCGCAAAAAAGAGCCGTCACTTTCATCCCCTTCTGCCACAAAATATTCCCCCTTCCCTAGCGCACCATTTTGCCCAAGTGATAGGGAGACTCCACCAACGACAAAACTCGGATCTAACCCCGCTTCTTTTAACACATGAATCATGAGAGATGTTGTGGTCGTCTTTCCATGGCAGCCTGCAATGACGATCTGCTTTTTTCCCTCCATCCACATCGATAAGAGTTCACTACGGTGAAAAAAACGGCAGCCGAGCTCTTTCCCTCTCATCCACTCAGGATTTGTCTCTTTAATGGCTGAGCTGTAAGCGATATCGAGAGTCTCTTCTATATTTTCTTTTTTCTGCCCAATAAAAATCTTCGCTCCTCGAGCTCTGAGCTCTCTAATAAGAGGACTCTCTTTGGCATCACTGCCAGAAACTTCGATCCCCTTCTCTAGCGCAATCCATGCAAGAGCGCTCATTCCAATCCCGCCGATACCAATAATGTGTAGCTTTTTCACGTAGGTCTCCCACCGTTTTCGAATGGGATCAGGTTAGCAAGTTAGAAAAATTCGAGCAAGCATTGGTAGAGAGAAGAATAGCGATGCTCTACTGGGTAAGAAGCTAGAGCTGATTGCTTTTCTTTGAGAAAATGGGGATCAAAAAAAGGGAGGACTTTTTCCTTCATTAATGAAAGATCTTTCTCCTCTAGCACATCGCCCCCTCGAAGCACTTCAGCAAAATAGATCCCATTTTTCGACTGATGCTGATCTGTGGCAAATGGGTAGGGGATTAATAGAGCTGGAAGTTCAAAGTGGATGAGTTCAGCAAGCGTTGCTGCCCCTGCCCTTGCGATGGCAAACGAGGAGAGAGTATATGCATGGTGCATATTCTCTTCAAAAGACTTAACTACATGGGGAATGTTTGCCTCACGATAGACTTTTTCTACCACCTCAGGAGACTCTTTTTTCCCGATGAGGTGGATCACCTGAAAGGGTTTTTCTAAAGTGGGTAGTAGCTCCATCATCTTTTGGTTAATCGAAGAGGCCCCATGGGATCCCCCAACGACCAAAATCGTAGGAATCTCTTCAGAAAGGCCGAAATAGTGAGCCGCAACCGCTTTCGATGACTTCTTATTTCGAAACTTTTCCCCTAGAAAATCGATCCACTTCGTCGAGGTTTTGACATGTTTCGACGTCTCAATAAACTGCACGGCTGTCCATTTTGCCATTCTCGAAAATAGTCGATTGACCCTTCCTGGCAACAGGTTCGCTTCACAAAGAACAAAAGGAACTCTCAATAGAGTTGCAGCAGCTACTGGTGGCATGCTGTGGTAGCTTCCAAACCCAACGACTAAAGAGATCTTATTTTTTCTTAAATAAGAAAGGCTTTGCCAGACCCCCTTCACCAATTTCATTGGGCAGCGATTTGAACCTAAAACACTTCCATAAGGAAAGCTCTTATCGAGATAAGGGTTATTTTCTAAATAGGCTCCGAGAAAATGGACCTCAACCCCTTGCTTTTTGAGCTCTTTGGCAAGCTGCAATGCAGGTAAAATATGCCCCCCCGTCCCTCCAACAGCTAGTGCGATGCGGCGCATGAACGCTCCTCTTTTTTTCTACCAATGCTCATAATAAGCGCTAATACCATAAAGTTTGCAATCAGTGAAGATCCCCCTTGGCTGAAGAAAGGGAGGTTCGTCCCTTTGCTCGGCAAAAGACCTGACACAACGCCGAGATTCAAAAAGGCTTGAAACGTGATCAAAAAGGTCAAAATGACCCCCAAATAATACCCTTCAAGCTCTTTTGCATGACATGCAATGTGAAAGCCGATTGCTCCAATCGACATGAAAAGAGAAATGAGGATCATGATCCCAAGAAAACCCATCTCTTCAGCAAAAATTGCTGCAATGTAGTCACTTCGGGCCTCAGGAAGATAGTTTAGTTTTTGCATACTCTCTCCGAGCCCCCTTCCTGTAAGCCCTCCAGACCCTGTTGCAATCTTCGCCTGGTAAGGTTGATGCCCTTTACCCAAAAGATCTGTTTCAGGATGAAGATAGATGCGGATTCGATCAGGGACGTGCTTCATCTTCAAAGCAGCCGTTCCCCCAAGGACTGTTAAGAGCATGATGGGGACGAGCCAATAACGCCAACGGATCGAAAAAATGAAGTAGATCGTAATCAATGTTGCAATAATGATCGCCACGCTACCATTATCAGGTTCGATCAAGATCAAAAAAATGGGAAGAATAAAAATGATCTGCGTATCACAAAATTCCCGGAAAGTTTGAGGAACACCCCTCACACAAAACCTATGGACCGCAAATAGAGGGATGATCCATTTCATGAATTCAGAAGGTTGCAAAGAGAGGCCAAAAATGGAAATCCATCGGTGAGAGCCGTTGATTTCTTGCCCGATCTTCGGAACAAATACGAGAATCAGCCCTACCATTCCAAGACAAAAGAGCCAGAGCGACCACTCGAGAACCTTCTTATACCCAATCCAATAGATTAAGAGACCTGATATAAGACCTAATATGCTGGCTATGAACTGCTTAACGAGAGCGTAATAGATTTGTCCCTCTTGCCCTCGATCGAGAAGCTCTGCTGATGTTGTGTTAAACACCATCAAAAGCCCCATCGAAAAGAGCAAGATCACTACGAAAAAGAGGAGAGTATTCGCCTTTTCACTCATTTAATGCGAAGTTTATCACCTGGTTTGAGTTTTTTCGCCTTATCTTCATCGAGATTATTGAGGCGGAGAAGTTCATCAAACTTGATGTGATTTTTGATCGCTACAGACCAAGGATTATCTCCACTCTTGACGATGTAGTATTTTCCCTCTTCGATCGGTTTTTGTTCAACAGGTTTTGGCGTTTCTTGTCTTGTCAAGACAGGCTTTACAATTTCGACAAGTTCAGGCTCTTTTTGGATTTCTTCTACATAGCTTTTCAAAAGATGATCAACAGGATCGACCGTCTGCTCAATTACCTGCGGACGCGAAGGTTCAATGCTCGTGGCTATTTTTGTCATTTCTGGTAGTGGATCTGGTTTCAATGCTCCAATAAATAATACGACCAACAATCCCATGTTGATCAATACAGCAACGAGAATAGTATCCCTGCGACTCATACAACTCCTCCTACAAGACTCCTAAAGTGATCGCCCCGATCTTCATAATTTTTAAACTGATCAAAACTGCTACATGCAGGTGAGAGTAACACCATATCTCCAGGAGAAGCCTTTTGCATTGCCATTTCTACAGCTTTTGAAAGCGTTTCTGCCCTACTACAGGGAATGACTCCTTGAAAAGCTTCTTCAATCTCTCCTGCCGCTTCTCCAATCGTGAGAATTTCTTTTACTAACCCTTTCATCTTAGGAATCAAAGGCTCATAAGGGCTTCCCTTACTCCTCCCTCCCATCACTAATATGATCGGCTTTTTCACAGTATCGAGCGCAAAAGAGAGGGATGCTACATTAGTTGCTTTACTATCGTTACAAAACTCAACACCCCGAATGGTAGCAATATGTTCCATCCGGTGGCGAGGACGCTTAAAAGTCGTCAGCGCTTCTAAATACTCAGTAGCACTTACTCCAAACCCCTGTGTCAATAAAAAGCCAGCTAAAATGTTCTCTATACCCGTAGGCAAGACTACCATGCACTTTAACCTTTCGACAAGCATTAAAATCTCTTCATCCATCCAAAGATGCTCTTTTAGAAAAGGGCCGAAGGGGATGCACCGTTTTTGATCGGGGATTAGTGAAGCAAATTCTTGCATCATCTCTTCGTGTAAATAGAGAACTCCCCCCTCTTTTAAGCATGAAAAAAGGTTCAATTTTGCTTTAGCGTACCGCTCCATTGTTTGATAGCGATCGAGATGATCAGGGGTTAGATTCGTAATGATCCCTACATCAAAGACCCTCTCTTTCATGGTTTCTAGCTGATAAGAGCTGAGTTCAATGACGACAATTTCCCCCTCTTCAAGTTCATGAATAGCGCTCGTAATAGGAGCGCCAATATTTCCCAAACTTCTCGCTTTTTTTCCCACATAATTCAGAGTATGAGTCGTTAAACAGGTTAAAGTCGTCTTCCCATTCGTTCCCGTAATCGCTATTGCAGGATTTGATTTTTTGAGGAAACGAAGACCTAATTCCATTTCCCCTATGACAGGAATTCCAAGAGATTCTGCCTTTTGACAAAGTGGGTGAGAGCTCGGCACACCAGGAGATAAAACAACAAAGTTGAAATCAAAAGGGATGATGACGTCGCTTTCACTCAAAATCTTGACACCAAGGTATTCCCCTTTTACAGATCGATCTACCGCAACTACTTGGTAATGCATCGATTGTAAAAAAGCAATCGCCCCTTTACCACTCACACCTACACCAATTACAAGCACTTTTTCCACCTAGAACTCCTCCAAAAAATCACTGAAAGCGAAGTGAAACAAGACCAAGAAGCGCAAGAAGTAATCCCACCATCCAAAAGCGGATCACAATCTTCGTTTCAGCAAGCCCTTTACATTCAAAATGATGATGTATGGGAGCGCAAAGAAAAATCCTCTTTCCTTTTCTGAGGCGAAAACTCGCTACCTGAAGAAGGACTGATATGGCTTCCATGACAAATACACCTGCTACAAGAGCGTATAAGAATTCTCTTCTGAGAAGCACCGCAGAAACCCCGAGAATCCCCCCAAGAGCAAGTGATCCCGTATCTCCCATAAAAATCTGTGCAGGATAACCATTATACCACAAAAATCCTACACAAGCTCCCATCACAGCACTCAAAAATACACCAATTTCTCCACTCCCCTCAATGTACAAAATGTTGAGATAGCGGGAAAGTTCTGCATTGTTTGACAAGAATGCAATCGCTGCTAAGACGAGGGTCACAAATAAGAGACATCCAGCCGCTAAGCCATCGAGACCATCAGTTAAATTCACTGCATTTGAAGAACCCGTTACCACTAAAATGGTCATAATGAAGAATACGATAGCGCCAAATATGCCATAAAGGACGATCGGCTTCTTATAAAAAGGGAGATAATAGTGCGTCGTATATTCTACAGAGGTAAGGCTTTTAGAAACCTCTTCCACCTTTTCTTTTGCTACCACCCCTTTTCCTTGAATCGGATGAAATAAATAGGCAGCAATGAGAGCGGAGAGAAGTACCTGACAAAAAAACTTCTGTTTGGGAGTGATCCCTTTATGATTTTTCCCTTTGAGTTTTCGGTAGTCATCGAGCCAGCCCAAACATCCGAGCCAGAGTGCAGTAATGATCAATATCCAAGAGAAGACATTTCGAAAATCGAGCCATAAAAAACTCGAGAGCAAAATGCCAGTCAACATCAAAATCCCACCCATGGTAGGAATGTCCCGTTTCTTATTGTATGTCCCAGCGAGCGCTTTGCAATCTTCAACTCGCACTGTGTGTCCAATTTTAAGCTCATACAGTTTCCGGATGAACCAAGGACCTAAAAGAATCGTAACCACAAGAGTCGAAAGTGCTGCTAAAATCATTCTCGTCGAATAAAATGAGAATGCAGCAGGGATCTTGATCCCAAATTTCTGCCACAAAATATGAATCAAATAGATGAGCATGAACAGATGTTAATCGATGTAATCGATCATTGTCCACAATTTATGAAATTTCGACCCTTTCACAAGCACTACATCCCCTTCCTGCATAGACTCTTTGAGAACCTTTTTCATCTCGCTGTAGTCAGAAAAAAAAGAGACCTTCTTACACTTTTCCTGAAAAATATCAACCATGTGGCGGCAAGGAGCGCCGATACAGAGAAGTTCATCGAGAATATCAACCGCTTTTTGTCCTACAAGCTTGTGCCCTTCCTCCTCATAACTTCCAAGCTCTCCCATTGAACCAAACACCCCGATCCTTCTTCCCCCGTTTGAAGGGAGTGGCATATTGAGAAGAGCGCTCGTCATGCTCTTTGGATTAGCGTTGTAAGAATCATCAATGATCTTAATCCCTTGGTAGTGCTTTTCATCGAAGCGATGCTCATAGGTTTTGAGCTCTTTTAAGCCTCTTTGAATCGCTTCATTATTCATCCCTAGATGCTTTCCAATCCTAATTGCAGCTCCAGCATCTTCAATCAGATGGCTTGCTGTAAAGGGATAAGAAAATTCAGGAAAGTCATTTCCTCCAAAGAGTTCATAAGGACAAAATACATTTCGTTGAATATTCTGATAGATCATCGATTCTCGGTGAATGAAAGCATACTCAAGCGCCTCTGAGGTAAAGATCTCCCCTTTTGCGCTCGCAATCCCTTCAATATCAGCAAAAAATTCGCTATGAGCATAGGTAATCGGCGTCAAAATCACGATATTAGGAACCGCGATATCAGTAAGTTTTGCCATCTCCCCTTTGCGGCTCATCCCCATCTCAAGAACAAGAATATCCCCTTTTCCGAGCAAATTCAAAACGCAAAGAGGCATCGTGACTTGAGAGTTTAAACTTCCAGGGCTCTTTTCTACTGAAAAAGCAACCGACAACATTTTTGCGATGAATTCTTTTGTGGTGGTTTTCCCACAAGAGCCTGTAACCCCAATAACTTTTTTGTGAAGGTTTTTCCTGCGATAGATTTTGGCGAGTTTTTGAAGCGCTTCAAGAACATTCGGAACACGAATGAGAGGTAGATCTACCTCTTTCCCCTGCCACTTTTCATCGATTACAGCAGCTAAGGCTCCTCGATTCTTTACTTCTTGAAGATAGTCATGACCGTCAAATGTGGCCCCTTTGAGTGCATAAAAAACACTACCAGGAGTCACTTCTCGACTATCTGCTACATGTGTAAAACCTAAGAACTTGATGAGCTCATCCATAGAGCTGATGATAAGAAATAGAGAAAAAAAAAGCTACTGAGAAGAACCTCAGTAGCTTTGAAAAAACTTAGAGACTGCCTATACTTTCTTCCAGACGTCTGTTGTCAATCCAGAAGTTGACCACTGGAATTTCCCAGCATAAGGAGTTCCTCGGCCTACATCACCTATGTCATCTTTTAGTCGATACTCTCCCCCTGCAGCCTGAACCTGAGTTTCTAGATTCTTTGCAGCTTCCAATACACCCACTGGGTTCCAAATAGCACCCGCTACCAAAATAGTTGACTGCCATTGCATTTGAAGATTGTCTCTACGATCATCAAGAGAATAGCCATCTGCTTCAAACTGATCTTTCATCATCCAATGGACAATATACATAACAGACTCAGCAAATGTTCTCCAAACCGCTTCAATGAGCAATAAAGTATTACAAAAACTCATCCAAACTTTTTCTCCAAAAGAAACGGTATCAGAAAGTTCAAAGGTACCGCTAGAGAGTTTAGAGACATCCACCCCACCAATTAATTTAATCAATTCTGCATCAGAAGAGAGATTGTTTCTCACTGCTTCGTGCAATTCTTCTGCAGAGCTGAAGCCGCTCAAAAACTTCGTGAAGATAGTAAACTCATGATACATGATTCTATGAGCTGGAACTTCTGCAATCATCACTCCTTTTGGATCTTTGCTTGTGCCGTTCACGTAATTCGCTGCCTTGAGCTCTAATCCTCCAAACACGTTCTTCATTTGCTCGATAGGTTGTAGCTCTTCTTCGTACTTAGCTCCATGCCTTAATAATAAAGTTTCTTTATCACCCAACCCTTTCGATGCTAAAATGGTATCTGCCGCGGAGTGTGTCAATACGAATATTGCAGCTAAATCAGAATCTTTTTTCGCTGCTATAAATGCATAAGAATCTATTTCTTTACCATTGGTAAGACCTTGTGTAAACTCTTCGCTGACAAAAATTTCACCAATTGTTTGTAACTCTGTATTACTTAAACCGCTAATTGCCATAAAAACCTCAAAAATTAGTAACTTTTTACCCATGTATTCTACCTTGTCTCATGAATAAAACGCGCATGTTTTTTAACGAAAACTTAATAAAAAAAATACTACACACAAAAGGCAGAGGTTTAATACGGAGATAGTCTCTAAGTTTTTTTGAAACAATGATTGACGCAATTGCCTTTCCTCTCGCATACTAGACGGGAATAGTGGCGGCATAGCCAAGTGGTAAGGCATGGGTCTGCAAAGCCTTGATCCCCGGTTCGAATCCGGGTGCCGCCTATTTTAAATATTATCTTTGTTAAAGAATTTCTCTTTTTCTTAGAAATAGGCAATCTTCCTAGAGACTGTTATATTGATGTCCCGCACGGTGTTGATTACTGGATGTAGTTCTGGTATCGGTTTTTCAATTGCAAAGAAACTTTTAGAAGAGTCTCACACTGTCATTGGCCTAGCGAGAAGAGATCCCTCCCCCCTTTTGAATTCTGAATGTTTCCATTTTGAAAGATGTGATTTAAAAGAACTCAGGGTCGCCTCAGTGATCTTCAAAAGGCTGACCAAACAATACCCTGAGATCGATGTAGTGATCTGCAATGCAGGGCTTGGATCTTCTCTCCATCTCGATGAGCTTTCAGAATCAGAAGTGCTCGAAATGCTTCAGGTCAACTTCACCTCACACGTTCTCCTCGTCAAGACCTTCCTCCCTCTATTAAAACAACGACCTTCAAATATCATTTTCATGGGATCTAAACCAGGGCCCCAGGGAAGTAAACAGGGAAGCCTCTATTCAGCAACAAAATTTGCATTAAAAGGTTTTGCCAAAAGCATTCAAGAAGAGTGTTCATCTTCGCTCGTTGAAGTTGACATCTTCCATCCTGAAAGGAGACGCCAATACATTCAGTCAGAAGAGTTTGATGATATTGCAAAGAGTGTTGTAGAGGGACTTTCCTTCAAAAACCGCTCCTCAAAAAATGTAGTTAGTGCTACATTGCTTGATCATTAGAGAAGAAGGAGAACACACCATGTCAAATGCAAAAGATGTCAAGTATGGAGATGAGGCGCTGAAAGAACTACAAAACGGTGTCGATATTGCGTATGAAGTTGTCGCTGCAACCCTCGGAGCTAGCTACAAACAAACTCTCTTAGAACAATCTTATGGCTCTCCCAAATCTTCTAATAGCGGCCACTCTATTCTGAAAGAGCTCGACCTCGAAGAGCCTTTTGAAAACATGGGAGTCTCTCTCATCAAAGGACTTGCGAGCAAGATGCATGATGAGTGTGGAGATGGGACTACTACAGCAATCGTCTTAGCTAGAGCTCTATTCAAAGAAAGCGTTCGTCAAATCACCGCTGGGGCTAATCCCGTCCTCCTCAAAAGAAATATCGATGAAGCGGTCAAAATTGTCGTTGAACAGATCGAAAAGAGCAAAATTCAAATCGAAAGTGAAAATCAATACTACGACATTGCTCTCGCCGCGGCCTCTGGTGATGAAGAGGTGGCAAAGATCATCTCTGATGCCCTCAAAACCATCGGAAAAGATGGCGTAATCACTGTAGAAGAGGGAAAAAGCGTCGATACGAGCCTTGTCTCTGAAGAAGGGATGAAAGTAGATCGTGGTTATGTAAGCCCCTACTTCGTCACCGATTCAGATAAACTCCAAGTAGAGATGGAATCAGCCCGGGTATTCATCACAGATAAGAAAATCTCAAGCATTCAAGAGCTCCTTCCCATCCTCCAAGGGGTCGCCTCTTCAGCAACCTCTCTCCTCTTGATTGCAGACGACTTTGAAAATGAAGTACTCTCCACCCTGATTGTCAACAAACTCCGCGGCACTCTCAAAATTTCTGCAGCCAAAGCTCCAGGCTTTGGTGATCGGAAGAAAGCAATCTTGGCTGATCTTGCCGTCTTGACAGGAGCCACTCTCGTAACAGAAGACCTCGGTCACGACATGAAAAATGTCGATTTTAGCTTCTTAGGGGGAGCTGAAAAGATCCTGATGACAAAAGACCACACAACGATTGTTGGGGGCAAAGGTTCTGAAAAAGAAATCAACAATCGAATTAAATTACTTGAAAGCGAGATTGCCGCTTCTACCAGCAAATATGACAAAGAAAAACTCCAGGAGAGAAAAGCAAAACTCCAAGCAGGAGTTGGCGTCATCCGTGTAGGTGCTGCAACTGAAGCTGCTATGCAAGAGAAAAAAAGGCGTGTAGAAAGTGCTCTTAGCGCAACTCTCACTGCGATCCAAGAAGGGGTTGTGGTGGGTGGCCTCGCCGCCTACATCCATGCTGCTTCTTCCCTAGAGCAAAAGATGACGAGCGATCAAGCCATTGGAATGACGATTGTGAAAAAAGCGCTTGAGGCTCCGATCAGAAAGCTTTTGGAAAATGGTGGAGAGCATGATAGCTCCTTGATTATCGATCAAATTTCCAAAGGTTCTTACCCTATGGGATACAATGTAAAGACGAAAAAACTTGAAGACTTCATCAAAACAGGAATTCTTGACCCTGCGAAAACAGTGATCCTTGCTTTAAAATTAGCTGCCTCAACAGCGGGTGTTTTAATGACAACAGAAGCGATGATCGCTCTCGGTGAATCGTAAGAGTATGCAGAGATCCCTGAAGAAAGTTGCCGTTCTCTGCTCTGACGAAGTTCGAGACGGTCTTCTGATGATGGTGGCGTCGCATCGTATTTATAATGAGGGGTTTAGAGTAACCACCTTTCACAACCGACTCCATGAACTTTCTGACTGGTTTTTCCCCCATGAATTTGCTGCCTACCCCCCGACCGAACTCTTGCAAGAGACCCTCGCTGAATATGACATGCTCATCTTACAGCATGATGGAAGTGAAAGGACTAAGCAGCTGAAAAAATGGCACCGAGATGGGATGCTCGCTCCCCTCAGCGTCTTTTACCCCTTTTACCACAAAAGAGTTCATCCCCCTCTTGGAAAACTCGACCGGGTTTTCGACCACCGCTGCTCCATGGTGGAAAATATCGCTCTTGCGATCTCTTCTCTTCTCAACATTTACTACCACTCCAAAAATAATGGCCTTTGCCCTCCTCCAGGACTGGAACACAGAAAACATCGGAAGCGGGTATTGATTCAATCCCACGCCCTTTTAAAAGAGAAGTTTGTGAAGATCTCTGAAGCGATCCAAAGTTTTGGATTTGAAGTACAGGTGCTTCCTGAAGAATCTGAGCTCTCCTTAGCAGAATATGCAAAGCTCATCTACGAATCGGGCTACGTTGTCGGCATTGAATCAGATCTTTCCCATCTCGCATCGAATCTTCAGATTCCCACTCTCCTAGTCCTCTCTCGCCACACACTACGCCTATGGTTCCCCGGTTGGCTTAAAAGCTCCGTGATCTCCCCCCCCAGATGGCTCCCCAAAACACTCGAAAAATTCATCCACATCTCAAGAGTCCTTTCAGGCTTCAAACTCCTAGTATCAAAAGACAAGATTCATATTTGAGCTTCGGGGACACATGTATCGATATTCCATGGATTCGTGAAACAGCACTGATTCCCTGATCGAAAACCACCCTTCATACAAGATTTCCCCCAGCAACACTGTCCTCCCCCATCACAGCAGGTTCCATCTAAGCAAACGTGTTCGCAACAAGCTCCATTAAGGCAGTGTCCATTCTTACAACAGGTACCGTTACAACAAATCTCCCCCTCATTGCAACATTTCTCGAGACAGCAAATCGTATTGACTGGGCAGCAAGTTGTTTGATTATTACAAGTTCTGCTTGCAGGGCAACAGAGAGCTCGGCCCGATCCTTCACCTCGAATACACTCATCCCCATTTTCACAGCAGATATATGGGGGATCGACATAGCAGCTATCTAAACAGCAATTTTGCTGGTTAGCACATTGGCAATTACAAGTACATTCCCCATTTTGTACATGCCATCCTGCTCGGCAGCATTTTCCATTCAAATAACGATCTGCTGGGCAGCACTCCACTTTTCCAGTTTCCATGTTTTGAGCGCACTTTTCCCCAATCTCACTGTTACAACAAAGATAAGGCGGATTCACCTGACAATTATCTAAACAACAATCTGCAGGATTTGCACATGGGCAAGTGCACACACATTGCCCTCCTTGGCAAGACCATCCATTAGGACAACAGGCACCATTGCAATATTGACCTATCGGACAGCAACTTCCTTCTTCCGTTGAACCCCCAGCAGGAATACAGACTTCTTGAGTTTGAGAGCAGCATAGATAGGGGCTATTTCCATTGTAACAGCAATTTTCTGTTGTTAGATCGCAAGTACAGGTTTGAGTAGGTATTACACAGCCACTTGTAGTACAGACTTGTCCAGATGCACAGCAACTTCCCTCGCAGTACTGCTCTTTAGGACAACATATACCTTGTAAGGCGACGCAGGTTGTATTTTCTGTACAGCAGACGTAACTACCATCAGTAACAGGGCAGCAAGTTTCTGTTGAAGAACACGCATCTCCACAAAGATTTTGACAAACCCTATCAACACAAACTTCTCCTGTAGAGCAGCACTCACCGTTACAATAATACTGATTTGGACAGCACCCGAGTCCTGGCAAACAGGTGTAGCTAGTTGTGCAGCATTCAGGATCATGCCCCCATCTGATGCAGGATTGTGTGTTATCTGGACAAGACAAAATCAACTCACATTTTAATTCATCTTATCAGTTGAATAATGTGCGAAGGCTAAGTCTTTGAATGAGTATTGGATTGACTTTAGTTACATGGAGAAAAGGGTGAATGATCTCCTCTTTTTTGGGGAGCTCTACCGATAAGGGGTCCCAAAAAGGGGTGACTGTCTCGTAGGAGAGGTCAAAGAGGGCATCTTTGCCCTGAAAAGGTTGCTCTAGCTCTTTTTGTAGAAGAGCCGTCCAGTTTTTGTCTTGGTAGTGGCCCCAGGAGAGGACTTTGCGAAAAAGCTCCTCTTTAGGTTTGACCCAACTGAAGTGATGACAGAGAGGAGAGCCATCGAGCGCTGCTACATGATCTCTTTTACTCCCGGGGAAGTCGACAAAAATCCCTTTCCGTTCACAGATGTCGAGTAGTGCTTCTGGTTGGATGAGGGACTTTTTCACCATCAATGGGCCGTTTGAATGGAGTGAATGGGCTCGATAAGATGCGGAGCGGAAGTAAAAATAGCTCGAGAACTTGAGAGCTGTATACTCTTGATAGGGGAAATGGGAGAGCCAGAGGAGGAACTTCTCTCCATCAAAAATCTCATCCACATCGATGAATAGGATGTAGTCAATCCCTTCAGGGACAAAGTGATAACCAATATAGCGGTTGGTGCTGTGCCAAAAATGGATCCAGTCTGCATCCCCTTTTTGGACAGGGCAATGTAAACCATAGGTCTCATCTTCTCTAAAGGCAAACTCTACAAATTGGGTATCGGGATGCTCTCGGTAAGAGGCCTCTAAAAGATCTTGATTCTCAGGAGTTCCATCGAAAAAATGGTCACCGACGGTGACGATCACTTTATGGGCAAAAGGGCGAACCCCTTCAATTGCCTTTTTTAAGAACCGGTAGTCATTCGTGCAATAGTTGATGACAACTGCAATCGACACTTGGGGTAATCTATGGTATGGTTATTTCCACTCATAGATAGCAGGGTTAAAAACCATTTGGCAATAGACTTCTTTGAACGCTTTTAAGAAAGCTTTGTCCTTCAAGTAGATCACCTCTTGACCTTCAAATTCTTTTCTCAAATGGGGCGGGATCTGAATACCCATTTCTCTCATTTCTTCTTCTAAGATCTCATCGTAGAAGAGGATATCCCCTTCTTTCTTCACTTCCAAAATGACAAACCCATTTTGACTGTTCACGAATTTCATAGGCGTTTCCTCACATAACTGACATCCTAACAAAGCTGCGGAAATGATCACACTCTTCATAAATTTCTAATCCTTTTTCCCACTTCTCTAATTGAACAACCTTCTAATACAGAGCTTTTTATCGACTGAACCCTTTCTCTCATCGCATGAGTTGCATCAGCTCCAAAACCGAGCTCTGCCATCCGAGATGCAATCAGATCTTCATTGATGGCTAAAGCTTTTTGTCTAGCTGATGGGGAAAAAGGAATTTCGGCATTCGGATAAAAGAGGAGTGAGTTCATCGCATATCCATTTTCTGTGGGGAATGAGAGTCCGTTGTCCACTTTTTTAATGCCATAGATAGGGCGTCCTTGATCATCAAAACGTTTAATATAAGCGAGTAGATTTCCTCCATGCCCATCTGAGTCGCCAGAGACCATCATAAATAGAGAGGCGAGTTCAAGATCCTCTTGATCAAAGAATTGGGCAAATTCTTCACCTCGATAACCTTGTTGAAAGAGTTCATGCTGAACAGTAAAAAGCTCTCTAGCCTGAGGGATATACCTTTGCACACTACAGAGCTTCTCCACTTCTCTCTTTCCTAAAACTTCTTCTCCACTGATGATCGAATCGGTGATGTCAAAAAATGATCCTTTAAGATCTTTATGTATCCACATGACTGCTTCTGGTGTTACATCTTTGATTCCTAGGATGATAGCAAGATCTGAGGCCATCATGTCAATTTTATGTGACTCATAACGAGGAGTTGCACGGAGTGAAGATCCTTCTTCTCCAGGAAGAAAAAAGCTCATATACCCTTTCCGATTGTTCATGCAGAAAATATCTTCATCGACAGGCTTGATCACAAATTGAGGCTCTCCCCTTTTATCGACCAAATAATAACAGGCTCCTGCTCCAAACCCACCCTCTACTAGGGTCAGCTGATCCAGTGTTGAAAGCAGGTCTTGATAGATAGTATAGAATCCAGATTCAATGGTCTCTTTGATGAAGGATCGCCATGCTTCTCGAGTTTCAATGATCTCTTTTCTCAAATCTTGAATCCGCTCCACTACACTGTTTGGATCGAGCCCATCTCTGATAAAAATAGAGCGGATTGCATCTAAAGCTTCCTCATGATCGATCTTTTTAATGGGAGCACTCTTTCTATTTGTCTTAATATAAGATGCTAGTGTTGTCTCCAAGGTTTGGAGAAAGCTAGTAATTGCAAGTGTAGAAGATAGGGAAGGATTGAAAGAGTTTCCCGTTGGAGAAACGATCTTTTCAATATCATTAATTTTTATAATAGTCATAATTAACATCAATTATATCAAACAATTACGAAAATAAAAACGTGAAACAATTTTGATATGTTGAAAAAATTTTAGACACTGTTAATTATAAAGATATCAAAGGAGAGGAAGATCATGAAAAATTCCCAGCACCACAATAACCACTTAGTAAACAAAAGCGTACGGCAAAACTCTCGCCTCCCCACCCCCGTAAGAGCCTCCCACGACGATCTGGTCAAAAGACTTCAACTCTATAAGAAGACCTCAGGGGTATTAGCGATTCAACCTAAAAATCAAATGAGAGAGAACTTTAGATCTTACATCCACTACATTACGAATCACCCCTCTTCTACAGCAGAAAAGCACTCAAGAAGAGCCTCCCCTGGCAGCGTAACTCCAGGGCAGCCCCATTCCCATATCCATACGAGTGAGAAACAGATGAACGACCACCTCCAGAGCAAGCTCCAAGAAAACAATATCAAGCTTTCCAAAAAACTCATGAATAGCTCCAAAGTTCGCTGGAAAAAGATTGATTGATCCGCTATAGTCTTCGTTCATGAGGATTCTAGTTTGTTCTGACATCCATTTTTTTGCGCCGAGCTTCCACCCAAAACAGCTATTTTCTAAAGAGATTATTGGTAACCTTTGCGCTTTTTTCACCCGAAAACACCACTTCCTCTCCTCCCATGCAGAGATGCTCCTCGATCAACTTTCTAGTTTGAAGGTCACCCACCTCCTCTGCCTTGGGGACTTTACCACTACCTCCTCTAAAAAAGAGTTTGCACTCGTCCAGCGGTTCATCGCTGAAGCCCAAAGAAAGCGGGTCACAGTTTATGCGATCCCCGGCAACCACGACAACTACACCAAGATGGCCTATGAGGAAAAAAGATTTTACCATATGCTCGAAGATCTCATCGATCTGAGGGATCTCTCCAAAGACCGGGTGGCAGCCTACTCCCTCGATGAAAAGCTCTGGCTCATCTTGCTAGATACTACCTTAAAGACCCCCCTTTCCCATGCTACAGGCCTGTTCAGCAAAAAAATTGAAGCAAAACTCAAAGAGATCCTCGATTCGATCCCGAAAGATCACGAGGTGATCGTTGCAAACCACTTCCCTATTAAGACTAAGAAACTTCCGACGAAATCTCTACAGAGAAAACTAGAACTCGAACGCCTCCTCTCTAACTATCCTCAAGTCCGCTTCTACTTTTGTGGTCATGATCATAGGCACACCAAGATCAATCTCCCCACATTTCAAATGATCAATCCGAGTTCATTGACCCTGAAGAAATATGGTGGTTTTTGCATCCTTGAGCCCAAGAAACAACTCGAGATCTATCGCCCACCCTCAAACTCTGAAAAGGGCTTTCAGTTGAAGGAGATCCATGACGTGGTATAAAGATGGGCTCGTATTTGGCTGCACCTCTTGCGGGCAGTGTTGCACAGGCGCTCCTGGCTATGTCTGGCTAGAACAAGAAGATATACAAAGACTTGCAAAACACTTAGAGCTTTCTGAGTCAGATTTCCTCCGCCGCTATACCCGCTTTGTTAGGGGAAGATACTCCCTTACAGAGCTCAAGCCCCACTACGACTGCGTTTTTCTCAAAGAGAAAAAATGCACCGTCTATCACGCAAGACCTTCTCAATGTAAGAAGTTCCCTTGGTGGCCCCAGAACCTCACCTCGAAGAAGGCTTGGGATGAAGCTGCCCTTCATTGTGAAGGGATCAACGCCAATGAGGGAAAGCGTTTTACCCCTGAAGAGATCCAAAAACAGCTCGACGATTAATCCCCTTCTTCTTACAAGTAAGAAAAAGGGTGAAACAACATGGGCAAACAAGCTTTACAAAAAAGTGTCGAAGAGCGCATCAAAGAATGGTTAAAAGCTCCACTAGATCCAGAAACGAGAAACGAAATCAAGGCACTTATGGAAAACCATCCTGAAAAAGCAAATGAGGTGTTTTCTCAAGGCTTAAGCTTCGGAACGGCTGGGATGAGAGGAATCATGGGTGTAGGCTC
Source organism: uncultured bacterium (assembly GCA_964655475.1). Taxonomy (GTDB): domain Bacteria; phylum Chlamydiota; class Chlamydiia; order Chlamydiales; family VGMA01; genus VGMA01. The sequence continues at coordinate 19,550 of CAZZMO010000006.1, forward strand.
AAACCAGTTGAACATCTACACTATTCGCCAAGCAACCCAAGGACTGGCGAATTACATCCTCCAGAAAAAACCGACACCTTCTCCCTCTGTCATCATCAGCTATGATTGCCGTAACCACTCGAAGGAATTCGCCATAGAAACTGCTCGGGTACTAGCAGGGAATAAAATCAAAGCCTACATATACAAGGAATTGCGCCCCACGCCAATGGCCTCTTGGGGAACGCGCCACTATGGATGTGCAGCTGGCGTCATGATTACAGCATCTCACAATCCTGCCGCCTACAATGGTTACAAAGTCTATTGGAAAGATGGAGCTCAAGTTACAGCCCCTCACGATACGGGGATTATGCAAGAAGTGGCCAAGGTAGAGCATTTCGATGCGATTAAACTTGCGAAAGAAACAGATCCTCTCATTGTTTGGCTGGGAAAAGAAGCTGACGAAGCCTATCTTGCAGAAATCCAAAAACTTGCGATCACGCCACACGCAGATCAAGAAAAAGGGAGCTGGCTGAAGGTGTTATACTCGCCACTTTATGGAGCAGGTAGGCCGATTATCCCAGAAGCGCTCAAACGGGCAGGCTTTACCTCTCTCGAGCTTGTGAAAGGGCAAGAGGGACCGAATGGAAATTTTCCAGGGATGCCCCATCCTGATCCCGCTTCTCGAGAAGCTCAGAAAGTGGGAAATGAACTACTCTTAAAACAGCAAGGGGATATCTGCCTCTTTTCTGATCCCGATTCTGACCGCCTTGGTGTGTCGATCTTTCATGAAAAAGAGATCTATAGCTTCACAGGAAATGAAATGGGCTGCCTTCTTCTCGATTTCATCTTGGAGACAAAAAAGCAGCTACCGAAAAATAGCGCTGGTGTTACATCCATTGTTTCGAGTCCTCTCTTCCGCACCATGCTTGAAAAACATCACCTCACCTGTTTCGAAGTGTTGACAGGCTTTAAATATATTGGAGAAAAAATCCATCTCTGGGAAACAGAAAAAGATACATTCCACTACCTCTTTGGATTTGAAGAATCGATGGGCTATCTCTATGGAACCCATTCTCGCGATAAAGATGCAACTGTTGCTGCCCTCTTAGTCGCTGAAATGGCACTTCATGCAAAAAAACAAGGGAAGACTCTTCTCCACAAACTCTATGAACTCTACGCTCAGTACGGTATCTATCGAGAGATCACCCTCTCAATCGATTGCAAAGAAGGGATGGAGCGGATGCTCCAGATCATGGCGCGCCTTCGTCAGACTCCTCCTACCCATCTCGGGAAAAGGAAAGTCGTCCGTTCTATCGATTTAATGAAACCTAATGCCGAGCTCCCTAAGTCAAACGTCCTCATCTTTGAACTCGAAGATCAATCAAGAGTCATCGTCCGTCCTTCAGGAACAGAACCACAGATTAAAATCTATGGACAGATGAAGAAAACTAACGCAAAATACATCACTAAAAACGAGATCGACGCGGTTGAAAAAGAGCTCCAAAAACTCCTCGAAGAAGCCAAACAAAACTTCCTGCAGTAGACGTTTTTGTATCACAGGTAGCACGGGAGGGCTAGGACTTGCCCTCTCTTCTCTTTTAGTTCAAAAAGGATATACCGTTTTAGCCGTCGGGAGAAATCTCTCCTCTCTTCAAAAACTTCAGAAAGAATTAGGTGTTGAGATCTGCCAAGGAGATCTCCTCGAAGATACAAAAAAAATCGCTCATGCCATCAAAGAATTTAGAGCAGATGGAATCATCAACAATGCAGGTCTTGGTTATTACGGACCTTTTCATGAAGCGAATAAGGATCAAATCGAAGAGACGATCCATCTCAAAACAACGGCGATTCTCTCTCTTTTGCACGAGGTCATCCCTTACTGGATCGAAGAGAAAACCCCGGCGACTATTTTGAATATCGCCTCAGCTGCAGCACTTCTCCCCTACCCATATTTTGCAACCTATAGCAGCACAAACCGCTTCCTCCTCCACTTTTCTCTAGCTCTTCATGAAGAGCTAAAACCTCACCACATTTCCTCACTTTGCTTTTGTCCTGGATCGATTCAAACCCCTTTTGCGGAAAAAGCCTCTAATGGGTTTTACAAAAAACAGCCCCCGATGATCCTCTCCTCTGAAAAGACAGCAGAGGCGATCTTAAAGCAAATTGAAAAGAAAAAGCCTTTTGTCGTCTACGATAGACGCTATCTATGGCTCATAAGATGCATCAAGTGCCTTCCCCGATTTCTTCAGGGAAAACTCCTCATGAAAAGTCTTGCTGAAAGAATTAATTCGAGCCACTCTCAGGCTTTTTAGGATAGCGGATGCGGGCATGAGCGCTTGCTAGAATGAGCCCCACCAGTTTGCTCTTGATGAGCCAAAGCTCATGAAATGTGAGAGGACATTCATCAAATTGACCATCTTGAATCCGATCAAAAATCATCGACTCTACCATCTTCCTGACCGTCGCTTCTGAAAAATCATCGAGAGAGCGAGAGGTCGCTTCGACCGAATCGCAAATCATGAGAATCGCCGCTTCTTTACTCTGAGGTTTGGGACCGGGGTAGCGAAACTGCTGCTCATCGACTTTTTCCTTGGTTCCCTTAACTTCCTCTAACTGCTTGTGGTAGAAGTACTTAATCAATGTCGTTCCATGGTGCTGTTTGATGAAGTCGATGATCTGTGTGGGAAGTTTATACTTTCTTGCCATGTACTCCCCTTCTGTCACGTGAGATTTGATTACCTGTACCGACTCTGTGGCAAGTAAGAGTTTATGGATGTCGAAGGTACCTGCTGAATCTAAGAGAAGATTTTCTGTATAGTAGTGGGGATTATTCGTCTTTCCGATGTCGTGATACATCGCCCCTACTCTTGTCAAAACTGGATTTGCACCAATCGCTGATGCAATTGATTCTGCAAGATTCGAAACCGTAACGCTATGGTGATACGTACCAGGCGCCTCTTGTGCAAGGCGTCTTAAGAGATCATTCGTCGGATCTAAATATTCCATCAACGAAATATCCGTCATGACGTTGAAAAGGGATTCAAAAAGAGGCATCGCACCGATGAGGAGCATCACAATGATGAAGAGACAGATTGCTGCACTAAAAAAGTCTGTCATTGTCGTTGAGCTCCAAAGTGAGCCTCCGACCAGATTGAAAGCTACGATGACAGGGATGGCAGAGAGCCACACCTTGGCCCCTGCACGAAACACCTCTTTTCTCTTCTTGAGGGAGCGAGAGCTCAATACAGCAGCAATCACTGTGACTAAGTTAATGAAGAGGAAATAGCTGTGTTCCACCGCGAGGGTGATCCCGATCACCACGGTGAGGGCAAATGAAAAAAGGACTGCAATCTGCTGATTCATCAAAACGCAAAACAGAATGGTCGCAAAAGGGATGAAGATCGGATAGCGGACCATGTCGATGAGTTGATGATTATTTTGCAAGAGGAGGTATTCAGCAAGTTTAGAGAGAAAAAGGGTTAACAAAACGATGCTGGCAGCTAAAGAGATCTGTCTGAGTGAGTAGTAGACCTCTTTCTGGAAAAGTCTTAAATAGAGAGCTCCCATCGCCGTCAAAATGAGGGCAAAGAGGAACGAGCCCAAAATCGTATCCCATTCCCAGAGATTTTTCGAATCAGCAAGGGCTTTCTTCATCGCATTCAGCATGGCCAAGTGACGATCGGTCACTTTTTCACCATGATCGATGATCTTGCTACCTGCGTTAATCTGTGTATATTTTTCTGGAATGGTTTTTTCGACGAGACCTTTGAAGAAACGGTGAGCATCTAAATCATTTTGAAGTCGCCAAGGATGCTGCTCAAAAAAATCGACGACGTAGTGGACCGTCTTTTTCGAGTAGTGGTATTGATCTACGACATTCTCTGATACTTGATTCCAAAAACCAACATCGAGGACAACAGGCTCATCCGATTGCAAATCACTTGAGGTGTAGAAATTGTGCTGCGATAAGTTGAGCTCTTCTCTCTTGCTGTTCGTTCTTGGATCGGTAATATTTGCGGCCTTCAGAGTGTCGACAACCGCATCTAACACGTTGTACATCTCTTCAAACGTCGCATCCTGCTCTTTTCTCCAGAGAGGATTATTGATGAGATTCATCTCAAAACGGTGGCGCACTTTCTTGATTTCAGATTCCCTAAGGCGGTAGATATTCCCGATGTCTTTCATCGCTTCTTGCTTCAAGACATAAGTTGCTTCTGAATCAGGAAATGAAAAATCGATCTGGGCAACGATATAGCCCTTAGCACTAGCGTCGATTTCTAAAACATCGACCCTCACTTCTCGAAAATGGAGGAAAGTAGCTAAGAGAACAACAAATAGAAGCCCGACTAAAACGCGGTAAGCTCTTCGTTCCTCGTTGAACACCTCTACCCAATTTCTACGAGTACTCTTCTTGTACTTAGGAGTGACCATGACCAGATTATAGACTTCTCTTTATAGTGAAACAAGTTCAAAAGTAATTTTTTTGCCTTCAGAGACTGTTAACGGATCCGGATAAAGTCTCCCAATGCATACTCATACAGAAAAAAGAAAATTGAGTCCAATAGGAATCTTGTATAGAATGGTCCCATGACGATCTATTTACCAATCGCGAGAAAATTTCGCCCTACGCGGTTTGCCGATGTTGTGGGCCAAGCGGCTGTAGTCCAGACCCTCAAGAATGCCATCTTGCAAGGAAAAACTTCCCATGCCTACCTGTTTTGCGGCCTGCGCGGCACAGGGAAAACAAGCCTTGCGAGGATTTTTGCAAAAGCGCTCAACTGTGAATCCCCCATCAACCAAGTAGAACCTTGTAACGCATGCTCTTCTTGTAAAGAGATCACGGGAGGATATAGCCTCGATGTCATTGAGATCGACGGAGCATCGAATCGAGGGATTGACGACATCAGAAAACTCAGCGAAAACATTGGGATTGCAACCTTTCAAGGGCGCTACCGGATCTATATCATCGACGAAGTACACATGCTCACAAAAGAGGCGTTCAACGCTTTGTTAAAAACCTTGGAAGAGCCCCCACAAAATGTAAAATTTTTCCTTGCCACTACAGAGCCTCACAAAATCCTGCCGACCATCTTGAGCCGCTGCCAACGTTTTGACCTAAAGAGAATCGATGAATCTCTCATCGTCCAAAAACTCCATGAGATCGTCAAAGATCTACAAATGGATGTAGAAGAAGATGTCCTTCTCCTCATTGCAGCTCTATCAGAGGGCTCTCTTCGAGATGCGGAAACGCTTCTCGATCGGATCTTGATCACAGAGACCTCCCCCATCGGAATGGATGCAGCAACGAGAATCTTTGCCCTGTTGCCTGTTCAGCTCTTTGGTAAGCTCGATGAAACCTTTGCCTCAGGAGAGATAGGAGCTATTTTCTCAATCGCTGATGAGATCTTTGGAAGTGGATTCAATACGAATTATCTCCTCGACTCCCTCATCCAACACTACCGCCACATCTTCTACGCCTACCACTCATCTATCGCTTCTTTGAAAGCGACAAAGCAAGAAAAAGAGATCACGGCAAAAGCGCTCACCATCTACTCGATGGATCAGATTTATTTCATCCTCGACTTTCTCATTTCGCTCCAAAGTAGGAAACAAAACCTCGAATTTAGTAGAACTGAGATCGAAATGATCCTCCTACACATCGTTCAGACGAAGCAGAGGGTTTCCTTAGATCAAGTATTAGCAGAGCTTCAAGGGCGTCCTATCACCACCCCAAAAGCGCCAGCTCCTCTTGAAGCTGTGAAAGTGGAAGAAAAACATATTTTGAAAGCGCCTGTTGTAATACAACCTATTGAAGAAATGGTTCCTATTGCTCCGGCACCTCCCCTTTCACCCGTGGTGGCACCGACCCCTGTTGAAGCGATCCCCTTTACTACCCCACCTCCGTCAAAACCTTTATTGATTAGCTCCCCTCTTGAAGAGGATATTCGGCAAGAAACCTTACTGAGGTTTGCCTCTGTAGAGCTAGGTGGGATGCTAAAAAAGCATTGATTGTATCTATATTATTAAGGTAAAATAGGGTCTATTATGGGAAGTGGCTTTTCTAAATTAAAAAAACAAAGAAAACAGTTTGAAGATCAAATCTCCAAGCTTCAGTCTCAACTCGAAGAAAGTGAGTTTGAGGGTGTTGCTGGTAATGGTCTTGTCAAAGTCGTTTTGAATGGGCAAAAAGAGCTCAAATCGATCACCATTCAGCCAGACTGTGTCGATAAGGATGATGTAGAAGGTCTACAAGATCTGATCCAAGCAGCCTTTCAAGATGCATCTGAGAAGCTTGAGCAAAGCTCTCCGATGAGTGGCATGGCCAATCTCTTCTAATTTGAGGCTCTCTTTCGAGAGCCCACAGAATCTATTTTGATAATTCTTCGAGTACTGCTTCGCTAGCAACGCCGTGATCTTTTAAACGCTGCATTGCATCTGGACTTGCACGCCCCACTTCGATGAGTCGTTCCATGAGCCCTGATGCGCTGAGCTCTCTAATCATCGCTTCTGAAGCAAGATTGAGATCGACAAGTCTTTCCATGAGAAGCTCCCAGCGGGTCGCTGTAGCATATTTTCTGACTCCACCTGTTTCTTCAATCATAGAAGCTAACGGATCAATTGGATCTAGAGAGTGTGGGTGGACAAAGTAAACAATGGAATAGCGCTCTTGATCCCCTTTTCCGAGAGGAGATTTCACCCGGTGTGGACCACTTCGAAACTTCCCATTGGAGAGGTTTTCAAAAAAGTCTCCCATATTAACGATGAAGGTATCAGCAGGTGCATGAACAGGGATCCACTCTCCGTTTGCTAGCTGTAGCTCAAGCCCTTCAGCAGTTGCTGGGGGGAGGATCGTGTACATATCGATATCAGTATGAGCTCCGGCCCAAATCGCTTGAGTATTGGCATCCCCTTTGTTCGGAGCTGGATAGTGGATTAGTCTCATGAGACAATCCCCTTCCTCAGTCATTTCTGTGATGAACTCTTGCTTTTGCATGAGTAGCTCTGAAAATGCCTTTTCAAGGGGCTTTTTATAAGTTTCGAGCGCTCTGATGTAACGGATGATCGGCTCTTTTAAGTTGACCTCTTCTGGCCAGATATTGCGGTAATAGCCGAGTCTTTCATACTGTTCTTCAGTTCGCTCTGGAGCTACGTGGAAAAACTCTTTTAGATCAGGATATTTCGATCCTTTGGCCACTTCTCTTTGAAAAGGGATATACCCCCTTTGGCCATTGTTTGTAGAGGAACTAGAGAGCATTTTTTGATCTCTATCTAAGTTGCAAAACTCTTCGAAGGCTTCAAAAGCCTCTTGGACTACCACTGGATCCATCCCTACATTTTTTACAGCAAAAAAACCATACGTCTCGAGAGCGTGTGAAAGCTCTTGCATGAAAGAGTCGTGCTTTTCTTCGTTATAAAAATCGTCTAGATCGACTACAGGAATTGTTGATTTCTCATCAGCAGATAAGGTTATTGTGAGTGCCAAGAACAAAGAAAACCACTTCATACGTTCTCCTCGAGTGAAAGATGTTATCTGATCGGGCAATATGCCTTAGAAAAGAATGCGAAAGGAGGGACTCGAACCCTCAAGAGTTGCCTCACTACCACCTCAAAGTAGCGTGTCTACCAGTTCCACCACTTCCGCATATGTGGAAAAAAACTACGGTTAATGTTAATGTAATTCAGATATGAAAGCAAGAAATTTCATCACAATCATTATTAAAGGCTTTGTACATCTCTACCAGTGGACGATTCGCCCCTTTATTGGTAGCTCTTGCCGCTTTTATCCCACCTGTTCTGACTACGCTCTTGAGGCCCTTAAAAAGCATGGCCCCTGGAAAGGAGTCTGCCTCACCTGTAAAAGACTCTCCCGCTGCCACCCGTGGAATGAAGGGGGCGTCGACCTCCCCTGAAGAAAAATGATTTATTTAGGGATGGTGAGCTCAAGGCCTACTTTGAGGCACTGATCGGGATCGAGGTGATTCGCTTCTAGAAGGGTCTGTAAATCGACCTGATGCTGCCTTGCAATCTTCCAAAGGCTCTCCCCCTCTTGCACCACATGCTTCTCTGTCTTTACCTTGATCCTCTCATAAGGAGTCTTCGGCTCAGGAACTGGAGCAGGGGTTGAAAAAAAGTTCGGCAAGAACCTCTTGATAGAAGTTTCATGATCATAGGGCTCAGGGTACTTTTCACCAGCTAGAGTGTAGAGTTTAATCCCAGAGGCTTTCCGTATCCCATCACTTCTGACCGAACAGAGGATCTGCTTTAAGAAAAGGGTTGTCTGTAGGTCTTGACTTCGGATAGCAGCGATGACGGCATTCAATACTTTATCATCTGAGCGCTTGAGCAGATAGTCACTATCGTGGTGAATCCAAAGGTTTACCACATCCCTAGAGCAGCCGATGTAGTTGAGAATAAATGCCCTCAGGTGGTCGATATCGAGATCACCAGCAGAGCGCACTTGATGTGCAAAGTCAGAGATTAACTTCCACTCCCCCCCAACGAGTATCGAAAGGACCTCTTCTTGGCTGATCCCTTGAAACCAGCGAGCAAATAAGGTGTAGACAGTATAAAATTCATGAGTGGAGAAAAAGGCTTCCTCGAGAGAGCTCGACTCCCCTCCCTTTTTAATCTCGTAGAATAGACCCTCAGAAGTGAGGGGCCACTCCTCTTTTTCTGCAAAAGCGATGATGCTAGCAAAGTGATTATTGTGGAGCCCTGGATAAACGGTGAGTTTGATCACCTCCCCTCCCCCTTGATGGATGAATTCCAGTTCTCTTTTTTGCATCTCTAGATTGGGCAGCGCCTTATCGATATCGAAGTAGTGAAACTGCACAAGGCAGGCCAAGGCGAGGTCTCTTCTCGTATAACCATACTCCACCAGCTCATGGTTCATGAGTTCAGTGAGGAGCTCTTGGTAGGAATAGGAGAAGAAGGTGGTAATGACATGAGCATTCGTTGCCGTCGAAATAAAGGTCTCTTTAATGAGCTCTTTTGGTTCAGCTAAAGCGAACCTCTTCTCTCCCACGGTGTACACAAGGGCAATGAAAAGACCCACATTTAGGGTCACGCTGAGAATCAGAATTTGACTCAAAATCTTCATCTTTCTCAGCAAAGGATTTTCCATACAACCAGAGAGTTTCTTCTACCACTTTAAAGACTCATGTTATACACTTTTGTCCCAGGAAACAATAGGATTTTCGTGAAAGTCCCTTTAAATTGGTTAAAAAAATATCTCCCTCTCAATCTTGCCCCTACTGAAATCGCTCATTATTTGACGCTCATGGGACTCGAAGTAGAAACGATCGATGGAATGGACACCTCGTTTAAAGGTGTTGTGATCGCATCGATTGATACCGTTTCACCTCACCCATCAGCTGACCGTTTAAAGATCGCAAGGATATTTGATGGTAAAGAGTATTACCAAGTCGTTTGCGGAGATTCTACCATTCAGCCAGGAATGGTCGTCGCTTTTGCCAAAGTGGGAGCTGTTCTCGGACTCGATACAGATCAGCCCTTGAAGATCAAAGAGGCAAAGCTTAGAGGGGTCGAATCAGAAGGGATGCTTTCTTCAGCCGATGAACTTGGACTTGTTAAAGAAAAAGCCCCTACCATTCTTCACCTTCCACAAAACGCCCCGCTCGGCACCCTTTTAGAAGATTATCTCTACAACCCTATCATGGATGTGACCCTCACTCCTAACTTAGGGCATTGCAGAAGCATGTATGGAATTGCTCGAGAGCTCTCTGCTGTACTCAACATCCCATGTGAGCTCCCAAGAATTCCAAAGATCCACGGAAGCGCCCCATCGACTCAGTCTATTTTCCGTCTAACGAACAAAAATGAAGCGCTTTGCCCTATTTACACAGCAAGATATATCGAAGGAGTCCGAATCGCCCCTTCCCCTGCATGGCTCACAGCCCTTCTAGAAAGCGCTGGCGTAAAACCGATCAACAATATTGTCGATATCTTGAACTATGTGATGCTTGAGCTTGGCCAACCAATGCATGCATTTGATGCGGACAAACTGAATGAAAAGCACATCGTGATTGATGTAGCAAAACAAGGGGTCACTATTACCACCCTCGATCAAAAAACCCATGAACTCCCTGAAGGAACTCTTCTCATACAAGATGGGAGTACACCGATCGCGATCGCAGGGATTATGGGAGGACTCGAGAGCTCCATCACAGAAAAAACTACGAACGTTCTACTAGAAGCCGCCCTCTTTTCTTCGAGCATCATCAGAAAAAAAAGTCGTGAACTCTCTTTGCGCTCTGAATCTTCTTCCCGATTTGAAAATGAGATCGATCGAGGAGGAATTGAGCGCGCCATGGATAGAGCTGTGGAGCTCATAGCCGAGATTGCTGGAGGGAAAGCTTCCCCCGATGCGATCGTCTCAGGATCTCTTGCTATTTCTCCCCGATTCATTTCTGTAAGAGTCTCTCACATCAATCGCCTCCTGGGTACAGCTCTTAGTTTGGGTGAAGTGGTAGAACTTTTAAAAAGGCTCGAATTCGAAGTATCCTCTGATGATGATGATCTACTTCAAGTCAAAGCTCCTTCTTACCGCAATGATGTCCATTTAGAAGTAGATGTGATTGAAGAGGTAGGAAGACTCTATGGATATAACCATATCGAGAGAAAGCCTCCCCTCTTAAGAGTATCGAATAAACCCCACAACCCATTCTTCCTACTCGAGAGAAACTTAAAAAAACGGCTCGTCGCTGAAGGGTTGCAAGAATTCATCACCTGCAACCTCATCAGCCCTGAACTTTGCAACATTGAACTTGAAAATGGCCTTGTAAAGAGTGAGTGCATCTCTGTACTCAAACCCTCTTCCCAAGATCAATCAATCCTCCGCTCCTCCATGCTTCCTGGACACTTACTTTCCATCTCTCTGAACAAGAGAGTCAAGAACCACGACATTGCTGCATTTGAGATCGGAAGGATCCACTTTAAAGAGGGGGAAAGACTCGAGGAGAAAATGGCCCTTGCGATCACACTCACAGGGAACAGTAAGCCTCACCATTTCCAAGATAAACCCCAAAAAGTCCATTTCTATGATATCAAAGGCCTTTTAGAGAATGTCTTAAACGCCCTTTTAGTAGAACCATATACATTCTCCCCTTCCGATTTTAAAGGCTTCCACCCATTCCAACAGGCAGCCATTTGGGTCAGAGGGAAACAGGTTGGTGTTTTAGGGCAGGTTCATCCCGAAACACTCGAACATTTTGATCTTCAAGAACCCCTCTTCTTTGCAGAACTTGAGCTCAGCGAATTAGTTCCTTTTGTTGGAAAAACAGTGATCCAAAAAGCACTGCCACAGTTTCCATCATCAGAGCGAGATCTTACCCTCACATTACGAAAGCAAGATTCTCTATCTCCCCTTTTAAAGAAGCTTCATGCTTTGCAAACGGGAGCTCTTAAAGAAGTTCTTCTTCTCGATATTTATGAACATCCATCGATTGGTGAAGAGAATCGAAACGTTACGTTCCGTTTCACCTATCGAGATGATTCGACCACTCTTGACTACGAAACAGTAGAATCTTTGCACAAAAAAGTGCTTGAAAATTTACGGATTGACTAAAAGCCTTTTTTTCGCGATTCTTTGGGTTAATACTTTCAGGAGAGAGGTTTTTTCATGAACAAAAATGGTTATCTACTTCTCGCATCTGCAGCCCTCACTCTCGTTGCATGCGGAGAAGATGAACGCAATTCTAAAGATGTGATTTCTCAACGCTACATCCACAAATATGGTTACGATGTACCTCGCGAAGAATGGGAAACACAAAATATTCCAGGACAGCTCTTAACAACAAAAAAAGGGGGCGTTTCTATTGCCACCTCTTTTGAAGATGGAGAGCTCCATGGAAGCAAAACAGAAACATACCCACACAGCCAAACTGTGCGTCTTGAAGAGCAATACCATCGTGGCACACTCAAAAGCCGCACTGAATATAGCATCCGTGGCATCAAGCAAAAAGAAGAAGTCTACTTAGCTCCAGAGCACATCGTGACCATCACTTGGTATCCAAACGGCACACCAAAATCACGTGAAGAGACCTCATATGGACAGCTCATATCAGGACAATACTACACAGCGTCTAATGAGTTAGACTCTCGCATTGAGAATGGTAGTGGAGAAAAGATCTCTCGCAATCAAAATGGTGACATCCTCTCTAAAGAGATCTACAATCTTGGAGAAGTCACTTACTTAGAGACTTACTATCCAAATAACTCCCCACATACAGCGACCTCCTTCCAAAAAGGGCAGATCCACGGAGATAAGAAGATTTTCTCTATGAGTGGTGAGCCACTTGCTGTAGAAAAATGGCAGCATGGAAAATTAAATGGCCTCGCTACCTACTATCAGAACGGCTACAAGTATAGAGAAGTCCCTTACGTGCATGGACAAAAAATGGGAACAGAGCGTCAGTACCTTGATGGAGAAGTCCTCATTGAAGAGACTCTCTGGGAAAATGATGTCAAACATGGACCCTCTATCGTTTATTACGATGGAATTGCTAGAACTAGCTGGTATTTCGAAGGTAACAAAGTGACGAGACATAAGTTTGAAGTCCTTTCAGATCGCAATGCCTATATTACTGCCATGAGCAGGTAATTTTTTCAGCTGCTCGGGTTTCACACCCGAGCAGTTTTTTCCCTTTTATCCCCCACCTTTTCAAACATATCTGATTATCAACAAGTTACATACTGGCACGCTATTTTCATATTCTTATACAAACAAATAATAATAGCGTGCGGGTCTACGTGGTAGGCCCGCGATAATAATATGAATGAAGAACAACTACAAAAAAAGATCGCTAAACTCGAATCGGTAAACGATCAGTTACAGGCGGAATATCAATTTCTCGACCGAATATTAAAAGAGCTCGGCTTTGAACAAGGGATTCAAACCCTCAAAGAAGCAGCGATTGAACTCATCGAGAAAAAGCAGAACAAAAATCCTCCAGCCTGAAGAGGCAGAGTGTTTTTTTCAGCGTGATATCGATCTATCTAGGAAGAAATTCCTACACCCTGAAGACGCACATAAGAATCAGTCAAGAGTCTATGTACTTCTGTTGTAGAAGTATAGGTTAATGCTCTTGCCGCGAGCTCACGAGCTCCCTGCAAAGAAAGGTGGGAAATCGTCTCTTTAATCAATGGGATGTAGCGGGGTGGACATGAAAAATGGCGAATCCCAAGACCTATCAGAAGTGGGGTAAAGAGGGAGTTAGACGCAACCTCTCCACAAATGCTCACTGAAATACCCGCTTCCCTGGCACTATTCACAACGATTTGAATCATCCGTAAGATACTTGGATGCGCTGGTTTATAGAGATCTCCAATGATCGGACTCCCTCGATCTGCCGCGAGCGTATACTGAACGAGATCATTCGTTCCAATCGAAAGGAAGTCACTCTCTCTCGCAATTTGATCTGAAAGGAGAACCGCCGATGGAAGCTCGATCATTGAACCAATTTCGATCTCTTCTGCAACTTTATGCCCTTCCCTCTTCAGTTGCTCTCGAGCAAAATCAATCATTGCTTTTGCTTCTCGAAGCTCTGTCACATCGGTAACAAGAGGTAATAAAAGTCTTACATTTCCTTCATGAGCCACTCTCAGCACAGCACGCAGCTGTCTCAAGAAAAGCTCTGGATGGCGAAGTAGGAAGCGGATCGACCGGCAGCCGAGGGCTGGGTTCGGCTCTGGCACTTGATACTTGGAAAAATTTTTATCCCCTCCAACATCAAACACCCTAAAGTTGACTGGCAAGCCAGCCGTCTTTCGGACCATTTCTCGATATACTTCAACCTGTTCCTCTTCAGAAAAAGACTCAATTTCACTCTTTAGGTATAAAAATTCTGAGCGGACAAGGCCTACTCCCCCAATATGAGCTGGGTGAAGAAGAGAGAGATCGCTGAGATGCTCGATATTCGCCCACACATCAATCAATACATCATCCACTGTCGTAATATGGGCTGGATATTGGTCTAGAGAAAGAGATTCTTTCCCTCCTGTAGCAGCAATTTTTTCCTGATAATGAGCTAAGGTTTCTTCAGTGGGATTGATGATCACTTTTCCTGAATAACCATCGATGATCGTGAGGCTTCCTGAAAACCTGCGCACTTCCCGAATATCAATGTTAGAAATATAGGGGATCCCTTTCGCTTTTGCAATCAGAGCAGCGTGTGAAGTCTCTCCACCTATGCGGGTTACAAATCCTAAGATGTTCATCGCAGAAGATTCTGCTGTCAATGAAGGGACGAGCTCATGAGCGAAGACCAGTGTGTGTGCTGTCTTTTCATGATGGGGCTCTATTTTTTTCGGATGGAGGTGCTGCAATATCCGGTTTGACAGATCCTTAACATCAGTAAATCTTTGCCTAAAAAACTCATCTTCAATAGCTTGAAACTGTTTTTCATAATCTGCAATCACTGTGCGAAACACATGCTCTGTGTTGTGGAGCATCTGCCCGATCTTTTCTTCCATGACAGTTGTCATGATCGGATCATCGAGCATCTGAATGTGAGAGCTAATGATCGTAACTGCTTCTTTCGATCCTTCTTGAGCGAGGGAATATTGTAATTTTTCGAGGTCTTTGCGACTTGAGTGGATAGCTCTTCGAAAGCGGTGAATTTCATGATCGACTTCAGAAGTGGAAATAGAAAAGACAGGGAATGATTCATCTGGAGCTTCTTCCAGAAAAACCGCTACCCCAATGCCAACCCCTTCACTAATAGGGTTCCCTTGCAAATAAACTTCTTCCAAAGCCATATAGAGTAACATTTTAATCGGGAAAAGGGATTAAGACAAGCATTCTTTAGAGAGGGTCATTTTGTGATGTGTTTCTTGGCTATTGTCTCAAGAAGTTTCACATTAAATTCTTTAGCGGAGTTGTATCCTGTCTGTTTAAGACGGTGATTCAATACAATAGTTTCCAAAAGAAGGACCACGTCCCTTCCTGGTTTAACAGGCATGACATAGTAGGGAAGTTGGATCCCTAAAATATCGCAGTACCTCTCTTCGAGCCCCACCCGGTCATAAAAATGGGCATCATCCCACTCTTCTAGTTTGACAATGATATCAATTCTTTTCACTTCGCTGATGCAGACGGCTCCATAGAGGTGGGCGACATTGATGATCCCAATCCCCCGAATTTCGAGAAGGTGGCGAGTCAGTTCTGGTCCCGTTCCCTCTAAGTAGGCCCTTTCCCGTTTTTTAACGATCACCACGTCATCAGAAATTAGCCGGTGACCTCGTTCGATCAGACCGAGAGCTGTCTCACTCTTTCCGACAGAAGAATCTCCTTGAATCAATACCCCAACGCCAAATGCCTCAACAAGAGTCCCATGACAAGAGATCGTAGGAGAAAATTCTTCAGAAAGGACAACGGTGAGCTTACTGAGGAGGATCGTTGTAGAGAGGTGAGAGCGCAAAAGAGGGATCCCCGATTCTTCACAAATCCGGAGCATATCCTTCGGTGGTCGATATCTTCTCGCGACAATCGCCAGTGGAAGTTGATCGGTAAAGACCATTTTAAGTCGTTTATAACGAAGGTGTGGACTTAAGTCCTTTAAATATTCCATCTCGACACGGCCAAAAACGAGAATCCTTTTCTCATTATACCCCTTCATGTACCCAGAAAGAGCGAGTCCAGGCCTCTCAATTTCAGGAATTCTGATGGGTCGACCAAGCCCTGCTTCACCAGCAACGAGTTCTAAAGCAAGGTGTTCTTTGTACCGTTCGTAAAAATCGCGTATGACTAACATATCCTTTTAATTTAACGAGATTGAGATTTTTTTGCACGATCGCATAGAATATAGTTGCAATTGTCAGAAAAATGTCTACATAGTCTAGGTATGGATAAGAAAAAGATCATCATCATTGGAGCAGGTTTCGGCGGTCTCGCTGCAGCAAAGCAGTTAAAAGGGGCTAATGCTGAGATTCTTATCATCGATAAAACCAACCACTTCCTTTTCCAACCTCTTCTCTATCAAGTAGCTGGGGCTTCCCTATCCCCTAGAGATATTGCCATTTCGATCCGAGAGGTGTTTGCCCACCAAAAAGGGGTTTCGGTGATCATGGGGGAAGTCATTGAAATCCATAAAAAACAGCGCTATGTAGTGTTAGGGAACAAAGATCGCTACGACTACGATTATCTCATTGTGGCGGTCGGTGCTCGCCATAGCTATTTCGGAAATGATCGCTGGGAAACGGTCGCCCCTGGTCTCAAAACCTTGAGCGATGCCCTCAAAATTAGGGAACATGTCCTCACCTCCTTCGAAATTGCTGAACGGTGCAATGATCCAAAAGAGACTGATAAATACCTCACCTTTGCCATTGTCGGTGGTGGTCCTACAGGAGTTGAACTCGCTGGGACTTTTGCAGAAATCTGCAAACGGACCATGAAAAAGAACTTCTCTCGCATCTCCAGTGAAAAAGCACGTGTCATTCTCCTAGAAGGGTTTAACCGCATTCTTCCCCCTTTCCACCCCTCCCTGTCTGAAAGGGCTCGGAAAGATTTGGAAAAAATGGGGGTCGAAGTGCTGACAGAATACAAAGTGACCGATATCCACAAAGATGGGATCCAGACAGATAAAGGATTTATCGCGACAAGAAATGTCCTCTGGGCAGCTGGGAACCAAGCCGCTCCTCTTCTGAAAACACTCGGCATTGAATGTGACCGTACAGGCAGAGCCATTGTAGACCACAACTTAAACATCCCCGACCATCCTGAAGTCTTCGTCATCGGTGATGCAGCGAACTTCCAGTGGAAAGGAGCCTCTCTCCCCGCTGTCGCGCCTGTTGCAAAACAACAAGGGACCTTCATTGGAAAATTGATCAAAAAAGAGACCTTCCAGAAACATCCTGCCAAACATAGAAAGGCAGGCTTCCGCTACCTCGATAAAGGGGGCCTTGCAACGATAGGAACTTGGAAAGCTGTTGGCTATTACAAGAAAATCCACTTCAAAGGGGTCATTGCGTGGCTCATTTGGGGACTTGTCCACGTATTCTACCTCATTGGCTACCGAAATCGGATCAGCGTCATGCTTGAATGGTGCCTTCACACCTGCACAGGCAAACGGGGCTCTCGATTGATTCACGGATCGATCGATGAACACATCCCCTCTGTTCACAAAGAAAAAAATTCTTAGATTCAGTACAATCATCTTTCCGAATCATAAAAACAGTGCAAAATGATCAGCCGCCGTTTTTGGGAAATCCATCCAGGGTTATTTTTTGCCTCTCTCCTCTTGATCGGAGAACTTTCCCTCAAAATGCCCTTTTTTCTCCTCCTTCTCCCCCTACTGTTTTTCTCTTTTCGACATGATCAGAAAAAATGTTTCCTCATGGGAGCTCTCCTTTTGATGGGGACTACTTCAGAAAAGTACTTCATGCACCCGAGCATCGAAGGGAAAAAAGAAGGATCGGGAATCCTCCACATTGATTCCATCAAAGGGACGAAAACCTCTTTTAGTCGCGGTGAAGTGCTCTATGGAACATTAAAATACTTCGAAGAGCTCTATAACATCCCTATCGTTCTCTTTTATGGAAACAACAAACCTCATCCTAGAGCTGATCGAGACTACTTCGTCTCTGGCTCTCTCTTTCAAACAGAAGAAGGGTATTACCAATTCAAACCTTCGAAAGAAGAGTGGAAAGAGGTCCCCTACTCCTTTTCATTTGCAGAAAAACGGTTCGAATGGAAAAAAAGCATCACCAACATCTTGGAAGAAAAACTTTCCTCCTCCCATTCCCTCTCCTTTTTGATCGCTTTAACGACAGGAGAATGTCATGATTATGTCCTTCCTATCTTGATTTCGAAACTAGGCCTTAGCCATCTCTTTGCTATTTCAGGGCTCCATTTTAGTTGCCTTCTCGCCTTTTTGGGACTCTTTTTATTCCCCTTTTTTAAAGTGAAGGTTCAGAGCATCATTCTCATCTTGTTTGCGATCTTCTATAGCTTTTATCTTGGTTCGAGCCCCTCTCTTTTGAGAGCTTTCGTCTCCTCACTCATCTTACTCGTAGGACTTGCAACCTATAACCGCTCCAACCCCCTCAATACGCTAGGTCTTGCACTTTTTTTCCTCATCTTGTTCTACCCCTCCATGAAGTATTCTCCTGGATTTATCTTGAGCTTTGTCGCCACCTTTTCCCTGATCGTTTTCTATCCCATCATGGAAGGGCTCGTAGCGATATGGATCAGAACAAGATGCATCAACTGTTTCTCCTCCCTCTCCACCCTTTCCAAACAAATCTATCTACTACTCCATCTTTTTAAAAAAATTATTGCAGTAAACCTTGCGATCTCGATCGGCACCTTGCCCCTCCTCCTTTACTATTGGCATAGCTTCCCCTTGCTCAGTCTTGTCTACAACACCTTTTTTCCCACCCTGACCCTCCTCTCTCTTTTTATGACACTTTCTGCTCTGGCTCTCTACGCTCTATATCCACCTCTCTCTACTCCCCCTTTTTTTCTCCTCGACCGCTACACCCATTCCATCCTCGATCTTCTCTATTACTACCCAAGAGAATGGGCATTCTCACTCCACTACGAGCTCCCCTTCCCCCTACTCGTGATCTCCCTCATTCTTTGGATCTATTTTGGATTAAAATTGAGTGACAAAACCACTTTACTTCTGTATCATTAGCGCCCAAATTATGTATATTAAAGAATTCTGCGCTGCTTTTCAGCAATCCCAACCAACAACTCCGAAAGATGAAAAGACTGCCATTATTTGTGAGGAGCTCTTAAAGCTCTCTAAAGAGGTTGACTCTCTTTCTAGAACCATCAAAGAAATGGAAACTAAGTGCCAAAAGGAAAGGAAGGGAGCACCTCCTTATCAAAATGTGTGCGACTGCTCCGCTTTCTTAAAAGAATGGGAGAGGCAGAAGTATGCCCCTCCAGAATCAGATCGATAATTATTGACGGAAAACGATTTCCTTCGCTAGAATGGCTCCGTCTTTTGATGGCGGTGGTAGCTCAGGGGTAGAGCACAAGATTGTGATTCTTGGGGCCGTGGGTTCGAAACCCATCCACCGCCCATTTCTTTTTCATATGCAAAAAACAATTTGTTTCTGTGATATAGATCGCATATAATGACCTGAAATCGTCATGGCAATGGATAAACAGAAAAAAATCAAACGGAAGATCAAACGGCACCCTGAAGCGAGAGGGCTCGGCTTCATTGTATTTGGTCTTTTTCTATTTGTTTCCATGCTCAGTTTTACGAATGGAAATTACGAAACCAACTGGCTTGGGATCACAGGTCATATTACTGCTTATCTTTTCCAATACCTCCTTGGATTTGGAAGTTATTTAGTCGCTCTCTACGCATGTTGGCTCGGCTATCTCCTCGTCAAATCACCCGATCCTGCAATCATTCCAGCGAAGACCTTTTATTTTGCACTCCTTCTCACCTCTTCTTGCATACTGCTCAATTGTCTTGCAGAATCAGGTCTTTTAAGTGGATCCTCTCTTTTGAACCACGTCTATTCTGAAACTACTGTTTTGCAAATGCCTTACCCAACAAAGTTTAACCGCTATTATCTAGGTGGCGTACCCCTCTACTATCTCTATACCGATCTTCCCCACGTGAATCTGAAGATCCTATTTAGCACAGTAGGAGTCCTCTGTATTGCATCAACGATATTCATTGTCTCGTTTGTTTTAGTCGCTGATTTGAGCCTCCTCTACTTGATTAAACGGGGATGTGCTTTAATTCTACTTTTGATCCAAAAGTGTCACCGCTGGATCCTCTCCCTCATTCAATCGAGAGAGCCTATTACAGTGGCAGCTGTTGAAAAAATCAGAACTCCCCCACCTCCTCCCATCTATCCTTACGCTGCGATCAGAAAAGAGATCGTTGAGGAGACGATTGAAACGGCTGTCATTGAGCCGCCAGCACCGAAACAGATCTCACTTCAAGGAAGAGAGGAAAGTCCCCCTTCCACACTAGATCGCCTATTAGAGACCAAAACGTTAAAGATCAAATCGAATTCTAACTACTCACTCCCCCCTTTAAACCTCCTTACGAATGCGACAAAAGTTGACCAACCTACCTTGAAAAAAGATCTCGCAATCCAAGCGGAGATTTTGGAGAAGACACTTGCGAGCTTTGGGATTGAAGCAAAAGTAGGAGAGATCAACTGTGGCCCTACGATCACTTCATTTGAAGTGCACCCTGCAATTGGCGTCAAAGTGCAGAAGATCACCGCTCTTTCCAACGACATTGCGTTGAAACTCCAAGCAAAGTCCATCCGGATCATCGCTCCGATTCCAGGAAAAGCAGCTGTCGGGGTAGAAATCCCCTCCCCCTACCCGCAAGAGGTAGGATTTAAAGAGATGCTCTTCCACTACAGAAAAACGCAAAGTCCACTTCAAATCCCTATTCTACTTGGGAAAACAGTGAGTGGAGAGAACATGATGTGTGACCTCACCAAGATGCCCCACTGTATCATTGCAGGGGCAACGGGTTCTGGAAAGTCAGTCTGCATCAATACAATCATCATGTCCATCTTGATGAATATGGGACCAGAAGAGCTTAAACTCCTCCTCGTTGACCCGAAAAAAGTGGAGCTCACCCCATACACAAGACTTCCCCACATGATCGCCCCAGTGATTACAGAGCCTGCTGGCGCATACGCAGCACTCCACTGGATTGTAAAGGAGATGACCTCTCGCTATGAAATCTTAAAGCAGCTCGGAGTGAGAAATATAACCAGTTTTAACCAAAGAAAAAGAGATCCAGAACTCGAACAGGCCCTCGATATCGAAATCCCTGAAAAACTCCCTTATATTGTAGCAATCATCGACGAGTTTGCTGACCTCATCATGAGTGCAACCACTGATCTTGAGACCCCGATTGCCCGGATTGCTCAGATGGCTAGAGCGGTGGGCATCCACCTGATCCTTGCCACACAGCGCCCCTCTCGTGAGGTCATTACAGGCCTCATTAAGGCAAACTTCCCCTGCCGCATCGCCTTCAAGGTAGCCTCAAGAATCAATAGCCAGATCATTCTCGATGAAACAGGGGCAGACAGCCTTCTTGGCAACGGAGATATGTTATTCCTCCCTCCAGGGACATCGGAGCTCGTCAGAGCTCAAGGGGCCTATATCAGGGATGAAGATATCAACCGGGTAATTGACCACATTTGTAGCCGCTACCCCACCGATTACCTGTTCAACTCATTTGATCAGATTTCTGCAGAGGAATTCGATCCCTCTTCACTCGGAAATAGCGATTCTAAAGACCCTTTATATGAAAAAGCATTAGAAATTGTTTTAACTTCTCGAGCAGCCTCGACTACTTTTCTTCAAAGAAAATTGAAGATTGGTTACGCGAGAGCGGCCTCATTAATGGACGAGCTAGAAGCTGGAGGGATCATTGGCCCTCAAGATGGCAGTAAGCCTCGTAAAGTGTTGATAGACAACATATAACAAAATATTTTAATCATCTAAATAATAGATATTTTACTATATTTGTTTTATTATTACTGATATAATGTTCCCATTACTTTCTATGAATTAGGACATTATGTCAGGTTTACAAATTATTATAGACTCCCGTGGAGGGGGCGGCCACATCGCCGCTGGTAAAGCTCTTAAAGCTCGTTGGGATAAAGAAAAAGGGCACGAAACACGTACTCTCGACTTTATGGGAGATGACATGATCAACTCCCTCAAGCTCCCTTTTGTGGGCAAAATGGGGGACTACTCCTGTGAGCGCTGGAATAATGCGCAGATGCGGGGTGATATCAATGAGTTAAAAAGCGTTGTAGGTCTACAATGGTTAACAGACCTCATTTTTTATCCCATTGCTGTCAGGAAATTTACTCAGTACCTTCGGAAGTTAGAAAAAGAACCAGAGCGTGTTGTATCAACCCAAGCTCTTTGTATTGATGCTCTTGCTAGAGCCATCCTGACTGTCAATAAAGAGAAAGGGTGGAACATGAGGCTTCAGGTTCACATGACCGACTTGCCAACAGATTCTGCCACACACTTTTTCCATTCCCTTGGGAATGTAGGTCGCCATAAGGAACTATCTAAACTAGTATCCCTTTATACTCCCTGCGATCCCCATTGCAAGCCTGGCGAAACCTCTGAAGAGTTCTGGAAGCGGATGGTGGGAGATGTTGCAGTCATCAGAACCAACAAATTGCCGATCCGAGAAGCTTTTTTTACACACCACTGTACGATTGGGCAACAAGCAGACATCACCGTTAGAGTGAACCACCCTCATGAGTTAGATATCCTCCGATTAGGAGCTAGAAGCGGTGAAGTACCTGATCGCTTACCAGTTGATAAAAAAATTCATTACCACATCCGACCTGAAGATCGCGTTACCACTTTGATGCTCGGAAGTCAGCCCCCCGATAAAGCGGTGAATGGTTATTTTGATGCTTTTATCTCCTCTGCAAAACGTGAAGAGATGGCATTTCGTGCCTCTATGGGACTCAGTGAAGAAGATACCATTGATGGAAGTCTTCTCCCACAATATTACTTCTTTGCTTTTTGTGGAAAACCAGAAGATCCTTCTAAACCTGATGAGACGAACGAACTACTGCGCAAAGTAGAAAGGCACTTAGAGACTTATTCAAAAGAACGTGGCGGAGTTGGCCTACCTCCTAACATCAGGATCATCCCCTTCACGTTTCAAGATGATGATACCCTAGCTCCGATGCTCCACCGCAGTAACGTAGCGATCACGAAATCTGGAGGCTCCACCTGCTTTGAGTTGATGCAGCTTCATAATGATCAAGCTCATCTCGATCTTCCAGACGATCAAAAAAGAACCGTCTTTATCCATTCTGAAGGTCTTCGACCTGATGGTAATAGCTTTACTGATTTCCTCTGGGCCGTTTGGTGTGCAATTGTTAAGTTCGTGAAATGGTTTTTTGGAGTCAAAGATTACACAGATCCAGGAGATATCTACCCTGATCTATTGACTAGAGAAGACATGTATGAAATCCAAGAAACCTGCCGCATGGCTGCAGCTGCCCATAATCTCTCCCCTTCACTCTATGTCGATCCTTTATTTAGAGATGGAAATTTACGAAGAGACCCAGCTCCAATGACACCTTTTTACGCAGCATTCGATGAAATGGAGAGAAGAAATGCTCTTCGTATTGATGAAAGATACTTTACTGAGCAGCAAAGGATTAATACGATCGCAAATAGAACAGATGAACTCATGGAAGCAGCGTTGAAAAAGAAACGCTCTTCTAAAGATCCATTCCCTCGTGTTGAAGAGATGAGAAAAATTGCCATTCAGCAGCTTCTTGTAGAGCAAGGAATCGCTGTTTGGGAAGGGGGGAACGCCAACATGCTCCATGAAACGATTGGAGCCAAAGTGGTCAGCCCTACTTATGTGAATCACTTCCTTCCAGGTGCTTTCTTTAGAACCCCTGAAGAGATCCAAAAGATTGGAGCAAGCCTTGTAGAGGTACATCAGAATGAAGAGGATTCTATAACAGACGAGATCGGATATGACTTATCTTCAATTGACAG
This sequence comes from uncultured bacterium, assembly GCA_964655475.1. Lineage (GTDB taxonomy): Bacteria > Chlamydiota > Chlamydiia > Chlamydiales > VGMA01 > VGMA01. The sequence goes on from CAZZMO010000006.1 coordinate 43,044, forward strand.
TCGAAACATTTAACCGCCACCTCTCATCTACTTAGAAGCTGACAAAACGATTTACCTGGTCTTGCTGTAACACTTCGATGGTAAGAGGTTTAGCTCCCAGCCTGTTTTGAATAGTTTCGAGCGCCACTTTTGGATGATTACACTCTGAAGAAAGGTGCGCTAAAAATACTTGCTGGAGCCTTGTCGAATAGACGGCCTCCAAGAGCTCTGCAGAGGCATGATTCGAAAGATGCCCTTGCCTTCCTAAAACACGTTCTTTGTACACTTGAGGCCTCGAAGAGGCATGAACCATCCCCTCATCATGATTTGCTTCTAAAATCAGCGCATCTAAATCTGAGAGATGGGCTTTAACTAGGGACGTAGCAAACCCGAGATCTGTACAGATCCCCAGTCGATATCCTGAATATTCTAACGTAAAAGCAACAGGGTCTAGAGTATCATGCTGTACACTGAAGGGCATGATCTCAATATCTCCAAAGTGGAATGACTCCCCTGTCGAAAAGATCTTGAACTTCGGTCTGTGATCAAAGGCAGCAGTAATCCCTTTTGCTGTTTCGACATTCGCAAATATAGGGATAGCAAACTTCTTGGACAAGAGTTCTAATCCTTTGATGTGATCAGAATGTTCGTGACTTACCAAAACAGCGTCAATATCCTCGATCGAAACGCCTATCTCTTTCAGCCTTAAATCCAAGTGCTTAAAATTGATACCAGCGTCGATCAGGATTTTTACCCCACGGGTCCCAACATAAGTCGCGTTACCTTTTGATCCTGAAGCTAATGAACAAAACCCTTCCAAAACCATCCCTTTCAATCGGATTCTAGTATAATGAATTGGGTTAAAAAAAACAGCAATCTCTTGATAAAGAGCCCTCTTTTATCACCTATCTTCTGATCCTGTATCATATGCCCAAGATGAAAAAAGTGCTCCTTTCTAGTTTAATCGGCAATATCTTGGAATGGTATGAATTCTCCATTTTTGCCTTCTTTGCCATAGATATTGTCTACGACCTCTTCCCAAAACAAGATGGAGTCTCTGCCTCCCTTCAAGCCTTTGCTGTTTTTGCCTGCGGATACTTCATCAGACCCATTGGTGCTTTGGCATTTGGGTATGCAGCAGACCGGTTTGGCAGGAAGAAAATCTTGCCGATCAGCATCATCTTGATGGCGATTGCCACCACGGCTATTGGATGCATCCCCTCATATGCAGAAATTGGGATCACAGCCAGCGTTCTTCTCATCATAGGTCGCATGCTCCAGTGCTTTGTCGTCGCCGGAGAATACACCTCCTCCATCGTCTATCTCGTTGAACATATGCCAAAAAATCGGCGCGGTTTATTTGGAAGCCTTTCCTCATTTGGCAGCTACCTAGGGACATTTTTGGGATCGAGCGCTGCCACACTCGTAAAATACTTAAACATCTCTTGGAGATGGGCTTTTATCGCAGGAATATTCTTAGGGATTCTTGGCATTTATATGAGAAAGCATCTTCCAGAAACTCCTGACTTTCTAGCGATTGAAAAAGAACATAAAATCTCAAAAAATCCGATCAGAGAGCTTTTCCGACATGCAAAAAAACAAACCTTTCAAGGCCTTGGCCTTGCGATACTGCCAGGAGTTGTCTTCTACCTACTCTTTGTCTACTTGCCTGCCTTTGTAGGAGAATATGGCCACTTCTCAAGGCCAGAAGTACAAAATGTCAACACCCTCGTTTTACTCATTGTACTCATGATCGTCCCACTTCTTGGCTTTTTATCAGACTATATTGGTAGGTGGTTTTTTCTCACCATAGGACCTCTTTTCTTTGTCATCGCAACCCCTTTTCTTTTCCACTTCATGCTCCAAGATTCTCGAAATGCTCTAATGGCCTCTCAGATCCTCATTGGTGTCATGACATCCATGTCTGATGCGGTCATTCCAGGAACTCTCGTCTCATTATTTCCTCCCCATCAACGCTGTACAGGAGTTGCCATCTCGATCAATATCTCAAATACTTTTTTCGGAGGTTCAGCTCCCCTCGTTGCAACACTCTTAGTTTACAAGACAGGAAGTACTCTAGCTCCAAGTGGCTACATCATTTTACTCGCTATATTGGCTCTGATTTCTGTTGTTACCATCTATAAAAATAGAAAATTACACTCATTAGTGTAAAAAAATATTTGACATTGGTTCTTCTCTGAATTATAGAAAGACATTTATTTAAAAGAGCAGGGGAACAATGGAAAGTCAGTGCCTTTACGAAGAGATGGATCAAACATTAGATCAACTTCTCAAAAATGAAGAGGTACTCGATGCCATTCAAAGAAACCCCAAATTAAGTTATGAAAAAGAGACGCTAGAAAAAATGCAGGTCTCTTTAGTGGCCCATCTTCTTCATGTGCATGACGGACTTGAAAAGCGCTACAAAAATAGGCTTCGCAAGTCAAGAACTCAAAAGGTCAAAGAGATGGCTTCGAGGTACCCTCTCTATTGATGGGTAAGACCATTTTGGCGCGCCATCTTTATCAATGATCTTCGCCCTAATTCCCTCATATAGATCTTGTTCTTTCATAAACGCTTTTGCTACACGAGTATCCATAGCAATGACTTCATCAAATGTCATAGACTCTGCTCGCTTGAGTAGTTCAAACGTCACAAGTAGGCTTAGGGGAGGAAGAGTGCGAAGAAGCTTCAATGTCTCTTGAGCAAACGGCGTCCCTGATCGTTCAAGTGATTGGAAAGTAGTCTCCAAAGAATCTTTGGAAAAATGCTGCTCTATCTCGAGATCCACATCTGTTGGTTTAAAAGAGGATTGAACAGCAATTTCACGAAGCTCTTTTTCAACATCTTGAGTCTTCATAATCCTCTCGATCCACACCTCTTTCTCTTCTCGAGTAATAGCATGAGTGACAAGACCTAGAGCTATCCCTCTCTCAAGACCCACACGACTTCCAGTGAGAGCGAGGTACCAGCCGATATGGCAGGGCATCTTCACAAAAAAAGAGGAGGAGGCGACATCGGGAAAAAAACCGATGTGCATTTCTGGCATGGCAAATTGATAATTCTCTGTAGCGATTTGGTAGCGTCCATGTTGACTAATGCCTACGCCACCACCCATGACCATTCCATCAATGAGGGCAATATAGGGTTTTGAATAGTGAAAGAGCTGTTGGTTGACGCGGTATTCATAAGAGCAAAACTCTCCATTTTGTTCAGGATCTTTCACTTCATAAAAGTAGCGGATATCAAACCCTGAGCAAAAAGCCCTTTCCCCTTTAGCATAAATCAATACATGACGAATCTCCTCATCTGCTTCAAATCGGATGAGCTCTTCGTGAAGCAGAATCAACATTTCTGGAGTCAAGGCGTTCAGTTTTTTCTCTCGATCGAGATGAATGATTCCTGCGGACCCTACTTTCGAAAAATTAATATCGGGCAAGTGAGAGGAGCTCCCGTTTTAGAGACTCCTTCGAGGGGAGCTGTGCGTCTTCGAGAATTTTACTGTAAGGAACTACGGCATTCGCGCCGGTATGTCTTCTGATCGGGGCATCGATGTGCTGAAAGGCTTTTTCTACCATCAAAGCAGCGATCTCTCCTCCAAATCCTCCCGTCTTTGCCGCTTCATGAAGAATGAGCATTTTCCCTGTTTTTTTCAGAGATGTAAGTAGAAGTTCTTCATCGAGTGGATAGATCGAACGGATATCGATCACTTCGACAGAAATCCCCTCTTTTTCGAGATCTTGAGCTACATCGAAACCGAGCATGACGTGATAGCCCCACGTTACAAGAGTAATATCTGTCCCCTCTTTGACAATCGCCCCTTTCCCTAGAGGAAGGAGAGCCTCTTCTGATGGAAGGGCCCTTGCGACAAATCGTTTCTGACGGTAGATCCCCTTATGCTCTAAAAAGACCACAGGGTTTGGATCCCGAATGGCCGCCTTCAATAGACACTTCGCATCGTAGGCGTTACTCGGCATCACAATTTTAATTCCTGGGATGTGAGCCAAGATCCCTTCAATATTTTGTGAATGGTAAGGTCCCCCTTGAATGTAAGCGCCACAAGGCATTCTCACAACGAGCGGCAGACTCCATACACCGTTACTTCTATAATAATAGCTCGAAATTTCATTGATTAATTGATTGAACCCAGTCCACAAATAATCGGCAAATTGAATCTCCGCAACAGGCTTATGTACTCCATCTAGCGCAAGGCCTAGCGCTAATCCTAAAATCGTCGATTCTGCGAGAGTAGTATTGAAACAGCGGCGGTCAGAAAAGAGTTCAGTGAGCTCTCTTGTCACACCAAAAACGCCCCCTTTTCCATGAGCCACATCTTGCCCAAAGACGACAACGCCAGGATCTCTTTTCATCTCCTCTTTGAGGGCCAAATTGAGAGCATCTACCATCACGACAGCCTCTCCCTGCCCCACTTCTTGAGTCGCTTCCATATCCGATTTGATGAACAGATCTCCGATCCCAAGTGTTGGATCAGGGTGGGGAACATGAAGCGCTCCCTGAAGTGCGATCTCCATCTCGTTTTCAATTTCTTCTTCAATCGATGCAATAGCAGCAAAGGATAATATCCCTTCCTCTACAAGCCACTCTTTAATCTTTTCGAGAGGATCTTTGGCAAGATCTCTCATTTCATCTTCAGCAGATTTATACTTCTTCGGATTATCACTACTGCTGTGGGGTCCAATTCTTGCCACTTTGGCAACAATAAGAGAAGGCCCTTCTCCTGCACGTCCTCTCTGGATCGCTTTGGAAAAGGCATTGGTTAAACTTTCTACATCAAATCCTGAAACGGTGAACACCTCAAGCCCTTCATATCCCTTCGCCATTTTTGAAATGCAAAGACCTGCTGTTTGTTCCTCTTTCCGAACAGAAATGGCCCATTCATTATCTTGAATGGTCATGATGAGTGGCAACTTGTGAATGCTTGAAAAATTAAGAGCTTCGTGGAAATCCCCTTGAGATGTAGAACCATCTCCTCCAGAAACATAGACCACTTCATCAGCACCTCGAAGTTTTGCCGACATGGCAACTCCGACCGCTTGTAAAAATTGAGACCCTACGCAACTCGACTGGCAAGGGAGGCGGAGTTTGGCATCAGAGTAATGCTCCGGCATCTGCCGGCCACCAGAATGGTTTTGAACCCCACGCGCTAAAAAGGCTGCCATCAATTCTGTTAAGTCAGCGCCAATTCCTACGGCAAAGCCCCGATCGCGGTAGTAAGGAAGACCCCAATCTTTCCCTTTCGTGAACAGAGTCCCGGCAACTACGCCGACCATCTCATGTCCGAGAGAGGAAAGGTGGAAGGTTCCCCCTTGATTTTGCTTCGCTAAAAGAAGGGCTTTTTCATCAAAAAGCCGAGTCCTGATTACCCCTCTCAAAACGTCTGTAAGATATTCAACCGATAAGAGCTGTTTTAACATGGATCCTCGTTCGATTGCACACTCTCTTTACTTGAAAGAGAGCTATTTTTTTGGCTTCTTTGTCTTGTACTGAATCGGAGTTACATGCTTGACTTTTGCTCTCGCTGTCGCTTCCCCATCCTTTTTGGAAGGGCGACCTCTCTTTTTAGGTAGGGCCCCTTCAAACAATTTCGAAAGCTTTTCCCCCTCTTCTGACGGAGAGGTCTCTCTTTCAATTTGTTTTTCTTCCATGCCAGAATGGATCGCTTTGCGGATCCTTTCATCGTAAGGATTTTCTTCATCTGTATCTTTTACGCGGTGAGAAAGATGACGTAGCGATTCGAGTCGCTGAGAGAGAACTTCCAACTTCGTATCAACTTTCATTCTTGGCGTCCCTTTCATGTTCGCAAGGAACTGCGCTTCTGTATCGAATTTCGCAGAGAATGAAACTGCACCGCTTGAGTATTCAGGAGAGAAAAGGAAATGGCGAAGGCTCGCTGGAACTGTTGTGTAGATATCGTCTGTGAGCTGTGGCTCCAGTTCTACTTTAGCGACTTGCTTCGGAGGACGTCCCCTCTTTGGCCTTGGATTGAGCGCTTCGTTGGAGTAATAGGTATTGGCTTTCATCACGAGCGCTTCCCGCCCATTTTGGAGCTCTTTTGACACTTTCGCATCAAACTTATGTTCTTTCAATCGTTCAACGACACTCTTAGAGAGCTCTATGTCTTCTTCGAACACAAAGAACACTTCACACTGTCTGAGCCACTCAATGATTCGAACGCGCGATCTCTCGTGGTAATACTGCTGCCATTTATCGAGCTCTGACAAGTGGTCATAAATGAATTCCAAGAAGTTTTCCCGAGCCTCTTTGGCACCAATGATATCGAGAAGCTTCTCTTTTGCGTCAATATCGTAAACTTTTTCGTTGACAAACCCTTCCATGAACTTCTTAGTTTCATAGTAGGTTAGCTTCGGAACAGCACAATATCTCTCAGAATTCTCTAGAATCTCTTTCTCACCAAGGTCCAGATCGGCCTGGTTCTTATCAGAATCGAGAAAAAGTAAAAAGCCCTCGACGCGGTCGAGGAAAAAATCTCTTTCATCATCAGACTTAGAAAAGGCTTCTAATAATCGATGATAGCGGAGAATAAGGGGTTGTTGAACTTTTGGGTATCTCATGGCGGCAGTGTAGCATAGAAGACTATTGTATAAAAAGGAAAAATTCTTCATGATGTTCCTATGCTAGACATTAAAGTACTCAAGAAAGATCCACAGCTTGCAGAGAAGAAGCTCCAGTATAAAGACCCAGACGCGTCTTGTCTGCCAGCGCTTGCTCTCTACGAAAAAATCTGCGACACCCGAACAATCCTCGAGACCCACCAAGCGAATCTCAACATAAAATCGAAGCTCATTGGCGAGAAAAAACGTAGCGGCGAAAATATTGCCCCTCTGATGAAAAATATCGATGAAATCAAAGAGGCAATTCATACCCTGTCAGCAGAGCTCGAGATCATCGAAGAAGAGTACGAAGCCCTGATGCTCAATCTTCCGAACCTTCCGAACGACGACATCAAAGTCTCTCCAGACCCGAAAGACAACGTCTGCATCAAAGAATTTAAAGAAAAGCCTACCTTTGATTTTGCCCCCAAAAACCACCTCGAACTCGGCGAAATTCATGACCTCTTCGACTTTGCAAGAGCAGCAAAAATCTCAGGCAGTGGCTGGCCTGTTTATAAAGGCTATGGTGCCCTCATTGAGTGGGCCCTCCTTCGTCTCATGGTCGACATCCATGTCAAAAATGGATTTACACCTCTTCATGTCCCTCTCCTCGTTAGACCAGAGATCATCGCAGGATCAGGACAGCTACCGAAATTTGAAAAGCAACTCTTCAAGATTCAAGACGAAGACTACAACCTCTACCTCATCCCCACCTCTGAAGTATCGATTAACGGTTTCCACTATGATGAGATCCTGAGCGAGGAAGACCTACCCCTCAAGTACATCAGCGTGACACCATGCTTTCGCCGTGAAGCAGGCGCTGCCGGCTCGAAAGAGAGAGGCCTCATCCGCGTCCACCAATTCAATAAAGTAGAAATGTTCTGCTTTACAAAGCCTGAAGAGAGCCCTGCCATCTTTGAAATGATGAGCCGCTCTGCTGAAGAGGTTCTCGAAACTCTCGATATGCACTACAGAAATATGTGCCTTGTAACGGGAGATATGTCCTTTGCTGCCGCACGCACCGTCGATATCGAAGTGTGGCTTCCAGGACAAGACCGCTACTACGAAGTCTCTTCTGTTTCCAACTGCACCGACTTCCAATCACGCCGTTCCAAGACCCGTGCAAAGAAAGAGGGAGAAAAACCTTACCTCGTTCACACCCTCAACGGCTCAGGCCTTGCCACATCGCGCCTCATGGTCGCTCTCTTAGAGAACAACCAGCAGCCTGATGGCACCGTCATCATCCCTAAAGGGCTTCGCCCTTACCTCGGCGGACTCGACGCACTAAGACCACGTTAATTAGCGAAGCGCTTCGATCGTCCTATCAAGACCATCTGCCGGTATGCCAAGCGCTTGAAATGCCCTTCCTGCATAACTCTCTTCATAAATTTCTCTGAACGCCTTCTGAAGCTCTTTCAATGTTGTAGCCCGTTTTGTGAGCCCCGCCTCGATTAATGTTGTCGTATATGCGTCACCAGGAGGGAGTACATGGATCACAGGACAGCCAAGAAGGGCCGCCTTTTCAGCTGTTGAAGTCCTTTCACAAAGGACAAGATGGGATGTCTTGATGAGCTCCATCGTCTGAGAAGAGGGCATGATGTTGAGCTTGAGCCCCACCTTCGCAAATTCCTCCTCTTCCCACTTTCCACCCCCACTCTTTGGATGAGGAATGAAGAGTAGATCGATGTCACTTCCTGCATATTCTGCCCAAAGCTGAGAAAACCAACTCCAAGCCTTTCTGTAACTCTCTTCACCATCAAAACTCCCGATGTAGGTGACCACCTTCTTCTCAGGGGCGAGCGATGGATATCCCACCACCTTTGCCTGCGGCAAAGCCTCTTTCGTCTTTTCAGAAGGGACCAAGAGCTCATGAGATGCCTTCGCCACATCACTCGCCACTTTAAAGTAATCACTCACACCTGACGCCTGAATGTTATCCCAATAGCTAATCACCCTGACATCTTCTCTTCCTCGAAACGCATCGTGCACTTGCTTTGCAAACATGCAAGCAACACCTGTCACCACCGTCGTCGACTGGATATGATTTTCTAGCCCCTGGATGTACTTCTCATCAGCCAGGGCAAAGCGATCAGCGAGCGCCAATCCTTCCCCATACAAAATCTCTTTCGGTAGCTGAAAGCGCTCTTTGGCTGTGCCAAGCAATAACACCTCTACCTTTTCCCCATCTTCCACAAGCCGTTCAATCACAGGGACCAAATTCACCGACTCCCCCATGTCGTACAAAATAAAGAAAAAGCCGTCAGCAAACGCCCCACTCGCTACACACAAAAACAACAAGAGAATTTTTTTCATGAAGACACCTGGTTGATGATACCCTGCTCGTCAGAAATTATCCCCCACCCCACCGATTATGCACAACAGAAAAACACCCCCCTCTATCCAATCCGGTCATAGAGTTTCTCAAATACCTGAAACATACAAAAGAGCCCAAACAGTCCTACACTTGTCAATATCCACCTTTGCCATCTCTTTAATCCCACAAAATCTTTACAGCAAATCAAGATCCATCCTTGCACAATCCATCCAAACACCAAAAATGAACTCACAAATCCAAACACTGCCATTCCCCGAATGATCAATATCGACATTTCACACTCCTCAATTTCATGAATACCCTCGGCATACCCACTGCACTCCGGGCCGCTTTGCGCTTGGCTCTCCAAGCCTTTTAGGCTCTCAATGAGAGCCTAAAAAGAGCCAAAGGCTCTTGCAAAGCGCCCTCTCGATATTTACTCGAGTAGATAGATGAGGTATTTGGTGTAGACTATGACAAGCATCCAGATGGCACTACCGAGCAGCCATTTTTTCCATTTTAGCCGAAGCTTCCATGCTTTAATGTTTGCCTCAGCGAGAAGAAAAATAATATAGCCGAAAAAAGGCGCTGGGATAAAGATCTTCGACAAGTCGATAATGGTATTTAGAAGTTCCTGCTTCCACATATCTTATCCTCTATAAATTACAGTCGAGAAGTAAAGAGATAAATATATTTGAAAATACTGGTAATGATAACGAACATGCCAGTCGTTGCACCCCACTTCCTCATCTTGCTGTTTGATTTCCATGCTGCGATCAGCTGATCGGTAAGCGTAACAAGAAAGTGACCAAACACGAGAGAGGGTACAATAAAACCAACAAGATTTATGGCCACTTTGGTCCACATTCTAGGAACTCGCTTCGTAAAAGGATACTGCGCTAAAAAAGATATTATGGTAGAGTGTGAGATTATGCACAACAGGAAATCCCACTTCAAAAACCACGATGTACTCGGTCATCTAAAAGAGGCAAGGATGCGTGGGCATCAAGCTTCGCAAGAGGATCACGGTACAGAGTCGCCGGGGTATTTGTCATCGGCAAATGATGCGGCGAAGGAGACGGCGATTGCTGTTCTTCTCCTCTGGATTGTCCTGAATGGTTTTGGATTGGTGACTGATAAGTGGCAGCTCTTGTCTATTTTTGGAGCATTTTTGGTTGGATGGCTCCTTTGGAAAATGGGACGAGGTGCGACGATTGGTTGGTCCCGCCTTTCGAGACTCAGCCGTTTGATGGGAGAAGAAAAGCATGAGATTGAAACAAATCCTGATGAAGAGAGATCAGAACTCAAAGCTCTTTACAAAGCGAAAGGGTTTTCAGGAGAGCTTCTCGACAGGGTCATCGATGTTCTCATGTCAGACGATCACAAACTCTTACTCGTGATGCTCGAAGAGGAACTTGGCACTGAGCTTGAAAGCTGCGACCATCCTCTGCAACAGGCAGCTGGAGCTGGTGTAGGGGCATTCTTAGCGATGTGTGTTCTTCTCATCGGCTATCTCCTTGCTCCTCTATGGGGCATCTGGATTGCTGCCTATCTAACTGTCATGACCTCTTCCTACATTGCGACAAAAATTGAGCGGATCGAAGCCCTACCTCTTCTCATTTGGAATATGGGCCTGGTCTTTTTAACTAGCACAACCACTTACTTTCTGATTCAATTATGGTCATGAGTGATCCTGTTAGCTCTTTGTATGAATACTTTGCTTCAGGAAACGAAGATGTTGCGAACCCGTTTTTAAAGACGCAGTCGAGAAACTGGGCGAAGCATCTCCTCTTAAAGACCTCTCTTCTTTCAGCAGTTTTTTTGGTTATCGCTTTTGGTTGTCGCTTTTACGATCGGAACCTATCGCTGTTTTTCCTCACTTTTGTCTACTTTTTGTCAGGGATTCCCGCTCTCATTAAGACAGTCGAAGATCTAAAAGAGATCAACATCAACATCGATGTGTTGATGACGTTGGCCGCCTTTTTATCAGCGCTGATCGGTAGTGAGCTTGAAGGGGGTCTCCTTCTCGTACTCTTTGCCCTATCAGAGGCGATGGCTGACATGGTGACTCATAAAACGAAGAGCGCCATCAATAGCCTCCACAAACTCTCCCCCACAATGGCAATTGTTTACGATGAATCGAGCAAAACATCCTACCCCAAATCGGTCCGGGAAATTGCACTCGATACGACACTCCTGATTAAAGCAGGGGAAGTGATTCCTCTCGACGGTTTTGTCACAGAAGGTGCCTCGTTCGTCGACTTAAAGCTCCTTACGGGAGAAAGTGTTCCTGTGAGTAAAGAGGTGGGAGATGAAGTGCATGCAGGAGCGCTCAATCTCGATGGAACCCTCAAGATCAGAGTGACGAAGACGAGCTCTGATTCGACACTGGCGAGAATCATTGAACTCATCACCAAAGCGCAGAGTGCAAAACCAAAACTCGAAAAGTTTCTGAGTCAGTTCAGCAGCCGCTACGCCACTACGATCATCCTCCTCTCACTCAGCTTTGGGATTTTCCTCCCCTTTCTCTTCCCTGACATCTCTTACTTAGGAAGGGAGGGATCGATTTATCGAGCTCTGGCTTTCCTCATTGCCGCATCCCCTTGCGCCCTCATCATTGCCCTACCGACCGCCTATTTGAGCTCTATCAGCGCCTGCGCAAGAAAAGGGATCTTACTCAAAGGGGGAACGACACTCGATGCTCTTGCAACGTGTAAGACGATTGCCTTTGATAAAACAGGAACCCTCACAACTGGGAACTTATCTCTCTCTAAATTTGAAATCCTCTCCTTGAATGGCGCCACACCCATCTCTGAAAAAGAAGCACTTCAGATCGCAGCCGGTCTTGAGAGTGCCGTCGTCCATCCCATTGCCCAAGCGATCATCAATCAAGCAGCGAGCTTAAGACTCTCACCAAAATCTATCGATCAGATCAAGGCAGTCCCCGGCAACGGCATTTCTGGTCTTGTCGATGGAAAGCCTGTTTTTATCGGTCGAAGCTCCTTTATTGAAAAACAGATTGGCAAGAGTTGGGACAAGAAAAAGGGTGGCCAAGGGCTCCTTCAAACAGTGCTCTATGCAAAAGATTCGATCGTCACCTTCTGGTTCCAAGATGAACTTCGCCGAGAAGTGCGTGAAACGGTCTCCTCTTTAAAACATCAGCTTCACCTCAAGATCGCGATGCTCACGGGAGATCACAAGGAAAATGCTGACTATGTAGCAAAAGAGCTAGAGATCGATGAGACCTATTCAGATCTTCAACCGAGCGACAAGCTCGACATCATCTCTGAGCTCAGCGACAGGGCCCCTCTCGTGATGGTAGGTGACGGGATCAATGATGCCCCCTCCCTTGCAAGAGCGACCGTCGGGATCGCAATGGGGAAAATGGGAAGTCAGACAGCTATTGAAGCGGCAGACATCGTGCTCCTTCAAGACAACCTCTCTACGATTTCATGGCTCCTTCGCCGATCAAAGAAGACGATGAGGATTGTTCGAGAAAACATCACCCTCGCTTTGATCGTCATCCTTTTTGCAACAACCCCCTCCCTTCTCGGCTATATTCCCCTCTGGTGCGCTGTGATCCTCCATGAAGGGGGCACGGTCCTTGTCGGTCTCAACAGCCTCCGCCTCCTTCGCAAATAATATCGTTCGCAGAAAATAGAATAATCCGTATGTTGAAAGTAAAGCGAGAGACTACCAGGTTGTAAATGTCTAAGCTATCAGCAGAAGAATTAAAAAAAGCGATGCAGGAAGAGTCCAAACTCTTCCAACAGTACTATTTGTGGCTCGAAGAACACATGCCTCCTCTTCTTTTTGAAGAGTTTGAGTCTTCCCACCTTAGAACGATCGCACATAGCCTCATGGGGCTGCACTTACAAGGGAATTTCACTCAGATCCACTTCCCGAGCTGCTCCATCGTCCTCTGTTTAGATAGTGCTGATGCTGACGTGAAGATCTTGAAACACTTCAGTTTATTTGGAATTCGAAACTACCAAACATACATCTCTGACACTCCCCTCCCTGGCGGCCACACCCCTTTAAGAATTGCCATCATCCATTTTACAGGAGTGGAGCAGCAAAAAGCAGACACCGCTCCCCATCTCTCGATCAAAGAGAGGTTTCCAGAACTCTCTGAGGAAGAATTTGAGAAGATCTTAGAAAAACTAGGGCCCCGTTTCTTAAGAACGATGAATACAGAAAGGCTCGTCCTAGCGATCCAGATGTTCTTAAGAGCCAAAGAAAGAGATAATCTTCAATATGAAGTGCGCTACAACGAAGATTGGCAAAAGAGGGAAATCCCCTCTCTCCAAATCGTCCTCGCTTGGAAAAACACCCCGAAGTACAACTTCCTCTACCGTCTAGCTAAAATGATTGATCGCCATCAGCTTGTGATGAAACGGGTAAACGCCTCTTATGTCGATCCTTACTCAGGCTCAAGCATCATCGTCATGTCACTTGCGATTCATGGTCAAAAGAATAAAGCAGCATGGGAAGTCACTGATATCGATGATTTTCTTCAAGAGTTCGCCACACTCAAGTACTTTGAAGATCAAGATCTCATCGAAAAGATCCCTGTCCGCGGCAATCTCGCCAATTTTTTACGGTCAGCCGTCCACTTTGTCCATCAATTTCTCCTCCATGCTGATAGCAACATCTATTCTGTTTTCAATATTGAAGAGGGGCTCTGCCGCCATCCTGAACTCACCATTCAACTCTGTAAAGCCTTCGAATACAAATTCCACCCTCAAAAGCATGACATCAGAGCATATGAGCAGGAGAGGGAAAAGTTCTTGACCCTTGTTGAAAAACTCGATACAGGAAACATCATCCTCGATACAAGACGGCAAAACATTCTCCGGGCGATGATGAATTTTGTCCACTTCACCTTGAAAACCAACTTCTATCGAACAAATAAAAGCGCACACAGTTTTCGCGTTGATCCAAAATATTTAGACACAGCTCCATACGCTAGAAAAGAGAAATTCCCTGAACTTCCCTTCGCGATTTTTTTCATCAAAGGGCGCTCTTTCATCGGCTTCCACATCCGCTTTAAAGAACTCTCTCGCGGTGGACTCCGCACCATTTTTCCTTACAGGCCCGAACAAGCTGCATGGGAGAGGATCAACATCTTTTCAGAATGTTACAACCTCTCTTACACTCAGCAAAAAAAGAACAAAGACATCCCTGAAGGGGGCGCCAAAGGGGTCATCTTTATCGAACCCTTTGACGATCTGAAAGTAGAGGCGCAGATTTATCAAAATGAGCTCATCCAAGCAGAAACGCCCCAAGAATTGATCGCCGAAAAAGTACAAACCTTTCAAAATGAACAGCGTCTCGTCTACCTCTACCACAGCCAAAGAGCCTACGTTCACAGCTTGCTTACCCTGATCAATTGCTACGACGATGGAAAACTCAAAGCAAAAGATGTAATTGACTATTGGAACACCCCTGAATACATCTACCTCGGTCCTGATGAAAACATGCACAATAATATGATCGAATGGATTGCGATGCATGCTAAGCAGGTCGATTACAAACCAGGTAAAGCCTTCATTTCGAGTAAACCTCTCATTGGTATCAATCACAAAGAGTATGGTGTAACCTCTCTCGGAGTGAACGTCTACATGCATAAGGCATTAGAATACATCGGGATCAATCCGAATAAAGATGTATTCACGATCAAAATCTCTGGAGGCCCTGACGGGGATGTCGCCGGAAATCAGATCAATAATCTCTACCGCTTGTACCCCAATACCGCAAAACTTCTCGCGATCACTGATGGATCAGGAACAATCCACGATCCAAATGGACTTTCTTTAGAAGAGCTCGCCAAATTATTCCAGGCAGGGAAACCCATTTCCCACTATCCACCTGAAAAACTCTCTTCAGGAGGATTCCTTCTCGATACACAAACGAGAAAAGATGAAAATGAGTATCAGCAACTCACCCTCCTCTGGAAGAATGAGAATGGAAAACTCGAAAAACATTGGCTTTCAGGTAATGAGTGGCATCAGATCTACCGAAATAACGTTCATCAAGTCAAAACGGACATTTTCATTCCTGCAGGTGGTAGGCCCCGCACATTAAACGGTCAAAATTTTCAAGACTTTCTCGATGATAAAGGGACTCCCACCTCAAAAGCGATTGTAGAAGGGGCTAATCTCTACCTTACTCCAGAAGCAAGAGAAGCTTTAGAAAAACGGGGCGTTATCATCATTAAAGATAGCTCTGCGAATAAAGGTGGGGTGATCTGTTCATCCTTAGAAGTATCGATTGGACTCATCTTATCTGAAGAGGAATTTGTCGAACTCAAACCCAAACTGATGCCAGAAATTCTTGCCCACATCCAACATAAAGCCTTACTAGAAGCGAATCTTCTCCTTAAAACCCACTCCATGACGAAAAAATCCCTCACCGAGCTCTCTGATCACATCTCGAAAAAGATCAATACCTACACCTACCAAATCCTCGATTATCTCATGCCAACAGAACTTCCCTCCGATCCCGATCACCCACTGATCCGCTGTCTCCTCGATTATCACCCTCCCCTTCTCAAAGAAGAATTTGGAGAGAGGATCTTGAAAAATCTTCCTGACATTCAAAAGAAAGCAACGATCGCTTGCCACATCGCCTCTTATATGATCTATAAAAAAGGACTCGGTTGGTCCCCAACCATTGTCGACGTTCTCCCCCTCGTACTGAAGGAGATCGTATGATCATTGCAGTGCTCAACTGTGGAAGCTCTTCCATCAAATTCTCCCTATTCGATCAGAAAGAAGAAAGGCTCCTCCTCAAACAAATGGTCTCCTCTCTATCAGAAGTAGTAACCATCATTCAAGAGCATATAGATCAAGGATATAAACTAATAGGGATTGGCCACCGAGTCGTTCATGGGGGCTCTTATTTCCAAAAGCCCACCCTCATCAACGCTGATGTTCTCGATAAAATTGAGAAATGTAGCACACTAGCCCCTCTTCATAATCCAACGAACCTCCTTGGAATCTTCGAGATGAAGACCCATTTTCCCGATGTGCCGAATGTTGCTGTTTTTGACACCGCCTTTCACCAAACAATCCCCCCTTATGCGCACATATACCCGATTCCCTACCACTACTACGAAAAACACAACATCCGCCGTTTCGGCTTCCATGGCATCAGTCACGAATACCTCACCATCCAGGGTGCAAGCAAAGTAGGAAAAGAGGTAAAAGACTCCTCCTTCCTCATAGCCCACCTTGGAAATGGGGCAAGCGTTACTGCAGTCGAAAAAGGGATCAGCGTCGATACCTCCATGGGATTTACCCCCTTAGAAGGGCTCATGATGGGGACAAGATCAGGAAGCATCGACCCAAGCCTTGTTGACGTTCTGGCTCATATTGAAGAAACCTCTTCTGATGAGATCATCTCCCTCTTGAATCAAAAATCGGGACTCCTTGGTATATCAGGGATATCCAATGATATGCGCTATATTCATGACGACAAATCCCCAAGAGCCAAACTCTCTATTGACATGTTCGTCGACCGCTTGGCAAAAACCATTGCTGGATTTAGAAGCTCTCTTCGAAACTTTGATGGCCTCATTTTTGCAGGAGGAATCGGAGAAAATGACGCAGCAATTCGAGAAAAAACAATCAAACGCCTCTCCTTTTTAGGACTCACTGTCGACTGCTCTAAAAATCAAGAACATGGCCGCTCAAGCGATGGACTCATCTCTGAAAAAGCAGATCCTGGCGTCTGGGTCATCCACACCGACGAAGAGAAAATGATCATGAAGGAGGTTGCATGTCTTCTCTCATCATGCTAATCCCAGCAGGTCCTGGAACAGGACTCCCATCCGTTGCAAGAGGATTATCTGATGCATTCCTTTCTCAAGG
The DNA here is from genome assembly GCA_964655475.1 of uncultured bacterium. Taxonomy (GTDB): domain Bacteria; phylum Chlamydiota; class Chlamydiia; order Chlamydiales; family VGMA01; genus VGMA01. The sequence goes on from CAZZMO010000006.1 coordinate 59,843, forward strand.
GATCATGAATAAAGTCGTCGACCTTCCGATCGAAGAACTTGCCGCCCTCCATGCAGAAGGAAAACTCGATGACCTTCTCGATCTTTGCATTAAAGAAGTCAAAAAAGAATCTGCCGACGTGCTCTTGATTCCAGGACTTCCCTCCCATACAGGCCATCTCAATAGAACAATTGCAAGAGCCTTGAATGCCCATATTATTTTTGTGACCCTCACCCTCAACATCCCCCTCTTCATCCACGACTATGAAGGGATGCCAGTGCTCGGTTGCATCGTGAATAAAATCAAACACCCTGAAGAAGTTTCCTTTCCACTCCCCATCCTAGGGCAGATCCCATGGAAGTCAGAGCTCCTCGCATTTCGGATGAAAGACCTCCTCTCCTACGCTCCCCTTACCGTCATCAATCAAGGAGAGATCGACACCAGAAGAGTGCAACACATTACACTCGGTGGCCGCCATGTCCACAACATGATCCATGCCTTAAAACCTGGATCTCTTCTCGTCATGGCAGGGGATCGAGTCGATATTTTGATCGCTGCATGTCTTGCCGAACTCCGCTCTACCAAGCTCGCTGGGATTATTTTAACAGGAGGGTTCACGATCCCAAAAGATGTCTTTCACCTTTGTGAAGCCGCTTTTGCATCTGGCCTTCCTGTCCTTTCTACAGAAAGTGATAGCTACACAACCTGTGTAAAACTCGAAGGCTTTAACCGCCACGTGATCCCACAAGATGATGAAGAGCGAAGGGCTCTTTCGAGAAAGCATGTTGCAGAGCATATCGAAAAAGATTGGATCCGCGTGTTCCCTTCAAAACAAATTGAGCGTCATATGACCCCAGCAGCTTTTCGCTACTCGCTCATGGAAAAAGCAAAAAATCATAGACGGCACATCCTTCTTCCTGAAGGGACAGACATCCGCGTCTTAGAAGCCGCCTCCATTGTCCAAGAGAAAGGGATTGCCAACATCACCCTTCTCGGAGACGAGGAGAAAATCAGGATCTTATGTGATTCTATCTCCCTCACCCTTGCTAAAGGGATTACCATCCTCGACCCTGCTAAAATTAGGGAGCGCTACGTAGATGATCTCGTCTACTTGCGTCGCCACCGCGGAGTCACACCAAAAATGGCGAGCGACTACCTCGAAAATAATATCATCTTAGCGATGATGATGCTCCACAAAGGGGAAGTAGATGGAGTCGTCGCAGGAGCACAAACTCCAACCGCCGATGTCCTCCGCCCAGCACTGCAGATCATCAAGACAAAAAAAGAGAGCTCTATTGTCTCCTCGATCTTTTTTATGTGCCTCGAAACTGAAGTCCTCATTTATGGCGACTGCGCCGTCAATACAAACCCGAATGCAGAAGAGCTCGCAGCAATTGCTATCCAAAGCGCAGACTCAGCCTCTCTCTTCGGGATTGATCCAAGAGTCGCAATGATTAGCTACAGCACCCTCCAGTCTGGCTCAGGGGCTGATGTGGACAAGGTGAGGGCAGCGATCGAGATCATCAAACAAAAAAGGCCCGATATCTTAGTAGATGGCCCTCTCCAATATGATGCTGCCTACGATGAGGCCATTGCCGCCAAGAAGGCTTCTGGCTCGAAGGTAGCAGGTCATGCCACCGTATTCATCTTTCCCGACCTCAATACAGGGAATACCACCTATAAGGCAGTCCAGCAAAGTGCCGATATATATGCGTTTGGACCTATGCTTCAAGGACTTAACAAACCAGTCAACGATCTCTCCAGAGGCGCTCTAGTCGAAGATATTATCTACACGATCGCTTTAACAGCCATACAATCAACATATTAAAGAATTTAATACTATTGTTTTCTACATAAATACCTGATATAATTGAACATCTTTCAATTAAATTACGGATAATTATGTCTACATCAAGCATAAACTCTGATAAAGGTGTTTACCCAGAACAAATCCAAAACAGTCATGAACGCTTTCAGATCGAGCAAGCAAGAGTTAAACCCTTTCCTGAAAGGGAAGATACCATTACCCCTCTAACAAACGAAACCCCTCCCTTAGAAGGGTGGAATCTCTTCGTAAAGGGTGTTAAAATATTTTTTTACTATCTCTTTTTCCCCATTACCTACCCATGTCAGCTCCTTTGCGAACTTCTCCTCCGCTTTACCGTCTTTCCCATGTCTCTCCACACAACAGAGTTTGGCCGTTGGATTTTGAGAACGTTTGCCGATACAGATATCGACATGGATCGAATTAATGAAGGAAAGAAGTCTTTGGAAGTCATGGGTGGCGAAGCGATTAAAGTAAAGACAGCAGATAACCAAGAAATTGAAGTCGTCCGAGTCACACAAGAGGGCTTTAAAGACAAAGTCGCAAAAATGGGTGGACACTTTTTTGAATACAGAGTGACTCTCGACGAAGAGAATGCAAAACACTACTTTGCTTCTGGCTCTTCAGCCAAAACTCATACATTAACCACCATCGATCCAAATGGAAACAAAGATCTCGAAAAAGCCTTCACAAAAATGGGATGGCAACAGGTTGATGTAGAAACCCACGCTGGAAAAAAAACGGTGTTCCAATTCAGTCTCCGTTTAGGGACCGATCCCGTTAAAGAGGGTGAAAGAAATGTCGTTCTTCGCTGCCACCCAAACGTCCACTATTACTCGTTTGAAAGAAAGTATCTCATTAACCACCTAGCAATGGGACAAGATGTAGTCTTCTACGACACAAGAGGCCTTTCCAGAACTGAATTTAGCGCCTCTGAAGAGGGACTCTACCTCGATGCAGATGCTGTATACAACCACATGCGCCATAGCTTTGGATATGAAGGGAAAAACATCTGGGTCACATCTCGCTGTAGCGGGAGCACTCAAGCCACTTATCTCCGCCATCGCTATCTTGACGAGAAAGTCAACATTGTTTACGAAACTCCTTTTGAAAAATATGAACATATTGTTGCCTACCAGGCATGGCCAATCAGCTCCATGGCACTATCTGTCATGGATTCAGTAAAAACATCAGATGAGCTCACCAAACAAAAAGCTAAAGAGCTCAAAATCGATTATTACGCTGATCAATTCGACAACATCAGAAAACTCCAATCAATGCCGAGAAGAGCCCTCGATGGTTCACGTGTCATCGTCATCAGCACCGATACCGATAGACTCATCGGAGAAGGTCCTGCTGAAAAAGTAGCGAAGCTCTCTGCACGCACCGCTGCGACATACCATCTCAAACATAGAGGAACAGATCCTACAAAAGATGGCCATTTTGAAGATGTATTCTTGCATGATGCTTCACTTTACGCTGCCTATACAGAAATCATGACAAGGGGAAGAGCTCAATACCTCAGCAACTTCCGCTAATTGACAAGAATATGTAAAGAATTATAAAATCTGGAGTAATATGATGACATCAAGTATTAATCCAGTAGCAGGGGCCTATCCAGCTGATATCAAAGGTCTTGATGGCTTCTTTGATATAGATAAAGCGGTAGTCCCTACCCCTCCTTTAGAACTACCCACCGACTCTTCGAGAGAATCAGCTCCTCCTGCCTCTCAAGGTTTTGGCTTCGCTGCAAGACTTCTCCGATCAACTATTTTTCCCTCGAACTTTCATAGCAGCATGATAGGGCGTCTTATCTTACAGACATTTGCTGGCGTTGATATCAATTTTCAAAAAAATGCTGAAACAAAGGATCTCTTTAAGCGGCTCGGCGCGACGATTGAAAAAATCAAGACAGCCGATGATCAGATGATTGAAGTGATGCGCTTCACTGGAGAGGCGTTTAGAGAAACGGTCAAAAGCCGTGGTGGAACATTTTCAACTAAGCAAGTCACTTTACAAGAAGGGAATCCTTTCTACTATTATACTGGAAAAGGTTCTACACACACCCTAACAACGATCTCTACCACTGATCAACTCCTTAAAGATGACCTAATCGCTATGGGTTGGAGAGAAATCACTGTTGATGGACTCAGATGTGTACAATTTAGTTTACAATGTGGAACAAACCCACTCCCCCCCTCTGAAACAAAAGAGGTCATTGTTCGCTTCCATCCGAATGTCCATTATTATGTGACAGAGCCTGAATATCTCATTAACCACCTAGCCATTGGCAAAGATGTCGTCTTCTTTGATTCAAGAGGTCTCTCAGAGACCACATTTCCACCGACAGAAGAAGGATTTTATCTCGATGGAGACGCTGTTTACAAGCAAGTGAGAGATGTTTGGGGTTATAGCCCTGATAAGATCTGGCTAGGAGCACGTTGCAGCGGAACTACACAAGTGATCAACATCAGGAAGACCTACCAAGATGACCCTTTTCATATGGTCTTAGAAGATCCTTTTGAGCGTTGGTCTGCACTCATTGAAAGGCAAGCATGGCCACTCAACCAGTTAGGACTCTCCGCAATGGAGTCCCTCCGCTCTCAAGATGGAGCTACACTTTCTCGAGCAAGTGAAGCTGGTTTTTCCTCAGACCTTTTCGACAATATGGCAAAACTCCGCTCCATTTCAAAACCCCTCACAGGAAGTAGGGCAGTCATCATTAGCACAGACACAGACCGCATCATTGGAACAGAGGCCGCCCCAGAAGTGGCAAAAGCAGTAGCGCGGTTGATGGAAACGCGCCATTTGAAATTCAATGGCCCCCCTGGAACGGATGGCCATTTCAAAGATGTTTTCTTGGAAGAGCGAAATGGTGATGAAGTATTCGCTGCCTATTCCCGCATGATCACCAACCCTCAAGCTCAATATCTCAGCAACTTTAGACGCTCATAATCAAAGAGTTGCAATAATTCGCCCCTTCAATTGCTATACTCATTAGAAAATCTAAGGAGTCCTTATGGCGAGACCCGCATGGGAAGAAACATCTAGCAATTCTGAAGAATCAGAATGCCCGAGTGGCTACATCCCAAGTTGCATCATCACCCCCTTAGGGGAGGAATTCTCTTACTGTATGTCACACTTATGCTCAGATTTTAGTGAAGCGGAATGTTTTCCTGAAGTGGGATGTCACTGGGAAGATTCCACCTGTTTAGTCAACCAGTGGAATGAGAGAACCCGCACTTGTGACACCAGCACCCTTTAAGTGCTAAAAAATATTTCATTGATAATGAAATATTTATGGATCAATTCAGCAATCTTGCAGTTTGAGTGCTAAAAATCATTGCCTTTCTTTTTCCCCCTTGCTATAATCGGGGAAAAGAAGGATAGCAATGATTCCAGAAAAGCGTAAAGGCAAGGAAGATAGAGAGTTCAAGGTGCTGCTTGGCCTTGTAAAACTCTACCTAGAAACGGGGAAGCCGATCGGCTCCAATACGCTGAAAGAGACTGCTTTTGACCGCCTCAGCTCTGCAACCATTAGAAATTATTTTGCACGTCTCGAAAGAGAGGGTCTCCTCGCTCAACATCATGCTTCGGGAGGGAGAGTTCCTACCCATGCCGCCTACAAAATTTTTGCAGAAGAGCACTTAGAGACTAATCATATAGAGCCAGATGAAGAATTCCTCCTCACTGACACCCTTTTAAGAGAGACGAGAGAACTCTCCCTCTATTTCCAACAATCGGTAGAAAAACTCTCTGATCTTTTAGGATCTGCGATTTTCCTTTCCTCACCCCGCTTTGATCAAGACTTCATTGTAGAGGTAAAACTTGTCAACATCGACGATAAGAGACTTCTTTGTTTGATCATCACCGATTTCAGCGTCGTCCACACAGAGATCCTCTACACAGAACATAAAATGTCCCTTTTTTCCTTGAAGAGGATGGAGCAATACTTCCACCACCGCTTGACAGGTCTTGATAAACCTGTTCTCTCTCCAGAAGAGGAAACGTTTGCTCAAAACGCTTACAATGAGATCATTCTCCGCCACTTCGTGATGTACACGAACTTCAACCAAGAAGATATTTATAAGGCAGGATTTAGCAAACTCTTAGGTCATCCTGAATTTTACGATCCGATTACCCTCGCAGGATCTCTATCGATTTTCGAAAACAGCCGACTGATTACCCCTCTTTTACAAGAGACGCTACAAGCAGGAAATATGAAGTACTGGATCGGGAGCGATCTTGCGCAATTGATTCCCCCTCCCCATGTGAGCTCAATTGTAGCAATCCCCTATTTCATCAACCACAAACCCGTGGGAGCGATCGCTGTGCTCGGCCCTGATCGGCAGCAATACCCTAAAGTGTTTGCTGTTTTAAGACGATTTGCTAAACTGCTCAGCGAAAATTTGACCAGTAGTATGTACAAATACAAACTCAGTTACCGTCAACCAGGACAACAGATCCTCGACTACAAAACGGTATCGATGATTGAAAACCAGCCTATGGAGAAAGTGTATGAAGGATGAAGAACCAATTGAAGAAGAGTATACGAATATCGAGGAGCTCATGAAAGAGCAAGGGGCCCACCCTCATCCTGAAGTTCGCAAGGCTACAGAAGAAGATGACTACAAAGATAAGTATTTGAGACAGCTCGCTGAGATGGAGAACATGAGAAAAAGGCTCCAGGAAGAGAAACAACAGACGATCAACTTCGCTATTGACCGCGTCATGGCAGAGTTTCTCTCCCCTCTCGACCAATTTGAAAGAGCTCTAGAATTTGCAGAAAAAGCCTCTGATGAGGTGAAGAACTGGTCGCGTGGATTTCAGATGATCCTCGCACAGTTCCAACAAGTGTTATCAGATTATGATGTAAAAGCCTTTGATAGCTTAGGACGCCCTTTCGATCCCCATCGTCACGAGGCCATTGAGCAAGTAGAAAGACAAGGTGCCAAAGAAGGGACTGTCGTAGAAGAAATTATCAAAGGATATGAAAAGAATGGCCGCGTTGTGCGTCACGCACGTGTCAAAGTAGCCGGCAAACCTATTAATGGAGGAGATCAACATGACTAGTAAAAAGAAAAGTAATAAAATTATTGGAATCGACCTTGGAACAACCAACTCATGTGTTGCGATCATGGAGGGGGGGCAAGCTAAAGTTATCGCTAACGCCGAGGGGGCAAGAACAACTCCTTCCGTCGTCGCCTTTAAAGGGAGCGAGCGCTTAGTAGGAACATCGGCAAAAAGACAAGCGGTCACCAACCCAGAAAAGACGATTTTCTCCGCAAAACGTTTTATCGGCAGAAAGTTTTCAGAAGTGGGATCAGAGATCCAAACAGTACCTTATAAAGTAGCAGCTTCCTCGACAGGTTCTGCAGCTTTCCAAGTAGATGATAAAGTATTCACACCAGAAGAGATTGGCGCTCAAGTTCTTATCAAAATGAAAGAGACAGCAGAAGCCTACCTCGGTGAAGAGATCACAGAAGCGGTCATCACTGTTCCTGCTTACTTTAACGATGCACAAAGACAGTCGACAAAAGATGCAGGAAGAATTGCAGGACTCAACGTCAAAAGGATCATCCCTGAGCCAACAGCTGCAGCTCTTGCCTACGGCCTTGACAAAGGGCATAAAGATCAAAAGATCGCTGTTTTCGACCTTGGAGGAGGTACATTTGATATCTCGATCCTAGAAATCGGAGATGGCGTTTTCGAAGTACTTTCCACAAACGGTGATACTCACCTCGGGGGAGATGACTTTGATATCGTGATCATGCACTGGATGCTCGATGAGTTCAAAAAAGAGCATGGCGTCGATCTTTCCAAAGACAAAATGGCGATGCAGCGTCTCAAAGATGCCGCTGAAAAAGCGAAGATCGAACTTTCAGGGACACAGCAAACAGAGATCAACCAACCCTTCATCACGATGGATGCAACAGGGCCAAAACACTTAGCTCTCACATTAACAAGAGCCAAGCTCGAAAGCCTTGTCCACCCTCTCATCGAAAGAACCAAAGAGCCTTGCTTAAAAGCTCTCAAAGATGCGGGCGTGACTCCAGAGCAAATCCATGAAGTGATCCTCGTCGGTGGTATGTCCAGAATGCCAGCAGTACAAGCCATGGTGAAATCGATCTTCAAAAAAGAGCCACACCAAGGGGTAAACCCAGATGAAGTGGTTGCAATCGGTGCAGCAATTCAAGGGGGCGTTTTAGTAGGAGATGTAAAAGATGTTCTCCTTCTCGACGTCATCCCACTCACACTTGGAATCGAGACCCTCGGTGGCGTCATGACTCCACTTGTGAACCGCAACACCACGATCCCTACACAGAAGAAACAGGTGTTCTCAACAGCGGCAGACAACCAGCCAGCAGTGACCATCGTCGTTCTTCAAGGGGAGCGTTCATTTGCAAAAGATAACAAGGAAATCGGCCGTTTTGACTTGACTGACATCCCTCCAGCACCGAGAGGCACACCTCAGATTGAAGTAGCCTTTGACCTCGATGCAGACGGAATCCTCCATGTCTCTGCAAAAGATAAAACTAGCGGTAAAGAGCAGAAGATCCGCATCGAAGCCTCTTCCGGTCTTTCAGAAGATGAAATCCAGCGCATGGTGAATGATGCTGAATCTCATAAAGAAGAAGATAAAAAGAGAAAGGAAGTGGTCGATGTCAAGAACGAAGCAGAAGCTCTCGTCTTCCAATCTGAAAAAGCCCTGAAAGAGCATGGAGAAAAAGTCCCTCAGAACATCAAGAGTGACATCCAATCTTCCATCGATTCTCTCAAAGAGGACATCAACTCTGGAGATATCGAGAGAATGAAGAAAGGAAAAGAGGCCCTTCAACAAAAGGTCCAAAAAATCGGCGAATCAATGCAACAACAGCAACAAGCAGGCCCACAAGCAGCGGGTCCTCAAACAGCTGAACCGCCGAAGTCTAATAAAGACCACATCGAGGAAGCAGAAGTAGAAATCCTCGACGCTGAAGATAAAAACCAATAATCTTTCTAAAAACCCCCTCAATCTGAGGGGGTTTTGTTTACTACTTATTCGCTTTCGCTCATTCTGGATATGATAACTAAGGTAATGTTCCGATTGATTAGAATTTCCTCATCTGTCACTCGATCCGTCACATCTCCAGTCATAGGATTAGTCTTATTGGCTCTGAAAAACTCAGGCTTGTAAAGACAGTTCCCCAAGCTTAATCTTCGAACAGTCGAAGTTTCAAATCCCGGAGGTGCTCTATCTGTCAGTGGCGGATAGCGAGATGGCATAGGCCCTGCGGGTCCATTATTTCTTGCCTGATTAAAGGGCGCTACACCCATGAGAGGATAAGGTAAAATGCTTTCGTGTTCTATTCCAGTCTCCTTTGCGTGAGAGATATCAGCTTCAACATCTGGGTAAAGAGCATGAATACGCTCAGCCGTAAAAAAGCCATTTGTCACTAAATAGACCATAACACCAACCAGTTCTTGCCGCTCTGATCCATTAGGTAGTTCCCGAATCTTATTCAAAAGATAGTCCCCGAGTCCAACAGAATTCATGACTATAGCATTCGAATTTTGGCTCGTATGTTGCAAGTAGAGTTTGTTTACTGCAACCATTGTATTGTAGAAAGAAAATCCATAGATTGCAGTAAAAGGGTAACAAACAGCACTCACAATAAATCGATCCCCAACAGCAAATCGAGCCGGCCCATTTGGATTTGACCTAGAAGGCTCCTCGTAATTATCGAAGCTATTAATCCGTGCTGGTGGTGATAACCGAGGATCAGCCCAATCTGGCGACGCTAAAAATGGATAGGCAATAGCAGCCCCCCTTTCTCGAAACACCTCTTGAGCCGCCATGATCTTTCCTAACATAAAGCGGTTCATAGGAGCATTCT
>CAZZMO010000007.1:0-63786 GCA_964655475.1 uncultured bacterium
CAAATTCTACTCAAATCTTGCGGAAACGATCGATAGTACTTTTTTAGAGATTTACAGATGATTAAAATTTTATATTCAAATCACTATACCCAAGCTGATCCTACAAAGATTCGACCCTTTGACGAGGGCTAGATCTCTCTTCTATCACCAAAGCTTCGAAGAAGCTGTGGCAGATTGCCTGCCCAGCAATATAGAGCCCAAAGCCTATAGAGTTAGTTCGCTTTGTTAAACGATGAAGAGATGAGCTGTAAGAGATTTTCCACGAACTAAGCTACAGTTTCTAAGAAGAAGGTGTGAGAGCAGGATTCTTATTCTCGAAGAGATAAGTGATCTGTGTTCTCTTCAGGAACTTGCCAAAAGAGGGCTTAAAGTGACTCTTGTGCTTGATCGAGACGTAGCGGAACTGAAAGTCCAGCTCATCTTTGAGAAGGTTGAAGTAGGCACTTTGGTAGAAGTGCACAAGGGCTGTTTGTGAAGTGAAGACAAAGAAGGGCTGAACAGCTCCAATTGCTTGCCTTTGCACGAGTTTGAGCATCTCCTGCTCAGAATTTTTTCTGTAGTAGAGGAAGTCGATGTTCGCAAAGCGAGAAATCCAAGCATCGCGAGCCGATGGCATATCTTTGACAATGAAGAGGTGCATCGCTGGGTTTTCTCCAAGTAGGAGAGCGACTTGTTTCCAAGAGAGCGTTGTGCTGAGGAGCGCCACTCTCATCTCTTTAAACTGCAACGGAGATCCTACAAGATGCATCTCGAAAAAGGGCTGAAGACATTTCTTCGAAAAATAATGACAGAAGATCCCACCAAGTCTCAGCATCATGCAAAAGGAGGTGCAGAAGATCACAAGGCCTATGACTGCAAAACCAAAGCTCGCCGAAACGTGGAGCACCTTGCCAAAGATGAAGAGGCAAATAGGGGCCAAGAGAACTCCCACAAAGCTGAGGAAATTCGCAGCAGCTACAATCTGCCCCCTCGTATCAGAGGCACTAATTGTTTGAATATAAGCCTCTTGCGGAATCACGTACAATCCACCTGAGAAACCAAGTAATGCCAAGGTAACAGCAGCTCCGAGAGGGGTATTCATCATCGGAAGGCAAAAGAGGAATAAGGAGAGCATGAAAGAGGCAAAGCAGGCAAGTCCAAGCTCAATCCCTTTCTTAGAGAGTTTTCCTGCAATGGCCGCTCCTGCTGCAATACCGATCGAGCTTCCAAGGAAGAGATAGCCTCCTCCAATTTCACTCAAACCGAGATTCTCAATAGCAAACGGAATGATATTCAACTGCAAAAATGCACCGACGAAAAGGAAGAAGGCTGATCCCACAACAGTGAGAAGGAGAAGGGGTGTTCTTCTACAAAGTTTGAGCGTCTGATAGGTCTGTGAAACAAAGTTCACTCTGATCTTTTTCTTATTTTTCCTTGGCTCTGTATGAGGAATATAGAGTGCGCAAACCAATCCAATAATGGCTGCAATCATACAAAATGTGACGCAAAAGAGGAAATTTCTCCCCGACACTTGTGTGAGGAACGAGGCGAGAAAGGTTCCAATGATGATCGCAAGGTAGGTAAACGAGGTGACAAAACCATTTGCCTTCGAGATCTTCTCTTTTTTCACAAGTTCTGGAATGATACTATACTTCGGTGGCCCCATGACAGCAGAGTGGGAAGAGAGTAAAAAGACGAGAAGGTAGCATCCTATCGGAGATTTTGCGCTAAATACAAAATAGCTCGCTCCAATGATGACGATCTCTGCAACCTTTAATATAACAATCAACTTTTGTTTACTAAAGCGATCTGCTAAAATACCAGCCATCGAAGAAAACAAGAGAAAAGGGGCTACGTAAGAAAGGCCAACCCAGGAGAGTACTTCTGTCGAGGCAGCGGCGCCGTAGTAGTCGATCAAAAGAAAAATGTTGAGGAACTTAAACAGATTGTCATTGAGAGCTCCGAGGAACTGCGCTCCATTCAAGAACCCCAGCCCATGTTGGCTGATACGTCCTGTCCCTCGGTTTAAACTGAGGGGGCGCGCTGGAATCGATCTCAATGCTTGTTGTAACGCCATGGATAGATTGTAGATGAAGCACCTTTTTTTGAGCAACTCCCGCACTCGTCTTCTAGACCTCCTCGAGGAGGGTTTGTTTACGGAGCAAGGGTTTCCTCTGAGAAAAAAATTCGTCGTCATCCCCCATAGAAGGGTCAAAGATCTCCTCATGGAGCATTTTGCGATGAAGAGAAACTCAGCGGTAGGGCTCCAATTCTTCACTCTCCATGGCCTGATCGAATACTTTCTCTCACTTGAAGAAAATGAGATTGTCAAATTCCCTAGGGAGGGGATTTTAGCTCTCCACCTCGAAGAGGCGATCCAAAAACATCTCGGCGAAGAGCCCTTTCTTCCACTAGACCACTATCTTGACGGCGATCTCAAAAAAATCCCTGACCTAGCAAGAGCTCTTGCCAAGGCCTTTAAAACATACGATCTCCACAACCTTGCTTGCAAAAGCCCCTGGCAAACCATCTTGTGGGATGAAATGTTCTCCTTCTGGCCCTCCCTATCGCAAAAATCGTTCCAAAAGAGCCCCCCATTCCCTGCTGAAGTACACATTTTTCAAATCTCTGCCATCCCTCCCGCGATGAAAAAAGCCCTCGAGGCGATTGAAAAAGCTTGGGAAACGAGCTTTTACCTCTTCTCCCCGAGTGAATACTACTGGGGCGACCTTTCAACAGATCGAGAAAGGGTCTCTTTGCAAAAGTATTTCCAAAAGAAAGGGGTCCAAGCTGAAGAGTGTGATGCCCTCGACCGCTACGTGAGAAACAGAAACCCCCTCCTCGCCAACCTCGTCTCATCAGGGACAGACCTCTTCACCTACTTCCTCGATCGGGGGATCCCTTTTGAAGAAATTTATGAACCCTCACCCCCTACCCTTCTCGGATCGATCCAAAACGACTTCCTCGAACTTGTGAACCCTGAAGAGAGAGACTCCCTCCTGAACTGCGAAAAGGCAGGCATTTCTCTACACTCCTCCCCTTCAAAATTGAGAGAAGTGGAAATCCTCTACAATAACATGATGGAGCTCTTTTATAAAAACCCCCACCTTTCCCCTCGAGAAATTGGGGTGTTCGCACCGAAAATCGCCCCCTACTTCCCCCATATCCAAATGGTATTTGGAAGCAAAGAAAGTCAACTTCCCCATTTTGCAGTCACTGACCTTCCCATTCCTGAACACATCCTCAAAAATTTATCGACAATTGAACCATTCGATTTGTTTCAGCTCCCTGAATTCCAAGAAAAATTCAGCCTCAAAGAAGAAGATATCGACCATTGGAAACAATGGAGAGGGAGGGAAACGGGGCTCGTGATGAATCTTGCTATGCCACTAAAAGATCTTCCTTTCATCGAACCTTCGAAGATCCCACTACTAGAGACATTCCTCTCCGTTTCAGAGCTCTTACAAAAAGATCTCGACACCATTCAAAAAATGGTGATGCCCCTTCACTCATGGGTCCTTTTCTTAAGAGAATTCATCGAACGCTATCTAGTTCTCGATAACAAAGGGTTTTCGACCTATCTCGAAGATTTAAAAGCTCTCCCTTTTGAAGAAAAACCCTTCCCTTTTTCATTCATCGAACGCTACATTGAGGAATTTTTCGAAACCCCCTCTTACACACATAGATCCTCTCCAAATCCCCCCCTCTTCTTCAGTGATCTCAACGAATCTTCTGTAGTGGGCTTTAAGCATATTTTCTTGCTCGGAATGGATGAGGAAAATTTCCCTTCCCCTATCCAAGAAAGCTCCCTTTGCCCTCTCCCCACTTCACCTACCGATGAAGACCGCTTTACTTTTTTAGGTCTGATCCTCTCGAGCGCTGAATCTCTCACCATTAGCTATCAAAACATCCATCCGAAAGATGGAAAGATGCTCGGCCCCTCTCTTTTAGTGAAACAACTCTTTGCCTACCTCGACCACTACTACCGAATCGAACATGAGCTCCCCTCAACAAAGTGTCTCTTTGACCATCCGAGCACCTCTCTTCACCCCATCTATTTTTCTGAAGAAGGGGCGATAAGGAGCTACTCAGAGAAAGAATACCGCCTCGCAAAAAAACTCTATTCCGAAGCTCCCACCACCTCTCGTGGAGTCCAAAAAAAGATCGAGCCCACCACCATATGGTCGATTGATGAGCTTTCCAGGCTGCATCATCCGCTACGCTTTTATGCTCAAAATGTTTTAGGAATTTATCTGAAAGAGATTCAACCAGAAGAGGAGTTCCTCCTCCCTTTCTTAGAACGCTATCGCTGGAAGCAAAAACTCCAAGACAAATCCTCTCATGAAGTGTTGCAAGAGTTCTTCCACACGACATCGATCAGACAGCCCCTCTTCCAAAAGATGGCGATGAATGAACTAAAAAGAGAGTTTGATAAAATCGAGGAGTTCCTTGAGCAAGAAGCATGGAGTCGTGAGCCTCTCAAGAAAATAACCTTTCATCGAGATTGCAAACGCCCTTATCAGCAGTCAGAAAATCACTCGGTCCATCCCCCCCTAGTGATCAACGAAAAGTGGAGCATCGTTGGATCGATCACACCAAATAGCTTTAGTCTATCTAAGACGATCCCCAAAGAGGTCATCAAACAATGGCCGACCCTTCTTATCATCAACTATTTAGGACTTGAGCCGAAAATCTTTTTTCCTGAAGTGGGGAAAGTAGAATCCATTTCCATAGAGAATCCAAAAGAAAGGCTCATCTCTTTTCTCTCCTACGGAGAAAAGCTCTACGAGTCCCCTTGCCCCTTCTTGCCAGATTGGCTCGATATTTTAGGGGATCGAGAAGAGTGGAGAAAAAAATATGAGACATCAGAAGATCTCTATGTCCAATTTTTTCAACCGATGCCTCTATTCGAAAATTGGGGGGAGATCCTTAGAGAAGTTTACACAAAATAGCTCTTTTCCATTCCTGGAACGCCTTTTTTATGCTCTACGTCGTGCTTTTTGAAATTGAGATCACTATCTTGCTGAAATATCCGCTCTAAAAGTGGGGTAATGAAGTCATACCGAATGAAAGCATACTGCTCTAGTTGGTATGCTGCTTTTTCTTGAAGGAAGAGTCTCCTCTCTTCTTGCGCTCTATAGATTTGACTGAAGATATTTTGATGAATCGTCTCGTGGATCGCCGCCCCAATTCGTGGAAGATTCTCTAACACCTCATCGATATTCCCGATCGACATGATCATTGCATCAAAGTCATCTTCTACTTGAGGAACTTCGCCACCTTTATGCATGAGAGAAATTCTCGAGTAAGCAAGAGATCCTACTGGTTTTGTCATGTGATACTCAACGACAGCCCTGAAATAATCATCCTCTTCATTTTTACAATGCAGTGGTTGTAAATATCCCATTTGATCGTGAGAGGTGTGAATTTTTTCATATTCAGGAATGATCTGGTCACACACATAACGTTGTTGATCTTCGTACGCTGTCAGTCCATCTTCATTCAATCTATGAACATTTCGGTAAAAAATATCTTGATTTTTCATAGTAAAATCAAAAACGGAGTTGAATCGGGCCCGAACTCTATCGATGGACTCATCTGCGTTTGAGAAATAGACTTGATGTGTATGAAGAGCCCAGGGGATCATAAGACTCTCTTTCAATTGAGAAAGGGAAGGGAGCTCTATAGTAGTCTTACATAACAGAATCAACTCTCCTGCCTTACTCTCTACATTCATCACAGAAAATTCTGCAGTGAACCCAACAAGAGATCCAGGTGGGGGAAGACACACAAATTTACACGTTTCATTGATATCAGAAAAGGATAAATAGCGTTGAAACAGCTCAAAAAGATCTGCTTCTGAAGAAATCGTTGCCTGTAGAGCCCGTTTTTTCGCCTTTGGATCTTCTGAAAAAATGACCTCTGCACCACTAGGTAAAGGGGGCATCGAATGTATTAAAATTTGATTAGATATCGCCATATTCGCAATTATTTTATCATGATTAGTTCTATTAACTAAATTAAAAACATATTCTTGACGTCTAAAATACATTTTATTAAAATTCTATTTTATGAATTCCTTCTCGATCACCTCACACACCGATGAACCCCTTAGAGGTCACTTCTTTTTAGAAGCGTCCGCAGGAACGGGGAAAACCTTTACCATTGAACATTTAGTTGTCCAACTCTTGATCAAAGAGCCCGCTCTTTCACTCGATCAAATTTTGATCGTCACCTTCACAAAAGCGGCGACCCGCGATCTCAAACAAAGAATTTATCAAACGCTCCAAACAAGTCTTCTCCAGTGGAAAGAAAAAGACGCTAAAGCCCCCGAATACTTGCAAGCGACTTTTGATGATGAGAGAGTCTTTCTCCGTCTAGAAAGGGCAAGCTCCATCATTGAGAGGGCTGAAATTTACACGATCCACTCTTTTTGCAAAAAAATGCTCTCCACCTACGCGTTTGAAGCGAAGATGCCGATCGGCGATTTTGAAGAGGAGGAGGATTCAGAAGCGATCCTCGAAACACTCCGCACTTTAAAACCTTACCAAGAGTTCAGTCCCAATCAACTTACAGCCCTTCTTCAAAAACATGGAAAGGAGATGCCAAAACTTTGTCAGGCTCTTAAAAGGACCTCCCCTGTGGAGGCCCCCTCTTTTACAATGTGTTGGGAAAAAGAGGCCCCCTCTTTCTCAAAAGAAGCCTTTGACGAAACATTTTCTGAAGATCCAAAAGTGACCCTCTCGAGACTTGCAAACTTTGTCGGGAAAACCCTGCGCCTCTCCCCTGATGAGTTTTTAGAGGAGATGCAGGAGAAACTGAACATCCCTTCATTTGTTGAAAAGGTGAGGAGCCGTTTTTCAGCTGCGATCATCGATGAGTTTCAAGATACCGACCCTCTTCAGTGGGAAATCTTCCGTAGACTCTTTGTAGAAAAGCCGATCCCTCTCCTTTGCCTTGTAGGAGATCCAAAACAATCGATCTATGCATTTCGAAAGGCAGACCTTGCCACTTTTGTGAAGGCGAGAAACCTCTTTGACCCGAAAAGGCTCTCTAGAAATTACCGCTCCCATCCAGAGCTCATCCATGCGATGAACGAGCTCTTTGATGAAAAATCTCACTGGCTCAGTCTTGATGAAACCCAAGGAGATGTCTGTTACACTCCCGTCGAGGCTAAAGAAGATTACCAAGAGCAGAAGATCGAGGATGGAAAAAAATCGATCCATTTCTTCCTCTTGAAACAAGCAAAAGGGAGAGCGAGAAAATGGCCCACAGAAAAAATGGAAGAGACACTTCTCTTCCCTCGCATCGCTAAAGAGATTCAACATCTTCATACACTCAATCTCTCTTACGGACAAATGGTGATCTTGATCAAAGATCGCTACCAAGCAGAGCGTCTCACTAACTACCTCACGAAACTCTCCATCCCAACAATGACGAAAAGTACCGGCCACATTGGAGAAACAAAAGCCTTTTCCCTCTTCTACGATTTTATCAACCTCTTACAAAACCCTTCCCACATTAGACGGCTGAAAAAACTTCTCTCCCACCCCCTCTCTGGTTGGTCTCTTGAAGATCTCTCGCTCACTCTTCATGACGCGCCGGTTCAGGAGGCCCTCATCGAAGCAAAAGAGTGGGCTACCCTCTACCAAGAAAAGGGACTTGCAAGGGCGATCGAAGAGTGGATGGAATCCCTCTCTCTTTCTCTTGATGACCGAAAAGACTTGATGCAACTCTCAGAAATTGCTCTCGAAGAAAAACTGTCGCTACGAGATCTCCTCCTCAAATTTGAAACGCTCCTCTCAAAAGATCCTGAGGAAGATACAAGACTGAAAAGAAGAGCTTTTCACGACGGTGATTTTGTCCACATCATGACGACCCACAGCTCAAAAGGGCTCGAATTCGACGTCGTTTTTGCACTCGGTCTGATGTCAAGACAGCAGCAAGAGGAAAACCCTTCTAAGGAAAAAGATCAGGAGAAGATGAGACTCCTCTACGTCGCTCTCACAAGAGCCAAACGGCGCATCTACATCCCCTTTTGTGAAATCACCGACCAGAAAAAATGTACACCAGGACTTGCCTCACCGATCGAGATTTTCCTCTCCCGCCTTGCCTCTCCAACCACCTGGGAAAAGACTTACGACACCATCCCAAAAATCGATGTAAAAAGCCTTCTAGAAGAGAGAAAGTCGATCCTCTCCTTTGAAGAAATTGGAGAAGATACCCCTTCCCCTTCTGTAAAAGAGAAAGCTCCGCTTCTCATCCCCCCTCCGAAAGTAGAGATCTCTTACGCTCCGATGATCACTCAATCTTTTTCTGGCTCGAGAGAAAAAAAGTTCATGAAAACGGAAGATTCTATACTCCCAAAAGGGGCAGAGATGGGGAATTTTTTCCATGAGCTCTTTGAGATGCTCCTCGCTCATGGATTTTATCGAGATGAGCTCCTCATGAAAAAGGCCCTCACTAAAAAAATCGTCCCCTCCCCTTTTGCTTCATGGGAAAAAGAGATCATTGAACTTGTTGAAAAAGCCTTCTCCATCCCATTGGATGGGTTTTCTTTAAAAGAAATCCCCCCAGAACATCTTCTACAAGAGGTGGAGTTTCTCTTCAAAGAAGAGGTATACTGGAAGGGGTTTGCCGATCTCATCTTCTACCGAGAGGGGCGCTATCATCTCCTCGACTGGAAACTACACGTGCTCGAAAATTATCAAGAGAGCACCCTTGCAAGAGTCATGGAAGAGGGGGGGTATCTCGATCAGGCAGCCATTTACCGAAAAGCTCTCAAAACCATCATCCCTGAAAACGAGCTCGGAAAAACCTTTTACCTCTTCGTCAGAGGGCCTGGAGTCTACCAATGTTGATCGATGAGTATTTTGCCAAACAGTGCGCTCTCTTAGCAGAAACTGGTGATGAAGACTTTCTCTCCTTTTGTGAGTACATCATGAAATCTTGTAGAGAAGGGCACATCGCGTGCAAAATCTTAGAAGAGGTCTCTTTCCCAAAAGCAGAAGAGCAAGAAAAGGTCTACAGAGGCTCTCGCCAATCTCACCCCGCTGTGATTACAGATATTGAAGGGGCTACCTTTTCGACACCAATCGGTAGAATGTGCTCTCTTTTCTATGTCAAACGGCGCTTCGATGAAGAGACAGCGGTCATTCAATATCTCGAAAAACAGCTCTCTAAAGAGACTTCTTGGCCTTTGAATGAAGAGCTCATCTCGAAAAGTATCAACGCCAAGCAACGAGAAGCCATTGAACAAGCGGCCGCCTCCCCTTTTCTCATCATTTCTGGAGGGCCTGGCCGTGGTAAGACTTTTGTCGCAAAAGAGATCTTAAAACAGTTCTTTCTCTCTCACCCCGATGCCTCTGTCATCGCTAGTGCTCCCACTGGAAAAGCGGCCTCTCGCTACGCTTCGATCCCAAATGTAACAACGAAAACGCTCCACCGCCTTTTAGGAATTCGTGAAGGGGAAGAAGAGGGGAAAGAGATTATCTCTTCTGATCTTTTGATCATCGATGAATGTTCGATGATCGATCTCCCTCTCTGGGCTCTTCTCATGAAAGCTCTCTCTCCACACACCCGTCTCATTTTGATTGGGGATCCTCACCAACTCCCCCCGATTGAAACAGGGACATTTTTTCGAGACCTCTGCTCCATCGAGAATATCCCCCACGTGAAGCTCGAAGAGTGTTTAAGATCTGATAACCGACACATTTTAGAGCTATCAGACGCCGTCTTCTCTGAAAACTACAGTACACTCGCTACCGCAATCTCACCTCTTCCTGAAAGAGAGCACTTCATCTCCTCTTGCATCCCCCATTTTCCAGAACCGAAGGACACATTGCCGAGCCTCGATACCCTTCCTAGTTTTGTGATCCTCTCCTCTCTGAGAAAAGGGCCCTTTGGCTCTCTTGCCCTCAACGAAGAGATTGAAAAAATCCTCCTTTCGAAAGGAAAACTCTGGACCCCCATCCCCATTCTCATCACTGAAAATTCCTATTCCCTAGAGCTTTACAATGGAGAATTAGGGATCTTGCTGAGACACCGCTACGACCGAAAGCTCGATACCGCCTACTTCAACCAAAAGGCCTATTCCCCAGCCATTTTACCCCCCTTCGAAAAGGCATGGGCAATCTCTGTCCACAAGAGCCAAGGAAGTGAATATGATCACGTCTACTTCCTCCTCGCAGAAGGATCTGAGTCATTTGGGAAAGAGATGATCTACACCGCCATCACAAGAGCAAAAAAGAGCATCACCCTCTTTTCGAAAAAAGAGATCTTCTTCCAGTGTCTCACGGAGAAAACAGAAAAATATGGCTTTCTTCAAGAGCGTTTATGTAACGTTACACACTAAAATGAATTGATAAAAATTATTTGATCTAGGTATGATTCTTCTCTTCTCAACCTAGGAGGTACTATGTATAAGGTCGATCTAGAAAATCTCTCCCCTTTCCCCTCCTCTCCTTTCGTCCACGTGACCTTTCAAGAAGATACGGTTGCAGAAAGAAATCAAGAAGATGCGAAAACATTAATGGAAATTGTCCTCTCGAACTGCAAAGATAACCATGATCATCCCGATGTACCCATGCACTTCAATCCTATGATGTACATCGATGAGAAGAAGATCGCCGATAACAACTGCTTTGTCCTTCTCTCTTCCTATCTTTATCAATATGCTCATTACAAATTGCCCCCTTCCTCTCAGGAAAAATTGATCGACTGTTTGAATCTGATCGCTCTTTGCCGAGAAGGAAAAGAGCGCGTTTACGACTTCATTTTCAACCAGATGAACCTCGAACTAGAGACAGGATGGACCAGCGCTCTTCGAGAGTTTTTCAATCTTTGTAATGAAAAAGTGGTAGACACGGGACAAGGAAATTTTCCGAACTCGATAGAATTTGGAATCACTCTATTCAGAAGGTATGGATATGCATTAGATAATCAAGATCATACAACGCGCTACATCATTCTCGCTCGATATCTCATCCGCTCTGAACTCTTCCCCTTCGAAGGTTTTGCCTATTATAGCTCTATAGAAACAAACGACCTCTGGGCAGATCGCGCCACTGCCCTCTACAAAAAGTATGCCCCAGAAGATCTGACCCATTCGGCTACCATCTCGAGACTCGTCGATCTCGCCGCTTTATTACCAAAAGATCTCAGTCAAGAGCCCTGGGGAGTCGCTGGCGAAAGACTAAAAACCATGGTACTACAAGGGATGTTTGACCCCCATTCGAAAAGAACTCTCGTCAACTTCTTTTGGAAGATGATGGATTCTCACATCGAAGATTGGCACACTCTCCTCATTAATCCCTAACCAAATCACAAAAACGGGGTTGTGTAAAGAGTCCAAGTCCCCAAATTTCTCCAGGAGGTCATTGGAGATCCGATGATTCCTGTAGAGTTCAAACGCCAAAGATCGAACTGATCACTCCCGGCAGAAAATAGAATTCCAAAGTAGGAATTTGCCCAATTGGTATCTGCAAAGAGAAAGGCTTCGGGGGGTTTTGGCAAGAAGGAATGGACTACGGAGTAGGTATTTTCAAAGCCAAAGAAAGTGAGCATCTCCTCTAACAATCTATGCATCTCTTTGTATAAAAAAATCTCCCCTTGCACTCTTTTTTCGAGCCATTTTTTCTCCTCTTTTTCAGAGATGGAGATGTCGTAGCTTCTTCGAATCCGTTCAGAAAATTCAACGATTTTTTCATATCGAATGAGAGGAAAGGCTTCTCGAAAAAAACCATCGAGGTTTTTCCCTGCTTTTGCTGCGAATTCTTTGAGATGGAGCTCTTCTTCTGCTGTTACATCGACTCCTAAACGGTGAGAGAGGAAGCGAATTTCCTCTCCACTCAATAAAAGGCTTCGATAAAACTTCTCTTGTGGATTGAAGATGAAATCTCTCAGCCATGTGTGGGTGTTTCCTGAGTCTTCCCAAGCTTTTTTAAAAAGCTTCGGCTCTAGGGAAAAGGCGTGTGTAGAAGAGGAGATCAGGAATTTTTTTCCGACAAGGCGAAGGGGAAGGTCCTTCACAATTTCTGTGAAAAAGCTCGCGAGCTCTCTTGGATCATCTGGCGTGATTTCCTCTTTTTGAGGTTCATTTTTGAGACCAAAGTAACACTTCAAAAGAGAGACTAAAGAGCCTCCTGAACTGTAGGCCCATGGCGTCTCTTTTTGCAAGATTGATTGCACCCCCACCATCGTTTTCTTATGCATGCGAGCAATTCTTTGAGTCGCACTTTCTAAAAATGTGGGTTCATGAAAAAACTGGACAATCTCATGACAAATCTCAGGAAGTTTTTCTCTCCCCTTCTTCCATCCACAAGCAGAAATGATCTGCGGCTCCACCATGTAGATAAAATCAGATAGGGACTGAAGATACTCTTCTTTTGTGTAAATACTCGTCCAGACGGAAGGATCGTAGCGACCATGTTTATAGATCAAGCGAAACCCTGCAGGCATATCTTCATAAATATCAAAAGGGACTTCATACATCTCAGGATCGTAGAGCTCTTGAAAATATTGAGGAAATAAGAGCATGAACTGATCGATGAGAAACTGAAAGAATTTAGAAGCCTCCTCTACATCCCCAATCCCCTCTTCGTAGAGATCACGGCAGATGTAGTATTGTCTCTCTCTCATCTGAAGTTCCACTTTGAGCCGTCTGATCTTATCTTCAGAGTAGGCGTTTCTAAGAAGAAGCTCTGTGGCCCTGATCTGATCTTCCAGAATGATCGCCTCTTCTCTCATCTTCTCTGCTTGTTTTTGCAGATCTCCCATGTAGAGGTGAAGCATCTGATAAATCTTTTCACCAATTCCTCCCGCTTCTTCATGATTGAATCCAAGGCTTGCAAAGAGATTCCACTTATAAAACTCTGTCTTGAAATCTGAAAATGAAGCAATCGTATATTCCCAAATCTTGAGAAGAGGATGCTCTTGAACACTTTTGAAGCGGACTTGCAAGTCCTCATCAACTTGAAGATGGCGAAAAATCTCCTCAATCGTGCAAGGGAACCAATTTTTTTCTTCGTGGTAAGAGGGAAGGATTTCTTTGATGCTGGGAAGCTCTCCCAAAATCCCCTCTCTTGAAACAGTTTTTCGAAGGTCTCCATACCCTGTTTTCAAGCTCATTGGCACTTTGTATTCCTGTCCATCAATCACTCTTTTGAGCCTTCCTGTCGTCACAAGATCATAGAGATCCTCTAAGAGCCTTTCAGGAGCCTCCTGCTGAAGCACGATTGCTGGGGCAGTCGCAAAACAAGAGCCCACACTCTGCCTGAGGGGTGTTAAAAGAGCCGATACAACTGCCATTTTCGCATGCCGATCTTCAAGTTTTATGTGAGGAGGAAGGAGTAGGGAATGGCGCACCATATTTTCCACAAAGGGGCTTGCTAAAGGGAGGGTCAACCTCCTTAAAAAGAGCTTCGCTTCCTCGCTCTTCTCTAAGAACCGGAGGACAAATTCTACATGTTCTGTATAGTATTCATCTTCGAATGAGAGGGGATAAGAATAGGGCTTCAAAACCTCGAGGGCTTTTGCCGCCCCCTCCTCTACAAATAGGGCCGAAAGCTTTCTCGACCTTCTCAAGAAGCGAAAAGGACCCGCTTCTTGAAGAGAGCTTCTCAAAATGGCCTCAACCTCTGTTCTTTCTTGCTTGATGTCAAAGAAATCCATAATAACCCTACAGTATACCCAAGTGAATTCAAAAACAAGAGGGCTGATCTCTTCTTGTGATCAAACACATTCCAGTGTATGATGGGGTTCTATGAAAATTCTTGTAAATGGCCGGTCAGTAGAGCTCGCCCCCGGCGCGAGTGGTTATGATTTAGTCGATAAAGTAAACTTAAGAGAACCGAACCAATCGATCACTCTCAAGATTAACGGTAGACAAGCTGATTTCTTTGAG
Source organism: uncultured bacterium (assembly GCA_964655475.1). Classification (GTDB taxonomy): domain Bacteria; phylum Chlamydiota; class Chlamydiia; order Chlamydiales; family VGMA01; genus VGMA01. The sequence goes on from CAZZMO010000007.1 coordinate 13,883, forward strand.
ACGATTCATGAGGGAGATCAAGTCGAACTCTTCGATTTTGACACTCCACTTGGGAAAGAGACCTATTGGCACACCTCGGCTCACATCATGGCGCAGGCAATACTTCGCCTCTACCCAAATGCGATCCCCACCATTGGCCCCGCGATTGAAAATGGCTTTTACTATGACTTTGCGAACCTGCAGCTCTCTGAAGAAGACTTCCCGAAAATTGAACAAGAGATGAAAGCGGTCGTTAAGGAAAATTACCGTCCTCAAAAACATCTCTTTAAAGATAAAGCAGAAGCTCTCGCAAGACTCGGAGACAACCCTTACAAGTGTGAACTCATCGAAGGGATCCCTGAAGGACAACCGATCACTGCATATGAGCAAGGGGACTTTTTCGACCTCTGCCGCGGCCCCCACATTGGATCTTTAGGAAAAGTGAAGGCACTGAAACTCTTGAAAGTCTCTGGTGCATACTGGCGAGGAGACAAAGACAAAGAGATGCTCACTCGCATTTATGGCATCACTTTTCCCGATAAAAAGGACCTGCAAGAATATCTTCATCGGATCGAAGAGGCAAAGAAGAGAGATCACCGCGTCGTTGGACAAAAACTCGGGATCTTCTTCATCTCTGAACATGCGGCAGGAATGCCTTTTTTCCAACCAAATGGAATTCATATCCGCAATCAGCTCCTCGCTTACTGGAGAGAGCTTCACAAGAAAGCAGAATATGTAGAGATCAGCACCCCATTCATGCTCGATCAGAGCCTCTGGGTCACATCGGGGCACTGGGCAAACTATAGACAAAACATGTACACAAGCCAGATCGATGAAAGAGTCTTCGCGATCAAACCGATGAACTGCCCTGGCTGTATGCTCTACTACAAAACGACCCACCACAGCTACCGTGAACTTCCGATGAGAGTCGCAGAGCTTGGACAAGTGCACCGTCATGAAGCCTCTGGCGCCGTGAGTGGACTTTTCCGCGTCCGCTGCTTCACACAAGATGACGCCCACATCTTCATGAAGCCTGAAGATATCAAAGATGAGATCCTCGGCGTTTTAAAACTCGTCGACAAGATGTATGCAACTTTTGGACTCACCTATCACCTCGAGCTTTCTACACGTCCAGAAAAGAATACGATTGGCTCTGATGAAGATTGGGAAATGACGACAAACAGCCTAAAAGCCGCACTCGATGCCTGTGGAAAAAACTACCGCATCAATGAAGGAGATGGCGCTTTCTATGGACCGAAAATTGATATTCACATCAGAGATGCACTCGGAAGAACATGGCAGTGTGGAACGATCCAGCTCGACATGTCGCTTCCTGCCCGCTTTGAGCTCAAGTACCTCGATAAAGATGGCCAGGAAAAACAGCCGATCATGATCCACCGCGTCATTTATGGATCGATCGAACGTTTCATGGGAATTCTCATCGAACACTACGCAGGAAAATTCCCCCTTTGGCTCAGCCCAATGCCCATCAGGATCATCCCTGTTGCAGATCGACACGTCGATTATGCAAAAGAGCTCAAGGCTAAGATTGAAACAACAGGAATTCTCTGTTCTGTCGACGATTCCCACGAATCGGTAGGAAAAAAGATCCGCTCCGCGCAACTCGATCAAGTCAACTATATGATTACTGTCGGTGACCAAGAAGTCGAAAACCGCTCTATTGCTCTTCGCACACGAGATAACGTCGTCCATGGAGAAATGCAGCTCGATCCATTCTTGGAAAAAATCACCGAGGAATATCGATGTCGACGCTAGAAGAGCGCTATGCTAGCCCTGAAATGGTTGCACTTTCATCGAAAGAGACAAAGTACACCACCTGGAGAAAACTTTGGATTGCCCTTGCCAAAGGGCAAGAGATGCTTGGCCTTCCGATAGGAGAAGACTCCATCCAAGAGATGGAGAAGCACTTCGATAACATCGATTTTAAGAGAGCCTTTGAACTCGAAACACTCAATCAACATGAAGTCTCGGCTCATCTAGAAGCTTTCATCGAAGCATGTCCCGCTGCCAAGGGCAAACTCCACCTAGCAGCCACCTCCGCTTTCGTCATGGATAATGGAGATCTCATCTTTATGAAAAGAGCTCTTCAGCTTATCGAAACCAAACTAAAAACACTCCTTGAGTCGATGCAAGAGCTTGCCTTAACACATGTCGATGTACCTTGCCTTGCCTTCACTCATTTGCAACCCGCAAGTCCCATTACCGTTGGCAGAAGGATCGCCCTCTGGATACAAGATCTCTACGACGACTACCTCTCGATCAAAAACTTCGAACTCCCATTTCTAGGGACTAGAGGGGCCACTGGAACTGCAGCTTCTCTCCTCCTCCTCTTCGACGGCGATGAGAAGAAAATCGCTCAGCTTAATGCTTACCTTGCGACTACCTTTGGATTCAACGACCTCTTTCCAATAACTACACAAACTTATCCGAGAAAGTGGGACGCTAAAGTGGGGATGCTCCTCACGCAGCTAGCCCTTTCCACCCACAAAATCTCCACCGACCTTCGCCTTCTTGCCCACATGGGAGAAATCAAAGAACCCTTCAAACAAGGGCAAATTGGCTCTTCTGCAATGCCTCATAAACAAAACCCCATCCTCTCAGAAAGAATCTCATCCCTTTCACGCCTTCTCATGAACCAGGAAGCAACTCTCGTTCAAAATGCCTCATTGCAATGGCTAGAAAGAACTCTCGACGACTCAGCGAGCCGACGCATCACACTCCCTCAAAGCTTTCTTCTCGCTGATTCTATCCTCCTTCTGATGAATTCTCTCTTTTCCAATCTTCAGATCGATCAAAAGAAGATCAAAGAAAATCTCGAAAGAGACCTCTCAAAAGTCTCCTCAGAGCTCGCCCTTGGTGAAGCAATCAAAAAAGGGATTTCAAGAGAAGATGCCCATCAAGCTCTTCGAGGAAAATCGACAACCGCTTCAATAGATGCCCTGATTGGCCTCTCGATCCACGAAACAAAAGATTTTCTCTCAAAGCTTTTTATCTAGAAAGAAGAGCGACATCGTCGCTATCCATGACAGATGTGAGACAAGTCTCCATCACATGCTGTGAAAAATTTTGGACATTGAGGAGTTTCTTAAGAGTCGGTTTTGCAACGATCATCATGTACTCATCTTTAAAAAACTCAGGAAATTTCACCAAGTTCTCTACCGTTGCAGCAAGAACTTTTTCAGAAACAGTCGCCTTATGAACAGGAACATCTGGGTATTGAATCAAACAGACTGACGCTTTTGTTTGATTCATCTCTTTAAGAGACGCTGCCATATGAATCTCTTGATCTAAGATCATCTTGTCAGAGAGAAAAACAGCAAAGTCCCCCTCTTCTCGAGCAAGGAACGCCTCATGATCTTGGAATACAAAGTCCAGCATCGGGTACTCTTTACTGATCTCTTGATATTCTTGATTACTCTCTTGAGAGGTCGACTTACAAAGAACGTGAATCCGCGAATAAAAAGTCAGCTTTTCTGATAAAGAACTAATCGCCTCTTTTAGAAGCTCTGGAGTCCCTGATGAAAAAAGATAAACATTCGGAGGCTCTTCCCCCTTTGCAAAGGGGCGTCTTGGATTGAACTTGTAATCAAGTGGCTTATACTTTTCCCTCTTTTTCAATATGGTAGGGAGGATCTCTTGAAGAGTTGCCATCGTTCTCTGCTCTCGAATCGGATTATTATCGTTGATCACATAAAGAACATCAGGAATGAAAATGCAATGTTCTCCTGCCATCTCAGCCATGGGAATCATAAAAGTGGGATCATCAGCTGTGAGAACAAAATCCCCTTGAAAAAAGAGATCTTTTAGTTTGAGTTGCTTAAACAAACCCGCATAACAAGTGCGGAGCATGCTCATGCAAAAAGGGATCTCTCTCACTTCATTATGTCTAATAGTGCTCTCATCAATTTTATGCCCTGTAATAGCGCGGTAGCCTGGATGAATGATTGCAGAACCGTGAGTCATCCACACATCAGGATTTTGATAATATTGATTGAGCGTCTCTAATACTTTTTCATGAATGAGCCAGTCATCTCCATCGAGAAAAGCGATGATTTCATCATCTCTACAAGAAAGGCACGCTTTATAAAGGTTTGCCATCTTGATACTTCTCACTTCATTGTGAACGACTGAGACTTTCTCTTTCATCCCTTTTGCATCGATGTAGTTTACAACCTTCTCAAGAGTCTTATCAGTAGAGCAATCATCTACATAAATGACTCGGTAGTTAGAATATGTTTGACTGAAGACCGATTCGAGATTCTTTTCACAGACCGATTCATTGTTGTAAGATGTGATCAAGACAACAATCGGACGGAACTCTCTCACAGGATATTTTGCAACTAAAACGCCATCTCCCCTTTTTGGGGAAAGGACGGAAACTTCAGGAATCGATCGAGCTACTTCGATCTTTCTTGCGAGCTTATATTTCTTCTTTTGGACCTTTCGGAATCCACCGATAGACAACACAGCCACTAGTGCAATCGTGATAAAAACGGCGTATGCTTTTAAAAAAGACTGGTATTTTTTCATGATTCCGATCAGAATTCTTGTTCTAAGGTTTTATCGAAAAAGGGGTTTTTTGTGAAAGGAAAAATTGTCGCAAGCCTTCTCTTGCTTCTCATGGGATGTTCCGTTCCTGGTTCTTCTTCCCTCAATAATACAGGAAAGAAAATAGAGAATCCAACAACGAATGTTCCATTTGTCATTGTCGTTGCATCTTACAACAACGAAAAATACTTTCTCAAAAACTTAGAATCGATCTTCACTCAAGATTACGACAACTACCGCGTAATTTACGTCGATGACGCCTCTACTGATAAAACGTACGAAGAAGTAAAGCGCTACGTCGACTCTCATCCGATCAGTCATAAAATCGATGTGATCCACAACGAATCGAATCAAAAAGCTCTCTACAACCTCTATACCTCCATTCAAACCTGCAAAAGCAATGAAATCGTCGTCCTTCTCGATGGTGACGATTGGTTTCCACATAGCCACGTGCTCACCGATCTCAACCAATACTACGCTGATGAAAACGTCTGGATGACCTATGGACAATACATCCGCTTCCCCGATTGGCAAATGGGAATGTGCGCTCCCGTCACGAATAAGTTCTTAAAAAATGCAGAGATGAGACAAGGTCCTTGGAAGTATAGCCACCTTCGCACCTTCTATGCAGGCCTTTTCAAACAGATCAAGATGGAAGATCTCACAAGAAATGGTCAGTTTTACGCCACCACCTACGATCTCGCCATCATGTTCCCCATGCTGGAAATGGCAAGAGAACATGCCATCTTCACCCCTGATATTTCCTACATATACAACTGGGAAAACCCCATCACTGATCAGAAAATTAGAGAAGCAGAGCAGCTCGATACAGAGCATTATATCCGAGGCCTCCCCATCTATCCTAAGCTACAAGAACACCCAAAACGCTTCCCAAACGAACACTCTGGCGCATGCGACCTCATCGTTTTCTCCTACAATAGACCGATGCAGTTATATGCCCTTCTTGAATCGACAGAAAAACATGTCGAAGGGCTTCGCAAAATTGGCGTTCTCTATAGAGCTGATGATTCCTTTGAAGAAGGCTACAAAAGAATTAAAGAGCGTTTCCCTTACGTTACATTTTTTGAGCAGCCCAAAGTAAACCCAAAGTCCCACTTCAAATCGATGCTCATGGAGATGATGTTTGGCAAATTTGGCAAAGGAGCTGAATACATCCTCTTTGCTGTCGATGATATCATCGTCACCGACCATATCAATCTCACTAAAGACATCGATATGCTGAGCAAAACAGGCGTTTACGGCCTCTACTACCGCCTTGGAAAAAACATCAAGAGCTGCTACATGACAGGCCTTTTCAACCATCCTACACCCAAGTGGATCAACCTCGGAAACGATTACTACGGTTGGGAGTTTGAAGGGAACCAAGGGGATTGGAACTATCCGAACAGCGTCGATTTCAACCTCTTCAGAAAACAAGACCTCAAAAAGCCCTTCGAAGAGATCGCCTTCTCCTACCCCAATCAACTCGAAGGCGCCTGGGCTAACCGCGCCAACCTAAAACGCATTGGCCTCTGCCATGGCCGCACCAAAACCATCAATATCCCCATGAACATCGTCAACGGCCACATCGGCGCCATGCATGAAGACTCCTTCACCGCCGAACAGCTCAATACCATGTTCCTTTCCGGCCTCAAAATCAACATCCAAGAGTTCTTCCAAGCTGAATACGATGCCCCTCACGTAGGCATCATCCCCGAATTCGTCGCCTGCATCGAAGAATAGACTAAACTTTCAAGAGATCCGTTAAGGATCTCTTGGAGATAATACAAAGATTGGTTGATGCGCACTTCTATGTTTCTCAAAATCTGATGGCTGAAATCCATACGACTTCACAACACTCCAATTTTGAAGAAGCATCGGAAGTCGAACAGGTCCATAGACTCGCCCTGCATTCCAAATCAAAGCTTCTTTTCCAATGGGAACTGCAAGAAATAAAAGCCCTCCTGGACGAAGCATTTCTTTTGCCTCTTTCATCGCTCTAAAATCTCCATAAGGATTTAAAGGATCACCATATCTTCCCAGTCCATCATGCTCAAAACTCGAAATTGAAATGACTGTGTCAAACAAGATTGGGTTTCTTCGATACTCTTCAACCGTCATCGTTTGAATTCTTGGATCATCTGTCGTGATCTTATTGTATTCAATCGTTACAGGATGCCCTCCAAAATGGAGAATGATGCTCTCATACCATGGAATCGTAGAACCAATAATCGCAACTTCTTTCCTCACAAAGTATTCAGGAAAGTCCTCAATCGCCTGATAGAGCCAACCATCTGTTGCTCCATAATAATTATGTTCTTTTCTGGCTACTCTTTCCATCATCTTGGAGACATCTTCTCTGAGATAATTCGTGGATTCAGCAACAGTGCTGTCCCAATACCAGTTTTCTATCGGGATCCTCCCTCCTAGAGTGTATGCATCGAGAAGCTCATCTGGAATTGTCTTAGGAGGCATTGCGGCTGCAATGACAATTGATACATGCATACAAATAAACAAGATTTTCTTCTTCATGGGAATCCAAAAGTATTTAGAACGATCTTAGCCTATGGGGTATTTTAATAATATACGATCCTAATAATCGAACGAACAGGCATCAAAACATTCGTATGAATGATATAGCTTGAATTGAAACGAACAATTTACCTAAACTCTATTTTTAAATCATCCAATCTGGAGTGTGTCATGAAATGTTCTCTTCTAAAAAGATTTGCGGCTATTGCCCTTGTTTCTCTTTGCCAATTAAATGCTCACTCAGAACAGTTTTTCTCACAATGGGATCAGGATAAGTTTTTGATCAAAGAAGTCTTTCGCTACCAAGAAGGAGGATTCTTCCTAGACATTGGAGCTACTGACGGCATTCACATTAGTAACACTTACTATCTCGAAAAGAATTTAGGATGGAATGGGATTTGTATAGAACCTCAGCATGGCTACTTTCGAAAATTAGTGAAAAATCGCAACTGCACATGCGTAAACGCAGTGCTAGATTACTGCGTGCATATAGTAGAATTTTTTAATGGTGATCCAAATGGTTGCACAGCTGGAGGAATTGTTGATGAAGATACGGACAATAAATCATTCATGAAACATGTAAAATATGCTTCTAGATCAGAAAAAAGCAAGCGAGAAACAACCACACTTGAAACCGTATTAGATGCTCATCAAGCCCCACAAGTCATTGATTATCTCAGCATTGATGTAGAAGGAGCAGAATCTCGTATATTGATGAACTTCCCGTTTGATCGATACATATTTTCAGTCATCACAATTGAACGTCCAAAACCTGATATACAGAATAAATTTGCGGAATTAGGTTATGTCTATATAGGGCAATTTGGAGAAGATCGTATATACATTCACCCTTCCCTTCCAAATTTTGATAACCTAATTGCATTAAAAGCAGAAATGAAGCCTTACTACGACAACTATGAGTAGAGATATAGACTCTATATGAGATCTTTGGTGGTTAGAGAAGAGCCTAAAATGCCGTTTACAATATTGAGAACAAAATGATCGACATCGAACTCTCTAGCCTTTTCGGAAACGAGAAATTCTCGAATGTTTTCTAAATAATGGTTGAATTGTTCTTCGCTCATATTTGAAAGAAAGTCATACAATTCTTCATACGAAGAAAATGCTCGAAAATCGATAAAACAATTCGCAGGAATCTCATCTGTAACGGTTGGAGAACCGAAATAAATCGGGACAACTCCTGATCGGAAGCAATCAAAGATCTTTTCCGTGATATAGCCAGGAACATCCTTTGTGTTTTCATAAGCGAATGAAAATTTATAGTGCTTCATAATTTCACACTTATCTTCAACTACTCCACGGTAGGTAGAATACCCACAATTTTCCCAACCTGGTCCATAAAACTCTAACTCTGAAGGATGATAATCTTCGAAAAAGCGGATCATCCGCTTTCGTTCAGTGTAAAGCTCACCTCTGTAAGTAGAAGTTTTTCTACCATAAAAACCACAAGCAAATTTTCTCTCATGAAATGAAGGAAGGTCTGTTTTCATTGGATTTAGAGGAGCATAACGATATTTAATGAATTGCTTTCCATCCACTAAACCATCGTGAAAAGTAAAAACCTTCGAAAAGAGATCGTAGTGATGGGATACATAAGAATTCTCAAACACTGAAGGAGGCTCAAATAAGATGTTCATAAGAGCTGATCGAGGCATTCTCCTCATCTCGCTAAACGTAGGATGATGCCCTCGATAATCAATGAATAAAAGCTGCCGATCTGGACCAAATTTTTGGTGTAAACTTTCTCTGGTTTCATATTTCAAATCAATTTCAGCAAGGCAGGAGATCGTAACACCATGCTTTGCTAACATGTATCCGATTTTTTGCCAGATGCTTAGTTCGTGATAATGCGCTCCTAAAGGAAAGGCAAAACTATTCTCTGGATTCCCATCGACATAATAGACTTCTCTTCCATAAAGAGAAATCAAAGCAAATAACAAAATGAAAATCGCGCGGAATAGAAATATCATATTAGTAGAGATGATAGCAAAATCTTATTTTTATGCAAAGGATGTAGAGTTTGAACTCAATGGCTTTCTTGTCTTAATTCATCTGATAAAATACAATCGACACACTACAATAAATATCATTTTAGGTTCCTATGATCAGAAAGATTCTCTATTCATGCCTTCTCTATTCACTATTTGCCACTAGCGCCCTATTTGCTGAAGAATGGGACGATGTCTATGAACACGTTTCTAATATGAAGAACCCCTCTTTCTCTGATTTCTTGTACTTACAAAATTATCTACTGAAAGGAAAGCGAGACTATTTGAAATGGCTAGATTATGAATGGTACGATCCCCTTAGAGCTGATGGGCTGCGATATGACCACCGCGCACGAAATATCCGTTTATTCAATGAACAAGGTAGAGTTGATCAAGAACTTTATCAACTCGTTTACCAGACCAGTTCTGAAGATAGAAAGCGCTGTGTGATCTCTTATGCAAGCTGCAATGCTACTTATCGAGAAAAGATCCAAAGAATTGGCCGCTATTTGAAGAGAAGTGGATTTAGTGGTCACTTTCTCTATCGCATGGGAGGATGGCCCGATATCAAGGGAGGCTCACTAAAATTCATGCACGTCCCTTATAGTTTCAAACTCTGCATGATTAAAGAAGCTGCAAGGCTTGGATATCAACAGATTGTATGGGTCGATTCTGCTGTTATCCCTTTTCAACACTTTAATAGAGTTTTTGAATACCTCGAAAGAGATGGTTATTTCTTTATCGATCACCTTACGACCGTTGGAAGACATGATTCTCCAAAAGTTATAGAAGCTTTCTCTTTATCTGAAGAGGAGCGTTTTTCGATTCCTCAGATCCAAGCATCTCTGATCGGCGTAAATATGGAAAATCCTCGAGTGAGAGAATTTCTCGATGAGTGCTTTATTCAGATGGAAAAATTAGAGGGCTTTTTATCACCAAGACCTGAACAGGTTGCTATGGGAATTATTGCCCATAAAATGGGGCTATTTCCTCAGATTCCTTATACAGATGTATTCTGCGATGACGGATCTATTACCTTTGAAAATAGCTATTACACGCACCTTCTTTATGCTTTAAGTAGATGAGCGGATCTTATTGAACCAGTAATCTGAATAAAGCCGCTCTTTTTGATAAGTTCTATTTTTCATCTCTTCATATTTCTCTAATAGAAATTCGTGAGAGATCTCGTTCCAATCATCGACAATTAGAACAGGAAGTGCTTCAAACACAGCGTCCATTGATGAGCGTTTCACGATCGGAATCGCACCAAGATATAAGGCCTCCCAAGTGCGATGAGTATCAAGCCCATTACCTCTTGGACTCAGAACAAACTTCGACCTACCTAGGTGCTCCAAGTAGTGATCAAAAGGTTCACTATTGGCAACAAAAACATAAGATTCATTCACAAATAAATCGTGTACCGGCTGCCTTACACTTGGATTTGTACCTACGTTAATATTGACATACAAGAGGATATCCCGATCTTCTTCATGTTTGATATCTGCCTTTCTTATAACATCAAGATTTCCATGTACCCATTGTTGATTCGCAAGTCCTATCGGAATCGGATGTAATTTTGGATGAGAATAATTTTCTATATTCTGCCCAAACCAAGCAATTAATTTCCCATCATTAAGGAAAGAGGTGAATTTCCCAGGGATAGGAAAATCTCCGTTATGACTCACTAAGATATATCTCGATGAGATCAAGGGATGGATATTGTAAAAAAAATGAGATAGATCATCCACTTTGACAAAGATCAGATCTCCATTTCTTACTTTTTTCGGATAGATGTTACAGCCTGTTTCATCACAAACATGATTACAGAAGGAGCGAAACGTATCTCCTGAAAGGAAAGGAGCGCTCGACCCTCTCGAAAGAGCCTCTAAACAGACGAGGGAGCTTAAAAGCACTCCGATTAAAAATCTTCTGTAATAGGACATATCGCGTAATAATTGATCCCGTTATAATCTTGTATAATTTGTGGAACTGTTGATTTGACGGGCAATGCTCGGAAAGCATCTCTCCAAAGAGTCATATAATCATTTGCAATATCTGCAAAAGGAGCGTATAAATCTTGTCTTACCAAGAAAAGATTTATCGTCATCCCTACAGGTTCATATCCCATTTCTCTTGCAAGTTGAATAATGACTTGAAGTGGTTGTTGTTTATTTCCAAGCGCCATACTTTCAGAAACCTCTTCGTCAATCATCGGATGCCAATAAAGGTTAGTTTCTATAGAGATCACTTTAGGTCTACATTCCAATCCTTGTAGGATGTAGAAATCAGCTCCATCGATATCAATAGATAGAAAATCGATCTCTTGATAAGGGAAGTATTTTCTTCGGATATCATCAAATAAAAGCGCATTTGGTTGATCTCTTTTCCAATCGACAAAAGAGTTGATTGTTAGAACGCCAGCCCCTGGTGGATAGTTTTTGCGTAAAGCGTTGAAAAGATCTGTGGAAGGCTCGATCATGACACCCCTCCATCCCTTTTCCCATAGACTTCGAGTGTTGCAAATATCAACACCATCCATCGCTCCAAATTCAACAAAGAAGCCTTTTTCGATGTTCAAACGACGAAAGATTTCTTCTATGATCCCTTCTTCACCATATTGGGTATACTTTGCCTTTGCATACCGATTAAGACTGTTCGGACTAAGGCGATCTCGATTCTTTTCTAATTCAGCCTCCACAAAAGGTCTCCATGGATTTGTGTAAGAATATAAATTCACACAAAGGAGCAACGCAAATACAAAGAATTTTGCAAAAAACGAAATCATAGCACCCCTAATTTAAATTCAAAATACAAAATAATTATCATCTTGTCAAGTCTTGAGCATTATTAAACTATCGGAAAAATATTTTGATTTTCTTGACGAAAAAATGATTGTAGATCGACAATCACCCGACAACTTTAAACCGGATTATTTTATGCGATTGTTTAAATCATTTTTCATTTGTTTGATGTTTCTTTCATATTCGTTATTGAATGCAAACTCTTTTTCGATTGTGTTTGTACACGCTGGACCGAGACTCCCTGCTCATGTTGAAGTCGCTTTGTTTCAAGCGCGGCTATTCAATCCAGATTGCCCTATATATTTACTTGCAAACCAATCAGCATTGAACAATTTTCATCCACAAGATGGATCCATCAATGCAACTTATGTTCCTCTTGAAAGTCTTCATAGAACAAGAGCTCACAATATGTGGTCTCAAAATCTGATCATCAGAGATTGGAACCTATACAGCGAACGATTCCTCTACCTTCACGATTTTATGCAGCAATATCAATTAGAAAACGTGTTTCATATGGAGCACGACAACATGATCTATGTCAATCTAGAAACCCTTCTTCCTATTTTCTTAAACAATTACAAGGGGCTTGGCATTACATTCGATAATGATGAGCATTGTGTTTGTGGTTTTATGTACATCAGAGATCGTGCAATTATGGAAGATTTTGCACAGTTTTTTGCTGATCATGCTCACATTGATTGGAGCGATATGGAAGTGCCTGTGCGATTTAAAAGCGCTCGAGGTGCACAAAAAACAGTCTCCTATTTACCAATCGTTGTTGAAGAATATGTGAATGATCATCGTAATTTAAAGAGCTACCACAATAATACAACGACCATGCCTTATCGATACTGCCAAAATTTTGATCAATTTCAGTCAGTGTTTGATGCGGCAGCTCTTGGTCAATTTCTCGTAGGAACTCATAGAGAATTTCCTGCAGGATTCATCAATGAACGTTGTCTTTTCAGCCCGCTCAGTTTTACATATGAGTGGCGTTTAGACGAACAGAATCGAAGAATTCCTTATCTCATCTACAAGAACAAAAGATATCGTATCAATAATCTACATGTGCACTCAAAAAATCTTGCAGCTTTCAGCTCAAAGATTGAAGGGCTCTACACACTTGGATTTCTCGATCCTACCTACCGCTAATGATTCTATATTCGGGTGCGCCTTCTTTATCAAAATGAAGGCGCATTACAACATCTTTGATCACTTGTTTCTTGTTCACAATCTTTGTAGATACAGGGCGGATCTCGATGTCGTGATCTGCAAGAATTCCTGCGCAAACAGAAAAATTTGAATCTCCATGAATCGAGCAATCAAAAAGCATCATAGAAAAAAAATCTTCCAAAACTTGCCCACTCCAACCTACAGATTTATCAGCTGAAGAAACTATGATATCGCGCCCTTGAAGAGCTCTTTGAAACTCTCTTTTTACTTCATCAGGACGTTCATGATCGGTAAAAACATGAACAAAAAAAGGAACACGATGTAAAAAATCGTGAAGATATTTCAGATATTGAATGAAAAAATCGATTCGTGGTGCTTTCAATGCCCATACGTCATGTAGATCTGTTTCGAACCTCCCTCCATTTCTCAAATGGATAGCTACTGAGATCCGATCATTTGGTGGAATCACGTTGTAGTAAAGAGGTTTCTTGGGAACTACAGCTTCTTTTAAAACCTTGTGAAATCCTGGATCATCCCAATTGATATGAAAATCAGGATAACTACTTAAACAATTTCCACCCCAAGAAAGTTCAGAAAAATATGCAACTTGAAATAGTGTGTTATCTTGATGAATTGTAGAGAATTTTGCATCTGTCTCAGAAAGCCAGATCTCTTTTGCGTAGCTACTTCCAAACCTTTCTTCTGTTTCACTGAATATGAGATCTTCCGCATAAGGGAACGGTTTATATAACACAGGAATTCCTGCTTGATAAGAGATCCATTTTGCATGAAAATAAGTGAGCAAATTATCTCCAAAACGGCCGTTACTCATGTGATAGGTAACTGCTGAATGATTGCCCGAAAAGAGAAGATGAGTCCAAAGCAACAATGCATAGCAGAAAAGGCGCAACATATAAATTTTCCTTGTAACAAGAGTCGTAGGCTACTTGATTTTAAATTCTTTTTCTATAAAAATGATCCTCCTAAATCATCCATTTGGCCAGGAGAAACTGATGATATATTTACGCAAAATATCCCTCTTTCTGCCTCTGCTTACCTGCCTATTCACACATTTAGCAGCACATGAAATTCTCTACCTAGATAGTTCAACAACAAATAATTTTGCCTACGATGAAAGAACTTCTTTTCAAGACATGAACGTATGGCAAAAAATTAGCTATATGCTTGCAAGACACAATATAAAAATCCGTTCCTTAAACGATCTCGATCTCAATATTAGTCCTGTAAGACAACTGTTTTTTGTCGATTATCGAGGCCATCCAGCACCAAAAGAGATGCGCCGTTTCCCAAAGGAATCCCTTCTCAGCATATTGTTCGAACCACCCGCTGTCTTTGATGGGGCTTACGATAGAGATTGCTATTCTCTTTTTTCGAAAGTATTTACGTTTCACGACGGGCTAGTCGATGGAAAAAAGTTCATTAAATTCCGATACTTCTCTCTTCGCCCCATGAGAAAAGATATTACTCCATTTCATGAAAGAAATCTTTGTTGTGGTGTCTTTGGCAATAAAAGGTCTCACTATTCTGGCGAGCTTTACTCTGAAAGGCTTAAAATTATCCGTTTTTTTGAACAGCATCATCCAAATGAATTTGGATTTTATGGAATTGGATGGGACCAAAGTCACTCCTCGATTTATCTAGGAGCGACAGAAGATAAGTCCAGCACGATAAAAAACTATAAATTTAATATTGCTTACGAAAACACCAAAGATGTACCAGGCTACATCACAGAGAAAATTTTTGATTGCTTTGAAGCTGGTGTAGTTCCGATCTACTGGGGATCACCAACCGTCACCGATGAAATCCCTGCTGGTTGTTTTATCGATCGAAGACAATTTGCATCTGACGAAGCCCTCTACAATTATCTCATTTCCATCGATGAAGAAACATTTCAAACGTACCTCGAAAATATTCGCGAATACTTAGACTCTGAAGAAGCCAAGGTGTTTGATCGAGATCATTTTGTCTTAAGCATTGTGAATGGACTCTTACAATCTGATTACAAGATAGAAGATTTACAAAATTACTAGAGAGAAAGTTAAAGTCGAAACTTTCTCTCTAGCTATCTATTTTTCAATCACAATATGATTTGAAAAATCGACTTCAGGAAAATCTTCTTGAAAATTGCTTCCTAAAAGCGTTGGTGGACCGCTATGTCCTGGCCATGGTTGGTTAGGAAAATAAACTCGATACGCAGAAAACACATCGCTGAAATCAAATTCCCCAGCGGTTCTATCAGATATAGGCTTAATTACCTTACCGAAAATGTCATGCATAGGAAAGTAATCAACATCGTGCACTAGAACAAATCTAGCTTTGTCTTTCATTCTCTTTAATGTTTCGTAACGAGCCAACCAAGGTGATTGATCTATGAAACAAACATCAAAGTTTAATAATGACAAAAGATCAAATTTATTCATAAACGCGATCCAATGTGCTGGATTTTCTGGGTCTTTGGCATTTTTACCTGGAACAAAATAAAACTTATGCCAGCCTGAGTTATCAGGGTTATAGCCTTTTCCTTCATATTTGCGAGCAAATTTATTTAACCATCCTAGATCATCTTCTAAAGTGATTAATATGCGCCCCTCTTTTTCACAAATTTCATGTAAAAGATCAGTTGAACCATTACCACAACCGAACTCGATAATCGGCCCTTTTGTAGCTTTTGCTACCGCGTAAAGAACAGGTTGGTGAGTACTCCATTCATCCCAGAGGAATCTATTGTTGTCTGAATACAAAGATAGAAAACAGAGAAAGAATAGCATCAAATACATTTTTAAAAAATTCACAAAACCTCCTTGGTTAAGTCTCACGAAGATAGTATTTTTTTTCTATTTAATGCACATATTTTTTAGATATTAAACCTAAACATAAACCAATTTTTCGGATCACATGACAACGATAGGTGTTGTGTACACCTATATCGAATCCTTTCGCAAATTAGAGCATATACCCTTATGGATTTTGCGTAACGTTGATATGGCTGAATTGATGTCATACCTGATCTTTGGTATTGCACTAACTCTTTCGACATCTATTTAACCATTAGATATCTCTTTATTTTGCTCTTTTTTTACTTGCCAATAATATCGAGTTAAGGGCCTTCCTTGTTTTTTCTGCATCAGAACACCCATTCAATATAAGGAAGTTACTCCCCTGCTAGATAATCTTCTTGCGAAGATTGTCACCTTTTTCATTCATCATTGAACTAGGGAAGGTTTTAAAAAAGCACCTCTGAGTTTGCTCTTCGTTGACCTTCAATTGATTACGAAAGCCCTTAAGTGAGAAGATGCTACCGATTATTGTTTCATATTACACGAAAGACACACTCTATGAAATCCAAGTCAAGGACTTGATTCAATCGTGTGAGACTTTGGGACTTGCACATGACATTGTTGGGATTGAGACGCTGGGGTCTTGGAGCAAGAATTGTTGTTTTAAGCCAGCGTTTTTGCTCTCTAAGTTGATGGAGCATAGAAGGCCGATTGTGTGGACTGATGCAGATAGTGTGGTGATGAGGCAGCCGGAGCTTTTTTTGGGGATGGGGGCAGATATGGCGGTCCACATGAGAGAGCATTTGCCGAAGGATGATGTAGCTAAGGTGCTGAGCGGCACGATCTTCATCAACTATACGAGTAGGTCGAAAAGGCTACTCAAGCTTTGGATACTTGAGTGTAAGAGGCATATGGAAGGGAAGGCGCTACCGCTTGATCAAGAAGCGCTCCGGGATGTCATCTATCATTATCCTCATGGGGCGGTGGTTGAGAGCTTGCCAGAGGCCTATTGCCACATCTTTGACAAGAGTGAGTGTGAGAAGGCGGTATTTGTTCACTATCAGGCCTCGAGAATTGAGAGGGTGCTCAACGAGGAGAATTCAATCTTTGGCCACTTTCTGAAAGAGCTAGATGGCATGGATTTGAAGACGTTCCGCCGCTCGGAGTAGTGCTTCGTAAGAAGTCTAATATATGAATTTTTGTTGAATATAATTTTTCATATTGATAGCGTTTCTTTACGCGACCTTTAAAATAGACTCAGACTATTAGCCTTGTTGCTGACAACGGAAAACCAATTTAATGAAGAGAAACTCGAATTCATTTCTTTTTATTTCGACTACCACGGCATCGATTTGCAAGAAAGCCTTAGGAGATAATTCGTCATGTGGAAAGTAATGTATGGCCTCTTGTTTGTAGGCCTTGTTTTCCTATTTGGAGACCTTTTTTGGAGCATGTTTGAGACATTTCAAAAAACGAAAAGTAAGCGGCTCTGTTATTTTATCTCAACAGGATTTCTATTATTATTATTCATCATCCTGAGACTCCTAAACAATACAGCTGATACGTTTATGAGTTCGGGTTAATAGCACATGATTGAGAACTTAGTAAAGTGGTATTGTCATATCTTTGACAAGGGAGAAGGCTCGGAGTAGTTTTTCATAGTTGGAAGGGCTTAGTTCTGCGAGAGGGAGTCTCACGTGGGGAGGGGATTTTCCCATGATGTGGAGGAGGGCTTTGATTCCGACGGGGTTTACTTCTAGAAAGATCGCTTCGACGATTTCTTTAATTGATTCAAAAAGCTCATAAGAGCCGTTCTTGACCATTTCGCTCCAAAGGGAGGGAAAGGCATTGGCAAGGACAGATATGCTGCCAGAAGCGCCCCTATCGATTGCTTCTAGTGTTGTTTCATCAATTCCTGAATAGATGAGCGCATCGGGATTTCGTTTGACGAGTTCTTCGATGGTATCGACGGAGGAGGAGTCTTTGATTGCGTGGACATTTGGGATGGTGAGAAAGGAGAGGAGTGTATCGATTGGAAGTTTTTTTCCTGTTCTTCCAGGATGGTAGTAGATCATCATGGGAAGGGATGTTTCTTTCGAGACTTTTTCAAAGTGAAGAAAGCAGCCGCGATCGCTTGGCAAGTTGTAATAAGGGACGACGACGAGAGCCATATCAGCTCCGAGCTCTTTTGCAATACGGGTTTTTTCAATGGTGGTTTTGGTAGAGTTTGTTCCAGTACCAACGAGAAGAGGCACCTGCCCTTGAATCACCTCTTTTGCCCTTTTCACAAGATTTGTGAATTCTTCGGAGGTAATTGTTGGAGCCTCTCCCGTAGTACCGTGAACTAAGATCCCATCAGAGCCTTCGCTCACATGCCATGCAACGAGATCAGAGAAGATCTCATAATCGATCTCTCCATCTTCTTTAAACGGTGTGACAACAGCTGGAACGCTTGCGCCCTTACAAAGTATCTTGCCCATAAGAGGGCAGTATACTGTTAAGGAAGATTTTCCAGCAAAGCCTTCCAATCTCTCATTTCGTCGATGTATTCTGCAACATAGTGACGAAATGCTGGATAACGCTCTAGACTCGGCATTTTCTTCGTAAAGAAAATCTCGCTCGTTTCTTCACACTGACTCAAATAGAGACCTTTCGAATCGAGATAGAGAATTTTCACATTGCGAAATGCTTCTCTCATCTCTTTGGGTAAGTTTCTTTTCGAAGAAAACATCCTCGTTGAAACTACCCATCCCTCTTCGTCTCTTGCGGTAAATAAAATTTCCTGTTCATCAACTTCAATTTTTCCATGTGCTTTGGAAAGAAGTTCATGTAGGATGTAAATGTGTTCTTTGTGACTCATACTTCGTCCATTATAACACAGGACTAATATTGAGAAAACTTAAGCTAATTCTTTATTAACGCATCACCCCAACGAGCTTTTCTCACCTCGGGGAAGTTTGGTGTTTTTGCTTTGGTGAAGATCTTTTTTTCAAATCCTCTTGTGGTGCAGAGAGGAATGGTTGCCATTTTACTGCGGTAATCAGACTTACCAACAACCCTTTCATAGGGAGCTGTAAAAGGTTCTTTACTCACAATGAGGTAGCAAAATTTTTCATCCTCATAATTAAGCTCTCCCCCTTTAATTTGGCGGTGGATCGGAGATCTCTGGATCCGAACAGAAAAGTGACACCAATCGATGGGACACTTATTGTGATGTGGACATGGCGCCATGATGAAACCACCGAGCGAAATCAAATGATCTCTATAGGCTAAAATTCTTTGAAAGCCCTCTTGCGATCCTGGTTCCATGATGACGAGGATTTTTTGAGTCCCTTTGAAACATTTTGTTAATGCGGAAAGAGCCTCTTCTAAAGAGAGCTCATTCAAGATGTAAGAAAAGAGAGAAAGATCGACCGGCTGATCAAATGAATAGTCCCTTACATCCTTTTCAATCCAACTAAACTCTTTACCCTTCACCATCTTCTCTTTCTCGAGGAGAAAGATTTCCTTTAGTGAAGGAAAGCTTTCTTGAAAGAGAGCCACCGAGAGGCCATGACCTGCTCCAATGTCCATCACCGAGCCAATCTCCCCGTGAAACCACTGCTTTAGCTCCTTGAGCACAAAAGAAAGAACTCCTAAAGTCGCTGGCGCCCGGTAAAGAAGGTAGGCTGCCTTGTGAAGATCGGTCGTAATGAACTCCCCTCTCTCCTTTCGGTAGCGAAAGGAAAGCTCGGCAAAAGCCCCCTGTAAATCTTGTAATGAATATTTCATAGTAGACAGTCTAAAGGAAACTCACAATGAAAACAAAGGAAGAAGCTCAAAACTTTTTAACAGCCTAAAAATAAGCATGATAGTGATTTTATGGCTAAAACTGGTACCAATTATATCCATAAAATGGTAATTTTTGGTTATAGTTTTAGCCATGAAAAGAGACTTAGAACAAGAATTACTCTCCTGGAAGGAAGCCAAAGAGCACCTACCTATCTTGCTCAGGGGAGCAAGACAGGTCGGAAAAAGCTATCTAGTCGAAAGCTTTGGGAAATCCCATTTTGAAGACACTGCTATTGTTGACTTTGAGAGATCCCCTTCTTTAAAAGAAGCTTTCTCCATTCGTGATCCTAAAGAAATTATATCAAGACTCGAGTTTGCTCTGAAAAAGCCAATTAGGCCTGGCTCTTCCCTTCTCTTTTTGGATGAGATCCAAGAGTGCCCTCAAGCCCTTCATGCACTGAGGTATTTCAAAGAAGAAATGCCGACTCTCCATGTCATTGCAGCTGGCTCATTACTTGAATTTTTACTCCATGAGAAGGATTTTAGCTTCCCTGTAGGGAGAATAGAGTTTTTATATCTTCGCCCTT
Organism: uncultured bacterium; assembly: GCA_964655475.1. GTDB lineage: Bacteria > Chlamydiota > Chlamydiia > Chlamydiales > VGMA01 > VGMA01. The sequence continues at coordinate 34,102 of CAZZMO010000007.1, forward strand.
TTTCATTCATCGAATATTTGAAAGCTGCTGCCCCGTTTCTTGCAGATAGACTGCTCATGTTTGATCTCAACAATAGACCAACAGAAGCACAGCACTTAGATCTTTTAGGATGGGTTCATCGATTCCTCTTCGTTGGAGGAATGCCATCTGCTATCCAGGCGAGTTTAAATGATACTTCTTTATTGCCAGCTCAGCGGGTTCATCACCGCATTTTACAAGCTTATGAAAGTGATTTTGGAAAATATGCAAAACATACACAATATCCATATCTTCAGAAAATCTTTCAGAAAGCTCCTCTGCTAGTATCGAAAATCTTTAAATACTCCCATGTTGATGATCAGATCCGCTCTAGAGAGCTAAAGATGCCTTTGGATCTTTTAAATTACGCTGGTATTTTTCAAAGAATCTATGGAACAACCACTGCGGGTCTTCCCTTGCATGCCCATATCAAGGATGAGCGCTTTAAATTGCTTTATCTTGACGTGGGTCTTCTTCAAACCATGACCAAAGTAGATGCTACTCTCTTTTTCAATGAAGACATCTTGCAGATTAATTCTGGAATGATCGCAGAACAGTTTGTTGGACAAGAGCTTTTAGCCTATTCGCAGCCGTTTCAGAACGACCCACTTCTCTATTGGGAGAGAGAGTCTAGTACCGCAGAAATCGACTTCATCACATCGATCCAAGCAGAAATCATCCCTATAGAAGTCAAAGCAGGATCGACTGGAGCTCTCCGCTCTCTACATCTTTTTCTCAAAGAGAAAAAAGCACCTCTTGGGGTTCGAATATCAGAACAGCCCCTGACTCTACAAGGAAATGTCCTATCCATTCCTCTCTATCTCATAAACTCTCTTCCCCTTTTTGTTAAGCAAGCTTTGTCTTCCTGAGAAGAAGGAGGGAGAAGAGGGCGGAGGCGGAAGCTATCAGAAATGGTACGGCGCTATGGGCTTGAATGAAGAAGCCTCCGAGCAAGGGGGCGAGCATCATGGAGAGGGACTGGATCGATTGGCTGAAGCCGAGGATCTTCCCTTGGACCGCTTTGTGAGCGGCATTGGAGATGGAGATGGTGAAGAGGGGCCACATGCCACCCGCAAAGAAAACGACGAGGCCTACGAAGAGGAGGAAAAGGGGCATGGTGGTTGGCCAGGGAACGAAGGGGGCGAGAAGGGCAAAGAACAAAATCATGAGGAAGAGGAGTGTTTTGATTTTCACTTTGTAGTGCATGATGAAAGAGACGAGAGAGGTCCCTAAGATCCAAATGATTCCCATGAGAGCGCTCGCATCGCCAATAGCGGAGTTCGTCGATTGGAACTCTTCGACCATGATGGCAGGAAGAAACTGGAAGACGAGGTTCCAGGCGAAGAGGCAAAAGAAATAGATGGTGTAGAGATTCTTGATCGACTGTGTGTGGAGCATGGTTTGGACGTTGTGGACCGCTTTTAGAGCATCAAAGTGGTATTCAGGTCTCGTTTTTCGGAGAGTCTCTTTGAAGGTGAAGAAAAGAATGATCAGGTTGAGGGTAGAGAGGATGACTCCAATCCACATCGGAAAGGATGGGGAAAACCAAGGATGAAGGCTGCTGTCAGAAAGCTTTCCACCAATGAAAGGGCCAAGGACAAAAGTACTCCCCGCGACGATTGATCCATAGCTAAAATAGCGCGCTTTTTTTGCTTCATTTGGGCTGAGATCGACAAGTGATGCAAGGCAGATCGACATATTTCCTGCGGCAAGGCCCGTAATGAATCTTCCTAAAAACAAGATGCTGAGGTGGGTGTTTTGAATCCCAAAAGCGCTCAACAGATAGCCGACGATGCTGAGGAAGATCGTGATGACAAAGGCCTTCTTCCTCCCCCGTCGATCAGCTAGGTCCCCTAAAATGGGAGAGAAAATGAATTGTGCCAAAGGGAAGGAGGCGAGAAAAAACCCGAGTACGAGCATCCGAAAGGAGTCTGGCACTTCGCTTCTAAAGATGGTGTTTCCTGAGCCGAGAAAAAGGGGAGCGAAAATAGGGAATACGATGGTGGCACTCAGGCTGTCGATGGCAAAGGTGAGAAAAACTGCAAGAAGGGATCTCTTCCGCTCTTTTTCTTTCACGAAAGGCTCCAATCGATGGGGGTTTTCCCCCACTCTGTTAAAAACATGTTTGCTTTCGAGAAGTGGCGACATCCGAAAAAGCCTGTCGCTGAAAAAGGTGACGGGTGGGCCGACTTCAGTACTGCGTGGGGATGTTTTCTTTGACTTAAGACTCTTTCACACTTCTCTTCTGCAGACTTGCCCCAGAGGATGAAAACCATAGGGTCTTCTCGGTCACAAAGCTTCGAAATAACGGCATCGGTAAAGGTTTCCCAGCCCCTTCCGTAGTGGGACTTGGGCTGCCCTTCTGAGACGGTGAGGGTTGCATTGAGAAGAAGTACCCCTTGTTTTGCCCAAGGGATCAAACTGCCGTGAGATGCTGGCGTTACACCGACATCCTGGGCGAGCTCTTTGTAAATGTTTTTTAGCGATGGAGGTAGCGTTACACCGGGCTCTACACTGAAGGAAAGGCCGTGAGCTTGCCCCGGTCCATGGTATGGGTCTTGCCCCATGATCACTACTTTCACCTTTTCAAAAGGGGTGTAGAGGAAGGCGTGAAATACCTTCTCCATGGGGGGATAAACCACGACTCCCCGATCAACTTCTTTTTGAATGAACTCCTTGAGTTCTGCTATATAGGGCTTTTTAAGCTCCTCGTCTAAGACAGAGCGCCACCCTTTTTCTATCATCATTGCCATGGGGTCAGTATAGTGAGGAGGGAGATTTTTTCCAAGTTGACACAAACACAAACCTCATCGCATGATGTTAGTCCTCTCTTGATCTGGGTGTAGCGCAGCTTGGTTTAGCGCACAAGCCTGGGGGGCTTGGGGTCGGAGGTTCAAATCCTCTCACCCAGATTTTTCTCTTTGTAACGTTACAGTTTCTTCTAGAGCTCTTATAATCAATAGCGTAAAAATATTACACCCCTCCTCTGCTATCCTTTTTAGAAAAAGGGGGCGTTATGGCCAAAAGAAAAAAAACTACCTCCTCCCCATCGGGAGAGAGCGTCTGTGACAACGTCGATACTGTCACAGCTTGCTATTGTACGCATCAAAGAGGGTATGAGCCGATTGACAACTCAGACGCTTGCTTGTATCAACAAGGCTCTTGGGTCGAAATTGAAGTTCCGGCTGATCTTTGTGACTGTTTATATATGAATGTGTGTCCAACTGTTCCTGGTTGTTATTGGGATAGTGATACTTCAAGCTGTGTCATGAGAACTGGCGACGCTTGTGAATCTACTGAATCAGAGTAATTGATTTCCGATTCTGGGGCTTTTTGCCCCAGAATTTTCTTATGTGGAAAACCCTGTCCAAAACTTGTTCATTTTTTGGCGAAAAAATTGTCGATAACTTCCTCGTGTTGATAACTGGCAAGATATCAACAGGTTTTGTACATCTTATAAACACCCACCTTTCTCTATGAAAAAACCAGTGTTTTCAACATTTCCACAGCCCCAGAAGAAGAAGAAAACTACTAGAAATATATATTTATTCAAAAAAGGGGATTGTGGAAAATGAGTAGATAAGTGAGGTGTTTTTGTTCTTACCTGAGTCCTTTTTCTCCTTTGAAGAGTGTCAAATGGATGATCTTTTCCTTTTAGATCAGCCGATTTATGTCGCATTGAACCGTTTGAGAAAAAGAGAATGGAAACATAAGATTGCGATCAAAATTCCAGAACATGTGGTGATTGTTCAAAAAGAACTCGTGACCATAGAGGAAGGGGTTACAATCGCTCCTTTCGCCTACATTGAAGGGCCCTGTTATATTGGAAAAAATTCCCAAATCGGACATGGAGCCTTCATACGTCCCTACACGTATCTAGCAGAAGGATCAGTTGTAGGGCATGCAAGTGAAGTGAAGGAGTCTATTTTTTTCAAAGGTGCCAAAGCTCCCCATTTTTGCTACGTTGGTGATTCAATCCTCGGAAGAGAAGTCAATCTCGGAGCAGGGACAAAATGTGCAAATGTCCGCTTCGATAAAAAAGAGATCTTCTTGCGCCGCCATGGTGAGAAGGTGTCAACATCGAGAACAAAGTTAGGCGCCATCATGGGAGATTTTTCTCAGACTGGCTGCAATGTCGTTTTACAACCAGGAACCATTTTGGAGAAACGTGATGTTAGGCTTGCAACGGCTAAAGAGTGATTTTGAAGTAGCTCTCGAAAAGAGTGTTGAAGGGATAACGGCCCCTCCCCTGCTTTTAGAGGCCCTACAATACGCTTTCGATGGTGGAGGTAAGAGAATACGCCCCCTCATCGTTTTCATCGTTCAGGAGGCCTTAGGAAACGATTTAGATGTAACGAAAGCTGCACTTGCAACAGAGTACTTCCACACCGCATCATTAATCGCAGATGATCTTCCCTGCATGGATGACGACAACTACAGAAGGCATCGCTACAGTCTCCATAAAGCCTATGGAGAGACGGTTGCTGTTCTTACAAGTTATGGAATGATCACAGAAGGGTTTCGAAAAATCTACGAAGCGATCGAAGAAATGAAAGTGTCACCAGAACCATTTTGTGCGAACGCAGAAAAAGTGGGTTTATTGGCCCTAGAATGCGCTACAAGGTGTTCAGGGTACTCTGGGGCTGTCTCAGGTCAGTTTTACGATCTATTCCCCTCTAAAAGGGATTTCGAGATGCTCAGAAAGATCATCGATCTGAAAACGACAACTCTCTTTGAAGCGGCGTTTTATTTCGGATGGATTTTTGGTGGAGGTGATCTTAGAAAAGTTGATGAAGTAAAAAAACTCTCTTCCCACTTCGGGTTTGCTTTTCAGGTTGCTGATGATTTGAAAGATTACGAGCAGGACATGGGAAAAAAGAATACGCTCAATACGGCTGTTTTACTCGGACAAGAAAAAGCCACTTCTCTCTTTCAAAGAGAAATGGCTTTGTTTCATGAGAAAGTAGACGAGTTAGGTCTTCGCTCAGAAAATATGAATACGATCATCCATCTACTAGAGAAGCTGGCTCCTCTTCCTGCACTTCCTCTTTGAGAGGAAGAACGTTGTCGTAGCGATCTCTTTGCTTTTCGAGAATGATTTTTTCAATCTCATCGGCAAGTTCTCTCTTCTGTTTGAGCTCGACTCTCGCCTGCTCTTTCCCTTGGAAGCGGTTCCCTTTGTAGCTGAGCCATGTCCCCTTCTTCTCGATGATTCCAAGGTCAACTCCCATATCGATGATTGAACCTGTGCGGGAAATCCCTTCGTTGAACAAGATGTCAAATTCTGCGGTGCGGAACGGCGGCGCCATTTTGTTCTTGACCACTTTCACTTTGACGCGGTTTCCTACTTCAATGTTGTCAGCTCCTTTGATACTCGCAATGCGGCGGATCTCTAGGCGGATTGAAGCGTAAAATTTGAGCGCTCTTCCCCCTGTTGTCGTCTCTGGGTTTCCAAACATCACTCCTACTTTTTCTCTGATCTGGTTGATGAAGACAGCGGCTGTGTTACTCTTAGAAAGAGTTGATGTGAGTTTTCTTAGAGCTTGAGACATCAGTCTCGCTTGTAAACCTACGTGTGTGTCTCCGATCTCCCCTTCGAGTTCGTTTTTGGGAACAAGGGCTGCAACAGAGTCGATGACGATGACATCGACAGCGTTCGATCTTGCGAGCATTTCTGCGATGTTGAGCGCCTCTTCTCCTGAGTCTGGCTGAGAGATCAGAAGTTCATCGAGGTTGACTCCGATTTTTGCTGCGTATGAAGGATCTAGTGCGTGCTCTGCGTCGATGTACGCTGCAACTCCTCCCATTTTTTGGCAGTTTGCAACAATGTGTGTTGCAAGTGTTGATTTACCAGATGATTCTGGGCCAAAAATTTCAATTACCCTTCCTCTCGGTACGCCGCTGATTCCAAGCGCTGCATCGAGTGCAATGGAGCCTGTCGGAATGACGCTGACGGTTCTTGTTAAGCTGTGTTTGCCGAGGGACATAATGGACCCTTCGCCAAACTGTTTTTCAATTTGCGCTACCGCTGCGGCAATCGCTTTTTTCTTTCCACTCATATCAGGATTGGTCATGTAAAACTCCTTCTCTATGGGTATCAACATAACAAAAAGATTGCGGAAAAAGAAAGAGTTATTTTTTCTAAAAAACATGTGTAAAAGGAGTCTCTATGCTGTTTCTCGTTGGCGATATCGGTGGAACGAAAACGTTGCTCGCGATCTATCGAGTGGTGGGAAAAACGGTTGAATGTGTCAGACAAGAAAAATTTCAGAGTCGAGATCACGCTTCTTTAGAAGAGGTGATCGATCTATTTCTCGAAAAAGAAAAAATCCAAAAAGCTTGCTTTGGTATTGCAGGGCCGATCGTCGACCAGGTTTGCAAGACAACGAACCTTCCCTGGGTAGTCAGTAGTAAAAAGATCTCTTCTCGCTTTAAAATCCCAAAGGTTTCTCTGATCAATGATTTAACTGCTCATGCATATGGACTTCAAGGGCTCACGAAAAAAGAGCTCGTCGTCTTGAATAAAGGAAAAGCTGAGGAAAAGGGGAATCAGTGCTTTGTTGCTGCGGGGACGGGTCTTGGTGAAGCTCCCATTTTCTTCGATGGAAAGTCTTTAATTCCGAGTGGATCTGAAGGGGGGCACGCTGACTTTGCTCCGAGGAATGAAAGGGAGGTGGAGCTTTTCTTTTACTTAAGAAAGCAGTTTGGGCATGTCTCTTATGAGAGGGTTCTTTCAGGAAAGGGGCTCATCCATCTCTACCAGTTTTTGATCGATCAGGGGTATTACAAGGAGAAGGCTCTAGTAAAAAAAGAGGGGTCACAAGGGGATCTTGCTGCCGTGATTACAGAATTCGGGAAAAGTGGAAAGTGCCCCGCTTGTAAAGAGGCGATCAGGTGGTTTTGTTCCTTATATGGGGCAGAAGCTGGGAATTTCGCCCTGAAAGTTCTCGCTATCGGGGGTGTTTTCATTGGAGGGGGGATCGCTCCTAAGATGATCGAAGAGATGCGTTCTGGAGAATTTATGGAGGCTTTCATTGATAAGGGGAGCTTTTCCCCTCTATTAAAGAAGATCCCTGTTTATGTCGTTATGGATGCAAATACGGCATTAAAAGGGGCTGTTAATTTTCTAAAAAACCAGAGATAAAAACCATTTTATTTGAAAGTTTCATGATTATTAACACCTTTTGCAGGTAACTTTCGACATTTGAAAATCAACCACTTAGTGCAAACCTCTAAACTTTAGTGAAAAAATGTTTTTAAAAAAAGAGTTTGTCATTTATATGGGGGTTTAGATGAAAAACTTAAATATTATCAAAAAACCAAACGAGGTAAAAAATGAACGGTGATTTAATGAAAAGAATACCATTGGTATTGGCTTCTCTTGCTTGCTCTGCGAACTTGTTCGCTGGCAGCAAAGACAAAGCTGACGACAAAGGTTGCTGCCCTAGAGAGCAGGAAGGCTGCTGCGCTATGGAGCTTGCTAACGGGAAAATGGGCTGCACATTACAAGCAGATCGTCCTGTTGTAGATCTTTGCCATGGCTTTGAGTTCGGAGTTTCAGCTCTATACTGGAAACCTTACGTAGATGGAACAGAGTACGGTTACACAGATTACGGTGTAGCTGGTTCTCTTACAACTGCTCCAGTTAATGGAACGCTCCGCACTCCAGATATGGACATGGATTGGGGCTTTAAAGTATCTTTAGGCTATCTCTTTTGCCAAGACGCTTGGCAAGCTGACCTAGAATTTACATTCTTCCAAGGCAGTGGTAGCGATAACTTCTCTAACTCTACAGCGAGCTGGGATCAGTACATTGTTCCAAATGCAACAGTTACAGGTTTAAGCATCCTTAACGGATCAAATGTAACTTCATTCCCAGATGGTGGATCAAACATCAGTACAGATCTCTACCGTTTGAGCTTGATGTTATCAAGAGGAACATATGCAAGTAGATTCCTCAGCATCACTCCAGGATTTGCGTTGACAACAACATGGTTAGATATCAAACAAACCAACACATTTACTGATACTAACCACGTAAACTTCTACGAAATCAGAAAGTCTAACACATGGCACATTGGTCCTACAGGATCTCTTGACACAAGACTTGCTTTCGGAAGAACAGGTTGGAGTTTAACTGGTGAGTGGGATATGACACTCGGTTTTGGTAACACAGATGTTTCTCAAAACACATTCTTCTCGTCGAACTCAGCAACAAACTCAGTCTATATGGAAAATGATAGTATCACATTCTCACCAGAGACTCACGTGCTACTTGGCCTCCAGTATGACAGAGACTACTTCGATGCAACACAACACTTGACACTCATGGCTGGTTTAGATACCTATGTAATGTGGCAAGGTTTTAGAACGATCAGAACAATGAATGGCGCGACAACATTACCGATCCAGTTTGACCAAAAAGATGGAAACGTCTTTGCAACAGTTGGATTGACAATCGCGATGAACTACCAGTTCTAATCGATTCTGTAGATTGGTCTTCAAGAGGGTAGGGCGAAAGCTCTACCCTTTTTCTTTTTCTATGAATACTTGATCGATGCGGTGAGCCCCTGGGTGGGCGCAAATAGCAGAGATTAAAGTTCTTGATATCTCTTCAGTCCCCTCTAAAGTAACCTCTACAGAGCCATCCTCAAGATTCTTTGCTGTGCAATTGAGTCCCATTTCCTTCGCAACTTTTTGAGTGATGGCCCGAAAGCCAACCCCTTGTACCTTACCGGTTATGCGCAAACGAATCATTGAGAAGAGATTCCATATCGAGAAGGTTCTGAGTCTTGTTGAGCTGGTCGCGGAAGTATCTTGCAAAGGGCATGTCTTTAAGATACCAGCAGCCAACTCGTCTCATGTCGAGAAGGGCCCTTCTTTCATCAGAGTGGGCTTTGATAAAGGAGAAGTGGAGGAGGAGCATCTCTTTGATGAAGGCCTCAGACCGCTCGATGGGGTCTTCTCCCTTGAGAAAGCGTTCTACATCTTCTGCAATCCAAGGAGCTCCGAGGGTTCCTCTTGATAAAAGGACCCCATCACAACCAGTAGTGTCGAGAATTTCCTTGGCGTTTTCTGGGGTGAAGATGTCACCGTTACCAATGACGGGGATGTTTTTAGCGGCCTTTTTAGCCCTAGCGACGTAGTCCCACTTGGCAGGGCCTCTATAGGCCTGCTCTCTCGTTCTTCCATGGACAAAAACGACCTGGGCTCCCGCTTCTTCGGCGATCCTTGTCACCTCTTCACAGTTGATCTGGTCATCATCCCATCCTGCTCTGATTTTCACTGTTACAGGGATCGATACAGCAGAGACAATCTGTTCGACAATCTTGCCGATCCGTACTGGGTCTTTGAGGAGGGCAGAGCCGCTCCCATCTTTTGTTACCTTATCAACGGGGCACCCGCAGTTGAGGTCGATGACATCAAAGCCGAGCCCTTCGACGATCCGGGCTGACTCAGCAGCAATTTCCACCTTAGAGCCGCAAAGCTGGGCTCCAATGGGGTGCATATCTTCTGTGTAGTCAAGGAGGCGGTATGTCCCTTGGTCGTGGCGCACAAGGGCGTCCATTTTAACCATTTCACAGAAGATGAGCCCTGGGCCAAATAGGCGGGCCATTTTCCGGTAGGGGACGTCAGAACAACCGGCTAAGGGGGAGTAAAGGATGTTATTTTTGAGGGTCAATTTCCCAATTTTTAGGGGGCGAACATAATTCATAGGAGGAACCTTAAAAAGAGACTTTCAGCAAATTGTAGGGCAAAGAAGGCAAGAAGGGGGCTCAAGTCGAGCATCCCTCCAATAGGGGGGATGACTTTTCGGAAGAGAGAGAGGTAAGGATCGGTGTAAAAGAGGATAAAATGGGAAAAGCGATAGCGATAGAGGTTCGGAAACCACGAGAGTGCAATTCTCGCGATCAGCATGAAATAATAGGTCCGAAAGATCCAATGTACAATAAGAGCTAACATCACTTACAATCATAGACAATGAACGTTTTAGCTGTCCACGCAGAAAAAGAATATATTAAAGTCGTCTCGATGAGCTTTCGCGGGAAGAGGATGAGGCTTTTATCGCTCCATGAATTAAAAAAAGAATTGCATGATTTTGAGCCTAATCAAAATGACTATATCGCCTCCGCTCTTCCGATGGAAGACCTCTTCTTGAGAAGGATCGACTTTCCCTTAAAGAGCTTCTCTGCTGTAAAAAAAGCCCTACCTTTTGAGATGGAATCTTTTGTTTCACCGGGAGCCCAAGTAGCCCTCGAAATGAAAAAGATCGGAGAGGGTATTAGGGCTCACCTCTATAGCTTTCGAGAAGATGCACTAGAAAAGCATGTTCAGGAAATGATGAGTGTCGGTTACGACCCAGATTGGGTCACCTCTGTTTCATTAGCTCTCAAAGCTTTCGCTTCGAAGTTCATCCCTCTGAGAGAGGATCTCGTGATCTTCCACTTTGGGTGGGAAGAGTCTTACGTCCTCTATCTAAAGCAAGGGGAGATCGAAGGGGGGAAGACTCTGAAGATTGGTTTCAAACACCTCATCGACTCTATCGAGATGAAGAGGTTTCAATCAGATGAATTTTCTCCAGAGTTCCTCGTCTCCCTTCTTCCTAAAGAACCTTTTTTACAAAAAGAGATCTCCAAGATCACCCAAGAACTGGGAAGGGTTTTGGATAGCTTTAAGAGAGGCGGAGCGGAAGGAACCCTTGGAATTGCCTACACTGGTTATGCAGACATCATACAACCTTTTTTTGAGCAAAAAAATCACTTTGAGCTCGAAGAAGTGGAGATCACGCCACACTTAGAATTTAAGAGAGAAGAGACCGCAGCCTACGCCATTCCGATTGGGATTGCGATCACAGCTTCAGATGAAAAACTCTATCCCTTGCAGTTTAGAAAAGGGAAAAGAGCGTCTCCTCGGGTGAAAAAAGAACAGAGAAGAGGGCTTCTCCAGCTAGCACTTTGTAACGTTACACTCCTCCTTTTAGCTTTTGGAGGGTTTCAGCTCCTTCTGGCGGGAAAACAAAAAAAAGTAGATGAGCTGTTTTTAGAGCTCTCCTTTTCAAAAGAGTGCAAGACCCTTCAGGATTTAAAGAAAGAATACAAAAAGAGGAAAGAGCAAAACAGCCTCTTTCCCGATCAGAAAAAGGTTAGGAGCGTACTCGAAGAAATTTCTGGACCGATCGAAAAAATTGAATACCATTCAGGGGAGGTAGAGATTGTCTACGCTGAAAAATAACCCCCTCGTTTGGATAGGGGGATGCTTTTTTGTAACTCTTCTCCTTTTTTCGGCTCTCTTCCTCTCTTTTGAAAAATCAAAAGGGGAGATCACTTCCGTTGAAAGAGAGCTTTTAAAATTGAAGTTACAAAGCGTCTCTCTCTTCGAGAAACAAAAAGAGATTGAGCTCTTTCGGCAAAAGTATGGGAAGGGGGATCCCCATTTTTTAATGACCCACCTGGAAACCTTGCCACTCCTAGAAAAAGAGAGGGGGATCATGGAAGAGGTCGCAGCTTTATCTTCCCTTGGTGAGTATGAGCCAATCAAAGAACGGAGAAAACTTTTAGAGGCAAATCATATTTCACTCGTGAAGGTATTCGAAGAAGAGACCCCATTTTATCGAGAAACTCACTACAAATTTTCCCATCCGGTTGAAGTGGAAAGAGGGGATGTGGAGAAAATTTTAGAGATCGTGGAGGGGAAGGGGTATCCACTTATGCCTCAGCTGACGATCAAGAATTTTATTTTAGAAAAGAAAGAACAAGGTTTGTACAGCCTCGACATGGAAATTGTGCAGAGAGTCGGAAATGAATAAATTGTGGCCCATCTTAGGTGCTCTATTGATCTTCGTAGGGTGTCAGTCCAAAAAAGAACCAGAGCTATCAAGCATACAGATCGTAGACCGCTCGGGGATTAACGAAACGATCAGTGCAAAAGATCGCCTCCACACCTATTCGAAAGTCTCCTTTGAGAGTCCGCAGCCTTATCAAAAAATTGTCCGCGTCTATGAAAAAGATCGAGAAGGGAAAACCCATGCCAAGATGACAACCTACCACGAGAATGGCTACATCAGCCAATACTTAGAGGTGGTTGGAGGCAGAGCGCATGGCTTTTACAGAGAGTGGTTCCCAAATGGTCAGCTTCATATGCAAGCTTACGTCATCGAAGGGATTGGAGATTTAACAGAATCTGCTCAGTCGAGTTGGGTGTTTGATCATGACAGCATCGTGTGGAATGAAAATGGTGCGAAGGTTGCAGAGATTTACTACAGCAAAGGGATGCTCGATGGAGTGTCGAAATACTTTCATTCGAATGGCACACTATCTAAGACAGTTCCTTACAAAAAAGATCAAATTCATGGCATGTTAGAAGCCTACGATGAAGAGGGGCGCGTGATTGGAAGAACCAATTACGTTGAGGGGTTGAAGCATGGAGTTTCAAATTTTTATGGACATCCTCAAAGAGAGGAATTCTATCAAAAAGGGTATCTCATCGAAGGGAAATACTTTGATGGAAAAGGGGAGCTTGTAGGTCAAATCGAGAAAGGGTTTGGAACGAGAAAGATCTTCATTGGGGACACCCTTCAAAATGAGCAAGAGTACAAGCAAGGGATTCCTGAAGGGGAAGCGAGATTTTACCGAAAAGATGGCACACTAGAAGGGAAGTATTCGATTCATTTTGGAAAGAAAAATGGAGAAGAGTCTAGTTACAACAGCGATGGAGAAAGAGTTCTCGCTATCGATTGGCAAGATGATGAAATTCACGGCAACGTCAGAACGTGGTACAACAATGGCAAGCTCGAAAGTGAAAGAGAGATGCACCACAACAAAAAGCAAGGAATGGCAATCGCTTGGTATCGCGACGGTTCTTTGATGCTCATCGAAGAGTATGATAACGATCTTCTCGTAACAGGAAAGTATCTCAAACGGGGAGAGGGTGAACCTATTTCCCGCGTGATGGGAGGTGCTGGTGTCGCTACACTATACGGCCCAGATGGGGAGTTTTTGCGCAAAGTGGAATACAGAAGAGGAAGACCTGTTGAATAAGGATCTTCTAAGAACCCATTTTTTGGCTGTTAGAAGAGATATTTCAACCGAGAGAAGGAAGAAGGCCTCAGAAGATTGTTTAATCGATTTAAAGGCAATTCTCGCCCCTTTTCAAAAAATCCTCTCGTTTCACAGCGTAAAAAGTGAAATTGATCTCTTGCCGTTGAACACTTTTTTACTTTCAGAAGAGAGACTTTACATCGCCTCTCACAAATTAGAAATATTCCAAGTGAGAAATTTGTCCTTAGATTTGCAAGAGGCGGGAAAAGGTTTTTTCGAACCTAATCCCTTCCGCTGTAAATCTATTTCCCTTGAAGAGATCGACGCTATTTTAGTTCCTGCCCTTGCCTTTGATCTCGAAGGTAGAAGGCTCGGCTATGGCAAAGGGCACTACGATCAGATCCTTTCGAAAATCTCTCCCCATGTCCTAACAATAGGCGTTGCCTTTCAAGAACAGCTCTCCAAAGAGCCCCTTCCCGAAGAGAGTCACGATCAAAGGGTCTTAGAGGTTAGATTATTTTAACTGTCTCATTTTTAACCTCTTAAAAACACTCCGGTTTTTTTGTGCTATATTAGACACAACAAGGGAGGTCCTATGTCCAAAGGTGACATGTATACAGACAGAATCATGGACGTCAGAGTCAGAGTCGAAGCATCCATCCACGTAGCAGATGGCGTGTTAGATAAAATCAGATTGATCCAAGTATTAACAAACCATCTTCATAACGAATATGAAGAGAGACGAAGCCCAGATGATTTTTCACATAGAAAAGCAGTCTTGATCGCTCATTGGGAAGCAGTTCACGAGCTTTTATCATCGTTAGAAAAATCAGATGTGCCCGTTAAAAAAGCCTTAGATATGTTTAAGAAGGAGAGATCATGAAAATGGGAGAACAAGAAAGAGGCCGCATCTCAGAAGACTTAGCGGTCCTAGTGATAGCTCTAGAAGCACACAAAAAATCTTACGAAAAAATGGCAGCGATTATCTTCGCCATCGAACATGAAATGAAAAATGGAAGAGATCATGAAGTTCTTCAACACCATTTTAAAGTTTTTGAAGACGTTCTTGATTCAATAGAAGCAGCAAGAGCTGCAACGATCATTCACGCCAAGAAAACTGCCGAAAAGCACGCATCTCATCTCAAAAAACTCATGGATTAGTCCACTTCTCTCGAGGAATCCCCTCGAGAGATTTTTTTCAATAATTGAATCCATCTCGCTTCGATAAATAAAAAAATGGTTCGGGGTTCGCATACATTCGTATAGCCTCACCGCCGATGGGCCCCTTCGGGCTCCCATTTTTTCATTTCTCATTGCGATATTGATTCAAGGGGTTGCTCACGAAGTTGTACAAAATTCAACATAATTGTGATTGTTGAACTACCCAAGACTGTAGGCGCAAAGCGCCTCTTTCTCCACAGAATGTATGCGAACCCCGAACCATTTTTTTATTTATCGAAGCGAGATGGATTCATCTCTTTTGACAGTATTATTTACTGGTTGTTGGGGATTTTGCTGGGGCTCGTTTTGTAAGGACTAGCTGGGGGTGGGAAAATCTCGCTTGCAGAACCACCAGGGCCGCCGTTTGGGAAATCCCCGCCATCGTTGATGAAAGAATCGTTTTGGATTGCATCGGGTGTTGGGGGGGTTGGCTCGTTTGCATCTTCTCCTTGAGGCTTTCTTGTTACGCAATTGCAAGGGCCAGAAGAACTGCTGGCATTGATAGTGGAGCCTGTTTGCGCGCTGTTCCAAACGCCGAAGAGTGTTTGATATTCGGGTGTTTTTTTCTCTTCTTCCCCTTTTTTCGGAGGGGACGAGTAGTCGAATGGCTGCTCACCTGTATTGCAGATCCAGCGCACTGTATAGGGTGTGTAGATGGTATTGTGTTGAGGAGCAAATGGCCCCATGTCGTAGTTCCAATAGCCGGTGTTGAATGGCTTTAAAGGAATCCTCGCCATGAAGGTCCCTTGTGCATTGTAGATCTCTGCAATCAGCGGGAAAGCGGTATCATTGATCAGTGTGATCGTGGTTGCTTCGAGCGCCAAATGCAGAGATACGAGTGCTAAGAGACTCTTCCACTTCATGCGGTTTCCTTCGGAGTGTCTAGGTATGCCCACTTGAAGTCAATGTGACCTGAATCAGAGAGGACGACATCTTTCAATTTGCTGTTTTGCATATGGAGCATCGTGTAGTGGAAAATAGGGATGACAGGCATTGCATCCATGAGAAGTTTTTCAGAGTTTCGTAGCTGCTCTTTTCTCTCTTCAGGAGTTTTGCAAAGATAAGATGCTTCTAGTGCTTTCGCGTAATCGGGGCTTTCCCAATTGGTGTTATTTGTGCCGATATTTTTCGATTTGAACACTTCTAAGAAGTTGATCGGATCGTTGAAATCAGCAATCCAGGAGCCACATGCAAGCTGGTAATCTTTCTTCGATAAACGATCAAAGAAAACTTTACTTTCTACTGCATCGAGCTTCACATTGATGTGAAGATTCGATTTCCACTGATCTTGTATAGCTTGTGCGATGCGGTGATTACGCGTATCTGCAACATATGTGAGAACAAATTCTGGCAGGCTGCTCAGATCCATTTTGTGTTCACGAAGTGCTTCTTGCAAGATTGTTGCAGCTTCAGCTGCTGCTGCATCTTGAAAGTAAGGAGAGCTTTGTAAACCCATAGAAACAGGAACGATTCCAGTTGCTGGAACTTGATATCCTTGTGTGATGTGCTCTACGATCGAGCCACGATCAATCGCGAGCGCGAGCGCTTTTCTGATCTGATCAAAGTGGCAAGGAAATTTATCGACATTTGTTCTGATCCAGTAGGTGCCAAGAAGTGGATCAGTGTCGATTTTTCCTTGCTCAGAAAGGTGTGCAATAGCATCGACAGGAATTGTAGAAAATGGAGATCCATCCCAGTCGAGTTCATGGTTTTCAAACATTTTGAACCCTGTCTCTACATCAACCATCAACATGTGAATGCGATCGAGTTGAACGTGTGATGCATCCCAGTAGTGATTGTTTTTCACAACGACCATTTCATTCGTGTGGCTCCACTCTTTCAATGTGAAAGGGCCGTTAGAAACGAATGTTTCAGCTTCGAGCATCCACTTCGGACACTCTTTTTCATGCTTTCCATTTACAGGAAAAAAGATCGGAAGAGAGGTGAGTTCTAAAAGATAAGGGACAGGATGCTCTAGCTCTACAACGAGTATGTTTGCAGAAGGTGCAGAGACTCCTAAAAAACTCAAAGGTAATTCACCATTTTTAATGCTCTTTGCATTTTTGATTACATAGAGAAGAAACGCGTTGTCAGAAGGAAAATCGGGAGAGAGAGATTTTTTCCATGCATAGAGGAAATCCTCTGCTGTCACGGGATCGCCGTTAGACCAAGAAGAGGGACGGAGTTTAAACGTATAGGTTTTCATATCTTCAGAAATGCTGAGCTGCTCTGCAATCGCGAGCTCTGTCACTCCATTTTGTCCAAGTCTTGTGAGACCTTCGCCCATCATCCGAACGAGGTTAATCCCAGATAGAGAGCGGACTTTTCGAGGATCGACTGTTTGTGGTTCTGAAACGATATTGATCGAGATGGACTGATCGACTTTGCAGCCACACCCTTTCTTTTCTTGCTTTTTCGGTGCTTCTTTTGACCCGCATGCAGCGAGAAGAAGTAGAAAAGAAACACTGGAATAGCGCAAAAAGCGCAGTGGCAAAGTTTGTAGACAGTCTCTCATAATCCCCCGTAGTAAAATATATTGAATTTAGTCCTTGTTCGATTATTATTCAAGTATGCTCACGTGTAGAGAACCTACCCCTATTTTTCATCGTCCAGATCTCAGCCAAGTGTTTGGAACAAGAGGTCTTTTGTTTGACGAGAAGCAACTTTTGAGAGCTCTTGAGTTCATTGCTCTTCCAGGAACTCCGCTTCAAATTGTAAAATCAGTAGAAGATCATGAATACATCGTTCAAGTGAAAATCGATTCTTACAAAAGTGAGAAGCCGCTTTACATGGATAGCCGTTTTCTCCTTGGAAAAAGTGAAGAAAAAAAGGCAAAATTTTGCCGTGATGAAGCGTTAGAAAAACTCTGGAATTTTCCTCCTTGCATCTACATTTGGGGTGGCAATTTTGTAGAAGGAATTGAGAAGATGATAACTCTTTATCCTCCTCCAAAAACGCTCACACCCTTTGAACACGCTTACTGGCAGCTCAAAGGAGTTGACTGCTCTGGTCTTTATTACGAAGTGCTTCAAGGAAAAGTGCCGCGCAACACTTCAGATCTTTTGAAGTGTGGCAAAGAGATTTCTCTTTCCCACATCGAACCTCTCGATATCCTCATCTGGCAGGGGCATATGGTGATTGTGCTCGATCAAGGAAAGGTGATAGAATCGCGCCATCAAGATGGTGGTCTCATCATCCGCACTCTACAAGAGAGACTCGATATGATTGATCATCCGTTCACTTGCCGTCGTATTTCAATAGTCGACTAGATTCTGGTAGCGCTCTTCGAAAATTTTTCGAAGCCGCTCGAGCTCGTGTTTTCCTTCAACAGTGCGCTTGATCTCTTTTTTCTTTCTTGTCTTTCGGAAGAGTGTTTTGAGGAATTCTTCATTGGTAAGTGTGGTAGCGCCGAGTGTTCTTGATGATTGACCAAGGGCCACATCTGATGTGACAACAGTTGTCATCATTGGGTTTTCTGCACCTTGAATCAACTCTAGAATATAAGAATCAGCACAAAGTCCTCGCGGTGAAAAGAGGACGCGAAGGCAAAAGCGATATTCTGTTGAAGGTTTCAAAGTGGCAAGTGGGCTGTGATTGTCAAAGATGATGGTTGCTTTCATCTTGGCCTCTGCAAGGAGCTCTTCTAAAAAATCGACGAGTTCAACATGGGAGACATATTCCTCTGTCATGGCAAAGAGGAGATTGTAGCCATCTATATAGTAGCGAGACATGACTCTAGTACGATGGCCATCTTATCGAGAGCTTTTCTTCGATGAGAGACCCGATTTTTTGTTGTTTCATCGAGCTCTGCAAAGGTTTTGCTGTAGTCATGCTTGATGAAGAGAGAATCATATCCAAAACCACTTCTTCCCTTTTCTTCGATGAGGAGAATTCCTTCGGCGTAGCCAACGGTGGTTTTGATGATTCCAGAAGGGTTTGCGAGAGCGAGGACACATTCAAAATATCCTGTCCTCTCAGATTCTTTGAGAGCTTTTAGTTTGTCTACGAGTTTCGCTCTGTTTTCTCGATCAGAGGCCCCTTCTCCTGCATAGCGAGCGCTGTAAACACCAGGCTCTCCACCGAGGGCAGGAACGACAAGGCCTGAATCGTCAGCGAGGACAATCGCATCGAGCTTTGTTGCAGCGTGGAGCGCTTTGATAGTGGCATTTTCTTCAAATGTGCTGCCAGTTTCTTCTGGAGGAACATAGTCTGGAAAGTCGCGAAGCGACAAGATGTCAACCTTGACCGAAGGCTTTAGCATCGCACGAAGCTCGAGAATTTTATGCAGATTAGTGGTGGCGAGGACAAACTTCATGGATACTTCAAGTTACATTGAGGTGAATTCACACTCACCTCAATATACAATATTATCCTTCAAAGAAGCTACGTATTTTTACGATTTCCCACTCTTGGTTTTGGATGTGACATTTATTGCCAACGACCAAATCCTTCATGTTTTGCGCTAATTTTGACTGGAAGGAGAGGATGTTCTTCTCTGGATCAGCATCCCATGGGCCGAGTAGAGTGTAGCTCATCGCTTTCCCTTCGCTGTTTTTCAAAGAGATGATGGTTCCAACAGATACGCGATCTGCTTGTACATCTTCTGCAGAAAGGATTCTCATCGTGCTGAGCTGATCTGATAAAAAGCGGAGCTCACTTTGCAAACGATCTCTTCTCTCGAGAGCAAATTTAAATTCACTGTTTTCACGAAGGTCGCCGTGGGATCTTGCTACTTCAATCTCTTTCGCATTTTCCACAGTCTCGACAGTTGCGATTTGGTGGATACGGCTCTTGAGTTTGTTGTACCCTTCCTCAGTCGTCCAGGTGATCGCATCATCTTCATTTTCATCTTTCTTGCCCAATTTGCCGAGAGATGGATGGACCACTTCTGCAAGGGAGTAGAGAATTTTGATGTCGTGATCTGTGAGCGTTTGGCACTTGGTGCTGAGAAGAAGAACTTCTTTCACCACATTTTTGCTCGCCCCTTGGAAGATCTGTCTTACGTTGTGGTAGCGGCCTCCAGAGAGGAATTGGTGCATCTTCTTGATGAGTTCACGTTGAGCTGTGTGTGGCTCTAGTTGGTAAAGGAGTGTGAAAAATCCTTCGAAGAAGCGGTTCTTTCCATCTTGATCAGAGAGGGGCAGTTTGTCGTCGAGCATGATCTTTTGGAAGTACCAAAGAAGCACTTGTGGCGCTTGCATTGGGTTGTCAATGAGATCATCGAGTTTTTTCACAATACCAGCTCTCTCTCCTGCAGCCAAAAGCTCAGTAAGAATGTAGTCGCGGAGCGGGTTGACATCGACAACGAAGAGGAGCTTTAAGAAGATTTCGTTCCAATCTTTGCGGTTCGCTCTCACTTCTACCAAGAATCTCTTCTTGTAGGCAATGACGTGGATCTCTTTGATCACATCTTCTAGTGCTGTAAAGCGGTTCACAATCTCTTTAATCTTAGACTTGTCTTCTTTGTAGTCGAGATCTTGAAGGAAGAAGAGGATTTGCATCTCTTGTCCATCAGTAATTTCTTTGTGGGAGAGGACGTCGACCAGTTGATTGCGAAGGGATTCTTTAAAGTCATCATTTTTGAATGCAGATGGAAAGTCTCTCATGAATGAGTAAACCATCTCGATCAAAGTGTTCGCATCAGGCTTTGTGCTGAGAGCCTTTTGGAGCCTTTCTTCGTGAGATACTTCTGCAGAGCGGAGGCGGAATGAGTCCCGAAGGTTTTCTGGCACTTCGATGAGGGTATCTTTTTTCACTTTCGTGCGCGCTGCTTGCCACCACTTTGCCCAATCTTCTTCTGGGATCACGAGGTCGCAGAGCTCTTCTTTGATCTCTTGCGCCGATTTTGGCCCGAGGTCAGAGAGGAGGAGGCGAATCACTTTCACAGGATCAGATTTCGCTGTTTTTTCAAGAGCATCAGGGTTTCCAAAACGCATCGCGAGGAAGTGGGTTTTAGGGATCGGAAGGAGGTTCTTGAAGGCGTTATCGAAAGAAAGATCTTTTTGCCCTGCAACGTAGTCGAACTCGAGGATGACCTGTTCTCTCAACATGGAGACATCCATCACTTCGCCAACGCCCCAGCCACCTGTGTGGAGGAAGAAGTTGCCGATAACCATGTGGTTGATGATGTCAAAGTTGGTGATGCAGCAGCGGAACGAGTCTTTTTCTCTGAGTCCCACGAGGCGGATTTTTTGATTGAAAGCAGGATCTTTGCCGTAGCGAGTTGTTAAGTAGTTGTAGGCAAGTTCTGCGAGACTTGGTTCATTTGTTGATTGAACATCGAAGATGAGACAGAAGAGGCGGTGTTTTTTATCAGAGTCCTCTAGCGTTTCCCACAAAGGGAGGATTTGTTCGACGTAGCACCCGAAGGCGTCTGCGAGAGTTGAAGTTTTGATACTCTCAAGAATTTGGATGGTCTCATCAGGTTCGATCTCATCACTTAAACAATATTCTTGCCACAAACTTACAATCGAGGGGAGGTCGTTCTGCTCTAGATGTCCCTGAAACTGCTTAAGATATTCCATGAAATTCCTTACATATGACGATTCTTCCGAGTAGAGTAATCGATTTTATGATTATTCTGAAGTGAATTCAGATGAGAGCCCTAAGATGCTTTTCTCCATCTGATGGAAGGGTAAATGGGAGCGCCACTCTCGCAAGATGGGACCATCGAGTCTTTTTAACCAATCGACAACAAATTCTTTAGAGTAAATCACAGAAAATGGATTTGTCCCCCCTTCGATCTCTCTCCTCTCTAAAGAAGAGAGGGCGATCCCACTCAGCCCTTTTCTCACCATCGGGAGAGGGAGGACCTTTTTCCGGTCAGGATAGCTTCTACTGTCGAGGAGTAGATAGTAGGCAGAGACCCCTAATTTTTGGAGATCTTCGAGAGCCTCATCGATCTTTATCTTGGGGGTGAGTGTCATCCCGCTCGACAAAAAAAGGATGGCCTCAGAAGAGGGCTCACACCCTTTCTCTTTCTTGAACTCAGCCCAAGAAAAACGCTCTTTGAGCTCTTGATACCTCTCTTCCATGGCAGCAGTCTCGGCTGAGTAGAGGACAAAAGTTTCATTTTTCGGGTCGAGTGTAAAAAGAGTTGATTCGAGCTCTTCTGGTTGATCGATAGAAAAGATCACAACGCTCATCTCTTTAGAGGGGCTCTTCTTGAGCTTCGAGGGGTGGTCTAATAATTTTTTATAGGGCTCAAGGCCACGAAGCCAATATTCAAAAAAGATTTGAGCGGGGCGACTCTTTCGATAGTCGTTGATTCCCGTTCCCAGGTTGTAGATGTACCAAATCCCTTTTGTGCAAAAGACATGTTCTCTTGCCATTTCTAAAATGGGATAGATGTAGGCGATATCTGAAGCCATCGGTAGAAACGCCCCTTCGAACAGGCAATCTTCTAATTTCACTTGATGGAAGAGCCCTCCATAGCAGGTTCTGAGGGCTGAGGTAAACCAGGGAATCTCTCGAATATCTGCAGTTTTCAATGTCGAGAAGGACTTCGATTTGGCCCTCGAGATGTTGTAGTCGGGGAAGCTGATGTGCTGGCCATAAGTCACCCACACATCAGGGTTGGCATAGTAGCTGTTGAGCTCTTGCAAAACTGTGTCAGAGGCCAAAAAGTCATCCCCATCGAGCATCACGACGATTTCATCGGGGCGGTAGTACTGGCTCATCTGAATGTGGTTGAACATCGAGCCAGAGTTGACTTCATTTTTCAAAAGAGTGAAGCGTCCCCACTGGTTTTGATAGGTTACAAAATTTTTGACTTTTTCATACGTATCATCTGGGGATGCATCGTCGACGTAGATGACTCGGTAGTTCTCATATTTTTGTGCAAATACAGAGGCGAGATTCCTTTCGCAGTAGGCGCTATTTCGATAAGAGGGGATTGTGATGACGAAGGGCTTTTCTTCCCTAGTCTCCACTTTGACAGCCCAGTTTTGATTGGGGAGGGTGAGCTTTCTTTTCGCATATTGAGCCCCTGCAAATAAAGAGATGGAAAGGGCTGAGATCGAGAGGGTGTAGAGGAGTCTTGGTAGAAATTTTTTCATGGCAATAAGAAGGGCTCAACAAAAGGAAGGGCGTAGGTAAAGATCATGTCAGCTCCTGCTCTTTTAATGGAAAGAAGGGTTTCGTAGAAGGCTTTTGGCCCATCTAAATACCCTTTTTCGTGAGCCGCTACAACCATTGCATATTCTCCACTCACGTGGTAGGCGGCGATTGGAAGGTGTGTAGCTTCTTTAATTTTATGGATTACATCGAGATAGAGAGACGCCGGTTTCACCATGAGCATGTCAGCTCCCTCCTCTTCATCGAGCTTGGCTTCGAGTAGAGCCTCTCTCACGTTTGCTGGGTTCATCTGGTAAGTCTTTTTATCCCCAAAGGCGAGAGAGCTTCTGAGGGCATCTCGAAAGGGGCTATAAAAAGCTGAGGCATATTTTGCTGAGTAAGAGATGATGTTCGTGTCGATTAAGCCTGCCTGGTCGAGGTGTTCTCTGATCGCGCGGATTCTCCCATCCATCATGTCACTTGGAGCGACCGCATCTGCCCCTGATGAAGCGAGGACGAAGGCCTGTTGCTTTAAAGCTTCGACAGTTTCATCGTTCAAGATGGTTCCTGATGCGTTGACAATCCCATCGTGGCCGTGGCTTGTGTAAGGGTCGAGCGCTACATCGCAGATGACGAAGAGATCGGGAAATTCTTTTTTGATCAGCATCACGGTGGAGGGGATGAGCCCTTCAGGTAAGTAGGCAAGGCTTCCTACTTCATCTTTGTCTTGCCGCGGGATCGAGGGGAATAGGGCGATAGCTCTCACCCCTTTTTCTCTGTAGGCTTCAATTTCTTTCAAGAGGAGATCACGAGTCATCCGAGCGATCGGCGGCATGCTTTGAATCGGCTCGATCCTTCTTTCTCCCGGAAGGACGAAAAAGGGGACGACGAAGTCCGTGACGCGCAAGTGATTTTCTTGCACTAAGTCCCGAACAGCAGGCGAGAGGCGGTTTCTTCTAGGTCTTTTTAAGAGATTCATAATGTCTAAAAAGGTTATCTCCAGTATAGTGAAGGAATGGAAAATAGTGAAGAATTTACTGCGGAACAAGAGCTCCTTTTAGAGCGCTATGTATCTAGCACAACGTCTAATATCTTTGTACTGCGCAATTTACCTGAAGTCATCAAGGGAGCTCTTTTTTCGAGATATTCCCGCTCCACTTTAGGACTTCGGACCCTCCTTTTAAAAGAATTCATCAAAAACGAAGAGGTGAACTTTTCAGAAATTGCAGGCTCTGTCTTGGAAGGGCAAGAGGAAGCGATCAAGAAAGCGCAAAACTTCTACGACCGAATTCTTGACGGATATGGAGATGATTCTATTGGAGAGCTTGGCGGCGCTCATTTAGCGATCGAACACATTTCGATGCTCGCTGCTAAAGTGATTGAAGATTGCCGAATCGGTGGATCTCCACTCGAAAAATCGACCCGCTATATTTATTTTGATTACAAACAAAACGATGAGTACCTCTTTTACCGAGAGCCTGTTCTCATGGCATCTGCCCATCGAGAGCTCTATTTAGAGACCTGCAACGCCCTATTCGAAACCTACAGCGAATTGGTCAAAGAGCTCACAGTCGTGATGGAAGCGAAATTCCCAAAAGGGGAAGAGGTTTCCAAAGTAGCTTATTCAGCAGCTCTCAGAGCGAGAGTGCTCGACTGCATCAGAGGCCTTCTTCCCGCGTCAGCCCTCACCAATATGGGAGTGTTCGGGAATGGCCGCTTCTTTGAAACAATGCTCCAAAAGCTTTCAACAGAAGCCCTTTCTGAGCTCCAAGAGATCGGAAAAAAGACCCACGAAGAACTTTCCAAAGAGATCCCCTCGTTTGTCAGACGGGGAGAAGTGGGGCACAAACATCAAGTGATTTTTGCAGAGTTTCGAGAGAAGATGCAAAAAGGGCTTGAAAGAGTGGCAAAAGAGCTTTCTTTGACAAAAGAAGAGAGAGATCAACCTTATGTCAGACTCGTCGACTACGATCGAGATGGGGCGAAAAAAGTGGCAACGGGACTCGTGTTCCCCCACGTCAACGCATCCTGGAAAGAGATTGAAGAGAGCCTTTCTTCCCAAGATATCGAAGGGATCTTAAAAGAGGCTCACCAACACAGGAAAAATCGACGCCACAAATCTCCAAGAGGTCTAGAAAACGCCTACTTCACCTTTGAAATTGTAGCTGATTTTGGAGTCTATCGAGATCTGCAGCGCCACCGCATGTTGACACAAGAGCGGCAAAAACTCTCTTGCAACCTCGGCTATTACATTCCTGAAGAAATTTTAAATACGCCAATGGAAAAGCCCTATAGAAAAGCGATGGAGCGGGCAAAAGCTTCTTATGAAATCATCGCAAAAGACTTTCCTGAAGAGGCGCAGTATATTGTTCCGATGGCTTACAACATTCGCTGGTATTACACCGTAAACCTCCGCGCACTCCAGTGGCTTTGTGAACTTCGTTCTTCTCCACAAGGGCATCAAGGATACCGTCTTGTAGCACAAGAGATGGCTTATCAAGTATCTGAAGAGTTGCCTGAATTTAAACCGTTCTTTGCCTTTGTCGACTATGAAGGTCATTACGCATTAGGACGCTTAGAACAAGAACAGAGGAAAGAACAGAAGGCAAAAGCATATGAGCAAACAAGGTAGTACACTCGGTGGGATGCTTCTCATCGCAGGAAGTTGTATCGGAGCCGGCATGCTCGGCCTCCCCATTACAACAGGACTGGAAGGTTTTTTCCCCTCTCTTTTGATGTTTGTTGTCGCCTGTCTTTTCATGACGTCGACAGCGCTTCTCCTCGTTGAGATCAATTCATGGTATAATCGCCCTGTGAACTTCATCACCATGGTGACAGATATCTTAGGCCCTTTTGGAAGAGTCCTCTGCTGGGTCACCTACCTCTTTCTTTTTTACGCCCTACTTGTCGCCTACATTGCGGGAAGTGGCAACCACTTTACGAACATTTGTCAGATCTATTTTTCATTCAACCTTCCCACGTGGGCAGGATCTCTACTCTTTGTAGTGCTGTTTGGTTATGTGGTCTATCTCGGGACGAGAACCGTCGATCTGACAAACCGAGCGCTCATGTTTGGAAAAATCATCGCCTATATTGGACTCATTAGTCTTGGAATGACCTATGTTAAGCCCGATATGCTCAAGCATGTCGATCTTCAATACATGGCTTTTTCTCTCCCCATTTTGGTGATCTCGTTTGGATTTCACAATATGATCCCCACCCTTTCTGACTATTTAGGGGGAGATGTCAAGAGAGTGAGAAAATCGATCATCGGGGGAGCGTTATTCTCTCTCATCATTTATCTTTTTTGGCAGGTCATTGTACTCGGAACCTTGCCGATCACAGACATTTTATCGAATTATAAAGCAGGACAAGATGCTGCTGTCGCTCTGAATGCCCTCATTGGATCGGAATGGATGAGATCCTTTGCTACATTCCTCGCTTTCTTTGCGATTTTAACCTCCTTCTTAGCTCAGTCGCTGAGCCTTGTTCACTTCTTGGCAGATGGAATGGAAGTGAAGAGGGGAGCTCGTGAGCCTATCGGCATTTGTGTTCTTGCTTTGGCGCCACCTTTATTGTTTGCAGTGCTCTATCCTCAAATTTTTTATCAGGCCCTCAATTTCGCTGGCGGGATCTGCGCTGTGATTTTGTTTGGGATATTCCCTGTTCTCATGATTTGGCTAGGTAAAAAAGATCAGAAGATGAATAAACCACTTCTTCTCTTCATCTTTCTCTTTGCCTCATTCATTTTTATCAATCAAACATTACAAACGTTTGGCTACCCCCTCTTCAAAGCACCATGAAACATTTTTTTGGTAGTACGCTACTCGTAGCTGGGACAACGATTGGCGCTGGAATGCTGGCGCTGCCTGTAGTTACCTCATTTATGGGACTCATCCCTTCCCTCGTTCTTTTTGTCATCTGCTGGAGCATTATGCTCTTATCGGCTCTCTTTTTCATCGATGTGAATAGCTCGATTCCGGGAGAGATCAATTTGATTACAATGGCAGGAAAGACTCTCGGCTCATGGGGAAAAGTACTCAGCTGGGTTGTCTATCTCCTCCTTCTTTATTCTTTGATTGCAGCTTACATTGCTGCTTGCAGCCCTCTGTTCATCCAAGGGTTTGCTTATTTTACAGGTGGAAAAGTTCTTCCAGTTTGGGTTGCCCACTTCTGCTTGCCGATCTTCTTTGGCTCGTTTATTTACCTTGGGACAGGTGGAGTTGATGTGATCAACAGGTTGTTGATGGGCGGGCTCGTGATTTCATATTTACTCTTAGTGTTTTTCATCCCATCTCACATCCAGATGCCTCTCCTCTCTCACATTGATTGGGATCCGTTCACACTCGGATTTCCTGTAGTTCTCACTTCATTTGGCTATCACATCATCATCCCGACATTGGCGACTTATCTCGAACACAGTAAGAAAAAGCTCGTGGGCGCTATTGTGGCAGGGAGCTTGATTGCCCTCATTGTGAATGTGATTTGGCAGATCCTCGTTCTCGGCGTCGTTCCACTAGAGAGCCTTCGTATAGCTTGGCAAGAAGGGACATCTGCAGTGGGCCCCCTTTCCAAAATTGTGGGGAGCCCTGTGATTAGTTTAGGAGCTTATTTCTTCTCTTTCTTTGCGATCATCACCTCCTTTTTGGGAGTGGCTCTCAGTTTGGCAGACTTCCTTTGTGATGGGCTCAAGATCAAGAAGAGCTGGGAGGGGAGATTGCTTGCGCTCCTCTTGACGTTCATCCCCCCGATCATGTTTGTCTTCACTTACCAGAGAGGCTTTATCATCGCTCTCGAGTACGCAGGAGCCTGTGTTGCCATCCTTCTCATCTTTATCCCAGCTGCGATGGCATGGCATCTTTACCGCTCTTGGAAAGGGAAGGCTTTATTGATCAGCGTGATGCTGTTTGCTCTCTTTGTTGTTGGGGTTAATGTAGCACTGCAATGTTCCAGCTAAAGACGAACTATGCCCCTTGTGGAGACCAGCCAACAGCGATTGCTAAACTGGTGAAGGGGCTTCGAGACAAAAAGAGAAGCCAAACACTTCTTGGGATCACGGGCTCTGGAAAGACCTTCACGATGGCAAACATCATTCAAGAGGTGCAGCGCCCAAGCCTCATCCTAGCGCACAATAAGACGCTCGCAGGCCAGCTCTACCAAGAGTTTAAGTCGTTTTTTCCGAACAATGCAGTCGAATATTTTGTCTCTTACTACGACTACTACCAACCTGAAGCCTACATCGCAAGGACCGATACATACATTGAAAAAGATCTCGCCATCAACGATCAGATTGATCGGATGCGCCTCAGCGCGACGAGATCGCTTCTTGAAAGAAGAGATGTCATCATTGTCGCCTCTGTCTCTTGCATCTATGGTTTAGGGACTCCAGAAAACTTTGCGAGCATGAGACTCATGTTGAAAGTGGGGCAGATGGTAAGAAGAGATGACATCTTGCTCCATCTCGTTACGATGAATTATGTGAGAAATGAGTTTGAGCTCCTCCGCTCCAAATTCCGTGTCCGTGGCGATGTTCTTGAGATCGTCCCTTCCTATGAGGAAAACAGAGCCTTCCGGATCGAATTTTTCGGAGATGAAGTAGAGAGGATCAGCGTTATCGATCCTCTGACAGGAAGAGTGTATGAGAGGGTCCCTTCCATGACTCTCTATCCAGGATCTCATTATGTCACTCCAGAAGAGATCAGGATGAGAGCGGTCGAGTCGATCAGAGATGAGCTTGCTGCAAGGCTTAAGTATTATCAAAGTGAGGGGAAGTTTGTCGAAGAGCATCGGATTGGACAGAGAACTCGCTACGATCTCGAAATGATCAAAGAGATCGGTTTTTGTAAGGGGATCGAAAATTACTCGCGCCACTTTAGTGGAAGGATGCCTGGCGAGGCCCCTTCTTGCCTCTTAGAATACTTTCCAGACGATTATCTTTTGTTTATTGACGAATCACACCAGACTGTCCCTCAAATTCGTGCAATGTACAATGGAGATCATTCTAGAAAGAATGCCTTAGTGGAATTCGGTTTCCGCCTCCCTTCTGCTTATGACAATAGACCACTCAAGTTTGAAGAATTCTACGAAAGGATTCATCAAGTCATCTATGTCTCTGCAACCCCAGCTCCCTTTGAGCTCGCTGAGTCAGAAGGGGAGATTGTGGAGCAGATCATCCGCCCAACAGGGCTTCTTGACCCGAAAATTGAGGTGAGAAAAGCGACCTATCAAGTGGATGACTGCATTGCAGAAATTCAAAAAGAGTGTGCCAAAGGGCAAAGAGTCCTCGTTACAACTCTCACGAAAAAACTTTCCGAAGATCTCTCTAAATACCTTCAGGAAGTAGGGGTCAAAGCAAAGTATCTTCACTCTGACATCGATACACTCGAAAGGATGCAGATCATCAAAGATCTCCGCCTCGGTCTTTTCGATGTTCTTGTTGGGATCAACCTCTTAAGAGAGGGACTCGACATTCCAGAAGTCTCCTTGGTAGTGATTTTAGATGCAGACAAAGAAGGGTTCCTCCGCAGTGAGACCGCTCTCATCCAAACCTCTGGAAGAGCAGCGAGAAATGAAGAGGGGAGAGTCATCCTCTATGCTGACAAAATAACCAAATCGATCGAAAGAACCATTGCTATTACAGAAGCAAGACGCGCTCTACAAGAAGAGCACAACAAAAAACATGGAATCATCCCTAAAACGGTCCACCGCGATCGGGTCCAAAGCCTCAGCGACACCTTCTTTGGAGAGGAGAAAGAGGAGAAAAAGAAATCAGAAACTCATCTCACTCCAGAAGAGATCAAAGCGAAAATCGAAGAACTAGAAAAAGCAATGAAGGCTGCAGCCAAAGATCTTCGCTTCGAAGATGCCGCAAGCCTTAGAGATCGGCTTCATAAATATCAGCAGATGGAACTATTTGAAGATCACCCTCTCTAGAAAGAGAGGGTTTGTGTAACGTTACAAAAACTTAGGCTCTACTCTCTTCAGAAGGGAGTCTTGGTGGAAATAGCTGTTCAAAGGCGACAATTGTAACAATGGATGGCATGATGAGAATCCCGTTCATGATACAGAGTGCAATGACAACAGCTAGAGGTATTCCGATCATGGGAGCCATGATGATCATCCCTACAGTTCCCGCGATACAGAGGATGATCGCAACCATATTCAATACTTTGACCGTTGTTGGGTGCGTTGCACACCACTCTTTTACATTTTCGATGAAGGTAGGTTTAGGAAGCTCGCCATCTTCTCCTACTTTTATTCCTACTCTACCCTCTTTTTGCCCCTCTTGGTAGGGGACATAATAGGCCCCTGGTTGTTCTATTTTTTGTGCAAAAAATGACATTTTTATATCCTT
>CAZZMO010000008.1:0-62123 GCA_964655475.1 uncultured bacterium
CAAGTTAATAATTGTCTCAATCTGAAATCCACGCATCTCACTGAAATGTCGCATCTATTTTATAGTAAGGCTTTTGCGATACTTTTGTTTCGGATCATGTAGAATGGGAAGAAACTATATGGGGTAGTATGAAAAGAAAGAAAGCGCCTAAGGCAAAAGGGTTTAGGTTTTGGAGATATCGAGTAAGCACAATCATGAAGGCGATCAAGGCGCTCTATTTTTTACCTAAAGAGAAGGTAGAGGCATTTGTCAACTCGTATAATGTGTACAATTATGATTGGGCAGATAAAAAGAGAATGATCCAAGAGTTAGGTCCCGACTATGAGGCAAAAATCAAGAAGGGTGTTCTTACATGGTATGAGGTGATCAATCACTTATGTGCTATTGGAGTGGTGGAGAAGATGTACATCCCTCCCACTTTAGATATGAGTAAAGGATTCATTGAAAACCAAAATCTTACAGAACAAAGAATGGCCAAGGATCTTGGGGTCAAAGAAGGGGCAAGGGTGCTCGATGTGGGGTGTGGAAGGGGAAGAATTGCTCACCACATTGCAACATTAACAGGAGCGCATGTCACAGGTATTAATATCGACCGCACACAATTGGCTTCAGCTCGCGATTTTGCAAAGAGAAGTGGCCTTTCAGATCAGTTAACATTTGAGTACCACGATCTAGATAAAATCCCTTACCGCTTTAAGGATAATTCCCTTGATGGATCTTACCATGTGCAAGTCATCAGCTTGGCAAAAGATTATAAAGCCTTTTGTAAAGAGCTCTACCGCATATTGAAACCAGGTGCAAAAGTGGTTAGCGTAGAATGGGTGAGGATGGGCGGCTTTAACGAAAAAGATCCTTATCATCAAGAATTACTGAGAAAAATCAAGCCATTAGTGGGAGCCATTGCTACTCGAACTGTTGAAGATGAGATCGCAGGTCTTACTGAGGCTGGTTTCACAATCGAACTGCACGAAGAGCCAAGCATCGGAGGCAACCAATCAGCTATGATTGCTCGCGCTGATAAGTTGTTCACACGGGTTACAAAACTCGTCCGATGGCTCGTTAAGTACAAGCTCGCTCCAGCCCACTTCCGCGCTCTATTGGATCGGATGAATCAAGATGGTGATGCATTTGTGAAAGCAACTGCCCTGAATCTGGTCTCATCAAGTTACTATATCGTAGCGAAAAAACCAGAACGTTTATAGAATATTTTATTTTCCGCTTTTATTGCTATTTATAATAAAATAGTTAGTAAAAGCGGAAAAAATTATGCAATCAGTAGATAATAAATTTGATTTAGTTCAACTGGCTGAAACGGTTCGTAATCGTCAGCCCCTTCCTCCTGCGGGGGAAAGACTTCTCGCTTCTCGTTGGTTTGGAAGGGAAGTTTCAATGTTTTTGGACCGCTGCTCATGCATGGCGGTCTACATTACTTACATTTCAGCCCAAGCTCTTTTTCGATGCGGAGGCTCTCGTGAGAACCCTCTCTCTGCTCTTTCCCATTATTGTTTCATCCCCTGGATCTACGCCCCTTATCACCGCCTTGTGGCAGAGAGGCTCGGGAAAGAACATTATTTGATCGAAACCTTCAATCGAGCTGATAATTTCATAACGGCAGCCATTTGTCCTGTGGGGCCTGCTTGTTATGGGATGACCTTCCGTTTTTTACAAACTCTCATGGAGCTACAAAAAAAATTGGGAGAGCCCCTTTCTGAAGAGATGATTCTCACTGTAGCAGAACTGTTTGAACAAGGAGCCGATACAAAAACATGCGCCGTTCAACTGGTGCAATCTCATCTCGGTTATAATATGGTGAATTATATCTATGATGGGGGAGCTCTCGAACCTCTTGATGGGGACAAGATTGCTTCTCTAGAAGGGACCTTTTTCCTGATGCTTAAATTGACACCACCAGATGGACATGCTGCTGCCCTTATCAAGATGTCAGATGAGCTCTATTACATCTTTGATCCCGATGTGGGACTCTTTAAATTCAACCCCGCTCTCTGCTCAGAGTACATTAAGCTAGGGTTCGAAACGGAATCCTCCCGTATACAACAAATCCACTCTTTTAAAACAACTGTTCGATAGTTATTTCGGTAGAAAGTAGAGAGCGATGATGATGAAGAAGGAAAGGGTGAGGAGGAGGAGAAAATAGCCGATGAGGACGAAGAGTCCATCATCTTCAAGAACGCCGAGAGCAATGAGGAAGATCGCCCATGCGGCGGCTATATTCGATAGGGGGATGGGGAGTGGAAGGGCTAAGAGGATCCCTGAGAGGAAGAGGGTGACGCCGTTCAATTTTTCCATGAGGAGTGAGTGGCAGGCCCAATGAATCCTTGGGTGGATCCACCGCTTGATCTTTTTAATTAATGCATGAGCTTTGTCTGTGATTTTTTCTAGTGTAGTGGTGGAGACTGTTTTTCTCAGGAGCTTTTCTGGAAGCCAGATGTGTTTACCAAAGGTCATTCTAAGGCCGATGAAGGCGATGACGAGGCCAAAGGGGATGGAGAGGCCGGGGATTTGGATCGGCTGGCAAAAGGGGAGAGCGAGCAAGATGATGAGTAGTGGCCTCCCTTTTCCTGAAAGAACAGACAAGATTGTTTCTATTGTAAGAGAAGGTTTTTCTTTCATCTCTTTTTTGAGATCGTCTATACCTTCTTCGAGGGTGTGAAAGGGGGCGATTTTCGTCATTATAAGAAGAGTTTCCTAATTTCAATGAGAAAGAATGAGACAAAGAATGAGAGGGTGGGAAAAAGCCATTCCCTTGGCTCTAGCGGCGTCGAATGGAACCATTCAGGGATGATATAGATAGCAGAGCAGTGAAGCATGAGCGCTGCAAAAGCGCCGATGTAGATGTAAGGGTTGATCCAAAAGCTCCGCTTGATGTTCTTAAAGTAGGGCTCTTTTTCTTTTTGCGCTTGTATACCATTTGCAATTTGAGCAAAGACGATAGAGCTGAAGATGATGGTCGAAACTGTTGAAAAGCTATATTGATCGATGAGGAAGCGGTAGAGGAAGAAGAGGTAGAGACCTATCACGACCCCAAAGAGCATGATGTAAAAAATCTGAGCGTTGTCAAAGAATTGTTTGTTCGGCTTGCGAGGCCCTCGATTCATGACATCATTTTCTGCTTTAGTCATAACAAATGTTTTATCCTGGAGCCCCCCTGTAATGATATTGATCCAAAGGATTTGGATAGCAGATAGGGGAAGGGGCATTGAAAACAAGATGATCAGAGAGATGAAGATGATCTCTTGAAATGAGGTCGAGATGAGATAGTAGATGAGCTTTCTGATGTTATCAGCAATGACCCGGGCATTTTTAATTGCATTCACGATCACTTGGAGGTTGCTATTGCCGATGATCATTTTGGCAACCGATTTTGCCGCTTCCGTACCATTTCCCATAGCAATTCCGAGATCGGCTGCTTTAAGAGCGGGAACGTCATTAATTCCATCTCCTGTGACGGTTGTCACAAGACCTTTTTGTTGAAGGAGTTCAACGATCCTCAATTTATCTTCTGGAAGAGTCCTTGCCATGATGGAAGTTTTTTTGAGCACTTCGATCAGACGAGCGTCATCCAGCTCTTGCATTTCTTCCCCTGTGATGATCCTGTCCCCTTCATTCCAAATCCCTACCTCCTTGGCGATCGCTTTAGCAGTGAGTGGGTGGTCTCCTGTGATCATGATCATCCGGATCCCTGCCCTTTTTGCAGCTGTGACAGCAGCTTTTACCCCTTTCTTTGGAGGATCTAAAAACCCAATGAGTCCCACAAGGGAGATTTTCCAGTTTTCAGGATTTCGATCAGCTGAATATCCTTTTCCAACTGCTAAGACTCGAAGTCCTTCTTCTACAAGCTTTTGCAGTTTTGCTTCAAACTCTTGGAGGCAATCTCCAGCACTCGAAATATCTCGGAGAGTTTCAAAGGCTCCTTTGACAAATAAAACATCTTCTCCATTGATCTTGTAATTTGCCCCCATCATCATGTTCGTGGTATCAAAAGGGTAAAGCCAGCTGTTGCTACTCGGCAGTACCGTCACATGTTCTTCTTCAAGCCACTCAAAAAGGGCAATATCGATCGGATCGACAAGAGTCTCCATCGAGCTGAGGAGCCTCGCTACACATTCTTTGAGATCATCTTTATTGGGTGCATAGATCTCTTTTACCGTAAGCGACGCATCAGTGATGGTTCCAGTTTTATCTGATGCAATGATGTTCGTGCTACCCAAGGTTTCAACAGAAGGGAGGTAGCGGACGTAGGTGTGTTCGCGGCTCAGTTTATAAGCTCCGACGACCATAGTGAGGGTAGTGACAATGGGAAGACCTTCTGGAACAGCAGAGACAAGACTTGCAAGGAGAATGTAGGCGAGTTCCCCAAGAGTTCTTCCTTGCATGTAGCCAATGATGCCGAGCACAGTAAATAAACTCACAATGAAGATGATATATTTTCGGACGAAGTGTTGCATTGAGCGCATCAAAGGAGTTTTCGGCGACTCTTTAGTCGATTCTTTAGCAATGCTTGCAAAGTAAGTATTCATCCCTGTGTGGAGCACTACCGCTTCTCCTACCCCTTGGACAATGGTCGTCCCTGCAAGAACAACGTTAACAAGTTCATAAGGCAAGGCCTCTTTGGGCACCTTTGCCCCAGAATCCTTCACGACAGGGACCGATTCTCCTGTGATCGATGACTCATCAGCCATAATGCCCTTGGAAGAAATAAGTCTCATATCAGCAGTAGCCAGTTCCCCCTCGTGGAGTTTGACGATGTCACCAGGGACCAGTTCAGTGGAAGAAACCTCAACTAATTCGCCGTTTCTCAAGACCCGATTTTGGTTTTCTGTGAGCTTTCTGAGCGATTCGATTGATGTCTCTGCTTTGATCTCTTGCCAAAAGCCAAGTCCTCCATTGAGAAAAACGATGAAGATGATGAAGACTGAATCGTGCCATTTGCCAATGAGAAGGCTCACAATTGAAGCGAGTATGAGAGTGTAAATCAAGAGGTTGTGAAACTGTCTTAAGAAGAGATATGAGCGACTGACTTTCTTCTCTTCAATCGCATTCTTTCCATATTTCTCAATCCTTCGCTTAACCTCTTTATTATTAAGGCCTTCTTGAGAAGTTTTTAAGATGCTAAAAAGCTCTGACAGGGGGATGTTCTGATAAAAATAATGCACTTAGATCTAGTCCGGTTGATGGTATATGGTTACCACACTCTGCCCTATAAGTAAACTAATTCCGCTAATTATCTTTTTTCTTCTTGACTGTTAGAACTATATATCAATTATTTGATTTTTAATAAAATCACCTATATAATAGATGGAATTTTATTATTTTAGGGGTAATTATGTACAATCCAGTTGGAAGAGATGGAAACCGTTATGAATTAAACACTATCTCAGCTATTCCTGCGGTTCCGTCAGCTCCTCATGTCCAGTCCAACGGATCTTCACGAGGCTATTCTGTAATATCTGAACCTACTAAGGGAAAAGCTCATGGGAAAGAGGAGATCTATAACGCCTTGTTAGAAGGAGGGTTAGAGGGAAAGTCCTCGGGAGAGGATTATTTAAGCCTCTACATCAGACTCCATCCAGATCTTGTAGAAGAGGTGATTCGAGAAGAGCCCAGTTTATTGACAGAAGGATTAATCCAAAATTACCCAGAGTTGACCCAATTTTTTCCAAGGGCTGATCTTCTACTAGAGCTAAACCCTTACCTTTTCCAAATGGGAGGGGCAGCTTCGTTTCATACTATTTATGGAGATGTAGCAAAAAAGAATCAGATGAGGGATGGGACTTCTTCTCATTGGCAAAGGGTTTTTCAGGAGATCAAAAAAGGGGGAGAAGCTTCTCGTGTCGAAAGATGGGAAACTGCAGAAGGGATCGGAGCGGAATTGAGACAGAATCTTACACCCCAAGAGAAAAATGAGTTTATTCAGGCGATGCTCATGGGAAGGTCTTGGAAGGAGCAGCGCTCGATCTTGATTCAGATTTTTAAATATGAACCAGAGCTCTTTTATCCAGAGATTTTTCAAGCATTTCCTCTTTTAGAGAGAGACTATCCAGGGTTGAAAGGGATATTAAAAAGTCATCCAGATCTTCTTCAAACAACGCCTGGATTTTTGGGGATTGCTTACGGAGATACGGGGCTTTCAAGAGGACCTAGGTATTCGAGTCCAGAGCGCGAAGCCTCGATAGCAAGGATGGTCGGAGTCGGTATTGCGAGGGGGGTGGGGGTTACATTAGAGATCTATTTGCGCACAGTCATTGCAGCTTATGAATACCAATATGGGTGTCAATTAGCAGGAAGATCAGATCTCGGCTCACAATTTCTCGGCTACTATTTCATGTCGAGCGCCTATAGTACTTCGGGAGGAAATATCCTCTATTTATTCCCAAACCGCTATGGAAATGCGAGCTCCAATGCTGTCATTGGTTTCAACCAATCTCTGATCTCAGGGCTGAGGGATGGGGCTCTTAATTTTTCTCATGGGGTGGGTGAAACTGCTCACCGTGTGAATGAAACAATGAGTTCTATTCAAATCGGGAAGCATATGAGCGAAGGGGTTTCTTATGCTGCAAGTGGAATCAATCATTTTGCTCAAAGCGATATCGGATCTCATTTCCACCATGGAGCTCAAGGGGTGAGCCGCTTTATGACAAAAGATGTAGCTCCAACCATGCATCAAGGGATGCATCATGTGGATCGGTTTGTAACAGAAGATCTAGGGAATGGGATCTCCCATGTAGCTGGAGGTGCAGGGAAATTGGTGACAGATACCATTCCATCGGGCGTATCTCATGTAAGCGATGCAGCGGGGCATCTTTTTAAGCATGATGTGATTGGGGGAGCTGGAAAGGTGGTCAAAGGGATCGGTTCTTTAGCAAAATCTATTGACATAGGAAGCGTTGCAAATGGCGCTGTAAAGGTGGCAAGTGCAATAGGTGATGTCGTAGGATCCCTTTTATAACTAGTGCCACTCGCAAAAAAAAAGCGACCCTTTTGAGGTCGCTTTTTCTTTAATCAACTTCCACTACTACTTCTTAAGCTGTTGTTGCAGCAGGAAGGCGTGGAACAAAAGGAATCCCAATGATTTGTAGACGCTTTATCGTCATTGCTACCTCAGGATCTTTTTGTGCAGCGGAATCTACAGCTGCCTGCTCTTTTTTAGGTCCAGCATGCTCAATTGCGTAGTTAGTAGCCAGGCCATCCATTACTGTACGAAATACTTCTCTATTTTCTTCAGAAAAAGAGGCCCAAATTCTTTGAAGATGATTTGCGAGCTCAGCTTCAGAGAGATCTCTAATATCTTTGCCTGAAGAAGGTTCAGCAAAGAGTACATTCATAAATTGTTTTATGAGCGCAAGTTCAGCTTTCCCTTTTTCTGAAGGATTAGCAGCAGCTGCTTCTAAAAGACCCTTTCTTTCTGAGTAAAAAGTGACTAGTGCTGTCATATGTGGTGCCTGAGGTGCATTCTGAAGAGAATGATCAAATTCAGAGTTGCACTTATCAAGAAATTGTATTGCACTCGCTTCACTTTTAAAAATATCAGGGATCAGAGTTTTTCGAACATTCTGGATTTCAGCATCAAGTGTCTTGCTATCAGGATCAATATCAAAGAGGACGCAGAGTGTTGAATCAGGAAGAGCTTGAACTACTTCTAAGTAGCCTTTGATGAGATCTGCTGATTTATAAACAGGTGTCTCTGTTTTTGGAGCCCAACTTTTCATCCATGACCAGAGGACATAACCGTAGCTTGGTGCTTCCTCTTTTGCAAGAGGTTCCATTGCGATATGAAGACTTTGAATGAGGGTGAAAAGGTGTGTACGGAGTTGCTTATTTGCAGCCGCTGGTGTGTTATCTGTTGGCTTTTGTGTATCTTTTACGAGTTTAAGAGCGTCTTTTAACTCAGCAGGAACAGTCGTGGATTCAGATGAGCCACCTTTTGACATCCACATGAAAAATGCTACCACAGGCCAGACAGGGATTACAAAAGTAAAAACAATACTTGTAATCATCCAGCAAATATCGGTTGCTGTCATTGCGTCTTTAATAGGTGCAGGAGGATTGCTACCTTTGCCGCCAGCTGACGACGTAGTATCGCCATTATTGTTAGCAGAGCGTGGGCCACCTTGTACAGATGTAGTGCTGTTTGGTTGAGGGAACTCTAAACCCTTAAATGGGTCAAATCCGACTGTTGATGATGATAGTGACATCTAATTTCTCCAAAATTTTTTGTTAAGAATCTATGAACGATATTAATAGAATAGATAAATGGAAGGCAACTAAAATAAAAAATATAAAGAATTTGCAGCGAGAGGAATAAAGAATCTCTTAATGATTAAAATAGCGCTTTAATCCGCTCAAAAAAACTTTTTTTCTTTGGGCAGTTTTGCGGTTTTTCGAGCTCAGCAAACTGTTTTA
This sequence comes from uncultured bacterium, assembly GCA_964655475.1. Taxonomy (GTDB): domain Bacteria; phylum Chlamydiota; class Chlamydiia; order Chlamydiales; family VGMA01; genus VGMA01. Next base: position 8,422 of record CAZZMO010000008.1, read on the forward strand.
GGAGTTCCTTCTGCTCATTATTGAGGTGTACTGGGGTTTCCACGTGGACTCTCACCAACATATCTCCCGCTGTTTGACTGTGGACATTGGGGATCCCAAATCCTTTGACACGAAACACCTTATCTGTTTGAGTCCCTTCAGGAATGATGATTCGTTGGGGCTCCGATAAGGTAGGGATCTCTTTTTTGGTTCCGAGGGCTGCCTCAGCGAAGCTGAGTGGTAGGTCGAGGTAGAGATCATCCCCTTCCCGTTTGAAAAAATCGTGTGGTTTCACTGTGATGTAGACGTATAGGTCGCCGTTTGGTCCCCCATTTTCCCCTGCATCGCCGTGACCACCCATTTTGATCCTCATCCCATTGTCTATACCAGGGGGGACATGGATCGTCACTTTAGTTTTTTCTTTGATCTTTCCATTGCCATGACAATCGGAGCAAGGGCGAGTAATAACAGAGCCTGATCCGTGGCAGTGGGGGCATGTCGTCGACATGCTAAAGAATCCTCTTGATTGCTGGACATGGCCATGCCCATGACAGGTAGAGCAAGATTTTACATCTTCGGGAGAGTGGGCCCCTGATCCGTGGCACTTCGCGCAGTTAGCGAGATTAGTGATTGCCACTTCCCTTTCTACCCCTTTGGCTGCTTCTTCAAAAGAGACTGTGAGGTTGATCTTTTTGCTGGCACCTTGCCGAGCAAAATTTCCCCCGCCGCCGCCACCTTGTTCAAAGCCTCCACCAAAGAAACTATCGAAAATAGAACCGCCCGATCCACCGAATGCTCCCATAAAGGTCCTGAGGGCCTCTTCCATGGAAGAGAATCCTTCTCCACCAGGGAAGCCTCCACCTTGAGCTCCATGAACCCCTTGCTTGCCAAACTGATCATACATCCGACGTTTATTTTCATCAGAGAGGACTTCGTAGGCTTCAGAGACTTCTTTAAATTTATTCGCAGCAGCTGAATCGCCAGGATTTTTATCTGGATGGTACTTCAGCGCCTGCTTGCGATAAGCTTTTTTGATCTCATCAGCAGTAGCTGTCTTTTGGACTTCGAGAATATCGTAGTAGTCGGACATGCCTTTTATCGACGTTTTTTGTATTTGAGGGCTTGTTTCTGTTTGTTTTTTTCTTTCACAGAAGGTTTGTCATGGAAGCGTTTTGCTTTGACAGTCTTCATTACACCTTCTTTATCTAACTTTTTTTTCAAGGCGCGGAGGGATTTCTCAATCGGTTCACCTACACGAATCTTTACAGTGATCATCTATGCGTTTCCTTATAAGCAATTTCAACAGAGCTCTAATTGTAAAAGAAGCTTCAATATTTTTCAACGGGATGTTGATAGTCGATTTTAAACGACAGGTAGTTTTCCACTTCTCCCCTCTGAACCTTCTCGATCCAGGCCCTTTCAAGCCTTCTGGGAGAAGGGAGTTTAGCGCTGAGGGGATAGGCGTCAATAAACAGATTTTCTATATCTGATGCAATCAGTTTTTTATATTGTGTAGGAATTTTTTGAGAAAGAGTGTCGATCGTGGAGAGAAAAGGGGGCTCATCTCCATAGGAGATATAGACTTTGCCACCCCTTGCATCGAGCACTTTTGCCTCGTCTGCTGCTGCCTCTATGAGTTCCAAGCTGTGAAAGGAAATCAATGGGAGGTGGAGAGTATAAGAGAGGGTCTTTGCGATAGTTACCCCAATGCGAACTCCTGTAAAAAAGCCTGGCCCTCGACAAACTGCGATGAAGTTGAGGTCTTTTTTCCCCTCTAAAAGGGTGGCAAGTGAGAGGTGAATGGTTCGGGTAAGCTCTTTTGAGGGGAGGGGGAGGGTAGTCTCTTCCCCTTCATAAACGAGTGTGATGAAATTTTTGACTCCGCTGGTGTCGATGATCAAGTAGTTCATGGTTTTCTGTATTTTTAAAAACTTCCTGGTGCTAAAATATCACAAAATCGGTTAATACGTAATCAAGGAATCTCAGGAGAACGCTTTGAATCCAGAAGAAGAACCAGACAATGCCCCTCAGAGAGAAGATCTTGAGGCATTATTACATCCGAATGGCATGCCGAGTTCAGGTCGAGCTCAGCCCATTCCTTCCACACAATTGCCTAAAACATTGCCCATCTTCCCTTTACTTCGAACTTGTTTCTTCCCTGGGATGGCAGCGCCGATCCTAATTGAGCAAGGTCTTTATTACGAAACTCTTAGGGATGTTGCGCAGCAGGATCAAAAGATCATAGGCCTTTTTCTTACCCAAAAAGAAGATGCTGATATCTATAACCTCGGATTTGATGACCTCTATGATGTTGGTGTAGTCGCCTCTATCTTAAGGATCATCCCGATTGTTGAAGGGGGGGCTCAGTGCCTCATCAGCGTTCTCAAGCGGGTAAAAATCAAGAAAGCGACGGCAAAAACCCCTGGTAAGCAGCTCTATGCACAGGTGGAATACCATGACGATAAGATCTTGCCAGAGCAGCAGAAGAAGGTAAAAGCCTACTCTTTCAGCATCATCCAAACGATTAAGGAGATGTTGAAGAATAATCCTGTATTTAAAGAAGAGCTCCAGATCTTCCTCAGCATCACCGACTTTACTGAAGGGGGAAAGCTTGCTGACTTTGCAGCGGCACTGACACTTGCGAGCCGCGATGAAAAGCAGCAGATTTTGGAAGCTTTTGATATTGAGGACAGGATTGAAAAATCTCTCAAACTTTTGAGAAACGATCTCGATATCAACAAGTTGCAAAATACAATTACGAAGAAGATCGAAGCGAACGTCTCTAAAGCGCAAAGGGAGTTCTTCCTCAGAGAGCAACTCAAAACGATCAAAAAAGAGCTGGGGCTTGAAAAAGATGACTATCAGCTTGCGATTGAAAAATTTGAAGAGCGGCTAGAGGGAAAAAATGTTCCTGAAGATGCGATGAAGGTGATTACAGAAGAGATCAGCAAGCTCCAAATGCTCGATCACCAATCTGCAGAGTATTCAGTTTGTTACAATTACCTCGACTGGCTCACCATTTTGCCATGGGGTTTAAAGTGTGAAGAGATTTTGGATGCGAGAAGAGCTGAAAAAATCCTCCACCATGACCATTATGGACTTGAAGACATTAAAGAGCGGATACTTGAATTCATCTCGGTGGCCCAGCTTAGAGGTCACACAAGAGGGCAAATTCTTTGTTTTACAGGCCCTCCAGGGGTGGGGAAAACAAGTATTGGCCGTAGCATTGCCTCAGCGCTCAACCGTCCATTCTACCGTTTTTCGGTTGGGGGGATGAGAGATGAAGCGGAGATCAAGGGTCATCGCCGTACCTACATCGGTGCGATGCCTGGGAAGTTCATCCAAGCATTGAAGTATGTAAAGTACTGCAACCCTGTCATCATGATTGATGAAGTGGATAAGCTGGGGATCAGTTATCAAGGGGATCCAGCGTCAGCGTTATTGGAAGTGCTAGACCCTGAACAAAATAAAGACTTTTTAGATCACTACATCGATGCAAGAGTCGATCTGTCGGAGATTTTATTCATCGTCACTTGTAACGATTTGGATGGAATCCCAGGCCCTCTTCGCGATCGTATGGAAGTGCTCCGCCTCTCTGGCTATATCGCTGAAGAGAAGGTGCAGATTGCAAAGAGGTACCTCGTAAAGAGGGCGAAAGAGGAGATGGGGCTTGGAGCTTCACAGCTTACTTTTGACACAGATGCACTCGATGTTATTGTGAATCAATACTCTCGAGAAGCTGGTGTGCGTAACCTCGAAAAAAATGTGAAGAAAATCTGCCGAAAGGTAGCTGCGAAATTTGTTAGGGAAGCCGAAGATAAGATGAAAGATAAGGCTCCTCCAGCAAAGGGGAAAGCCAAAGTCAAAGACTTGAAAAAAGAGTCTGAGAAATTGACTGCTGTGATCAGAAAGAAAACAGTGAAGATCACAGCCAAAGATATTGAGTCTTATCTAGGAAAGCCTATTTTCACTTCAGAGTCATTCCATGGTCCAAGACCTCCTGTTGGAGTGGTCTCGGGACTTGCTTGGACTGCATATGGAGGTTCAACCCTCTATATTGAAGCGGCAAAGATGAACGCCAAAGAGAAGAAGTATCATATTTCTGGAAATGTCGCGACGGTAATGAAAGAGTCTCTCGATATTGCATGGACTTATGTGCAAAGTCAGGTGACTCGGTACGCGCCAAATAGTGATGCATTTGAGAATACTGATGTGCATGTTCACGTTCCTGAAGGGGCTACGCCAAAAGATGGCCCTTCTGCAGGGATTACAATGACAACAGCGCTCCTTTCTCTTTTGTTAAACAAACCTGTGAAGAAGCACTTGGCGATGACAGGGGAAATTTCTCTGCTAGGTAAAGTGCTAGCGATTGGGGGTGTGAAAGAGAAGCTCATTGCGGCAAGAAGGGAAAACATCAGAGAGCTCATCTTCCCAAAAGAAAACTACCGTGATTACGTAGAGCTTCCTGACTATTTGAAGAAGAACCTGATCGTCCACTTTGTCGAAGATTATGACGATGTGTTCAAGATCGCTTTTGAAGTCCCTGAAAGAAAGAGGGTGCATCACGAAACGCCTGAGCCTAAGACAAAAGCGAAACCAAGATCAAAAACAAGCGCAAAGCCTAAGACAAATGCACGACGTGCTAAAAGAAAATAAGAGGATCCTCCCCTTGGAAGAAATAGGGGAGCTCTCTCTCAATTTAAGAGAAGAGGGGAAGAGGGTAGTGAGTCTGAACGGCTCATTCGATCTTCTCCATGCAGGGCATTTGCATATTTTAAAAGAAGCTAAAGAACAAGGGGATGTATTGATTGTTGGGCTCAACTCAGATGCCTCTATCAAGAAGTATAAATCTCCTTCCCGCCCCTTCATTCCCCTTCAGTACCGGATGGAAATGATGGCAGCGATTCGTTATGTCGACTACGTCACATGGTTTGAAGAGACGACCCCCTTCCATTTTATCGAAACGGTTCATCCCCAAGTGCATGTAAATGGATCAGAGTATGGAGCTCATTGTATTGAAGCTCCGTTAGTCAAAGAAATCGGTGCTAGGCTCCATATTGTGGAATTAGTGCCGGGGCTTTCCACCTCTCAAATCGTGGAAAAAATTCTATGCGGCGCATAAAGATCTTCACCGATCAGAATCAAGCGTTAGGATTCTCTTCTAGACTTCAAGGAAAACAGATTGCCTCAGAAGTGGAAACTTCTGGAGAGAAAGAATATACCCTCTGGATCATTGAAGAAGATGATGTTCCAAGAGCCTTAGAAGAGCTAAAAGCATTTCAAGAAAGTCCGCAAAAAGCAAAAGTTCAAGAGCCAGTTCCTGAAATAAAAATGGATGAAATGGGCAGTCAAAAGCCAGGAAGCGTGATGAGAGATGTGATTCATAGACTTTCTAGAGAGCGGAAGAGAGTCGAGATGAAAGGGCTTTGGACCAGGGTTTTGGTAGGTATTTGCGCACTTGTTTATTTGATTGCTATGTATCAGAGGTTAGATCTTCTGAAGAGCGCATCTCCCTCCCTTCTCCTCCCTGCGATCTCTCCCATTGAAGAGCTCTTTATTTATGAATGTCCTGAAGCTCTGGCATGGAATGATCAACTGATCCATGAATATTCTTATAAAACAGTAGAAGAGTTAAAGACTCTTCCACCAGCTGGGCAAGAGCTCGTTAAAAAGATCGAAGAACATCCCCCCTGGAGTGGGTATTATGGGGAAGTGATTGTTAAAAGTCGTGGCCAGCCCCTCCCTCCTCATGAGCTATTTCAAGATATCAGACGAGGAGAGGTGTGGCGCCTTTTGACCCCTATCTTTCTTCATTCCAATCTCCTTCATATTTTATTCAATATGCTATGGATTTGGATGCTCGGAAGGTTGATTGAGGGAAGAATTGGAGCTATCCGCTACTTAGGGCTGGTTTTGATCATTGGGGTGATAACGAATACTCTTCAATACCTTGTGAGTGGCCCATTTTTTATGGGTTTTTCAGGGGTGATTACAGGGATGGCAGGATTTATTTGGATGAGGCAGATCGTCTCACCTTTGGAAGTGTATCCGATTCATAAGGGAGCGATTCTCTTCCTCTGGATATTTATCCTGGGTGTGTTTCTCCTTCAATGCTTGGCTTTTTTTCTCCAAATCTTTAATATATCGACGCTAGATCTCAGTATCGCAAATACAGCCCACTTGTCGGGTGCCGTTTTAGGAATGATCCTTGCCAGACTGCCGATCTTCTGTAAAACTGTATGAGTTTAAAACAATTAGTCATTCTGGGATGCTCCTCACAACAGCCTACACGCCTGAGGAATCACGGTGCTTACCTCGTCCGCTGGAGAGAAGAGGGATTCTTGCTCGATCCAGGAGAAGGGACTCAGCGGCAGTTCATCTTTGCTGATGTGGCTCCCACTTGTGTTACGAGGATCTTTGTTTCCCATTTCCATGGAGATCACTGCCTAGGCCTTGGTTCGATGCTCATGAGGCTCAACCTTGATAAAGTGACCCATCCGATCCACTGTTACTATCCAGCAAGTGGGCAGAAATATTTTGAACGACTCCGCTACGGGACGATTTACCGCGAGAATATCCAAGTCATTCCCCATCCTGTTTCTCTCCCTGGGATTGTCGCAGAAGATGAGAACTTTCGGATTGAAGCAGCCTTTTTGGAACATGGAGTGGAGAACATCGCCTGGCGGATCACAGAACAGGATCAGAGAAAATTTTATCCTGACCGGTTAGCTGCAGCTGGCATCCGAGGTCCTATCATGAAAGAGCTCATCGCCCAAGGGTCGATCACTGTTAATGGGCAGACGATCCACATCGATGATGTAAGTTACATGAGAAAAGGGGATTCCTTTGCCTCTGTCATCGATACACTTTACTGCGATGCGGCCGTTGAAATTGCAAAAGGGGTGAACACCCTTCTTTGTGAAAGCACCTACCTCGAAGAGCATAGCCATCTCGCCAAAGAACACCACCACCTGACAGCAAAGCAAGCAGCCCTCATCGCCAAAAATGCAGGGGTAGGGAAGCTCATCTTGACCCATTTTTCTGCTCGCTACTCAGACCTTGAACCTTTTGTTCAAGAAGCCTCTCCTATTTTTCCAAATGTCGATGTGGCAGATGATTTGAAAAAATTTGATTTATTTGCTCTATGAAGTTGATGTTGCTTTCCTTTTATTTCTTAGCTACTGCATGGCACCCTGCCCAATATGGGATCATCCAATTTTTCGACCACTTGGACCGTGGCGAAGAGGAGGCAGGTTGGGTGGTTTTAAAGGAAAATCTCAAGATCGCTCCCATGACCCATCCATCTGAAAGAGAGGCTTTACTCTCTTTTCTGAGCTCATACATGAATGATCGCTATAAGAATGGGGATGAATCTCTTAAAGAAAAACTTCAGGACTTAATTTGCCGAGAGCTGGAAGAAGATCTGTAGAGATACTTCAGAAGAAATGGCGATAGAATCGTTGTGAGAGCGATGACAAGGATGATCGAAGCGTAGACATCGTTATTCAAAATACCTGCGGTGAGGCCAATATTCGCAAAGATGAGCCCCACTTCGCCACGGGGAATCATAGCAGCGCCAATCAAACATTTCGTTTTAAATGATTCATTTCTAAGAAAGAAGCCAGAGACGCCCTTCCCTATGAAGGCCATGATGAAAAGTGAGGCGGTCAGTATCCAGATAGAAGGGGATTCCCAATTGATCGATCGGAGATTCAGGGAAAGACCAATGGTGACAAAAAAGATCGGTGCGAAGAGGTGAACAATCGGTTTCATCTCCCGCTCGACACGGTGGCTAAATTCTGGAGCGTGGTGTAAAAAAGCAGCGAAGGGGAAGAAAAATTGACGTGAGAGGGCGAGCCCTGCTGCAAATCCACCGAGGAGTTCAGGGGCGCCGAGCTGATAAGCGGTCCAAGCAGAGAGAAGGATGAGAGAGATGATCGTCGTAGGGAGAAGGCCTGGAATGGAACTCTTTTCATCCCACTTCTTGATGATTCTCGATACACACTGAGCTGCAAGAGGGGCGAAGAGGAAAAAGATGATGATGAATATCAACACTTTTCCAGTATTCCATAGATTAATCGATCCACTGACAGAAAATTCATAGAGGAGAGCGAGGAGGATGATCCCGATGATGTCATCGAGAACAGCAGCTCCAATGATGATCTGCGCTTCATGACTTTTTTGTTTCTTAAAATCTTGGAGTACGCGAAGGGTGATCCCTATGCTGGTCGCTGTCAACGTGCTACCGATGAAAAGGCTGACGAGTAGGTTGAACTTCATCAAGCTATAACTAAAAAAGAAGCCGAGGAGGAAAGGGAGGATGACTCCAGCAATCGCCACCGTGAAGGCCTTCATTCCTGAAGCGGCAAGGCGTCCAACATCTGTCTCGAGTCCTACTTCAAAGAGGAGTAGAATAATACCGATTTGTGCAAGGAGATGGATAGGAGGAGAAATATCGATGAGTCCGAATACACTTGGACCGATTAAGATCCCTGCTAAGAGTTCCCCAATAACAGAAGGGGTTTTTAAATAGGAAGCGAGCTCTCCCATGATACGTGCTGAGATGAGAATGAGAACTAGTTGAATCAGAAAGACATGAGATTCCATCTATATATCACCATTTCGTTCGAGCATCTCTCTTCGAAAGAATCGTTTAAGCAGAGAGTTCACGAGCGATATCTTTGAGATCATCGAAGAGAGTCTCTTTTTGCTCGTGGTTTAGGATCATTTCTCTGACCAAAGACTTCAACTCTTCTGGTCTATGCTCTTTCTTGGTCCGATCAGCAGCTTCGATGAGTGAAGTGATTTTGTCTTGAAGACCTAAATGTTGGAAAATAGGTTGGTCAATGATCCGAAGAATAATTGAAGCGTTATAGCGGAGGCTTTCATCCACAGGTTTGGTCAAAAGCTCTTCTGCAAAATGGCGAAGCTCCCAAATTCGAAGGGCCAGCTTAGCGACCTCTTCTCCTGTAAGTAGGTTAGGATCCCTTCTATAGAGGGCAATAGACTTCTCAACCTGCGCCATGAAGCGCTCGAGGAGTCTTTTTAGCTCGTTAATACGAGATACAACTTCCGAATATCCATCCATAATAACTTCACCGTATCGGATGTTCGAATAATTGTATAGGATAAATTTTACCCTTTCTTGACCGCCATATATTCTTCGAGTGGACCATCAAAGACGACAATTTTGTTCGCTTCCAAAGAGATGATCTTGGTTGCAAAAGAGTCGATGAGATCTCGGTCGTGAGAAGCACAAATGACGGTTCCCTTGAACTCATTCAGTCCCCATCCTAGAGCAGAAACTGCTTCTAGATCGAGGTGGTTGTTCGGCTCATCCATGATCAATGCGTTGCAGTTGAGGAGCATCAGCCTTGCAATGATGAGACGAGCTGTCTCTCCCCCAGAGAGTTTAGAGACCTGCTTGAAGGCATCATCACCTGCGAAGAGGAGTTTGCCGAGAACACTTCTGATTTCTAGATCAGAGCAGTCAGAGCGCTGATTGCGGAGGAAATCAAAAACGGTCATGTTGCTCTTTTTATCGACAAAATCGTTATGATTTTGAGGGAAATAGCCAGCATACACTTCGTGCCCGAGTTCCACTTTCCCAAAGTCTGGGGTGAGGACTCCTGCAATCATCTTGAGTAAAGTCGTCTTACCCCGCCCGTTAGCTCCAATCACACCGATCTTGTCCCCTTTCATGACTTCGAGGGAAAATCCTTTAATGACCGGCTCATCATAGCTCTTTTTGACCCCTTGGATCTTGAAGATGATCTGTCCTGGCGCTTTATCTCCAGGGATGAATCGGATGTAAGGCCGTTGAATATTTGACTGCTTGAGTTCTTGTGGCTGGAGTCTCCCAATTTCTCTTACTCTCGATTGTACTTGAGATGCTCTAGTACCTGCACCAAACTTTGCAACGAACTCTTTAAGCTGAGAAATTTTCTTCTCTTTAGTTTTGTTTTCTGCCTCTGCACGGGCGCGTACTTCAGATTTTGCAGCGATCATATCGTCGTAGTTACCTGGATAGATGATAACCGTTTCGTAGTCAATATCAGCGATGTGGGTGGTGATCGAATTGAGGAAGTGGCGGTCGTGGGAGACAACAACCAGTGTCCCTACGTAGTTTTTCAAAAAGTCTTCGAGCCAGTAGATCGAGTCGAGGTCAAGGTGGTTCGTCGGCTCGTCGAGAAGGAGAGCTTCAGGAGACCCAAAAAGTGCTTGGCAGAGCAAGACGCGGAACTGTCTATCGAGAGGGATGGTGTGCATGGGCCTTGTGAAATACTCTTGCTCAAGTCCCATACCGAGTAGGAGAACCTCAGCGTCCGATTCTGCGACATACCCATTCTCTTCAGCAACAATTTCTTCTAAAGTACCAAGTCGCATCCCTACTTTGTCAGTCATCTCCTGCTCATAAAGAGCATCTCTCTCCTGCATCGCTTTCCAGAGTCTTTCATTCCCCATAATGACAGTGTCGATGACTCTAAAGTCGCGGAAGGCTTCGATGTTCTGCTTCAAGAAGCCCACTTTTTTCGGCATCGTCATCGACCCCGCAGTAGGTTCTTCTTGTTTCATCAAGATTTTTAATAAAGTAGATTTTCCTGCGCCATTAGGACCTGTCAAGCCGTAGCGATGTCCTGCAGAGAAAGTGACATTGACGTCATCGAACAAAATTCGGGCGCCAATCTTTTTGGAAATATTTTTTAAAGTAATCATGGTGGGAAATCATACCACATCGAGGAAAACGATGGAAGGGGCTCGTAGAGTTTTTTTTCTTGGCGAGGGGAGCTCTTCAGCGTTATGATGGAAAAAAGGTATATCAAATGATGGAAGAGCATCTCTCACAATTTTTTTCCTATCTGAAAGGGGGCAAAGGGGTTTCACCTCACACGCTCAGGGCCTACGAAATCGATATCCGCTCTTTTTTAACCTTTTCAGGGAATGTGGGGATCCACGATATCGATAAGAAACTCCTCCGTCAATTTCTTGCCTCAATGTCTCAAGAGGGGCTCCACAAGAAAACAATGGCGAGGCGCCTTTCTGCCCTACGCTCTTTTTTTAAATACCTACTCTTGGAAGGACACGTTCCGAGCAACCCAATCGATCTGATCACTACCCCAAAACTCGAAAAAAAACTCCCCAATGTCCTTCATCCAGACCAGCTTTCTCTCTTCATCAGTGGCCCCGATACGACCACTCATGCTGGATTAAGAGATAGAGCCATCATTGAGCTTCTCTATAGTTCGGGGATGCGGGTCGGAGAGCTTGCAGCTCTCAATTTAGAGGAGATCGATTTAGAGAGAAGATGGGCTAAAGTGAGGGGTAAGGGGAAGAAAGAAAGGGTCGTTCCAGTTACACCCTTTGCAGCAGATTGGGTAAAAGAGTACCTCCAAGATCCTCGGAGAAAGGTCAAAGATACAAGAGCTCTTTTCCTCAATCGATTTGGGACGAGGATGAGCACCCGCTCTATTGACCGCCTCTTCGAAGCTTATTTAAAAAAAGCGGGGATCGCTTCAAAAGTGACACCCCACACACTTCGTCATTCGATTGCGACCCACCTCCTAGAAAGGGGGATGGATCTCAAGTCAATTCAAGAGCTCCTAGGTCATGCAGCCCTTGGGACGACGACCATTTACACGCAAGTGTCTGCTCGTCTCAAGAAGGAAAGTTATGAAAAACACCACCCATTAGCACTCAAAAAATCATAAGATGAGAGGGAAGTGGTTAGAAAATAAGGGAAAGTTGTAAGCCGGATTCTGTATAGAGCGCTTTTTAAAGCGCTGTAGGTGATCATTCATCTAGGGATCTTATCACTAAGATCCTCAAGCGATTCTAGGTGAGAAATTGCTCGTGGAACACTGTATGCAATTTCTCTCTCTTGCTTCAGATAGGGTTTGCAGTACCCTGCATTACTGCAGGTGTAGTGAGCTCCTAAAGCTCACGTTTTCAGTCCTGTTTGCGAATAAACGCAACGGCTATGTTTTCTGTTGCACTTTCCGTAGCCTTGCGGCCCCCAGTCTTTCACTGGTATCTGTTCCTTTGAAGTCCAGACTTTCCTCCCTGGAAGAAACCTCCCAGAGCGATCACCAACTTTCCCTAAAGTTGTTAAGCGGTAACAGCGCGTCTTCTTCTTCGTTTTGAAGTAGCTGTGGAATCTTCTTCTACGAGATCTTCTGTCCAGAAGAGAATTCTAGAACAGTGTTCGCAGAAAACGAGTTTTTCCCCTTTGCGGACGAGATTTTCGTGTTGTGCAGTGAGGGAGATGTGACAGCCGCTGCAGCCTCTATTTTCCATTGGAACGACGACGCGATCTTTTTTATTTTTGAGGAGTCTTTCGTAAATTTTCAGTATTTCTGGTTCTGCTTCTTTAGCGATCTCTTCTCTTTTTTCTTTTAGCGTCTTCCCTTCTTCGTTGATCTCTTTGATCGTAACGAGGATCTCTGCTTCGAGCTGTTTGCTGCTCTCTTCAGAATCTCTGAGGCTTTGCTTTGTCTTGTTGAACATTTCATCTTCAGCAGCTCTTTGATCGACGAGGTTAGAAAGAGAGTGCTCAATCGCATTCTTTGCTCTTTCTAGAGTCGTGATCTCTTTAGCGAGAGCGTTAAACTCATCAATTTTTTTGATAGAGGATTGTTGAGAATCGAGTTTTTTGAGTTTCTCTTCGTGCTCTTCGATTTTTTTTTCATGTTCGAAGCACTCTGCATTGAGAGTTGCGATCTCATCTTTCTTAGTTTCTAATTGGACGAGGAGTTCTGAGCGGAGCGACGCGAGCTGTTCGAGCTCTTTGAGGCGTTGCTTCTTTACGCGCAGTAGACGGATCATTTTGATGTCCAGCTCTTGGATGGACAGGATGTTCTTCAACGAAGGATGCATTCTCTTCTCACTTTCAGAAAATCATTGATGGTAGTAATTTATCTGTTAGATCGATTAACCTCAAGAGAAAATCTATGAATACACAATATTTAAAATCATTTTTTGAAAAACGGCCGTTTCGTAACGAGGACCTGGCTACCATTGCTTACCTTGCTAATTTAGACTACCTCTCTAGGGAGTGTCCAGATGTAGCCTCTTCGATTGTGAAAGAGCTCCAAGATCAAAGATCTTATATTAAGCTCATCGCTTCCGAAAACTACTGCTCTTTGGCAGTCCAGCTCGCCATGGGGAACCTTTTGACAGATAAGTATGCTGAAGGGTATGCCTCCCATCGTTTCTATGCAGGCTGCGATAACGTCGATACCATTGAGGCCCTCGCCAACGAGGAATTGAAAAAAATCTTTGGCGCCGAGCATGCCTACATCCAACCCTCATCAGGAGCTGATGCCAACCAGGTCGCCTTCTGGTCCATTTTATTCAAAGAAGTTCAGAGTAAAGAGCTCGAAAAGCTCGGGAAAAAGACTCCGCAGGAGCTTACACCAGAAGAGCATGAGAGGATCCGCCAGCTCATGATGAATCAAAAAATGATGGGTCTTTCTCTTACCCACGGGGGGCACCTCACCCATGGGATGTTGATGAATGCCTCGTCAAAAATGTTTAGAAATGTCCCTTATGAGCTCGATAAGGACACTCATCGCTTTGATTATAAAAAGATTAAAGAAAAGGTGCAGCAGGAAAGACCTCTTGTCCTCCTCGTCGGCTATTCCGCCTACTCCCGATTGATCGATTTTTCCATCATGAGAGAGATTGCGGACAGCGTCAACGCTGTACTCATGGTCGATATGGCTCATTTTGCAGGACTTGTGGCTGGTAAGGTGATGGTCGGGGTAAATGACCCGGTCCCTTATGCCGATATTGTCACCTCGACGACCCATAAAACGTTTAGAGGTCCTAGAGGAGGGATTGTTCTTTGCAAAAAACATTATGCCGAGTACGTAGATAAAGGGTGCCCATTAGTTCTCGGCGGGCCACAGCCCCACTCGATGGCGGCTAAACTCGTCGCATTTCGAGAGGCTAATACCCTCGAGTTTAGAGACTATGCGGCCCAAATTGTGAAAAATGCAAAAGCAATGGCGAATCGATTGATGGAAAGGGGAGGGAAAGTCATTTCGGGAGGTACTGATAACCATCTGTTATTGCTCGATGTGCGTCCATTCGGATTGACAGGAAGGCAAGCAGAGACTGCTCTTAGACAGTCGGGAATGACCCTCAATCGAAATACGATCCCAGATGATCCGAATGGTGCTTGGTATACCTCAGCTCTTCGGATGGGAACGCCTGCTATTACGACACTTGGGATGAAAGAGGGGGAGTCTGAGCTCATTGCCGATCTTCTCTACGACCTTCTCAAAGGTGCGACGCCAGAAAAAAATAACCTCGCAAAAGTAACCGTAGACGACAAAGTTCTGATTCGGGTACAAGAGGAGGTAAAACATTTGTTAGAGAAGTTTCCTCTATATCCAGAAATCGTTTTAAGGAGCTAAAAATGACGCAAGCAGCTGAAAAAGGGAAAGTTACACCAATTGATAACAAAATTGATGAATTGATGATGAGACGGCGTATCGTGTTTTTAGCGAAACAAGTGGATGATCAATCATCTTACGATGCCATCAGAAGATTCTGGCTACTCAGTGATGAAGATTCAAAAAAACCGATTTTGTTCATCATCAACTCACCAGGTGGATCGGTCGATGCAGGATTTGCGATCTGGGATCAGATCAAAATGTTGCCAGTACCCGTCTACACATTAGTGACAGGTCTTGCCGCTTCTATGGGGTCGATATTGAGTTTGGTGGCTCCTAAGGGTAAAAGATTTGCAACGCCTAATTCAAGAATCATGATGCACCAACCATTGATTAGCGGAGTGATTCAAGGACAAGCGACAGACTTGGAAATTCAGGCGAAAGAGATCATCAAGACGAGAAAAGCTCTCGTTCAGATCTATGTCGATGCAACGGGGAAAGATACCCGCGTGATTGACAAAGCCTTAGATCGAGATACGTGGATGAATGCTATGGAGGCTAAAGAGTACGGCCTCATTGATCAAATCGTAAAAAGTTACGAGGAAATAGGCTTCTGAACCGAGTCCAGTTTGTTAAGTATCAAGGTACGGGGAACGATTTCATCCTCTTAGAGGATCTCTATGGATCGTTCCCTTTAGAAGATCAAGAATTTATCTCTCTTCTTTGTAATCGCCACTTTGGGATTGGGGCCGATGGGCTCGTCCTTTGTCAAAATTCTTCCAAAGCAGACTTCAGAATGCGCTACTTCAATAGCGATGGGTTGGAAGCTGCTATGTGTGGCAACGCGCTTCGCTGCCTCACTGCATTCTTAAGAGATCAGAGCATGGTTGAGAAATCTTGCTCCATTGAGACAGGTGTCGGTATCCATAATGCAGAGATTGTGGCAGATGGAAAAATTTCCGTTAGCTTATCGAGACCCGTGATCAGAAAAGTCTATAAAGATGGAACACACGTGCACACGGGGGTGGATCATTTCGTCACCATGGTCGATGACCTTTCCATTATTGATGTAGCTGAAGAGGGAGAAAGACTTCGGTTAGATCGCCGCTTTCGCCCAACTGGGGTGAACGTCAATTTTGTAACTTATCCTGGCAAAGATCGTTTCTTTATGCGTACCTATGAAAAAGGGGTGGAAGCGGAGACCCTTTCATGTGGTACGGGAGCTATTGCCGCTGCATTTATTTTGAAAGAAACGATGAAGGCAGATGTGAAGCAGGTGCAATTCGCAAGTGGTGAAACCTTAGAGTTCTCTTTTGAACCTCAACGGATATGGCTTACCGGAAAAGTGGACAGGGTGTTTGAAGGATTCCTCATACCCAAAAAATCGAAAAACATCTATGATACTTCGAAAATGGAGAGTATATCTTATGCTAGTCGGAATTCCTAAAGAAATTAAAGATAATGAGTATCGAGTTGGTGCAACCCCCCCGTTTGTAAAAGGGTTGGTCGACCATGGGCATGAAGTTCTCGTTGAATCAGGTGCGGGACATCGGATCGGTTTTTCTGATGATGCGTACGAAAGAGCGGGAGCTAAGATCGTTACCTCTGCCAAAGAAGTTTGGAAGGCAGATATGATCATCAAGGTGAAAGAGCCATTAGATCCTGAATTCTCATACATGCATCCAGGTCAGATCCTCTTCACATACTTACACTTAGCAGCAGACAAAGAACTCACGCAAAAATTGATCGATAAGCAAATCATTGGTGTAGCTTATGAAACCGTTCTCGACGCAAAAGGGAGATTGCCTCTCCTCACTCCTATGAGTGAAGTGGCAGGTCGCTTAGCGGTATTAGAAGGGGGACGAGCCCTCACGATGATCCACGGTGGCCGTGGTACTCTCATTCCTGGTATTCCAGGTGTAAACCCTGCAAACGTACTCATCATTGGAGCAGGTGTTGTGGGTGCAAATGCTGCAAAAATGGCTATGGGACTTGGTGCTGATGTTACCATTCTCGATAGAAACATGGAACGTTTGAGAGAGTTAGATGATCTCTACTTTGGCAAACTAAAGACTATTTTCTCTGCACCGCAGCTTCTTGAAAGATTGATCGTTCACGCAGATCTCGTCATTTGCGCCGCTCTTCAAGCAGGGAAAAAAGCTCCGAAACTGATCACAAAAGAGATGGTGGGAACGATGGAGCCAGGCTCTGTCATCGTCGACGTTTCGATTGACCAAGGTGGTTGCGCTGAAACCTCTCGTCCAACAACACACAGCAACCCTACTTATGTATCTCAAGGCGTTGTCCACTACTGCGTCGCGAACATGCCTGCAGCTGTGGCGAGATCCTCAACTCGAGGGCTTACGAATGTGACGTATAACTACGCACTTCGCCTAGCAAATGAAGGGGTCAAAGGGGCTCTCATGAAAGATCCTCTCTTCAGACAAGGCCTCAACCTCTGCAAAGGGAAAGTCACAAACGCTCCTGTTGCAGAAGATCATGGCTATGATTATGTTGCTCCAGAAACTGCATTAGGGATGCTCTAGTATAGTTCTCATACAATTCAAAAGTCCTGCATGGTTTACCTTGTGGGGCTTTTTTATCCCTGCGAAATCTGCTCAAAAATTGTAAATTCTTTCAGACAAAACGAATTTCGAAAGAAGTCTGTTGTCATTTTTTTGAGTTCCTTCTATCTTAGTATGTTAAAAAAATATAAAGGGAAGGTAAGTAATGAGTTTGAATACAGTAACTAACGTGTTGGTCAGGCTATCGAGAGGGGAAGAGGTCATTTTTGATGAACAAAACCTGGATCTCAGCGAAGTAAAGACCCATCTCAAAGATTTCTCTGATTCAGCAGTTGCGACAGCTATCTATTCTCTACAACGCATGCAATTTACTAATTTAGCTCAATATATGCAGTTTGAGCACTTTACCGCTCGTCCTCGATCAGCTCCTCTCGATTTTCCCACTGAAGAGAAAAAACTCAAGCTCTACAGCTTAAATACGGATCAACATGTCGCAATTGGTAAGTATGTCGAATCATACTGCCGCACAGTGCCAAACGCAGATGACTATACAAAGGGAAATGGAGTCATTTGGGAATGGAAAGAGACGACAGTTCTTCGTTATGATCCAAGGACGCTTGCTGATGTTGAGCCTCTTTGTTTTTCATATACAAGCATTGATCAAAGAAGATCTAGTTTTCAATCTGCAAGCGTTGTGAAAGCTTGGGAAGATGTGAACGACTAAAAACTAACGCTTGCTTTCTTAATGCCAGCTTTGCATGCTGAAGGTTTATGGATGAGAAGAAAGCACCATTTTCTCCTGATGATGAAGTAAAAGGGCAAGAGCTCTTTTCCCATGGAGCTGTCCGAAGCGTCATTTTTTCAGGAAGTACCTATCAGGCTGAGGTTTTTGACCCACTATTGCAGCAGGCCATTTGGGTGGTTTTGCAGCTCGGTCAACATGGAGAGATTTCTGACTATTTCTGCACTTGTGACGAAGCAGAAAAGTCAGGATCTTGCATCCACTTAGCAGCTGCGAGAAGAAGGATCTTTCTTGGAAAGGAGGTGCCGCTTCATGAGAGGTATGAATACTCTTTTTGGCGCTATCTATTCCAAATTGCTGCAAAGCATCTCGGTTTTGATCAACGGACAATTCAGTGGGAAGAAAACCCTCACTTCAAGTTCACCCCAAAAAACTTAGAGGGGGAAGAGAAGTTTAGGGAGTTTTTTCAGAAAGGTTCGGAAGATCAATCGTTTAAAATGTCAGCCCTTAGCGCTCAGGAGATTTCAGCCCATAGGGCCGGTAAGTCGAGCTTTTTGACCCGCTTTGAGCTCTCTTTTTGGTCAGATATTGCCAAATGGATTCTCAGCTTAGCAGAAACTAAGGAATCCATCCGTGTCGATTTTCAAGAGCCGAACCCCCATCTTCCTACCAAAGTGATCGTCGATTTTGCCCTTGCAACCCTCAGTATCACGCTAGATAAAAAAGATTGGCCTCTCATCATCCCTTGTCTTGGAGAGGTCTCTAACGCCATTTCTGTCTATGAACTTCGAGACATTGCGATCCGGAATATCACATATGATGGAACCTCATTTAGAATCGATTCTGAGCCCGTTTTTTTTGAAGAGAAGTGTAAAAAACACCCAACTGTAGAATTTGATGACTGGACCTTTGTCGCGGGAGAAGGATTTTTCTCGAGAAAGAGCAACCCACTCCTTCTGCAAAAAACCATCGGAGTGGAACAGATCCCCTACTTTTTAGAGAAGTTTCCTAAAACGATCCTCCGCTTTTTATCAGGGTATAGTTACGATCCGAACCCGATTGCAGTGAAGTATGACCTCAGCGTGACTCCAGAGGGGAATCTTCTCATCGCAGCCTACCTCTTTGAAAAAGGGGATCTCAAAGTACATTATCCCCCTTGGGTCTTCATTGAAGGGAAAGGGTTTTATCGTTTGGCAAAAATGGAATTCCCCCGTTTTTTAACCACCATTCCCCGTGCTGAAGTTTGCGAATTCATTGAAAAATATCGACTATGGCTCACGCAGTATGAAGGGTTTTCCATTCATTTAGCAAGCATTGAAACGAGAGTTGTCTATTCGGTTAAAAACAACCGACTCATGATTGAAAGTGAGAAGGAGGAGTTTCAGGAAAAAGAGGGGATCTTCGATTTCGGAAGATGGATTTACATCCGTGGACAAGGTTTTTATGCAAGGGGAAGGGGAGCTGATCGAGGGCCACTTTTCCCGTCTAGTGTCGAAAAAGAGGAGATCTCAGACTTCATCGATCAATATAAAGAAGATCTCGAGCAGGTCCCAGGTTTTTTTACCAAAAAGCCTGTTGTAGAGAAGTCTGGTTTAGAGGTCTCTCTCGGAGAAGATAATTATGTGATCATCACACCCCGTTTCATCTTTAAAAAAGAGGTTCTTCCTCTTGAGCCTAAAGTGTTTGGAAACTGGGCCTACTTGCCAGGATCAGGCTTTGCCGAGCTTCCGGATGATTGCAAATTGCCAAAAAAGTATCTCGAAGTAACGATGATTGCCCCCGATGATCAGACCTACTTTTTTAAACATGAATGGGTGAGGTTGAAGCCCTATCTCCTAGAAATCGACCCTTCATTAGAGGCTCCGAAACGCTTCGATCTACAACTCTTTCGCGTAGAAAAAGGGGAGAAGCCCCACGAGTGGAAGATGAAACTCGCCTATGTATCAGAATTTGGCGTCTGCCCTGTTCAGGATGTGTGGCAAGCGATCCACCAGTTTCAATTGAGGCTCTTCACCCCTGCAGGGCGCATTGAGTTTAAAGAACAAAAATTCCCCTGGCTGAGCCATCTTCCGAAAGAGGCTTTTCAAAGTGGAGAGATGACCATTTCTACTCTCGATTGGATCCAACTTCAGGTATTAGAAGAAATTAGTCTTGCTCCCGAATTTGTGTCGAATGACCCCCGCTTCGTGCAAGATTTTTTAACAGGGGGAGGGGATCACGAACTGCCGAACCTTCGGGGTTTAAAGAGTAAGCTTCGCCCCTACCAAGAGCTCGGCGTCCGCTGGCTTTGGTTTCTCTATACCTACGGCCTTTCAGGGTTTTTATGTGATGAAATGGGACTTGGTAAAACGCACCAGGCAATGGCCCTCATAGCTGCTGTGATGAACTTTAAAGAAGATGCGAAATTTCTCATCGTCTGCCCTACTTCAGTCATTTATCACTGGGAAGAGCTCCTCAATACGTTTTTGAAAAAAGCGCGGGTCATTATGTATCATGGACCCCACCGCCGCCCCAAAGATCTCCGTTTGAAACGGGATGTCATTTTGACCTCTTATGGCATTTTGCGAAGCGATCAGGAAGAGTTTCGAGATCACAAGTATGAAGTGGTGATTTTTGATGAGATCCATCTTGCAAAAAACCAACGTTCTTTGATCAATAGAGCTCTCAAATCAGTTGATGCGGAGGTGAGAGTAGGTTTAACAGGAACGCCGATCGAAAATCACTTGATAGAGCTCAAAGCCCTTTTCAATATCATCGTTCCCCAATATCTCCCCTCTGATACCAAATTTAGAGACGACTTCGTCATTCCGATCGAAAGAAATAATGATGTGGAGAAGCAAAGGCTCCTTTCAAAACTCATCAATCCTTTCATGTTAAGGAGAAAAAAGACCGACGTTCTCGACGATCTACCTGAAAAGATCGAAGAGATCGCCTACATTGACCTCTCTGATGAACAGAGAAAACTGTATGCAGAAGCTACAGTTGTTACAGAAGGGCTCATCGAAGCAGAAGGCTCTTCACCCCAATTTTATCTCCACGTATTTGCTCTCATCAATCGACTCAAACAGATTTGTAACCATCCCGCTCTAGTCCTCAAAAATATTGACGATTTCGAAGCACATAGCAGCGGTAAGTGGGAATACTTTGTCGAGCTTCTCGATGAGGTGAGAGAGAGTAAGCAAAAGCTCGTTGTCTTTTCTCAATACCTCGATATGCTCGGGATTATGAAACGCTATCTTGAAAAGCGAGGCATTGGTTATGCAAGCATTACTGGATCCACAAAAGATAGGAAAGAGGAGCTTAGAAGATTCAAGGAAGATCCCCACTGTGAAGTCTTCCTCGCATCGCTCCTTGCAGCAGGTGTCGGTATCGATCTCGTCAGCGCATCTGTTGTGATTCACTACGACCGCTGGTGGAACCCCGCAAAAGAAAACCAAGCGACTGACCGCGTTCACCGTATCGGTCAAAACCGCGGCGTCTCTGTCTTCAAACTCGTTTGCAAGTCAACCATCGAAGAGCACATCCACAACCTCATCATCAAAAAGCAAGGGCTTCTCCAAAACATCGTCTCCTACGATCTCGACGAAGAGGTCAAAAAGATCGACCGCGCCGAGCTCCTCCATCTTCTCAAACTCATCCGCAGCGACGTCGAAGCCACCTAATTTCAGCAATAAGACCTTTCGGTGTATTGGCATATGAAAATAGAGCGGGGTGTTTATTATTAAACAAAATGAAGAAGGGGGCCGTTTTGCCTTACCTCCGGTAATAAGGGCTGACGCCCTCAGTCCACTGCGTGGACGCAAAACGCTCAGTAGTTAGGTTGCTAACCTGATTTTTTCAACACAGCTGTAGGTATGCCCAAGTGAACTAAGAGATGGTTTTGAGGTCACTCTGGGTGATGGGGATTTCTTCTTCGGGGAGGGTTGCGTCATCGAGGATGATGTGTACTTCTGGGTCGCTCCCTTCGATTTCTATGAGGGTGGGGACGAGGGTGTTGCTGCCGATGTTTCTAATTGGTACGATGATGAAGCTTTTTTCGAGGCTGTTTGAGAGCCAGCGGTAGAGGGTGTTATTCAAGTGTTTATGGACCGTGTCGCTCCATGGGCGCAAGATGATCGTGAGATGCTCACAGTGGATATGGCCTGAAGAGCTAATGAGTTGAACATCTCCTAAGAGAGTGATGTTTTTCGCATAAAGGGATATGTGTTCTTCTGCCTCTATGAATAATGTTCTAGGGGTATCTTCGATCAAACCGAGGACGATGTTCTTGGCTGTCAAACTGATCCTGTTTGCAAACATGCCACTAGTTGCAGTTATGTGGATGTCATTAGTGGAAAGTATAGCTATATCATCTTGAGCCTGAAGAGGCTCTTGATAGACTATGGATACATTTCCCCTATAAAGTAGGTTTTCTACTGTATGCATACGATTACGAGAGGGAAACGCCCATGAGTTTTCTCTTCGACTTTTGACGGAATTCAAATTTGATAGGAGTTCCGGGGAATGGGAAGGTTTTTCTCAGTTGAGATAAGAGGTATCTTTCATACGCTGGGAAGAGGAGGGATCGGAAGTTCACAAATAGAGTAAAGGTAGGTGGAGCGGAGCGGATTTGGGTCATGTAGTAAATGCGGAGCCTTTTCCCTTCGATCATCGGTGGGTGGACTCTTTGGATTGCTCTTTCTAAGAAGCGATTGAGTTCTCCGGTCGAGAGGGAGTGAGATCTTGCTTCTTCAATGGTTTTGATAGCGGGGAAGAGTTTGTCAAGATTTTTCTGAAACTTTGCAGAGCCAAAAATCATGGGGCAATGTTCGACAAAAGGGTGCTCTATTTTAATCGCTGCTTTCCCATGTTCCATGCGGAAGCCCTTGACGAGGTCCCACTTGTTAAAAAAGAGGATGCAGCTTTTCCCTTCTTCTTCGATCTTCGAGACAAAAGATTTTTCTTGGCTCGTGAGCCCAGCGGTAGAGTCTAAAACAAGAATGCAAATGTCTGCCCTTTCGATCGCTTGCTCTGTTCTAATGCGGGAAAACTTATCGACGACTTCATGTTCTTTATGCTTCCTACGAAGCCCTGCAGTGTCGACGAATGTGTAGAGGTGATTTTTCCAAGAGACTTGCACGTCGACGCTATCTAAGGTCGTTCCAGGGATCTCACTCACAACGAGTCTTTCATCCCCAAGAAGAGCGTTGATGAGGGTCGACTTTCCTGCGTTTGGTTTTCCAATCACGGCAATCCGTGTTGTTTTGATCTCTTCAATGGTGGAGGGGGGAGTTGGAAAGGTGTCGACAATGGCCTGCATGAGCTCTGTCGTCTGGTGGCCATGGGTTGCAGATACGGGAAAGAGGTGATCAAATCCGAGAGAGTAGAACTCAGAGAGGTCGATAGGTCGGTCGATGTCTACTTTATTAATGGCGACAAATACAGGCTTTTCGAGTAGGTGGAGCATGTGGGCCACCTCTTCATCATTTTTCGTGAGTCCAACGCGCTGATCAATCACTAAAATGATCGCATCAGCCTCTTTCATGGCAATTTCTGCCTGCTTTTTGACACTTTCGCGGAAAGGGAGGGTCTTATCTTTTGCAATGCCCCCAGTATCGATGAACTGGAGCGTCGTTCCAAAAAATTCTGTTGTAGCGTAGCCCCGGTCTCTCGTGATCCCTTCGGCATCATCTACAATCGCCTGTCGTCTACCAACAAGGCGATTGAAAAGGGCCGATTTCCCCACGTTTGGGCGTCCCACAATCGCTATTCGTATGCCTTGCTTTTCCATAATGGAAGAGAGTATAGCCGAAAGGGGACATAAGCTCAAGAATTAGAGGTCAAAAGGGTAAAGTAGTTGCCCTACTTGGATCGATCAATGTGGTAGAAATAAGACCTCGTACTTCTTGGGTAACAGGTTCTGGCTGCATGCAATCAAAGATCATTGCAGCTCCTATTCCCACAAAATAAGTAATACCCCAAGTAAGGAACATCAGTACGAAGGCAATAATTTTCATACAGGTGTCAATATTAAAATCATATTCTTTAACAAGCCAATAATGAATCTGTTCTACACAGTTTTTTTGTTGGAGTTTAATAAGATTGGTCGCTTTAGGATCAATTGTTAAGGTCCAGTTGATATCTTCGAATACCACTTTCTGTGGTATGGCAAAAGCTGCAATCCCCCGGATCATTTGTATAAGGCCTGGGTCTATAGCACCCGTTATAGGGTCTCTTGGTACGTTACGTAATTGCTCAAATATAGGGGTGTATTCAGCTGGGAATAAGTTAGCAAATCCTGGGTTATTTGTTGGGGGAACCGACATTATAAGACTCCATGTTTATTAAGATAATGTTAGGAGTATTATCTCATGGAGTATTGTTTGTCGCAATGCGCAAAATTAATTGAAAAGTTGTGGGAATATTATTCCCACAGTCTATTATAAAATTTCAATTCTTCTTGGGGTTTCTGAAAAACAGTCTTGAATGAGGGCTACTGCGAGGAGGGCGAAGTAGGCGGCCCCCCATGAAGCAAGGATACAAGCAATGACTATTACTTTACATAGGGTGTCGAAGTTCCAATCATAATCTTTGACAAGCCAATGGTGGAGTTGTTCCACGTGATTTTTTTCTTGAAAAACTAAGAGGTGGTCTCCATCTGGATCGTAAGTAAGAGTGGCCTTTGGATGGTCCATTAATACAGTGGGATGTGGGAAAAATTGTTTTGCTACTGAGCGGATGGCTGTAGTCATTGTCGTAGGATCGTTTGTATTAATTCCATTTTCTCTTAAATAAGTTGAAATTGCGGCTTGCTGCTCTGGAGGAAGCCAGCCCATAGGGTTTGCTGATAAAGGTGGTAATGACATAATATCTCTCTATTTTTATTAATTAATCTGAGGTATTTTATCATTTGAATGCGTTTATTTCTATATGCAAAACAAACTATAAATAATGAAAATTTTAATTTATTGTGGGATCAAATTTGTACTCGACATCATCGATGACGATGGTGCGGTAGCACCAAGGATCACCATTTTCCCGAAGAAGACGATCACATCCTTTGGCAAAACCAGGGAAAAAGCCGTAGCGGCGGATCGATAGGAGCATGTATTTTGAACTAGTGGGGCGGAAATTGCTCCTTGGCCCTGTAGTTGGGGAAAGGTGGTTTTGGTGAAGAGAGATAAAAAATTCTGTCACAGTAGAGAAGGGATCATCTCGAGAAGGGGGTAAGGTAGAGATTTCCATTTGCTCTTTGGGGATCAGATCGACATCTTTTCCCCAGGGCTCAAAGTAGCCCGCCATAGCTAAGAGACAGCAAAGTTTAAAAACCATAGCTCAGCATCAATGTAGGGTAGAGGCGGTGCCCAACCATATGGTTGTGGGCATGTTTTTCATAAAGCCTTTCATTGTAAAAGGTCGCAGCTTGTGTTGCACCTTGAATTCCTCCGATGTACCAGCCTGCTTCAAAACTTGTGGCCAAAATCCCTGCAGGGATGTTTCCATGCCCAAAGAAATATACCGATCCCCAAATAAAGAGAGAGTTAATGAGAAAAGAGGTGACGGCTGTTTGTTTTTGTCCTACATAGAGATAGCCCGCTCCTGGAATGAGAGCGTTCAACGCTCCTGCTGTGATAGGGGACTTCTTTTTCTCTTCGTAAGTTTGGACTAAGTTGGAAATCCCTTCTTGAGCTGCTGCATACTGAGAGAGGTACTTCACCTGATCGACGAGAGCCTGGTTTAAACGCTCTGAAAGAACATATTCTTGGTTCGTTGCCTCATAGGCGTGGCTAATGAGGTGAAGAGCGCCTGCTTGAGTCTCTTGTTTACTTCTATGATAAGCGTTTGCGAGGATCTCCTCCAACGAGCGTCTCGGTGTTGGATCAGAAGCGATGGCTTCGAGAGCAAAGATCTCTGCATTGTAAATAGAGTGGGTGAGGGCGAGCTTTTTCCCTTCGCTCGGGAAATGGCGCTGCATTACCTGTAAAATCCACTTCGCCTTCTCTTGAGACTTTGTCTTGTAATAGGCTTCAAATAGCATAGCTAGAAGGTCTTTATAGGCGACAAAGGTGTCATCTGCATGGACGAGGGTCGAGTTTTCAAAGGCATCAATGACTTCTGGATACTTCTTCCCCACAAAGTAGCAAAACAGGATGTTGTACTGGATCTCTCTCAATCGGAGGCTATCAAAAACAGGGACGAGCACTTCAGCCCGTTTAAGCGTTTGGATCGCAGGATAGAGATCGAGCTTTTTTGCAAAGTGGAGGGCAATCTTATACTCTTTCCCCCATTCAGTCAGCGATTCTTCAGGAGATAGAGGGGAGAAGGGGTGCTGGAGCTGGAGTATATACTTATCCTGAATCACAAAGTCGAGCTTTGGATGGAGCTCTGCACTTATAGGGACAACAACAGATAATAGTATCGCAAACAGACATTTATTGAGAATATTCTTCATCGTCAACAGATCTTACGATTTCGATCCCAGCTTGGAAATCTTCTTGGTTGGATTGGTCTTTACTTCCAAACAACTCCTCTTGAGCTCTAGTGATCTGGTCGTATAGCGCTGGCGAGTCAATGATATGTGGTTTGACAAAAATAATCACGTTTCTTTTTTCAGTGACCTTTTGTACTTCGCTGAAAGCCGCGCCAATCACGGGTAATCCCCCTAAACAAGGGATCCCTGACTTCACTCTTGTCGTACTGTTTCTGACCATACCACTGAGGACGAGGAAGTGGCGATCGGGGACGTGGGCTCTTGTCTGCATGCTCGTTTTCGATGTACGGATACCGTTGACCGACTGTGAGCTCACTGAGCTCGATGTCGATCCGGTGTTTTCTTCTTCAGAGATTTCTTCTTCGATATCGAGGGTGACAATTCCGTTATTTCCGACAAATGGAGTTATGCTCAGTGTTACCCCGATGTTGCGGTATTCCAAGTTGGCATTCGTTGTCTGGCTGAGTCCTGCGGTGGTGACGAGAGATCCGGTAAATGGAACGTTCTCCCCGACAAAGACTCTCGAGTTGCGGTTATCTTGAGTGATGATCTTTTGACTGAGAACAACGGTTGCATCGCTATCTGTTTTGAGAGCGGTCAAGAGAGAAGCAAGCGTTGCGTAGGAGTTCCCTTTATGGGTAATGATGTCTCCAATGACCCCTAAATAACCTGCACCGATCGGAGCAATGCTGGCCCCTGTCGGTGTATTAGTTGCATTGATGTTCGGAAGAACCGTTGCGAGGTTCGTGGTATCAGTTGGTTGGAACATCCCTGTTCCCCAGCCGAGCTGTTTGTTATATTTACCCTGGCTCGCCCATCTTAGTCCAAAGTCGAGGGTATCGTTCATCGTTGTTTCGAGAACGAGCACTTCGATGAAGACCTGCTTTAAGGGTTGATCGACACTCTCGATGAGCTCTTTTACTTTTGTCAAGATTCTCGGTTGCCCTGAAGCAATGAGAGAGTTCGTCACATCGATCCATTGGAGTGATTGGATCGCCTCCATGAGGTTTTGATTCTTTGCATCTTTGCCAGAGCCCAAATCTTTCCCGATCGCTTTGAGTGCTTTTACGATGTCGGCGCCATTGTGGAACTGGATTTTGTAGTTCAAAAAGCCCATATCATCGATGATCTCAATATCGCCGAGCTGTTGAGGACCTCCGCCTCCTTGAACGTCAAATCGTGCAAGAAGATCCATCACTTTTTCAACCCCTTCACTCGATCCAGAAACGATGATGCTGTTCGTTTTTTCTAGGTAGGTGAGGTGATCGACTACTTCTGAAAGGCCCGGTTCTTGAACACCTGTTGCAAAGAGGTGCTGTTCAAAGTGCTGTAAGTACTGGATGAGCTCATGACCTGGCACATTCTTTGGAGTATAAAGCTTATAGACCTCGAGAGTGGAT
This sequence comes from uncultured bacterium, assembly GCA_964655475.1. Taxonomy (GTDB): domain Bacteria; phylum Chlamydiota; class Chlamydiia; order Chlamydiales; family VGMA01; genus VGMA01. Next base: position 35,934 of record CAZZMO010000008.1, read on the forward strand.
CTCTGAGGTGCTACAGGCTTTGGTGTTCCAATATCAAGTGTTTCGAGCATCGTTTGCAGTTTAGCAAGAGTATTCGGTGCTCCTGTAAAGACGATGGTGTTGTTTTGATTCGGGAGGATCCTTGCATTTTGGATCACCAAAATTACCGCTTGGTCTGCTTCACTATTTTTCTTGAGATCTTTAGCAATCAAGTTAAGTTGGTCGAGAAGCCCTTGCGCTGTCGTATTCTTTACGTGGTAGACAAGGACATTTGATCCTGCCACTTGCTTCACTTTCCCTTGAGCATTTGTGGGGTTGTCGAGAGTCTTGAGCCACTCTTCGATCTTTTTATTTACCGCTGGTGTTCCGACAAATTGGATCGTATCAGTATTGGGCACTACTCTGATCGATTCGATTGTGGTATAGAGCTGGCGAGAGAATTCTGTTTTTCCCTGAGAGTTGGTGTGCTCTGCAATCCCCATCAAAAGGTTCTTCGCCTCTTCAGGAGTGATGTAGATCAACTTGTAAAGGTCTGTTTGAGCCCCTTCGATCGAAGGAGCATCAACATCAAATGTGTTGATGAGCTCTTTTGCCTGTTCGATATCACTCTTGGTCCCTGTGAGTAGGATTGTGTTGGATCCTGCATTCCATGTAGCGGAGTTGAGAGTATCGATTAGGGATCTCGCGGTGTGTCCATCAGAGGCAAGTCGTTTTGATGTTTGGCGAAGATCAGCTACAATTCCTTCTCCTCTCCCACTCTTGATCTTTACCACTGTGAAAGTGGACATAGTAGAGGTATTCGCCTTGACATCGACCCGTTCAATGATGACGCGGATTTTATTCATGTCTGCTGCGCTACCTTGAAAGACGAGAAGCTGAGAGTCGGGCAGCCAGTGCATTGTCTCGATCATATGGGCTGTTGAGTCATCAGCAGGTAAGGTGTGGGCAAAATCTTTTAAGCTGTTTTCGACGAGTGTCTTGTTTGCATAGTTAATCGGAATCGTGAAGGTATTTTTCTGATGAAGGGTCGATCCATGTTCTTGATCGAGCTCGCGCAAAATAATGTTCACTCTTTCAAGTGATGCAGGGGTACCTGTCACAATGACTTGATCAGATGTTTTGTCGTAGCGGCTTGTTTGGAGAGAGTAGAGAAGGTCGGGAGCGGCAAGCTTTGACTCTTCCAAGTTCTTCGCTAATGAGTGGAGCGCTTCAACAATGTAATTGGGAGAAACCTTGATCGGGCGATAGGAGATGAAGTTTGTGCTGGGGTTGAGCTGGTTGAGGGCTGTTTTTGATAGGTCAGGGGAGATATCAAAACTGGGGAGCAATCCTTGAAGTTCAACAAGGGCTTTTTCATGTCCTGTGAAAATCAGAGCGTTCGTTGCTCTGATCCACTGCATGCTGTCGATGGCCTCGATAAGGGCAGAATCGGTGTAGTGGTTCGTCTCGAGAGAATCAGCGAGTTGATGAAGAGATTTGCGGATCTGTTCTTCTTGAGCATTTTTGATTTGGTAGATCAAAAAGCGCATCGGTCCAGAAATTTGCACCTCTTGATTGTAAGAAGCCTGGATGGAGGCGAGGAGCGCTTTTAAATCGGTGAGGGTCGTTTCATCAGCAGTAAACAGGATTGCGTTGATCTGCGGCAACACTTTAGCTGATGCAATGGTATTGAAGAGAAGAGGATTCGAAATCCCTTCTCTTGAAAAATGTTCTGAAACTTCTTTCAAAATCGTCTGGAGCTCTTGAATCGGGATCGATCCTGCATTAAAAAGATAAAAGCTCGACGAGGCTAAGGTGGCTTGATAGATCGTTTCCAAGAATTTTTTAATCACATTCAGATCTGCTTCTGAACCCACAAAGACAAGAGAGTTTGTTCTCGATACGTACTGCGCTTTTTCTACAACATGCTCGAGATTTTTCGTGTCAAAACCTTGATTTTTTGCTTGCTCAATGAGATCTTTTAGAGAGCTTATAATCGTGCTTGCTGACCCTTGTTGAATTGGATAGTTAAACGTGTTCGATGTAGTCAGATTTTTTGTTGATCCACTATTTTGATCGAGATCTTTTAAAATCTTGATCACCTTTTCAGCAAGAGGGGCTGTAGAGACGATGAAAATTGTATTCGACTGCACCTGTGGAATCAATAAGATCGGGGTCTCTGTGGCGAGGAGTTTTACGACATCGCTCGCTACTTGCGATAGAGTGAGAATGTCTGTCGATGTCGCTTGGTAAGGATACATGTCGACAGAGTTGTTCACCGTGTCGATGCTGCTGATGAGGAGTCCTACATTCGTGATGCTCGAATAGGTATCTGTGATGATGAGCTGTCTTGTATCAGCTGCTACTTCGACAAGTGCCTGCGCTGATAAAAGTGGTGAAATCAACGAGGCTAGTCTAGAAGGATTTCCATTTTGTATCTGAAATACTTTGGTCACAATGGCAGGAGTCTGTCCTTCAGCTAGTGGAATGCTGGGAGAAACAATCGTCGGGATTTGCCTCACATCAGCTCGTTTGTGAATGATATAATTTTGATCTTCTTCGATCAAAAGCAAATCGTGCATCCTGAGGACTTGGACGAGAGCTGATAGAATGTTCGGAAGACTTGTTTCATCTTCAGAAACAATTGTTACATTGAAGTTGAGATCTTGTTCGTTGAAAATGAAGTTGAGCTTGCCAATTTTGCTGATAAACCGGACAAATTCCTTGATGTTGACATTGTCGAAGTTGATGGTATAACCCTCTTTTTCCTCTGGTTTCCCAAAGTCAGCAGAAGCGGCTATAGGCAAGAAAATCCACGACAAGACAACAGCTATTTGTATGTACCGAGTCAACCTCATCATGCCCAATAACTAACGTATAAGTAATAATTTCAGATCCTAAGGCAATATCTACTATTAATGCAATAGAATTTCTTTAGTCAATGCGCTGGAAGGTGATGACGAGTTCTGAACCGAGAAGAAACTTGTAAATTGCATCAGCTTGCGATTGCGTTGAGAGATTTTTACTCTCTTTGATGATCGAAGTAAGTTTCTCTTCGACGAGATCATTTTGAAAGCGGGTGTGGATGATGACATGGTCTCCATCGATCCAATTCCCTTTTGTTGTGTTAAATTCGACATTCTTTTGTTTGCCAAGAAGTGTAGCGGGACTTCTGAGTAGACGCGGCTTTGAGAGCTGGTGAGGCAGATGCCAAAGAGAGTTTGCTTCAGATGAGATGAATGCAAATTCATCAGTCAGTGGATAAAAGTGAATCAGTGTAAAATGGAGAGGTGCTTTGAGAGCATCTCCCACCAAAATATCATTCAGATGAGTGAGGAAATCAGAGGTGTTAAATGTTTCGATTTTATTTTTCTGAATGTGCGTTTCCAAAAGAGCGCGGAACATTCCTCTAAAAGATGCTAAATGAGTGATCGAACGGAGCTCAACATTATTTTCATAAGCGAGCATCACGAGTTGAGAGTTGTCAGGGAGTTTGATGAAGTCGTAGTAGAGACCTGAAGTGGAGGGAGGTTTTGCAATTCCGATATCGAGATCAGACCATTTTGGGCCAGTAGAAGGGGTGAAGATCTTTTGCACTGCTTCGAGCTGTTCGAGGAATTCTTTCTTCTCCTCTTCCCCAGAGCGATCTTTTTGAAATGAACCTGAATTTTTGTAATCAGAGAGATCAGTGATCACATCGACAATATCTTGGTAGCGCTCTTCGTGTGATGGGTCGAGCATTTTTTCTAAGATCTTTCTTAAATGTTTTGGCACTAAAGAGAGTTCAATGTGGCCGAGGCTGAGTTTTCCAATGATGAGCTCATAGGCAAGAACACCTAATGAATAGATGTCAGAGTTAAAAGAGACACTTTGAGGATCTTTCTTTTGCTCAGGACTCATGTAGCTCGGCGTGCCGATCATCTGACCATGAGTGCCCAGTTCTTTAAATTTTGCTGTGAAGGGGAGTCTTGCAATTCCAAAATCGATCACTTTGATTTGTCCCGATTCAGTGATCAAGATATTTTCTGGTTTGATATCGCGGTGGATGATCCCATGCGTGTGGAGGTGGAGAAGAGCATAAGAGACCTGAAATAAAATATCGATCGATCGCTTGAGAGAAAGAGATTGCTGTACGATGAACTGCTTTAACGAAATTCCACGGATGAATTCCATCGCAATGTAGAGCCCTTTTTCCCACTCTCCATGGCTGTAGAGTTTAACAATATTCGGATGGTCGGCGAGCTCAATGATCTCTGCTTCTTTTAAAAACTGCTGCACCACATCTTCGTGGGCTGTGAGACTTGGGAATAAAACTTTAATTGCAAGAGGACGTCTTGTTTCTGGATGCGCTCCGAGATAGAGATAACTCATTCCCCCTTTACTGAGGAGACTATCGATTACGTATGGGCCAATTTTTTCTGGAAGGAGCTCTTGTTCGTGAGTGGGGATATGGAGAAAGGGGAGGGTCGTCTGTTGGTATATCTCTGGATTATCCATCATCTATAAATTTTGCTGAGTTTCACACCAATGATGTTTTCCCCAAGCTCGAGAAGCTCTCCCTCGGCTACCACCTGTCCTTGAAGAGTCAAGTGGACGAGGTTAAGAGGGCCGGCCGATGAGAGAGGGATGCTTTGACCAGGAGAGAGTTTATGTAGCTCTTCCAATGTCATCTTCAATCTCTTCACTTCGACATGGATTGTGAGGGGGACATCTTTCAGTTTCATCTTCTGCACTTTTGGTGCATCATCTACTTTCTGGACATCTTCTTCAAAGTCATCATCATCATCTTCGTCATCCTCTTCAAAGGAAGGTTCCTCAATCTCTTCATCATCATCTTCGTCGTCTTCATCATCAAATGGTGGTTTATTATCCACAGGCGGCTCCTCCACATCGTAAGTGAAATCGAGGATCTTCATCTGATCCTCTTTGATTTTTACTTGAAACAACTGCGTATCATTGATCGCTAGTTGAAAGCTCCCTTTTTGTGATTTCGGGCGGTAGTAGAACTGATCGAGCATCACAAAATCTCCCACTCTCAAACTGCTGAATTGAGTCTCTGTCAACCGGACAAATCCTGCAGAGAGATAGAGGTCTAGCGGAAGGTGGGGAAACGTTTCGAGCGAGCGGATCGTTATATCTCCCATGGCAAAATGATTTTCAATACTCATGAGAGCATCTTTACTCATCGCCAAACGGCACCAGAGAATTTCTTCTTGGTATTGAAGTGAAATATCGATTGAGTAGAGAGCTCCTTGCTCAGGAAGATGTTTTTCAGTGATCTGACAAGAAAAGGGTTTGAAGCGAGGAACTCTTTGAAGAGCATCGAGCCCTTCCAAAAGAGCATATTCATAAAGCCCTTTTTTGAGTTCTTTCGACAAGAAGGTCCCTTTTTCTAACCATTCGGTGACACGGTCTACATCTCGCTCTGCTGTAATCCAATAAAGAGGTCCTTTAATGAGGGGGCATTCAAACGTAAACACAGAAGGATTCGTTCCAAATCCGAGGCGAATGTGCTCTGCCGATTTCCACTCTCTCGTACCACTTGTGATGGTGAGCCCTTCAAGATAAAGAGCTTTGCTGAGGTGTGCAGAAAGAGGAGCAAAATCGAACTCAGGGATCCATCCCTTTGATTCGAGATTTAGCTCTTCACGAAGAATCGGCTCGATTCTTTTGATCCAATGGTGTGTGGCGTTTGTCATCTTAGTTTGCAGAATATACTACGTTTGGTGATTGTACAATCTTTTTTCTATTTTCTCTTGATTTTCTCGGAGAAATCACGACTGGCTTGAAATGGCACTCCATTTTGACGAGCTCTGATGCAAGTCTTGCTTCTAACATCGGCAAACTTCTTTGGAGCATTTCTTGCGCTTCTGCTGTAGCACCAATCTCGACATAAAAACGATCAGGCGCTGTGTCGTAGTGGCGGATGTGGATATCAATATTTTTTAAATGGGGGAGCTCGAGTTCCCAATGCATGTCGAGTATCCCATTCTTTTTCATGTGATGAATCGTATAGACCACTTCTTTGATGAGGGCCGTAGCAGACACTTCTTGAACCGTTTCTATCCTTTCTGCTGTCACATGCTGCTGGATCATCTGCATCGGTGAAGGGAGCGCCTCTTTGACCACCTCTGCCTCTTCCAAATCGCTCATCTTTTTTTTCATGAGAGGGGCAAACGGTTTCGGCTTCTCTTCAGAAAAGTCCATCGGTGCGTCAATCTCTACAGATAGATCCATATTCGTTTTCATCCCCTATATCTTATCTGAAAACTTCATTTATACCCAGGTCTATTGATCTTCAGGCTATTAAGAAGGGCTGTTTCTGAGTCTGAGGGGATGCCCCCCCGGCCGCGCATCTAGGGAGACCCCTTGTGGCACCCAGTGTAGCTCCGCTTCTCAAGACTGCGATCAAGTAGGCACTACCTATATCTGTTGCCAGCAGGGTTATTCCCTATGTGGTGGTAGATGCTGTGAAGATTGGTGCTGTAAGAATGGGGGTAAAGAAAGATGCTTTGGTTGTTGTACAGACCTCTATTGCCACTGCGATTAATGGATAAAAATGGAAAGTTGTAATGGTACAGAATGTCAAGTATGGGGAGGCGCTTCTGAGTGCTGTGACAATGTCAATTCTTTCTGTATTATTGGCGAAGGGTGCTGCCAAAAAGCTTCCTACTGCAATGGAGATTGCTGCTCTAATGGGGATATTTGTGTAAATAAAGAGTGTATAGATCCATGTAATGGAAAGTGTTATTTGGGGCGCTGCTGTTATAATAGTAGTGATGGATCTTCTACTTGCTGTATGTCTGATGAGGTTTGTGACTCCGTTTGTTGCGGAACAGGTGAAGTGTGTAATAATCTTGCATGCATCTTTATAGGTTCAAAATGTTCTTGTGATCCCGATACAACAACTTGTTGCAATGAAGATCAGTATTGCAACGGCATTTGTTGTAAACCAGGTTGGAGTTGTCAAAATGGCGCTTGTGTATGTACTTGCTCTTGCAGTGGCAATACGACATGCTGTCTTGACAATTGCAGCGTCAATCCTCCCTATTTATGTTGCGATAATAAACTAGAAACTCGCGTCCCTGGCGCTGGCACAGGCCGAGCTGAGTGCTGCCCAAACGAAAGGTATTGCGAAGGAACCTGTTGCCCTGTCGGCCAAAGATGCTGCGGTGGCGCGTGCTGGCCTATTGAAAGTCCATGCTGCGAAGGCACTCGCTGTAGCCAAGGACAATTTTGCTGCGGCAGTACTTGCTGCAATAGCGGCAATGACTGCATCACCCACCAGGGTGTCAGCCTCTGCTGCGCCGTTACAGAAAAAGTATGTAATGGGAAGTGCTGTGATAAACTGTGCCTCAACAATCGTTGTTGCAACTGTGACGGTCACGGCTGCTCTTGCGACTAATCATTTCGTAAGGGCCGCTTTGCCTGGCCTTCGGCCAGTAGGGGCGTTTAACGCCCCTCTAGCTCGCTGGATGCGAGCGCAAAGCGGACCCCGAATGCAACCTCAACAACTTTCCCAATATTCTTCAGTGATTAAGGTGGGCCTTCTTGGCCGCCCTCTTTTTCGCCACCTGCTTTCCCTTTCCGTTTGATCAGATCGGTATACTTGCGAAAAAAAAATCTGTCTGGCATGTTCATGCTTATCCTAATCTTAATGAAAATATCTTTTTTGAATTACTTAGTGTTTACCAGGATGAAAAATGAGTAAAGTGCTAACCATATTATATATCTTGCCCTCAATAGTTTTTGCGAATCTAAAGCATGAATTTCCTATGTACTCATTAGATCAGGCTATTGAAAAAATGCAATATATAACTCCTGGTCTTGTTGATACAATTAAACAAACTTGGGGCTGTGTTGAAAAAGTCGTATTGGGTTGCAAAGATAGAGCCGTTTTGCGTCCACGCAGTGGACTCAGGGCGTCAGCCCGTCTTACCGAAGGTAAGGCAAAACGGCTCCCATCCTCATTTGATTTAATAACACACATCGCGCTGTATTCTCAATACACTGTTTATCAAAACGTTTCGAAAATAATCGATCGCCGAATAGTCGTTTTTTTCTAGAAAACACAGACTCTACAAGAACTCTGTAATTATATCCAGATAGCTTAGCCCATACTGACCTTGCCTCTTTGTCTCCACCCAATCCTCGAATTGCAGCAATCGCCATATCCCTTTCGCTATCGGCACCTCGATAACGAGCATTCTTTGGTGGTGGAATCAATGCCTTTGCTTTTCTCTTTTTAATGACCTCTCGAGAGCTGCTTCGATCGTATGCCCCATCGGCCATAACAGCCTTGATTTTACTAGGTACTTTATCTAACAGGTATTTTGTCATACTGCTATCAACCACTGTTGCTGGAGTTGTGCACTCCGCAATAATTTCTCCAGTCTCGCTATCTACTGCTAAATGTACTTTTACCCATTTTCTAGGAGCGCTCCTACCGTGTATTTTGACCTTCCACTCACCCTCGCCACAAATCTTGGCACCAGATGCATCTAAAAGCACTGTGATGGCTCGCTTAGACTTTAGGACATCTAGTTCTATATTCAATCCCGCAACTCTTTTGCATATCAAGGAGTAGGTCGGCAGAGCAATAGCTCTCTTCTTAAATAGAGACTTGGCAAAACCTTCTAAAGCACGATAAGGAAGACGAAATCTAATCTTGAGCATGAGCAACATTTGGATTAGTGGATCACAAAATTGCTGAGGTCGGCCAATGCGTTTTAGTCTCTTAGATTTTGGACCATGATGCATGGATCTAAACAACTTCGAATCAATACAGAAAGAAATGCTTCCCTGTCTAACGAGATGTTTGTTATACTTGGCCCAGTTGCGTTTACGCATTTAGAACTCCTTCGTTTGTCTGCCAGACAGCAAAGGAGTTTCTTTATTTTAGGACATTTTTAGCAACTACTCTCTAGAAGATTTTTTGGAAAATATGAGAATGGAGGAGGCCGCTTTGTCTTACCTTCGGTAAGACGGGCTAACGCCCTTTGTCTGCTAACGCAGACGCAAAGCGGCCCCGCGCTAGATTACTAAACCGACTTTTTCAACACAGCCCAAACTTGGATTGAATGGGGAATACCTACTGAAGGTGAAAATCAAGAAGCTTATTGTGACGAGATCTTCGAATGGTTTGCTAGCAAGAATAACCAACAAACGATTTTGATATGGTTAAAATCTCAAGCTGAAAAAAATCAAACATCTAATAATACGGAAATTGCATCGATTCTGATAAAGCTAGAACTCACTTTAGCCGAATGGAGTCGAACATATGAAGCTGGGAAAAATTTCACATTAAAGAACAAACATCAAATTTTACCAAGTCCACTGTGGATAGCCTTTTTTTCTTCTAAAAAAGGAGAAATTGATGAAGATGATCTTGAAGAATATATTAACGAATTAAGAGAACATGAAAAGGCTCTGAAAAAAGAAGCGCTAGATTTGATACTGCAATTTGGAAGTGAAGCTGTGGGAATGGGAGTGTCTTTTGTAGGTGGCATTGAATTTTTAGCATTTATTGAAGGTGTTCAAGCTAGTAAACATTTTGTTGAAGGGTGTGAGAAATATAATGAAGCTAAGAAATATGAAAAAATGGCTGACGAATTAGAAGAACAATATTTTGATTCAGAAGAAGCGCCTGTAAAAAAGAAATGGTGGGAGTTGTGGAAATGAATAACAGAGTTTCTAGAAAAGATAAAATACGCGCGTGGTGGCGTGTGGAGGGAAAGATTGAGATCTCTGCTGGACTGATCGCAATGATAGTAATGATCTCTTATTGGGAAAATTTGCTAGTGCAGGGGGCAGTTATGATCTTTGGAGCTTTTTGGGCCCTTGCGAAAATTTACTTTCGAAGAGATCAAAAATTGTTTCTTATTCTTTTAGCTGGGTTTGTATTTTTTCAAGGAGTTGCGAATATTGTATCCCACTTCGCTTGTTAGAGGTAGTCTCTTAAGGTGGGCCTTCTTGGCCGCCCTCTTTTTCGCCACCTGCTTTTCCTTTCCGCTTGATCAGATGTTTGTCCTTATCTGAGTCGGAGAGGAGGGAGGGGCGCTGGAGGTTGACTTCGAAGGGGAGCCTGCTTTGTTGAAAAGCGGCGGCTAGGTCGTTCAAGTTCGTGTTGAAATGAGCGACCGCTTGTGCGTTTCCGAAGAGCTGCACGTTGAAGGAGTGGGGCGCTGTGTCGTAGTGATCAATTTGAATTTGACATTTGTCAAACACGGAGCCTGGCATATTGAGAGTGACGGTTGTTTTCGAAATACCTTTGGTTTGTTCGATGGTCATCAAGCCAACCATTTTTTGGAAGAGTTCAAAGGTTTCTGAGGGGAGTCTTGTGTAGGCAGGCGCCTGAGCTGCAGAAATGCCGAGGGAACTATTTTGCATTAAAGAGGAGGAGGCTCCTTCTACGAGGGGAGCGCCACGATACTCTTCTTCTTTTTGTTTTTTATGCTGCTGCATCAAGGGCTCTTCCCCTTTTTGCGGCGCTTGAATGAGGACCTCATCGGAAGAGTCTACGGTGTGAGTTTCTGCGACAATCGGAGTGGCATCACTTTTTTTCCCAGATTGAATTTCTTTTGGAGTCTCGATGGGAAGAGGGGAGGCAGTCTCTTGGACCTCTTTCTGTCCTTTCTGTTTCACATCTTCTTTGTTAGAAACCTCTCTGACCTCTTCTTCTTTTTGTTTTGAGGCGAGCTCTTCTGTTTGGATTTTTTTCGTTTCTTTTTTGGAAGGAGTTGGCTCTAGTGAGGCTTCTGGAGGAGCTGTGGGTGGGGCTTTTTTTGTCTTCTTCGGCGCTTTGATGACGATTTCAGGAAGGGGTGTATTCCCCGCCTCTTTTTGACTGTCAGATGAACTCGATGCGCCCCCTTTTGAAGAGACTTTTTTCGTATCATCCATCGAGATGGTGATCGATGAACGATCATTTTCCATGTTGAAAGAAGGGGATGGTTTAGAGGCGTCGGGAGTTTTGGATGAAGAGTATAAGGAGAATGGGTCTGTTTCTGCAGCTTCTTCCATGGGAGCAGAACTTGCGTAACTTAAGGTCTTTCCTCCTTCTACATCAAAAATCGAACTACTTTCACTCGAGGTACTTAATAAAGATCCGAAGGCTTTTGGATCTGATGGGGGAGTGGAGGTTTTTTCGATTTCTCCCTCTTCTTCCACTTCCTCTTCTTGGCGAGCGCGGTTTCTTCGGTTTCTCTCTTTGGACTCATCAGATTCGTCCACTTTGAGGATCTTTTTAAATTTTTCAGGGTCAGTGACTTGTGCTTTTTCTTGAATGACAACAGGTTTTCTCGGCTCAGGAACACCAGAAACAGGAGTGATCTCTTGTGTCATTATTGGTTCCTCCTCCTATTGTGCATGTTCGATCCCAGCTCATCGTTTTCAGCCCCTTCTTCTTGCATATCAATGAACTGCTGCTCTTTTTCCCATTCTTTTCGATGAAGGCGCATCTTTTCTACTTCCTGGTTCTTCTTAAGACGATTCTCTCTCGCCTCTTGGACCGCTTTTTCCGCTTTCTTCACGACTTCTTGCTGGTCTTTGACTTTTTTCTCCTCTCTTTTGAGATCTTCTTCAACTACTTTTTTAATGTAGCGTTCTCCGAGCTGGATTTTATCGCTCGTCGTGCCCCCTTCCATCTCTTCTAAGTGCTTCTTGATCTTATCTTTCTTGTGTTCAAGGACCTTGTCCCGCTTCGTGATGGCAGTCTTGAGATTTTCTTCTTCTTTGGTGAGGAGCTCTTTTTTCTCTTTGAGGAGTTTTTCAGCCTCTTCGAGCCTTTTTTGTTTGATGAGAGCTACTTGTTCGAGAGGGTACTTAGGTTTCTTTCTCATTTAAATAGAGCGTTCAGTTGTTGAAGAGTTTCTTCAAAAGAACATTTTTCATCGACCCGTTGTTTGAGAAAGCGGTTCACCTTCTCGATATATTTGATCGCATAGTCAGCTTGTTTATCAGAGCCAGGCTTATATTCACCGATACGGATCAAGAGTTCGTTTTTCTTGTAGTTAGCGAGAACTTCTCTGATCTTTCCAATGAGCATGAGATGCTCTTTATCAACGACATGACTCAAAATCCTGCTCACAGAACTTAAGACATCGACGGCAGGGTAGTGGTATTGCCTTGCGAGCTCTGCAGAGAGGATGATGTGACCGTCGAGAATGGAGCGCACCTCGTCAGAGACAGGCTCATTCATATCATCTCCAGCAACGAGAACAGTGTAGAAGGCGGTGATCGATCCTTTGTCAGAATTTCCAGAACGCTCGAGAAGCCTTGGAAGCATCGCAAATACAGAGGGGGTAAAACCAGCTCTAGCAGGAGGCTCTCCAGCAGCAAGACCAATTTCTCGGAGCGCTCTTGCGTAACGAGTGACAGAGTCCATCATGAAGAGGACCTTTTTTCCCTGATCTCTAAAGTACTCAGCGATCGCTGTTCCGACGTATGCAGCGTTCAACCTGAGCTGCGCCGCTTGGTCTGATGTGGAGACAACGACGACAGAACGGGCAAGCCCTTCTGGTCCTAAGTCATTTTCAATAAACTCTCTTACCTCGCGTCCCCTTTCACCAATGAGAGCGATCACATTGACATCAGCTTTTGCATACCTTGCCATCATACCGAGGAGGGTCGATTTACCACCTCCTGCTGCCGCAAAGATACCGACCCGCTGCCCTTCACCACAGGTGAGCACGCCATCGATACAGCGAACACCCACAGAGAGGGGAGTCTCAATCTTTTTCCGTTTGAGGGGGTCGGGAGGGGAATTGATCACAGGGTAGGTTTCATCGAGGAGTAGTGGACCGTGAACCTCTTCATCGAGAGCTTCTCCCATACCATTTAGCACACGGCCAAGCATTTTAGGCCCCACCTTGATGTGGAGGCGCGTATTCATTGGGATCACCTCAGAAGAGGGGCCGATGCCATACATTTCTGCCATCGGGGAGAGGAATACTTCTTCTCTTGTAAAGCCAACCACTTCAGCAAGTAAAGGGGGGCCTTCTCTTTTGATCATGCAGACTTCCCCCATTTTCACATTGGGGACAATCGCTTTGATGAGCATACCAACCACTTCAGTGATGCGGCCATGCACGGTCGTGAGTTCGAGATCTTCTAACCGATTGATGAGATTGTCGAAAACAAAGGAGTCGTCCATTGAACCTATCCCAGTATTTTTAGTATTAGACTACTTACTATATCTGTACGTTGAAAAGCGTTTTTACCACGTCGACCGCTTTTCCGAGAAGTACAGAAGTATAGTCTAATTCCTGCTGCGCCTTTTGCAATTTCACTTGAACAAGGAGAAGTTGCCCAGGATTAGTAGATTGCCCAGTATCATTGAGTTTGTTTACAAGGTCTGCGGCATTTGCTAGCTGCTGTTGTCCATCAGAAACAAGGGTCAGAAACTTGGCGATAGGATTTTTTTTCGTCTTTAAATTGACCGGGTCTCCAGGATTGCCTCCTAGATTGTCGACAACGCCGCGGATCTGATCGTTGGCATTTTGAAGTTTGCTGCGCAAAAGGTACTTTTGCGATTGCTTGAGCTTGAGGTTTTGCGTACTGAGCTGTGAATTCACATCTCCAAGAGAACTAGAGACGCTCGAAATTTGTGTTTTGATCGATTCAGCAGTAGGTGGTGTTCCAGGAGAATTGACAGGTCCAATTTCGAGGGGAGAAGGGGCTTTGGCGACATTCGCTGTCGGTTGAGCTGAGGAGGAGGTTTGCATAAAAGAGGCAAACTTCCCTTCTTCAGGAAGCCCTTTTTGATCCCCAGATTCAATGCTCGGCGTGGAGCCGATCCGATCGAGGTCGGGAACTTTTTTCGATATTTCGTCGCTCATTATTTCGTCTTTTTCGCACTCGGTTTAGCTTTTTTAGGAGCCTGAATTTCTGCAGGAGATGGGTGTTTCTTAATGTGTTTTTCGAGGAAATCGAGAGCTGTGTTCGAAAGTTTCTTCAGCTCTGGATCTTGCCCTTTCATCGCTGTATCAGAGAGGATCTTTTCCCCTTTGGTCATTTCTGTTGGGTTCATGCTGAGAACGATTCCAAGAAATGTTCTTGCCATCTCATTCTCTGGCTCTTTATCTAAGACCCTGGTAAACATCGCAGCTGCTTGTTTTAGCTCGAGCTTGCAAAGGTGCATATATCCAAAGCCGATAGAGGGGAACGTGCTGTCCGGCTTGAGCAATTCGCAGGCGCGAAACAATTTAATCGCAGAATCTTCATCTGCATTTTTGATAGCAATGAAGCCCCCTTCTAACAAGAAGTAGAAGTCTTCTTTGTATTGCTCTATGGTTGCTTGTGTCATACATCCCTTCCTCTAGATCATTACTGAGTTCTTTGGTTTTTAATCGCGTTACTGATGACAGAGTTGACCTGCGCAATCAAGTTCGAAATCGAATCTCCAATCTGCGTTACCTGTGACATCGCGAACTGGAGGAGCAAAAACTTTCCGGGTGTCGCCGAACTGATTTTACTCGCTACATCTCTCGTCATCGAAACTACAGCACTCTGCAGCTTCATGTATTTATTGATGAGCGTATAGAACGTGATTGTACAATATACGGTTTCTGCCATACCTACCTCTTAATATTAATTTTTCGCCGCTCTTGTAAGCACCTTATGGAGAGAAGAATAGCCGTGTAGTAATAATCCAAGGCCGTCAAACTCTTTAGAGTCAGCACCTTCTCTCAGTTTATTTTTAATCTCATGGATGCGCTTTTCTACTCTATCCAGGAGCTCTTCATTCTTTTTACGATCTTGCAAGTCCTTCTCTAAATCGAACTCAAAGACCGCTCTTTTTGTCTGTTGTTTCAGTCCGTACATAGAATGCTCCTCTTATCTCTTCTTTGTCTTACAATTTATTGATTATTGAAGTCAATTTTATATTTAATTCCGTCTTTTTCGAGATTAATTCTGTTAGATTCAATGCTCGTAATAACCATTCCGTCTAACGCATCTCCATCAGACAGAATCTTTCCGTTAATCAATACGTATTGGCTCGTTGCTCCATATTTCGATGTGCCCATGACAGTATAATTTTGTGAAATGTCGATTTTCATTGAAGAGGTGCCTGTAAAGATAACGAAATTCTTCATTAACCGCACGCCCTGAATTTTCCCGATTTTGTTGAGAACCCCTTTAAATTGAGACTCTTCACCACTGTTTGCTCTCCCTGCAAAGAGGAGCTCACCATTGTTGAATTGAAACGTTACATTTAAAAAGCCCTCTTCAATCAAGAAGTTCTGGATTTCCATCTGTAAAGTGTTTTCAACCACGACCTCGTTTGTCAGTTTACTGATGTAGGTAAAGTGGCGGTTCACATATTCAGAGAGTTCAGCCACATCTTCCATCGTAGTGAGATACCCTCTCATGACAAACTCACCAGGTTTTGGAGCTGTGATGAGGATGCTGCGCCATTTTGGGTTTCTTGCAATTAAGGCATTTAAATTTGCCCAAACGAGTTCATCGACCACAATATTGTCATCGACCGATTTGATGAAGGGGAGGGTCTTGAGTAAATAAAGGAGCTCACTGTGATTCACCTCAGTCAAGACGTGCCCTACAATAAATAGCGCCCCATCATTCGAGTTATAGGAGAATTCGATCGTTGGGAACTCTTTGGTAATCTTATAGATATCTTGCATCTCATCGTGTGGAGAAATCGTAATCGACTGAGAGCGAAATAGGGATGCGATGCTCACAATCCCCACGAGGACAATCGTCGAGAAGATCGCAGCGACGACGAGGTGGCGGGTTGGGATGAAGAGGTCTTTCCAATTTTTTGGTGACTCTTCTTCAATAGCTTGTACTTTTTCTTCCTCTTTTTTCTCTGGCTGGAGGAAAGATGCAGCTGGGGAATAAATCGTCTCTCTTGTCTGCTCTCTATCGATCACGAGGAAAGAGGTTGTCCCCAAAACCACGAGGTCTTGAGACTGGAGAGATTCTGCCCCTTCTAATTTAGCGCCGTTGACAAAGACTCCATTTTTCGAGCCGAGATCTTCGATCGTGATATCGCCATCTTCGTTTGCGCTGATTCTTGCATGTTGTCTAGATACGCTAAGATCTTGAAATACAATGTCTGCAGAATCTGGGTCTTTTCCTAAAATGAAGGTTTCTTTCGGATTAACACCGAATTCTGCTCCAGCGTTCGGCCCAGAAATGACTTTAACCATCCAACGAGCGCTATCAGCTTGGCGAGCCACGAGCCTTGGTAGCATGTCAGAGAGCTCTTCTTTTGGCTTTTCAGCACTCAATTTGCTCTCAGGAAGGTGCTCTGTAAAGCGAAGAACATTATTTCCCATTTGGATAATGTCATCTTCTTGTAGCTGCAAAGAGCCCTTAATTTCGGTTCCATTTACCAATAGGGGATTAATCGTAGAAAGATTTTCTACGTAGAAGACGCCGTCATCCAGATAAATCCGTGCGTGCTTACGAGAGACCGTTGGGTCACTTAAAGCAAACGTACAGACCTCAGGATCACGCCCTAACGTCCAGTCGCCGCCCTCTTCTAAAGCGAATACCGCTTCAGCATATGGGCCTTCTTGTCCAATGAGATACGCCATCATGGTCTACAAGTTTAATCTATTCAGCTCTTCTCGCCAATAGCTTAAGTAATTAAAAAATTCCTCAAGCTTATCTTTGAAGATTCTGTAATTCATCTCGTAAACGATGGAGAGTGATAGAGTCAAGAAGTTTTCGCTCGGATCTAATCCGATGACCGAACCTCCCGTACCCTGTCCTAGGTAATTTGCCTGCATCAAATACATGAATAAATCTTCTCGGTTTCCCCCTGGCAAATTTCCAATAGTCGCATGAAAATGAGCGCCTGGTTTGAGCTCTCGGATAGTTACTGATTCTTGAGGGGAAATGCTAACGAACCATGTACCCATGTCAGATCCCGAACCCTTAATGACTTCGACACCTAAAAGCCGCTCCACATCCTTAAGTATAGACTCTAACATTTCCCACCCCTAGATTAACTATTGCAAACATTGTCTTTTATTCGATAGAAAAAGATGAGAAAGAGGAAATCCTTATGGCAGATGAGTTTGACAGAATCATGGAGCTTTTATCCTTAGAGTCTACTGAAAAAGAAGCTAAGCTCGAAGAAATTTTCCAAAACTCCATCGAATTTTTCGATCATTTTAAATACATCCAGCAACATGGATCGAAGGAAGAGGTCGAAAAAATGAGAGAAAAACTCCAGAAAATGTACCAAAAAGTACAAGAAGAATCCTCTAAAACCTCAGAAAAGTCAGGTCTCACCCCGGAACAAATCAAAGAGATTGCCGCCGACCCCACCCATTTCAATAGAGAGCAGTGGGAATTTTTGCAACATGCTCGGGGTAAGCTAGAAGTGCAAAATCAAGAACTTGCGGCCAAAGTCCAAGAAAAAAAAGAAGAGCGGGCCGAAGAACTCAGCAAGAGTAAGAAGACCCACAAAACCAAAAAGAAAGATTGGCTCCGCTCCTAGTCAATTAAAAATTCTGCTGGTATAGTCTGGCCACTCAACCACTTTAAGGAGAGGGCCTATGGATTATATATACACGGCAGATACAGCTCAAAGCAAGCCTCAGCACATGGAATATGTGATGGATGTCAAACAAGGGGTGACGGCACCAACGAAGCAAGATCTTGAAACCTGTGCAAAAAAGATTGTCGCAACTCAAGGAGATGGCTTTCAGTGGTCTGATATTCCAGCAATCATGAAAATTGCCTTCCATTTTGTCGATAGCTATCCAGCAAGAACACTATCACAAAAGCAAGCAGATATCATCACCATCATCAATTATGTCATCGATTATACCGATACGCCAGGCCTTCCAGATTTCATCACAGACCCCATTTTTAAGGCCCTTATCCCACCATTTGTTCCACTCGTTTTTCCTGAAGCCCTCATCGGCTCGATCCCTGTCAAAGTTCCTGATGAAATGGTGCAGATGAAAGATGAAAAGGGGATGGCAAAGCTCATTGCGACCCAAACCAAAGGGAAAATGGAATATAAAGACCTGATGCCAAGCGTCCGTCTCTCCGCTCAGATGGCCCAGATGCTCCCTGGTCTGACTAGTAAAGAGCAGACCAAAGCTGCAAAAAGGATCATCGATCTCGTCATCGATGAAACTGACACCCCTTGGCTTCCTGACTTTTGGAGTGACCCCATTTTTAAAACCTTTGGCCACGCTATGATCGATCTTCTGATGGATTAACATCTTATGTAAGAGCCCCCCCCGGTAACGGGGGTTTATAAAGAGGCTCCACTCGAAGAGGAATAGGTCCTGGGTCGTTTTAAGGAAGCTGCTTTAGTATCTTCTAACATCGACTGAAAGTCGTCAAAAGCGAGTATATATCGTTCATTCGCAGGATTTTTTGCCAATCTCGTAATCATGGTAGTGACTTGATGGCGTGTACATTCAGCCATTTCGTAAGACCCCAAGTCCTCTTGATGAACGTCTCCCCATGTATAAATACAGTAGAAGCGTAGAGTGTGGACCTTTGATGATAGCACTATCCCATTCTTATATTAAAAAAATCTTTTTATTTCTCCCTCCCGTTGACGGGAAAAGATCCCTGATCATTAATGAAACAAGAGAGGGACGCAATGAAAGAGAAACAAGAAGATCCATTGGATCATTTACTCAATGTCATGGGTAGTAAGGATAAAGAGAGCAACAGGGCCACTTTACAAAAGATTATGGGAGAACTTAGTGAGTTTTATGACAATCTGACCCTAGTCCTCAAGTATGGTACTGCTTGGCAGAAGAAGCTCGCTCTGAATTGCTTCAAAAACCTGCAGCAGGGGATGAAGGGGAAATTAGAGACCTTTTGTCAAAAAGAGGGGCTCAACGCTAAAGAGCTAGAGAAGATTTTGAAAGGCTCTATCATGCAATCCTCTCCACAAGTACTGGCCGCTAAAGAGAAGATTGCTGCTATGGAGGCCAAGGTAGAAGCGGTCGTCAAGCCGAGAAAGAAGCCAGTGAAGAAGAAAAGTAGTAATCGCGCTCAGAAACGGAAGATGGAAAAACACATTAGGGCCAAACTATGACTCTTTTTCACGAATATCAGCTCATCAATAAAGCCTTTAGCCAGCTCCTTCACACACTAGAGGAAAATAGTGAAGCTGAAGAGAAGAAGAACTCTGAAGTCTTATTACATTTTCTCCACTACTATAAAACCTTTAGCGATGCCTTTGAGTCGAAAGATCTTGAGGGGCAAGAAGAGCTCCATCAACACTTCCTAAAGCAACACGATGAGCTCGGGAAAAGTATAGGTCATATATCTAAAGGACTAAAGATTCAAAGAGAAAATGTCCCTTCTTTTTTAGAGGAAAAAGTCTCTGCAAACCCTGCAGAAAATGTCCTTCGGCAGCGCCTTCAGCAAGAGATGTCTCGTCTCGGGACCCTCTTTCGCAAGTTCAAGCAGGCAAAAAAGCCAAGAAAAAAACGTCCACCTTCAAGTCATCATCGTAAAGTCTAGGCTCTTAAGCACCATCTCATCAAATACCCCTTCCCTTGCTAAGATAGAAAATATCGAAATAAACCCTGCTATTATTGATGATTCAGTTTCAACTATTGACAAAAGTGGAACGCATCCTCCTCGAAATCAAGAGAAAAGGGGATCGATTCATTGAGCGCCCATTAGCAAAGTCTGCAGCAAGAGCTTATTTACTCACCCTTAGGCCCATCATGAAGAGGATCGAAAGAGATCTTTCTCTCTTCTCTCAAGAAATCGGAGCCCTTCCAAAAAAAGGAACTTCTCGAAAAGAGACTGCCAAACTGAAGACCCTCCATAACATGGCAAAAAAAATGTTCCCCCTTTTCGAAGAGATCTTCCGCACCTTGCCTCAAATGGAGGAGTTATTGATTTCGATCGAAGATTATCTCGATCTCGAATCGATGAACCTCAAAACAGCTATCGAAAAAACGCAAATCTATACCAATTCCTTCCAAGAGAAGGTTTCCCGCCTTCAAACCTTATCTCTACCAGGAAAAGAAGCACAATCCCCTTCCCCTCTACACCTTAACAAAGAGAATCCCTCATATTGGTATCCTAAAAGAAAAATAAAGCAAAAAATGGCCTCAACCCCCTGCCCAGCCGTCGGCAATCCTGTATGTAGCGAGAGCCAAACCTGTATTCCAGGTTGGGGCTGCTGCGATAATTATGCTTATTGCAACGGAGAGTGCTGTGACCTCGGTCTCAGTTGTGTAAATGGGAGCTGTCAGGATCTTTGTCATGGGAGCTGCAGCGCGGGCGAGATTTGTGTGAATGGGACTTGCTGCTCCGAGCAGCAATATTGCGCAGGTGCTTGCTGCGCTGAGGGACAACTTTGCGTCAGCGGTGTTTGTACGACCCCTGCTGCCCCTTGTACCTGTGACACTTCTACGAGCACTTGTTGCTACGATGCAGAACTAGGGTATCAGTGCTGTAGCAATAGCTCTACCACTTGTATTCCATCAACCGGTAATGGTGTGAGAGCTACATGTTGTCCTCAATCGAGATATTGTAATGGATCTTGCTGTCCTGAAGGGTGGCACTGTCAAAATGGTCAGTGTGTGTGTACTTGTACTTGCACTGAAGGGACGAGCTGCTGTTTAGATAGCTGCCAAGTGACCCCTCCCTACCTTTGCTGCCAGCCAGGAGATCAGTGTGGAAAGAATGCAGTTACAGGTCGCGCTGAGTGTTGCTCAAGTGAGCGTTATTGCAACGGAACCTGCTGTAAAGAGGGGTGGCATTGCCAAGATGGGGCTTGCGTTTGTACGTGTAATTGCGCTCAAGGTACATGCTGTTTAGATAGCTGTATGGTCGAGCCACCTTATATTTGCTGCACAGGAGATCAAACCTGTATTAATGGAAATGGAACCGAAAGGGCGATTTGTTGCCCGGCAGATCGATACAACAATGGGACATGTTGTCCTGTAGGGCAACATGTGACGAATAACGTCTGCTGTCCGATCGGACAAAAGAGCTGCGATGGGAAAACTTGCTGCGCGAATACTTGCTGTGGAACGAAATGTTGTACAGCTGGATATAGCTGCTGTCATGGTGAGTGCTGTTCACCAAGCCACAATTGTTGCAGTGATGGCTGCTGTAGTGAAGGTTGTTGTGGAGGTTTGTGTGGAGAGCACGCTCACTGCTGTGATGATAAGCTGTGTCGAGGTCTTTGTTGTAAACACAAACACTGCTGTAATAAGTCGAGTTGCCCAGAATGTGGATATTGGTAAAAAGAGGGACGTATGAAAAAGACATTAGATCAGAAATTAGGTGAGCTTCATTCGCTCGGAGACAAATTGTTTGTCTATGTCCATGCAAGTCGCTCAAAAATACAAGATAGTTATGGCAACTACATCTTTTCCCTCAAAGATGAAAACCCTCTTTATTGCGATCCTTCAGCTACCATTGACGGGAAAGTTGTTCTTTATCAACAAACAATCGTTCACCAGATTGATCAGAAAATCGAAACCTTTGAGAGTAAAATTCGTGATTATTTCACGAGTGATCCACAATTTGTTAAAGATTTACAAATAGAGATCAAAGAGGTCATCAAACAGCTAGATGCTGTTGGGGGAAATATGCATCAACTTTGGTTTGAGGCAGATCCTACCTATTTCGATCCTAACTCAACCTCAGAAAAAAAACCTTTTCGTCTCAACAAAATCCTCTACCATACTCATTCCATCCTCAGTATTTTAATCAATTACCCTTCATTACAAGGAAAAAAATATGTCGACTAATCCCTGTCCAGCCATTGGAAATCCCGTATGTACCGCAAACCAAACCTGTATTCCAGGGTGGGGCTGCTGCGATAACTATGCCTATTGCGATGGAGAGTGCTGTGATGCAGGCTTAAGCTGTGTTAATGGAACTTGCCAAGATCTTTGCTTAGGGGCTTGTACCTCTTCAGAGGTGTGTGTAGATGGGGTCTGCTGCGATAGTGATCTATATTGTGGCGGGAAGTGCTGCGCTGAGGGACAAATTTGTGTGAGTGGCGTTTGTACTACCCCTGCGGCTTCTTGTACTTGTGATACTGAAGTCTCTGAGTGTTGCTATGATGGAGATAATGGGTTTAAGTGCTGTAACAAAGAGAGTGAAGTTTGTATAGAATCAACGGGGAGTGGGAGCTCGGCTACTTGCTGCCCATCAGAGAGATACTGTAATGGATCTTGCTGCGCAGAAGGGTGGGAGTGCAAAAATGGATCTTGCGTCTGCAGCTGTTCATGCGCTGAGGGGACGAAATGTTGTTTAGATAGCTGCTCTGTAACCCCTCCTTATCTTTGCTGCCAGGCTGGCGATGAGTGTGGAACCAATGCGACGACGGGTAGAGCGGAGTGCTGCTCTTCTGAGCGCTACTGTAACGGTGTCTGCTGTAAAAGTGGGTGGGAGTGTAAAAATGGCGCCTGCGTTTGCGCTTGCACTAGCTGTCCATCAGGCACTGAATGTTGTCTAGATAGCTGTATGGTCGATCCTCCTTATCTTTGCTGCACCGCTGGAAATAAGTGTATTCAAGGTAACGGCACAGATAAAGCCATCTGCTGTCCAGATGAGCGTTACTGCGGCACAAAATGCTGCGCTGAAGGACAAGTTTGCTGTAATGGAAGCTGCTGCTCAGGCCTTTGCTGCGATGGCGTATGCCATCCTGAATGTAGCGCTGCTGCTGGAAGCTTCTGTAATGGAACTGAGTGCTGTTCAAAAGGATCAAGTATTTGCGGCGGCAAATGCTGCGATGCTGGTAAAAAGTGTACCAACGGCTCTTGCTGCGATGCCAACACCAGCCAGTGTGGAAGCAATAACTGCTGCGCACACACCTGCTGTAGCGGAAACTGCTGCGACAGTGGCCAAAACTGCTGCTGCGGCTCTTATTGCGGAAAGTACTCATGCGACTACAACTACGACAAGTGGTGTAAGTATGGTGGAGAAAATGGGCAGCAGAGTTGCCATAAGGGAGAGTGTTAACACACTCTCTAACTCTTGCTTTTCAGAAAGGAATGAGGTGAATCTTTGAGTGAGAAGAAGGCATTCTCTTGCAGCCATTGATTCACAGTTAAAACAATATCTTCTATGGATTCAGGTAGCACGAGCGCACCTTTTTTCAATGGGTTTTTTTTACGGTAAGCGCTCCAATTTTTTTCCATTATTTCAAAAGCTTCTTTGTTAAATAATGCAGGCAGCTTTTTGAGGGAGGTCTTTCTGTGATGAAAAACAAGCTCTATAGCTTTTTTTGCTAAAGAGTTGTCTATAGCATTCAAACGAATCAGAGAGTAAAGATCGTGAAAGTCCTTCATTCTGGTATTTCCTCCACCTCGAAAAACAACAGTCTCCAATTTCTCTGCGAAAATGAATTCCTTTGGGTAGCAGCGTAAAGAAATCTTGCTTTCAAAGAGAGGGCCTTTTGATGTGCTAGTTAAATCTATCGAATGTTCAATAGGTTCAACGCGGTCTCCAAACCCTAAATCCGTACGTATTATGGTTTTTGTAGCACCGAAGAGTGCTAGCAAAGTGATCTCAGCACCCGTATATGCGAGCTGTGAATGGTCTAGGATTTTAATTTTAGTTACTTCGAAGGAAAAGCTGTCATTGGTATCAACATTGCAAATCGTTTCCAATGCAGTTTTCAAAGATTTTTCGGTATTTGACAGCTTTTGAATAAAGAAATCGAGATCTTGCGTTTCCCTTCCAAGATAGATATACCTTGCAAGGAGAGTGCCTCCCTTCAGAATGAATGTTTCCTTATAGGAAGATTTGGCTAGGCGTGTGAGAAATCTCTCCAAGATCAGATTCCTCCATAGTTCAGCAAAAGTGGACTCTCTTTCTTTAGCAAGGAGTTTAATTTTCTCTTTAATTGATTCTTCGAGAGCAGATTTCATAATGTAAACGCTGTAATATAAGATGTTAAATCGACTTTAAGCTTCTTCGCATATCTTAAAAGCTTATCAATATCAGGCTTACTCTCTTTACCTATTTTCAAATAGGCTTGTAGAGATTTTAAAGCAGTCTCCTTGTCCAAATAGCGGAAGGCATCGACAATGGTCCGTTCTCTATCGAAGATTTTGATTTTTCGGCTGCCGATTTTGACAGTTGTCTGGCCAAAAGCAATATTACGCATCCTAATGATACGGGTATTTTCTCTAGAGGGGGAAGTCGTGGCATGGGGAATCGCGACCCAAAACTCCCTCATGATTTCATCTGTTAGACCATAATAGCATAGAGCTGAGGTAAGGCAGATAACACTATTCGGGATGCTTAAAGCTGTTATTACTAAGTCTTCCCACTCAAATGCCGAATGGAAATCAAGATTTTTGATCTTATACATTCCGCGTCGAATCTTTTCGATATACCCTTTTTCAGAGAAATAAGCCAGCATGCGAGGAGGTATCCCTGCCGCTCTGCCCTCAGCTGAGGAAAAAACCCCTTTTTTTGAAAGGGTCGTGAATGCTTCTGAATACTTTGATCTTATCATATCAGGAATGTAACAAAAAAACCCGTTATGATCAATCGGGTTTTTTTGTTACATTTTTTGCAGTTGGGGCTGTGGTGTAATGCGTTTTTCTCTAGAATTTCTGAAGTTGATCATAATTTTCATAAAGAATGAAGAAGTGCTCTCTTTTCTGGTTATATATTAAAGATAAGGTAAAGATTGTTATTTTGATAAGTGGTTGAACGTCAATGTGAAGAGGTTGTTTGCCTTAGAAAAAGCTTGATCAATTAAATATTTTATTTTATAATAGAGGTAAGCAAAAATATGATCTAAAGGAAAACAATATGAGCGAATGTCTAGCTGGTAATTGTGAATATAACCCAAACCAAGACTATAACCAAATGATGGCTTATAGTGATTATATGGGAACCCTTGCGGGTAAAGGTGACTGGGAAGGTGGATGTACCATATGGATGTGTATGGCCCTTGTCGGGATGATGATGCAGTTTACTGCTGATACAGTGGGTATGGATGCGTTTATCGACCAGGACATCAATGATATTAAGGCTCTTACGGAAGACTTGAACAGTGACTTGAACGCAGGTCGTTCAAAGCAGCAGGATGCGTACGGAAACTACTACGTCGTGATCGATAACAAGGTTTGGTATTGTGATGCTGATGCGAAAGTAAAGAATTCAAGTGGTCAGATGGTGACTGTAAATAAGGAAGATACGCTTGCCTATAAGATTCAAGGGGATGTGGATAACATCAAGTATTGGACAGCGCAAGATCCTTACTTTCAGGATAATCCTGAGTTGATGAATGATATCAACCATTCGTTAGATGACTATATGAACCAGATCAATAGTTATAACGGAAACATCCACGATATGTGGTATGATACTGACCCTCAGTACTATACAACAGAGATCAACGGTACTACTTACTACTGTGATAAGAGTGGTAACCCAATGAAGAACGCAGATGGAACTCCGAAGACGAATGACACCTTAGGTGATGCAAGTATCATGCAGCCAATGACAGACGATTTGATGGCGGTACAGAAACAGTATGAGAACGGGGATAGCGTGATGCAGTCGATCTTGAAGTCGCTGACATCGTTAGAAGAGACAGAGCAGAGTATGACAGAGAATATGGACAAGTCTCTCACCACAATGGAAGGGACAATGACCAGAAACCAGATTACTCAATAATCATTAAATAAGAGAGTGTATATGACTTATAGTCAAGGTTCTACAACAGTTGCAGAGACTCCGAGTGAGCCACTAGGGATTAGTAACCCTTTTAAGACAGAGAGCATCGATCCGTTTCTCTATCTCCTTCTGGTGAGCGTAGATGCTCAAAATAAGGACCAGGAGTGTTTACAGACTCTCACAACGACGATGCAGTATATCTCAGAAGCTGGTACTGATGGGATTGAAGCAGGTACTGCGATGTTAGAGGCTGATAATAAGAAAATCCAGGGGACAGATGATACTACGAAGATTCAGCAGTATCAGTCTCAGGAACAGTTAGATAACACTAAGGTCAACAACATGAACCAGCAGTTTTCTAACTTAACTCAGTCGTTAGAGACTGGTACTAATGCACTTAATACGTCTGACCAGAATGAGACAGACTTTATTAATAACGTCCTCGGCGTGTGGGATAATGCCAATAACCTGATCGCTTCCGCCGGATAAATTCTATTGTAGTTTTGCCCTCCTCTACAAAGGCCCCTCTTTCTTCAAAGAGGGGTTTTTTCTTTTTAAGAGAATATTAACATAATTTGGCTATAAGTATTTAATTACCAACTAAATTTA
>CAZZMO010000009.1:0-55831 GCA_964655475.1 uncultured bacterium
ATAATTAAAATTAATATGACTTCAATAAAAAGAATTTACTTAACACATTCAAAAACAGTAAATTAAGTTAAAATTTTAATTTAACGATAAAATCCCTTGAAATAGCGGGATAGTCTCAAAAATTCTCCTTGCTCTAAAACGCTTATCTATCACAAAATGGTGCCTCTATTGTGCACTGGTAGCTCAGCTGGATAGAGTACCTGGCTACGAACTAGGGGGTCAGAGGTTCGAATCCTCTCCAGTGCAATGTTTATTGAAAAGATTGTAGCAGGGCTTTGGGAGACGAACGCCTACCTGGTGGGCTCTTCTGGGGAAGCTATCATTATCGATCCGGGGCATGAAAGTGCTGAAGCTCTCTTGGACATAGCCGAGGAGAGGGGCTTCACGATCAAGGCTATCTACTTGACCCATTCCCATTTTGATCATTTTGCCGATGTCGATGTCCTGAAGAGGCATGCGAACATCCCTGTCTATGTGAGCCCAGAAGATGCAGAAAACCTCCGCTCACCCGGCTCTGATGGCCTCCCGAACGTCTTTGAAAAGGAGGGAACCGAGCCCGATGGCCTCTTTAAAGAGGGAGATCAGGTGACATTTGGGGATCTCTCGTTTAAAGTGATCGCCACTCCAGGCCACTCCCCAGGGAGCGTCTGTTTTTACTTTGAAAAAGAAAAGGTCCTCTTTTCAGGGGATACCCTCTTCCGCTCTGGGCATGGAAACACCTCATTTCCCACCTCAGATCGGCAGAAGATGACCCTTTCACTTAAAAAACTCATGACCTTGCCGAGCGATACCGTCGTGTATCCTGGCCATGGTGAACATACAACAATAGGAGAAGAGAGAAAATGGTGTGCTTAGTCGGAAAAAAGGCTCCTCACTTTTCAGCAACTGCTGTCCAAAAAGGAAAGATCATCGAACGCTTTTCCTTAGATAGCCTGCTCGGCCACTATGTCGTCTTTTTCTTCTATCCGCTCGATTTCACCTTCGTCTGCCCTACCGAGCTTCACGCATTCCAAAACAAGCTCAATGAATTCAAAGAGAGAAACGCCTTCGTCGTTGGCTGTTCCATCGATAGCCACTTTTCACACCTTGCTTGGCTCGCTACCCCGAAAAAAGAGGGTGGCATCGCAGGGATCGAGTACCCACTTGTCTCGGATATCCATAAAACGATTGCTAAAGATTATGGTGTCCTTTCCGAAGAGCAAGGCATCTCCTACCGCGGCGTCTTCCTCATTGATAAAAGTGGTATCGTTCGCCACCAAACGGTCAATGATTTCCCCATCGGCCGCAGCATCGACGAAGAGCTCCGCTCTCTCGACGCCCTCACCTATCACGAAAAGCACGGCGACGTCTGTCCCGCCGACTGGCAAGAAGGGGATCGGTCCCTCTCTCCCAATCACCAAGGGGTCAAAGAGTTCTTCGCCACCGAATAGCTATTTGAGGTAACCAAAAGCCTTTAACACCTCTTTGGCCATTTCTATAAAGTCTTCAATTGGTATGTGAGTCTCTGGACTCGTTATTGGAACAATATTGCCAGTGTCGAGAATAGGGAGTTGCCCCCAAGCAATTTTACTGAACCAGATGAGAAGGGGAGGGCGCCTTGCCTGGCCTTCGGCCAGTAGGAGCTTATGCTCCTTGCTTGGGCTAAAGCCCAAGCGCAAGGCGGCCCGGCAGATACAAGGCAAGATGGAATTAAAAATGCAGGCTGAATAAGCACACTTCAGGATAAATCAGCAATGTCGATGATTCGATAAAAGTAGCGACTGCTTAATAAGGCATCGGAAACTGGGCCTAAATGAAACAAGACGGGTGAGATTCCAAACCCTTTGGGAAAGGTAAGAGAATTGACTTTATTTTTCATAGCATCTATTACTTCAAGACCCAATTCACGACGGCGCATTTTTACTTCACAGATAAAGAGTGTGTTGGAATGCATGTGAATCAGGTAATCAATTTGGCAACCTTTTTTGCGACCTGAGGCTTTTTGAAAATAGGGATTATCCATAACGATATCCTGAGAATGGATCCCAAGTGCTTTATAAAGGAGGGGTCTGTTTTTCAATAAAAGGTTTTCAAGTTGAAAACCAAGCATAGGTTCCCACCCAGGCAAACTAGAAAGAGGAGCCTCTGCAAATGACCCCTGTTCAATTTTCGTAAGGTTGGGTTCAATATAATGGATATAAAAGCGAAGATAATTGTCAGAAAGACGATAGAGGATCGATTTTCCAGGTTTGCCTGTTTTTAAAGACCAGTCTGGATGTTTACTGACAAAACCACAAATTTCAAGGGCTTTAAGATGATGGCTGAGTGTGCCGCTTTGAGAATAAGAGATCGCTTTTTGGAGAGTAGATCGATCTTTCATTCCCTGGCTTAAGGTTTTAATGATCTTTTTATATACCTCACCTCGAGAAGTAAAAAGGTCATTAAAAATCCGATCAAATTCTTGCACTAAAAGGCCATTTTTTTCAAAACAGAGGCGTTTAATATTTTCATCAGCGCTTTGATGGGATTGAATTTGCTCTAGATACCAAGGGATGCCTCCTGTCACACTCAAAATCTTAAAAAAGTCGAGATCTGAACCTTTAAAGCCTTGAAGATTTAGTAATTTTCTGCACTCTGGGATGGGCAATTCTGTCAGTTCGAGATAGAGAGAAACTCGGCCAAAAAAAGCTGTACTATTGATGATGTTTTTATCAATCCAAGTTGAGATAGATCCACATAAAATAAGGATGATTGATGGATGGTTTTGTAGGACAAGGTCCCACCAAACTTTGAGTTTTGAGGTAAATGTTGGGTCTTTTAACCCCATCCACGAAATCTCATCAAAAAGAATAACGGTAGGTTTTTTAGTAAGATGCCTTGAGAGGTGCAGAAAAGCATCACTCCAATCTGTAAAAGTAAAGGGAGGAAGATTAAATAAGATCGCAAGTTGGCGAGCAAAGGCATCTCGCTGATCTTGAGCTGTTACCCCTTTGACGGGAGCGAGCCCACTAAATGGTAAAAAAATCTTTCCTTTGCCAAACTCTTCGGCAAGGCGACTTTTTCCTATCCGGCGACGTCCTTTAATCACAACAAGGGAAGAGCGTGCTGACCTAGATAGGTCTTCCAGCCTTCGTAACTCGTTATCTCTTCCAACAAATGGCTTCATATAGACTAGTATATTTGAGCATAATCAATACGTCAAGTTAATATGCCCGAAATTGACATTTGTCAATTTGGGGCATAATGAAATGATTTTTACTGGGCGAGGTAGTCGTAGAGGTCTTGCTGATTCATGATGAGGATGGAGCTCTCCTTTTTGCAAATGAGGGCTGCTTCATCGATGACAGGGCGGCTGCCAACTCCTGGTAGGGCGATAGCAGAGAGGGTGGTCTTGAGGTTTTGTTTTTTGAGGTCGCGAAGGCCTCTGAGGTAGAATTCATCTTCAAACCCCTCTTCCTTAACGCGGTAAAATAAGACGGGCCGCTCATGCATTAAAGCTTGAACTGCGAGTTCAATCGCAATACTTCCTTCTCCAGGTTGGCCTAAGGTCAACAGTAGATCTTGCAAAGATTTCAGGTGGATATGGCGGTAGAGATCCCCCTGTTCTGCAAGCCCAAAAATGGAAATCAAATGCTTCATCTGCCCCTTCCCTTATCCTCTAGAATCAATATCAGGCTCTTTTCCGCAACTTATTTTTGCGTCTTTGAATAATATAACAGAGCCTTCTAGAAGGTTGTCTAATACATTGATTAGGAGGGTCTTGTAACGTTACACTTCTTAGGTGTAACGTTACATAGAAGAGGAGTTTAGCTGCCGTAGCGAGCTTTTCTACCTAGATAGTCGTGGATGTAGAGGAGGCGGTTGTACTTCGCGACTCGGTCTGATCTTGATACAGAGCCTGTTTTGATTTGGCCAGAGCTTGTTGCAACGGCGAGGTCTGCAATGAAGGAATCTTCTGTTTCTCCCGATCGATGGGAGATGATTGTGTTGAAGTGATTTTTCTTTGCGAGGGCTATACATTCAAGGGTTTCTGTCAGTGTACCAATCTGGTTGAGTTTGATCAGAATAGCGTTTGCAGCTTTTTGGTAGATCCCTTTTTGGAGGAATTTTTTGTTCGTTACAAATAGGTCATCGCCAACGAGCTGTACTTTATGACCGATGAGGGCAGTGAGCTTTTCCCAGCGGGACCAGTCGTTTTCGTCGAGGCCATCCTCAATAGAGGAGATGGGGTATTTGTCAGAGAGGGTTTTGAGGATTGCAATCTGTTCATCTTTAGGGAGTCTTTTGGGAGAGGGTTGTTTGACTCCTTGTAGGTACTCATCACTTTTCTTATCGTAGAAGAAGCTTGCTGCAGCATCGAGTGTGATGGAGAAATGCTCCCCACTCTTATAACCTGCTTTTTCAATGGCTTCTAAGATGAACTCAATGGCCTCTTCGTTGGTTTTGAGGTTTGGTGCAAAGCCCCCTTCATCACCGACCGAAGTTGCGAGGTTCTTTCCTTTGAGGAGCTTTTTTAAGGTGTGGAACACTTCAGAACTCGCTCGAAGCGCTTCAGGGAAGCTGATGAATCCTTTTGGAAAAATCATAAATTCTTGGTAGTCAATGGTATTATCTGCGTGTGCGCCACCATTAATGATATTGAGCATGGGGACGGGGAGGAGGTCTGCATGGGGATTCAGGTGGAGAAAGAGGGGTTTTTTAGCTGTCTTTGCAGCGGCAACAGCGGCGGCAAGAGAGACGCCGAGGATGCTGTTGGCTCCGAGGTTACTTTTATTATCAGTCCCATCGAGTGCGATCATGGCGTGGTCGAGGGCTACTTGGTCGTCTACTTTCATCCCTTTTACTTTTTGAGCGATGGGCCCTTTGATGTTGGCGACTGCCTTGAGGACCCCTTTTCCACCGTAGCGCTTAGGGTCTTGATCTCGAAGTTCTAGTGCTTCATGTTCACCAGTAGAGGCTCCTGAGGGGACATTTGCAGAACCGACGATACCATCTGATGTGATGACATCGACAGCAATCGTAGGATTGCCACGTGAGTCGAGAATTTCTCGTGCATCAATTTGTTGAATCGTTGCCATTTTGGACCTCTTCGATAAGGGTTGAGTAAGATTGGTAGCGGTAGAGAGAAATCTTTCCCTCTTCTACAGCTTCTTGGACCTTGCATTCAGGTTCATGAATGTGTGTGCAGCCCCGATATTTACACTGGTAGGGAGCAAAATCGGAGAAATAGTCTTGGACATCTTCATAGGTAAGCTCCCATAGACCGAAACTTTTGATTCCAGGTGTATCGATGCAAAAGCCTGATGGGGAAAGGGGAACAAGCGTTGCTTTTGTTGTGGTATGAGCCCCTTTTCCTGTCTTTTCAATCACCTCTCCAACGCGGAGGGAAGAGGATGTGATCTCATTGATGAGAGAACTTTTTCCCACTCCAGATTGACCTGACAGGACAGAAGTTTTCCCCTCCATTACTTGAGCGAGTTCCTCGAGCCCTTCTCTCGTAACAGCAGAGACTTTGATGAAAGGGATTGAGAGTTTTTCGTAGAGATGTTCGAGCTCTTGAACCATGGTGTCATCGGGAGGCAAGAGATCGATTTTGTTGATCACCACAACAGGTTTCATATTCCCTTTTTGAGTTGCGATGATGTAGCGGTCAATGAGAGCATGTTTGAGTGGAGGGACCCCGACACTTGCGATGATGAGAACTTGATCGACATTTGCTGCGATCACTTGTTCGTTATTTCTCACCACTCGAGAAAGGGTCGATGTTCTCGGATCGATGGAGATGATGAGCCCTTGTTTTTCTCCAAGAGGAGTGAAGCGGACAAAATCACCGATGGCGATGAGATTTTTTTGTCTCGTCTTTTCATGTTTCATGGTCCCTTTGAGAGAGCAGGCGTAGACCTTCCCTTCAGAAAAAACGTGATAAAGGCTTGGCTCTAGTGAGATGACTCTACCATGTTCTCCTTCAGTTGCAGCTGTAGGGGTGAGTTTTTTCTGATCAGTTTTTTTATACTTTGAGCGGTCTTGTTTGGTGTAGAGTTTTCTCTCTTTTTTGAAAGCGCGTACATTCTCATCAAGGAGCTGTTTCTCGTAGTGATCGTAGTCGTCTTTCATAACCCTCGCATCATGTACATGCAAATGCTGCCTGCAATGGCAACATTGAGAGATTCTGAATGGATCGACATCGGAATGGTGAGGGGAGTCGAAATTTCTTTTGCAGTCTCACTCACACCTTGACCTTCACTTCCTACAATCAGCGCAAAAGGAGAGGAGATCTTCGCATCTCTGAGATTTTCTCCATGGAGATCTGCTCGATAGAGTTGATAAGAAGAGGTGGGCTGGATGTCTTGTAAAAAATGGTCCCATGAGCCTTTACCAAGGGGGATGTGAAAGGTCGCCCCTTTTGCAGCGCTGAGAGCTTTTTCGTTGAAAGGATCTGCCGTTCCATCGACAAAATAGACACCATCAAAACCGAGAGCCAGCGCAGAGCGGAGCAAAGTTCCGACGTTTCCTGGATCTTGTACTTGATCGAGGATCAAAATCGCTTGAAGAGAGGTGAGTTTTTGGTAAGAGGGGAGCTCAAATTCTGCCATATACCCATCGGGAGAGATCACTCCTGCCATTTTTTTAAGAACTTTATTTGACACTCTTGTCGCTGTATCTGTTGCCCTTTGCCCAGGGATCAGAGGATTGCCGACGATTAACTTCTTCATCGAGAGCTTCGAAGAGAGTTCATCGATCATCCGTTTCCCGACGATGACGACACTTTGGTTTTCTTCGCGATAAGTTTTACTTGTGCGAAGTTTAACAAAATGTTTCACTATGGGATTATGGAGACTTGTAATGGGGTCTAGCGACATATCATGAAAACAACGTTAAAAAATTCCACTGGCGGCCTTCAAGGGTCGATTGCGATACGGGTTCTGCTCGTCAGTTTTGTTTTCATTGTAGTGCCTTTGATCTTTTACAGCTATTTCATTTATGACAGGGAATATCGGGGTCGATTAAAAGATGTTTTTACCGCTTTGAACATCTTGGAAGGGGATCACCTACAGTTCATCGAGCAGATGGAGCGTTTTGAGCTCGACTATCTCCGTTCGATGAGAGACATCATCCGCCTCAGAGAGCAGACCCCTGGAGAGTTCACCGGCCAAGAACTCGCTCCTATTTTCCTCGAATTTGCTCAAAATGAAAATATTACTGCAGTCTATTTTTTGAAGGTGTTTGACAATAACGAGATCTATTGTATCCACTCGACGCTTCCTGAATATCTCAATTTGCGCTTTAACGACTATATCAATCTCAACCGCCTTGTCCAAGAGTATGATCAGGTGTATATTGGAAAAGATCCCCTCTTTGGTCACAGTTTGATCGTCTTTTCTCTCGTCTACAAACCGGGAGGAAAAGAGCTTTCAGGAATTCTTTGTGCATCGGTCGCTCTCGATCAGCTCTTGACGCAGCTTTCTCAGTTTAGAACGACCTACGTCACTGATGTTTCTATTTTGAATGAAGACAAAAAAGTGCTGGCGAGCACTGATGCGAACTTAGTGAGGCTCCATTTCGATGTAACAGAAAATCCTTCGAAAGATAAAGAGCTTACACTAGCGGTAGCGCAAGAATCAAAGCTCTCTTCAGATCATTCAGTTCTTTTAGAAAGCATCGGCTCTGATGCGACAGGTTTTTATTTTTACTTTCTGGGGAAGAAGCACTATGCCATGGTCTCTTACATCCCCCACACGAATCAATATCTCATGATCAGCGTTCCTGCTACAGAGCTTGTCTCTCAGTTTAACCACTATTTGTGGCGCCTCAGTACCCTTCTCGTTTTCATCCTTGTGATTGGAACTGTTGCTTCTTATCTTTTGAGTCTCAGAATGACAAGACCTCTCAAGCAGCTCAGACGGGTGATGGATAGTGTAGGACATGGAGATCTCGAAAAAGAATATGAGCATGATCCGATGGGATTTGAAATCAATGTTCTCGGGATGAGTTTTAATCAGATGAGATCTGACCTTCAAGAGCACATTGAGCAAATCAATAAAGAGAAAGCCTCGAAAGAAGCTTATGCAAAAGAGCTCCAAATTGCACACGAGATCCAAGAGTCGATTCTTCCTGTGAAAGAAGCCAACTTCCCAGGGACAGAAATGAGCATCTATTTTTCTCCAGCAAAAGAGGTTGCGGGGGACTATTACGATTGGTTTGTCGATGATGAAGAACACACCATGCAGCTCACCGTTGCCGATGGCTCTGGAAAGGGGATCATGGCATGTCTTTATGCATTTGACCTCAGAAGCTTGATCCGCGCCTATACAGAGAGAAAAGATCCATTACTCGAAGTAGTAAAAGCTGCAAATCGTCTGTTCTGCTCTGATACCAAAGAGACAGGGAGTTTTGTCACCGCTTTCATTGCAAGATTTAACAATCATACGAAAAAAATGGAGTATGTGAGCTGCGGTCATAACTCTCCAATTGTGAAAAGAGCTAATGGTAAGATTGAAAAATTGAGCACTTCAGGAATGGCTCTCGGGGTTGATCCTGATGTGAAATTTGAAGCCAAAGAGACGACTTTAGCGGCAGGCGATGTCGTCTTTTTCTACACTGATGGGATTACCGATGCGCAGAACATTCATAAAGAGTTATTCTCTGAAGAACGTCTCATCCACTTCATCCAAACACATGATGAATCCTCTGTCAAAAAATGGGTGGGAGCAATCATTGCAGAAGCGAATGCTTTTGCTAAAGGGCAAGAGCAGTACGACGACATGACGCTCCTTGTTTTTAAAGTAATTAATTAATTTTTGAAATAATTCACCTTGTTGTGTTATGCCTCAAATTTTAGAGGTGTAACTATGAAAAAATATGTCTGTATGGCTGCCGTTCTTTTGAGTGCAGCAAATCTATTCAGTGTTGAGATGGGGAAAAAACCGAATATCCTTTTTTTCCTCGTAGATGAACTCCGATACGCTCCTGAATATGAAAGTGAAGAACTAAAAGAGTGGAAGAAAAAGAATCTCCTCTTCCAAGAGATGATTGCATCAATGGGATACGTGTTTCACAATCACTACGCCAATACGTGTGCCTGTTGTCCTTCTCGAGCAACCATTCATACAGGGCAATACCCGAATGTGCATGGGGTAACTCAAACAGACGGTATTGCGAAATCAGCAGACAGTCCTGACATGACATGGCTTCCTAAATTTACAGTTCCGACTATTGGGAACTATTTGAGAGAAGAGGGGTACCGCACCATCTTGAAAGGTAAATGGCACGTCAGTGACGCTTCCATCCGTTTAGAAGATGGTAGTTATCTCACTACATACGATGCTGATGGAAGACGAATTCCTTCGATGTATCGATTTTACTTAGAGCAAGATGTTCTTCGCGATTATGGATATGAAGGGTGGGTGGGTCCAGAAGCACATGGGTCAGCACCGCTCAATTCAGGCTCTTCTGTTCCAAGACCTCAAGAGGGTAGAGATGTCAAGTTCACAGAAGAGTTGATTGATGCTCTCGGTTTATTAGAAAAAAGTGAAACACCTTGGTTCTTGATGGCAAGCTATGTCGATCCACATGACATCGCTGTCTATGGTTTATATACAAGTGTCCAAGATATTACTGGCTCTGGCTGGTCTTTTGATGTGGACCCAACTTTGCCGAGAAACCTTTTCACCCCTGAATTCCATATCACCTTCCAAGAGTCTCTTGTAGAAAAGCCTCAAGCGCAGATCAACTACCGCAATCTCTACGCGACGGCTCTTCAACCGATCCCTAATCTCGATCATTACCACCGCTATTACTACACAGTTCAAAAGCGGGTCGATCAGAATATGATGAAGGTTTGGGAAAAACTCCGCTCGAGCCCGATGTATGAAAATACCATTGTGGTCTTTAGTTCAGATCATGGAGACCTTCTCAGCAGTCATGGTGGAATGTTTCAAAAGTGGTATCAAGCATATCAAGAATCGATTCACGTTCCTTTAGTGATTACAAGTCCGTTGTTTGGCAGTCAACATAAAGATATTTGTGATTTGACCTCTCATATCGATATCTTGCCTACGTTTCTCGATTTCGCGAAAGCAGATCCAGAAAGGATCAGAAGGGAATTAGGAAAAAAGTTTAGCTTGAATTTGCCCCTTCCAGGAAAAAGTTTGTTGACGATTGCGAATAAACCTTCTGGGCCATTGCAAAACCAAGTGATCTATTTTTATACAGAAGATAATCCGACCAAAGGTCCTAATCAGATTGATTCACAGTGCCGATTCTACCAAGCTGTTGTTGAACCGAACGCCGTAGAATCGATCATAGCTTATATCGACAATGATCTTTGGAAGATTACTCGTTACTATTCCACATTGAGCCGTTGTTTGAGTAAAGTGGGGATCACAAATGAGATGTATAACGTTTCTGAAGATCCAATGGAGCTCAAGAGTCTTTATAGCCATCCACAATATAAGGATATACAGGCTCAACTCTTACTTCTTCTGAATGAAAATCGCATTCAGTACCGTTCTGTAGATTGATTGGTTGCTCAAGCCGGTTTCTCTCCTCTTGCATCTAGCGAGGGGAGAGAGATTATTTAATCCGCTCTTTACTCTAAAGTAGCCCCACGTGAAAGAAGATAGCGCTTAGTTTTTGGTGATAGACCTTCACTTGCAGAGAAGATTGCTTGTTTGACGAAGGTGTGAGAAAGATTGACGCCGATCAGATTAGCCCCATCGAGTTTGGCGTGGCTTAAATCAGCTCGGTAGAGATTGGCATCTCGAAGGTTCGTCTGGTTCAAGGTAGCTCCCTGAAGATTTGCGTAGGAGAGGTCTGATCCGATGAGGAAGGCGCCCGATAGGTTACTTCTCGAGAGGTTCGCTTTTTTCAGATTGGCCCCGCTGAAGTCGACGTTGGAGAGATCGAGACCACTCAGGTCAGCATATTCCAAGTTGATGTTTCTATATGAGTAGCCATGATTGGATTTTCGCTTCCCTTGCTGGTTACAGGAAACCAAGAAAACGAAGAGGAGCAATCCTATAGACAATGAGTTTCTCATTCTGCTAACCTAGATTGTATGCATGATCGTTATACCACAGCGCTGAGTATTATTCAAAAACTCGTAGAAAATGGCTTCACTGCTTACTTTGCAGGGGGGTGGGTTCGCGATTTTCTGATGAAAAAGCCCTCTGATGACATCGATATTGTCACGAATGCTCCCCTCGAAAGGCTCCCTTCCCTATTTACCAAAACCATTCCTGTCGGTGTTCAGTTTGGTATATTGATTGTAGTTGAAAATGGATTTTCTTTTGAAGTCGCGATTTTCAGGAAAGAAGAAGGGTATCAAGATGGGAGAAGACCCACCTCGATCGAAGTTGGAACTCCAGAAGAAGATGCCATGAGGCGTGATTTCACGATTAATGGAATGTTTTACGATCCTCTCAAAGAGATTCTCTACGATTATGTGGGGGGACAAAAAGATCTTCAAAAAGAGGTCATTAGAGCGATTGGAGATCCTCATGAGAGGTTTAGAGAAGATCGACTCAGGATGATTCGCGCAGTTCGCTACGCCGCAAGATTCCATTTTGCAATCGACCCCAATACGATTCAAGCGATTTTGGCTCATGCAAGGGAGCTCTTTCCCGCCGTGGCGATCGAGCGGGTAGTGCAAGAGTTTGTCAAAATGGAGAAGTTTGGCAGCCTCCAAGAGGCCCTCCTGACCCTTCATAGACTCCATCTCCTCTCCACCATTTTCCCAGCTCTTCAAAATGTAGAAGAGGGGGAAGTAGAAAGAAGATTGAAACACCTCTCTTCATTCCCAAGAGAGATCCCTGTGATAGTACCTCTATTAGAACTTTTCCCCGACATGAATGCTGAGGAAAAAGAGAAACTTTGTCTCTATTTAAAACTCTCAAGACAAGAGATCTCCTTTGTTGAACTCTTGAATGAGATGATGATAGCAGATAAAAACGATCTTTTTCGATGGGCCCATCTCTACGCAAGTCCTGGTGCAGACCTCGTTCAAAAAGTGCACATCGCTAAGTTCCCTAAATCTCTTGAAGAGCACCGCCAAAGGCGCTCTTTTCTTGAAAAAGCGATCCAACGGATCCGAGAAAATAGACCTGTTGTCCAATCCTCTCATCTCCTTGCTCGTGGAGTTGCTCCCGGAAAAGAGATGGGTCGACTTCTCAAAGAAGCAGAAAAAATTTCCATCACATCAGGAATCGACGATCCTGAGGCGATCCTTCCCCAGCTTGACTTCTAATAATCTTAAAATTGTTCCAAAAAATGTAATTAATTTTTTTAGTTACACTCAAATAATTGATTGTAATTTAAAAAGTCTGTATAACTAATTGCCTCGAAAAAACAAAGGAGTGGTCTTATGAAAAAAATGTTTGTCATGTTAGCTACGTTTATTTTAATGGCGACTACAGCCCGAGCAGATATCTATGATGGGATTTCTGTATCGAAAGCAGAAGAGTCAGGGATTGAAGTTCTTTTAGCAAGAGGGGCTGCTGATCCTCTTACAAAGGTCATTCAAGTTCTCGTATTGAATAGAATCGCAGAGGCAGAAGGCATTTTCAGCTTAGAAAAAGAGAGCATCGCTTACTTGGTGAAAGAAGAGAGCCCAGAAAGAGTGCGCCATAAAGCGGGTCAGACTCTTTATGGACTTGCAAGAAACCCTATTTCTGCAAGAGAGCTCGATGGAGCTAAAGATCTCCTCAGAATGAGTTTTGATATGGCTGAAGAAGTTCAACCAATCGAAATCGCTGATATCTTCACTTGGCTTGGCAAAATGCATGCAAGTCAGCTGTCAAAAGCGAAAGGCTTTCAGTTCAACGTGAGTAAAGAAGATCAAGAAAATATTGGAAAGTTGATCTATGCATTGAGCCATTTCAGCTACTTTCAGCTTCTTTGGAAACAAAAAGATGTGAACGCTTTGGGTGATAGTCTTAGACATGTTCCACCACTTCAATTCCTCCTCACTTGCTGTGGATCTGAGAAGCTAAAAGGCTGGCTCCAAAATGTTCGTAAGAGTACACTCAAGTGGAATGCGTTTATGGAAGGCCTGTCAGAAAGCCTCTCTAAAGAGAGAGCTGCAGGGACATTAAACGATGAATTACCTGGCTTTGCAATGGCCTTAAAAAAGAAGGATTCTATCCCTGCGCTTCAAGAATATGCAGCCAGTGGGCGATGGAATCTGTTCGTTGAAGAACTTTTGAAATAAGGAAGAGTAGAGATGAAGTGGTTAGTTTTCTTGATGAGCACTAGTTTAATAGCAAACATAACCGCTTCTTCTTTTATTGTAGAAGTTCCTGAAGAGAAACAGAAAGTGATCAGTGAGCTCGTTACAACGATGGGAGGGCACAGTACCCTCGCTCTCGGTTTTAAAAAGACTCATCTAGAAGGACTAGGGAAGGAACTCAGAGGAGTTGGCCCTTTACAATTTCTAGCTTATGTCTTTTCTGATAAAGCTCTTCAAAAACATATGCGTTCCATCAAAAGTAGCTCTTTTAAATGGAACGCTTTCGTTAAAGGGATCGCTCCGGGACTCAAAAGAGACCTGTCAAACGGATCATTACTTCGCGATCTCCCCGCCTTTTCCCAATTCATGTCGGTCCCTTATGAACCCCTTGAAAAAGCGGCTAAAGATCAGAACTGGGATCTCTTTGTATCAACAGTGCTAGAGCATAAAAAGTAACCGGTTTACTCTTCAAAGAAGGGTTCTGAGATCTCTCGAAAGGTGGCTGGGCTGATGAAATCGGCCCCTTTTTTTGCCTTGAGGTAGAGAGCGTTCCCATTTTCCCATGGGGGCATCCCGAAATGGTTTTCTTTTGGCTTACGGAGAATACGTGTCTTCTGAATCGGGTCTGCTTTGTGAATCCAGATTTTCCCCTGGCAGACAGATAAGAGCTCCATCGAGGTCAATCCACCAGACTTTGTGAAAGTAGCGTTACTTCTGAAGAAGAGAGGAGCGATCACATCATCTTTTTGGAACGAGAGGGGAAAGATCGATAGAGAGGAGGGGTAATCTTTTTCAGATGTGACAATATCAACAATTTGCTCCTGAAGATTCTTATTGTTGCAGCAGAAGATAAATAGGAGATCTTTTCTCTTCATGTATCGTTTTTCTTGACTTACCTTGATGAACTCTTTTGCATAGAAGAGGAGAGCTTTTTCATCAGGATGACTTCCCAGCATGAGGACAGAGACCTGATCCTCTGGTTGGATCGATACTTTCAGCCCTTGATGTTTTAACTGGTAAGTAGCTGATCCTTTTTTCAAAGTCTTGAGGACCAGTTCAATTTCTTTCCCATTTTGCAAGGGAAGTAATAGATCAAAACTCTCTTTGCTTCTCTGATCTTTTTGATATTTATTGAAAGAGGGGCGGAGAGGAAGCCTTTCATAATGAACAGAATCTCTATCGATCCCACAAGTGTCTTTCCAAAAGAGATCCTCAGATTGACCCTCTTCAGTCAATGGAATGGTCGTGATGAGACGAAGGAGTTTTCTCTCTTCCTTCGAAAGATTTTTGATCGGGCGAAAGAAATGGGCTGCAGCTTCCGTTGGGAGCTCTGTGACCATTTTTTCTAAAATAAGTGGTTTTTTTAAGATCGTTCTCGCTGCTTTAATCGCTTTCAAGATGGGTGAAGTGCCGATAGGCTGCGTATCAATGATCCGATCGATCGGCTCTTTCATCAAGAGGCGAAAAAGGGCGACAAAGATAGGCATGAACATGAGCTTTTCGATGACAGGCTGAAGATAGACAAGCCTTTCTAACTCAAGGATATCCCCAGAGGTTTGAGCGTCGTTCCAGCGGTTTTTGCAGTAGGTTCCAAACCTCTTTCCTCCCCAATCCATGAGCACATCTTGTTCGATGATCCGCGCTCCTGGGTATTTTTCCAAAACTCTCATCTTCTCAGCAACAGCTGCTTGAAGATGGCCTGCTCCTCCTGATGAGGTGATGATGAGAATAGTGGGAGGTGCTGCAACAGCACTTTCTAAAAATGTTGTCATATCCACTATATAACAAACTTAGCAAGTGTCGTCAACAAATAGACGATTCTTCATTTAAATCATAACGTGACGAAAAACCTCGTTTATGTTTTCAAGAGGCGCTTCTACTACCATTTTGATTTTATCAAGATCTGGCCTCTCAATCGAGAGGAGCATTCTTCTTTCTGTTCGTTTCAAAGCGTGAATCTGGCGATTAGGCATTTCATCAAACTCTTCTTGAGTCAGGCGGATTTCTGACAAAGAGGCTACAAAGGCTCGACTTTGCTCCTCGTTACAGAGGAGCGTTTTTCCATATGTATAAGATAAGATGCGGGAGTTAAAAAATGTTTCAGTGTATTGAGGGGCATTAAATGACTCTAAAAGAGCGCCATCGATAGCGGTAGAAGGACATTCTAGTGGTAATCCCAACCCTAAAAATTGAGAATCTCCTCTGTAAATCACATTATATCCTCTTGCTGGGCCAAACGGATGCTTGGCTACGTAGTGTTGGATATTTGAAAAATGGCAAAAATCTCCCGGCTGAAGAGAATCACTGCTGAGAAGCTCGACTCTTTTAAACAGTTGTTTACGAGGAGTATTATCGGTTCCGAGTTGTAAAGGTGTGCTGGAATCGCTTGCGAATAACGTGTCAAATCTTGCTTTTCCTAGTAAATCTTGCAAAGTTTGATAGATGGCAATATCCATTGCTGTATCACATCCTATTAAGCACACCGAGTTCTGAATAGACTCTAGGGCTTCAGAAGGGAGCACGCCATTTGCAATTTTATATTGGAATAATTTTCTCTTTGTAGGAAGAGTAGAATCTTCGATAGGGGTAAATGTATTAGGCATGAAACCATGAAACGGGGCTCCATTTTTAATCATCCAATTTAAGCGGGCGTTTTGCTTGAATTTTTCTAGAGCTTGGCAATATTCGGTCGGGTACCAAAGTCCTTTACTTAATACGCTATTCACTTTGGAGACGTCGAATTCAGGATCTTTAATGATTCGCGCTCTCTCATTATGATCTCTGCAAATCTCTTCCATATGGTAGAGCATTTGTGAAACGAAGTTTTGAGTATTAGTTGTAATGTTATTATTTAATGCTAAGCTCATAAAAACCCTTTATAATTAAGGGGTAATTATAATGTATGATTGATTTTTCAGCACTATAACAAAAAATGAAAAAGGTGGCCCTGACAAGAGGGCCACCGATAGGTTTTAGTCCTTCATTGTGAGAAGGAATTCCGTGTTAGACTTGGTCTTTTTAAGTCTAGCCATGAGGAGGTTCATCGCATCGAGAGGAGAGAGATCAGCGATCGCTTGACGCAAGATGTAGATCTTCTCGAGCTCTGTTGGGTGGTAGAGGAGCTCTTCTTTACGAGTACCACTCTTGATGACATCGACAGCTGGGAAAATGCGGCGATCAGCCAAGCGGCGATCGAGAACAAGTTCCATGTTTCCTGTCCCTTTGAACTCTTCGTAAATGACCTCTTCCATCTTCGACCCAGTGTCGATCATCGCAGTGGCGATGATGGTGAGAGAGCCACCATTTTCGATGTTACGAGCCGCTCCAAAGAACCTTTTTGGTTTGTGGAGAGAGTTCGCATCGACCCCTCCAGTGAGGATCTTCCCTGAATGGGGCTGAACGGTGTTGTAAGCTCTTGCTAAGCGTGTGAGAGAGTCGAGGAGGATGACGACATCCTTGCCATGCTCAACGAGCCTTTTCGCTCTTTCAATCGCCATTTCTGCAACCTGGACGTGTCTTTCGGGTGGTTCGTCAAATGTAGAAGAGACAACTTCTCCTTTGACCATCCGCTGCATGTCGGTGACCTCTTCAGGTCTTTCGTCGATCAGAAGAACGATCAAAATTGCATCGGGAGCGTTTTTAGCAATCGCATTTGCGATGTTCTGCATCAAGATCGTTTTGCCTGATTTTGGAGGAGCTACGATGAGCGCTCTTTGCCCTTTTCCAATTGGTGAAACGAGATCGAGAACTCTCATGGGGTATTGGTCAGAGGTCGTTTCCATGATGAAACGCTCATCAGGGTGAAGGGGAGTAAGGTTTTCAAATGCAATGCGATCTTTGAGTTTTTCTGGTGGGAGATCGTTAATTCGGTCCACTTTCAAGAGAGCGAAATACTTCTCTTTTTCTTTCGGTGAGCGGATCGTTCCATAGATTTTGTCCCCTTTTTTGAGGTCAAAGCGGCGGATCTGTGCGGGTGAAACGTAGATATCTTCAGTAGAGGGGAGGTAGCTATAGTTTGGGGAGCGGAGGAATCCAAATCCATCGGGAAGAACCTCTAGAATCCCTTCTCCAACGAGAAGCTCATTCCCTCTTTCAGAAATCGTTTTTACGAGATCGAAAACGATCTGTGATTTGGAAAGAGAG
Source organism: uncultured bacterium (assembly GCA_964655475.1). Taxonomy (GTDB): domain Bacteria; phylum Chlamydiota; class Chlamydiia; order Chlamydiales; family VGMA01; genus VGMA01. Next base: position 17,348 of record CAZZMO010000009.1, read on the forward strand.
CTGATGTTCTGTACACCTACGTTTTTTGCAAACGTCGTCAATTGGTCGATGTCCATTCTCTGGAGATCGGCAATTTTTGTGATAGAAACTTCACGGTTTGGATCGATATTAGCCTCTTGAGCATCCGCATTCGCATCCATTTCATCCACATAAGGCATCGGTTCAGGTTTTCTGTGGTGCTGTTTGTGGTGGTGCATGGGTCTTTTCGGCATGCGGTGTTCCGAATGGCGGTTTTCCGTGTGAGTATCTTCTTTATTCATGGAACGTTAGCTCCTCATTTGGTTGATAATGGTTTCTACTTGAACTCTTATATTTTCGAGCGATCCATTGTTCGTAATCACGAAGTCAGAGCGCTTTTTGATCTCTTCAATAGAGAGTTGTCTTTTCATTCTTTGTTGATAATCTTCTCGGGTATACCCTTTGGCGACGAACCTCTCTTCAGCAAGGCTTGGATTAGCTTCGACAGCTACAATGTAGTCGAAAAAATGGTCCGCTCCACTTTCAAACAGGAGGGGGATTTCAGCTACAAATAGGGGATATTTTTCTTTTACTTTTTCGTAAGTTTCTTCGACGGTCTTAGCTACACGAGGGTGGAGAATTTTTTCTAATTGGTAGAGGAGTTTTTGATCTGAAAATACCATATCAGCAACTAAATCGCGGCGAATTTGCCCTTCGGCAATTACCTTGTTTCCTAAAAGTTCGACAATTTTTTGAATACACTCAGAATCTCTCGAGATTAAATCATGGACGATGGCATCAGCGTTTACGACATAAGCGCCATGTTCCTTAAAGAACCGACAAACAGAACTTTTACCAGAGGCTAAGTTCCCTGTAATTGCTATCTTGATAATTCTAACACTCCCCCCAATTATTTCCAACGGAAATGTCCACCCTGAGGGGGACTCTGAGTTTCGCTACGTTTTCCATAGAACCCTTAAGAATTTTTTCACAAATAGCGATCTCTTCCTCGGGGCATTCCAGGATCACCTCATCGTGGATTTGAAGGATCATGAATGAAGAGAGCTTCTCCCCAAGAAGTTTTTGATCGATTCTGATCATCGCAAGCTTCATGAGGTCAGACTGACTCCCCTGAATCGGCGCATTTACGCTGACCCTGAGAGCTGCCTGTTTGATCATGTGATTTTGGCTATGGATATCGGGAAGAAGGCGTTGTCTATTCATAATGGTAGATGTAAAACCCTGATCTATAGCATTTTGTTGACACTTATCAATAAATTTTTTAACACTCGGGTAGTGGAGGAAATACTCTTCAATAAAGCGAGCTGCCTCTTTTACATCAATACCAAGCCCCTGTGATAGGCCAAAGGCCCCTTGCCCATAAATGATCCCAAAATTGACCGCTTTCGCCTGGTTTCTCATCTCTTTGGTCACCTCTTCTGGGCTAACATGGAAGATTTTCGCCGCAGTATCGATGTGAACATCGATGTTTTCTTGAAATGCATGGATGAGGGTGGGATCTTCAGAGAGGTGCGCTAGGATCCGGAGCTCAATTTGAGAGTAGTCGGCGCTGATGAATCGGCACCCTTTCCTCGGCTCAAAAGCTTCCCGAATTCTCCTCCCATTTTCTGTCCTCACGGGGATGTTTTGAAGGTTAGGATTCGTGCTCGAGAGTCGTCCCGTTGCAGTGACCGATTGGTTAAAACTGCAGTGGATTCTCCCGGTAACCTGATTGATCTGCATCGGGAGTGCATCGACATATGTAGAGCGGAGCTTTTCCAGTCCGCGGTACTCTAAAATCTTATCCACAATGGGGTGAAGGTCCCGAATCGAATCGAGGATATCGGCGCTCGTAGAGATCTTCTTTTTCCCGAGGGGGATGGCAAGTTTCGTGTAGAGAATATGGCTGAGCTGTTTCGGAGAGTTGATGTTGAACTCCTCTTCCGCTAAATCGTAGATCTCTTTTTCGAGGGTCGCCAAAGTCTTTTTGAGCTCTATACCCATGAGTCCAAGCTTCTCTTCGTTGAGATAGATCCCATGATGCTCCATGTTGAGGAGTGTGAAGATAAGGGGCATTTCAATGTCATAAAAAAGGTCGAGAAGACCTCTCTCTTTCAACTTGGGCTCGAAGATCTTTTTGAGCTTCAGCGTGCACTCGACATCTTCTGTGCAGTAGGCTGCCACTTTTTCAATGGGCACCTCTTTCATCGAGATCTCTTTTTTCCCGCTTCCAATTAAATCGGTGATGGGGACTTTCGTTTTATTTAAGAGTTCTAGTGAGAGCTGGTCGAGATTGTGCCGGTTGCTGTCAGCGTGCAAAAGGTAAGAGGCGAGGAGGGTGTCAAACGCTAATGAACCAATTTCGATCCCCTGATTTTTGAGAATGTGGAGATCATACTTGATGTTGTGACCAATGAAGCCAATGTCTGGAGATTCTAATAGGGGCTTTAGCAAGCTAAGCACTTTTTCTTTTCCAAGATTTCCATTGCATGGGATGTAAAAGAGAGCTTCTTCATTTTCCCCAATCCCTATTCCAACAGGCTCAGCCTTCATGGGATCGAGCTCCGTAGTTTCTGTATCGATACAGAGCTCTTTTGCCCTTTTCCATTTCCCTATCTGTTCTAGAAGACTCTTCTCATCATCGAGGATCTTGTAAGAGGAGGGAAGAGATGGTTTTGGTGCTGGTTCGAGCTCTTTGATCAAAGAGAGATAGTGTTTATCCTGATAGAACGATTTGAGTTCTTCGATTTGAGGAGGGCTCAAATGGAAAAATGAAGGGTCCTCTGGAAACGGTACATCGAGTTGCAATGTTGCAAGTTTTTGGCTAATGATAGCATTCTCTTTCTCATCGATCAGTTTTTTCTGCCAGGAAGCATTTTTAACGCGCTCAGGATGTTCCAAAAGTGTCGAGAGGTCTCCATACTCTTTGAGAAGCTTCTCTGCAGTTTTAGGGCCCATTCCAGAGATTCCAGGGATGTTGTCAGAAGCATCTCCCATGATAGCTAATAGATCGACAATTTGAGAGGGAGATACACCATACACTTCTTCTACTTTCTCTTTGTCAAGAAGGAGGTTATCTTTAAATGTTTGGAGGAGAAATACATTATCATTCACGAGTTGGCAAAGATCTTTATCGCTCGAGCAAAGGTAGACAATCGCTCCCTCTTTCTCTGCCCACTTGGCAATGCTTCCCATTGTGTCATCAGCTTCCACTCCAGGAACAGAGAGCATCGGAATGCCACTGAGCTGACAAAAGGTGTGTGCCCAGGGAAGTTGATAAGCGAGATCTTCAGGCATCCCTGTTCGATGACTTTTGTACTCAGGGTAGAGAGCGGTCCGAGAATCCTTATTTCCTGGGCCATCAAATACAGCTACCATGTGGCTCGGAGAGAAGTCTTTGATGATTTTTTGGATGGATCTGATAAAACCATAGAGGGCATTTGTTGATTTGCCCTCTGGGTTTGTCATCCTTTTGATCGCATAGTAAGAGCGGAAGAGATAGCCAACCGCATCGATAACATAGAGCTTTTTCATGGCATGCTATTTTGCCACGTCGTTTACAATTCTAACAAGTAGAAGAAGCGGGCGTAGGTCGGTTGCTTTGGCGCAGGGAAGAAAGCTTCAAGGGGAGTGCCTTTCACAAGTGCAAATTTGCTCTGGAAAAGGACATCTTGTAGCGACTTCACTTTTGCAAGTGACACACACTGATAAGAGGTGTTTTCATCGATCCCAGCAATTCTTGCAAGTGCAGCGAGTGCTTTCTCTCTTGTTGTATCAAAAGAGTCGATGTAGCCGAGTTCTTTTGCTTTTTCTGCAATGTAGACATTCGCGCCGTAGTCATTCATGAGAGCAGTCTTGCTGATCGCAGGTCTCGCTTTTGTAACGATATCGACAAAAGTTTCGTAGTAGTGGCGGGTAATCATGCGAAGGGGCTCTTCTGCCTTCTTAGCTTCTTCACCCTCTGGCCACTTGATGAAAGGGAGGAAAGGTGCTTTATTCAGCCCTTCTGTCATCACCTTGGCTTTGACGCCGTAGCGATCCATCAGACCCACGTAGTTGAAATTCGGTCCTGAAATGACACCAACAGATCCAATGATGCTGCTTGGTGAAGTGCCAATCCGATCAGAAGCGCAGGCAATGTAGTAAGCTCCTGATGCACAAAGCCCTTTTACAAAAGCATGGACAGGCACTTGATACTTTGCCTTGTAGGACATGAGTGCGCGGTAGATGTCATCTGCATCCATAGCGGCTCCCCCAGGAGAGTCGATGTTGAGAAACACAGCTTTGACTCTTCCATCGCTAAACATCCCCTCTCTCGAGGCATTCAAGACCGTATAAATATCAGTCGCCATCAGATTCTCTGTGCCGATCTCTTGTGTGATATCAATCTGTAAAATCACAGGAGAGCGATCCCCGAGTGGAGCAGTAACCCCTTTCTCATCAGGCAATATGGTAATCGTTGTTTGATCTTGGATGTTGTAAGGCTTGGAGGAAAAGAGAAAAAAAATGGCTAGCACTAGCAGGCCAATCACAACGCCCACCATTCCTAGTAGTGTGTTGAAAAAGCTCCTGATAGCAGAATGAAAAATAGATTCTCTCATAATGTTCATATTACTCCTCGTTTTCTATCTCTATATTGGATGAAAAAGAGTTCTGTCAAGACAAAGAAGCCGACAGCGATAAATAAGGGATAAAAATAGGGGGGAAGTGGATAGCCTAAAGAGAGGAAGAAGAGACAAATGAATTGGAGTGCTGTCGCTACTTTGCCCCATTTGATCGAAGAAAATGTGTAGTGTCTCCATCTTTTTGAGAAGAGGAGGTAGAGTCCAAAAATGAGAAGGGATGCATCGCGAGAGACCATATAAAGAGAGTCGATGAAAGAAAGTTTCCCTTCCATGCAGAAAATAAAGAGGGCGAAGAAGACAAAAAACTTATCCATTGCAGGATCGAGAATCGCTCCAAAGCGGGTCGGTTTGTTGTAGTGCCTTGCTAAAAAGCCATCAAAAGTGTCAGAAAGCATCGCGATCACAACAACCATAGCGCGGAGCTTTGGATTGTCGATAAGAAGCAAAAGAGCCAGCGGCCCTCGTAGAAAAGAGAGTACATTAGATAACGTTAACATCTGTCACAGCGTTTTTGCTTAATAAATTTATAGCAAATCACGCCAATTACCGTCACACTGAAAGCGCAAAATATAGAAATGTTGATCCAAGTTTGGTGCATAATCAAATGTTCTAGGCTGTGGGCAAGGTTGTAAAAAATGAAGAAGAATAAGGTTGACCAAATAGCACAGGCAGCCAAGTCGGCACATAAAAACTTTACATAAGAAAGTTTCGACATTCCTGAAGTGTAGTAGACAATATTTCTTGCTCCAAAGGGGACAAATCTCACAAAAAAGACCGTCCAAATGCCAAAGCGGTCGTAATATTTTTGCATTTTTTCAATCAGAGGGGCAAAACGTCTGAATTTTGTCCCTCCAAATCGACCAATCCAATAAGCAATCGAAGCTGATGCCACACAAGAGAGGGCAAAAGCTCCGAGTAGGATCGTGATCTGTCCTGGATCCATGTCTGCAGCAAGGCATGCTACAATGATGAGCATCACATCGATGCTGACAGGAAAGCCGACAGAGGCCGCAAGAATCATTAATACCATGCAGGGGAGAGCGACTTCCTGGTTCGTAGTCAGAAAATCAGCAATCCGATGCATCATGAGGAGGCCTCAGCGTAAGTAGGTTTCAACGGCGCTCTTGGCTCTTGATCTCCAGAGACTTCAGCAAAGAGGTGCCCAAGCGATTTCACCGCCCAGATCCATCCCACAAATACGATGAGAAGGATCGCCGCTACATATGGGGTGCTGAGCGAAATGGTGCCAAAGAACATGAGTAAGCACTGGTGGACCAAAGCTCCACCCGATTTTCCAATACGTGAGCCCACGCCATCAATTGCTGCTTTACCCTTGAGCTTCGATTCCTTATTGAGCGGAATGAAAGCAATCTCTTTCGTCGCATCAAAGAAGGTAAATTTTCCCGCTCTCGAAAAGCAGTTCTGCATCGCCCCAAAAAAGACACAAAGAGCCAGTGGTGACGCGTGGAACATCGAAGCGAGAAGGCCAATCGAAGGGACATCCTTGAAAAGGAGGAAGGTAAAGAATAAAATCCCTGTGATGAGCAAGATGATCGGTGTGCAAAGGGCGCTCACCGTCCAGCCGTAGCGCCGGATCACGTTGCCGCAAATGAATGCAGAAACGATCGTTGAGGTGAGGCCGATGAAAATCAGTACCTTACCCATGTAAGCATTGTAGTCAGCAGGATCTGGGCAAAGAGCTCTTAGCTGATCCTTCCAAACCACTTCGATCATGTTTAAAGAAATATTGTAGGCGAGGACGAGGATCGCAATGAAGATGAGGTAGCGAGACTGAGCGAGGTAAGCGAAGTTCTTTCGGATCCCCATCTTGAGGTTGCTCTTATCCTCTTCATGATGAGCTTCTTCTTGTGGCGTGTCGAGCACTTTTGAGGTTAAATAGCGGTAGAGTGCTACAGCGATCACACCAGTCAGTACGACAAGTCCTGTGAGTAAAATCAAACTTTGTCCCCAGCGATCTTCTACGATCGAAATCGAGCGGTAGAGGCTTTCTGAAGAGAGGAGAATCGCGAGCTGACCTGCAAAAATTGTTCCAATGTTCGCCCCAAGCCCTAAAATAGCGTAGTAGCGCTTTGCATCTTTCACCGACGTCACTTCGTTAGCAAATCCCCAAAACAGGACAGTCATGATTGTGGTCCCCCAAAGCTCTGACATGACATAAAAGAGGGTAAATGTCCAGTTTCTAAAAATAGCAATCAATCCACTAAAGCCTTTAGGAAGCATTGCCTGGAGTTGGTCGGCAAACTGATGGGGGTGGAGAAAGTCTCTCAACGGGTAGAGAACAAAGGCAAAAAGGGCATAAAAAGAGAGGAATACCGTCATCATGATATAGAAAACTTTATCACGGTGGAATCGGTTAGACAGTCTTGTAAAGAAAAAAGTGAGTAAAATCGCCATCGGAAGGATCGCCCACACCTTGATGAAGGGGATCGCTTCTGCTCCTGAAGAGGGGGCTGTGATGACGAGTGCGTCTTTAGCGGCTCTCAATATGCTGTAGTTGAATACAATCAACGAGTAGATCAACAGCATAGGGAAAAACTTACGCAGCTCAAATCGATGAATGGGCCAAAATAGCGCTCGAAACTTACTAAACTCTTCTGTGGATACAGAGGTCATAAAAATGCCTATAAATGAAGGTTTGTTTTGAAAAAGACCGCAAATGGTTCAAAATCTTGTCAACTCCACGAGAGAGTAGGACTGTGGAATTAGCAAAATTTTGAATCGCTTTAGGTATAGGGGGGCCCGTGATGTGTTTTAGAGAAAAATAACAGCTCAATAGATCTTTGAGCAAAACAACCCTCCCTTCGCCGCCAATTATACTCATTTATCACTTATCTTCCACCGAAAATCTTCGGGTTAGAATGTAAATATATATTTTTATTCTCTGGTGTGGTATCATTGTTGCCCCATGATAGATACAAATTACCAAAGAGCAATATCAGAAATCCCTGATTATGAAGAAACTGCTTTACAGCTGTTTCTCCCTGTAGAATCGCATGTCCCTGCCTATTGGAGAGATAGGGATATTCAAGTCTATGGGAAGGTTCCAGATCGAAACCTTTCTGATCCAGAAGATTACCTTTCTTTTATTGAAGAAGTGGCTGATTCTGTGATATATAGGGATGATATTTCCTTTGAAGATAGATGGAGTCTTTACCTAGGAGTAGAAGCGTTCTTCCGCTATCACGGCGGTACCCATACCTGCTCTAGTGCTCTCCCCATGCTTTTGACACCGACAAGACCTCTCGATTGGGAACATGCTTATGCCATCATTAGACGCTACGAATGCCTCGATATAAACGATATAGAAAATGAAACCATAGAGGCGCTTCATTACCTTGTCATAGAAACACTTGAGATTCTTTGCTCAACAGATCTTTCTTTAAAGGACCGGGCGACTCTTGTAGAGGGGATCGAAAAGATCCTCGATGAAAAAATCTTAGACTGGTCCCTCGACCTCACCCCTTTTTTCAGCCTCACTTTCGGAGCTCAAACAGAGAGGAATTTTCCGAAACATTTTTACTACGATGAGACGATATCTGATACACCTTGCTTCCACTACATGCATTCGATCCTCAATGAAGAAGATGAAGGGGAAGTCTACCATGTTTACACCCCTATCGAAGAGTTTGATAACTATTGTTATGAAATCGAATCGGTAAAAATAGGGGACTATGACGATGCAGATTCAGTCACTGCCTACGATTTAGATCATTTAGAAGCAAAGGCCAGAAAAACTAAGAAAAAGTGTCAGGAGCTTTCTTTAAGTCTCTTTCCCGCCATTGAAGCATCCCCCTCATTTTGGGCCCATCTATTTTGCGATATTACAAAAGAGTATCCCTACTCTTCAGAAAAAGAAAGGCGAATAGGAGAATTTGGATACAGCTTTGAGATCGACCTTCGCACCAATCAGAGCTTTTTTACGATCCCAAGCGTTGAGCTTTTGCAAATCAGGATCGAACAATTTCTTGAGAGGCAAGGACTCATTGTCGATGTTCCCATTTTACGAGATCCAGGTATCTTGACCGATCAATCCTTTGTAGAGGCTTATCTAGACTATCATATTGTAGTCTCGACGGGGAGAGAAGCTCTTCACGACCACTATGCTCACGTAATCCCTACAATTGGTCTGATGATTGAACTAAAAGAGACTTACTTTAGAGAAAAAGAGAGAATCGTCGAATGTGTCAGGAGACAAAAAGAGAAAATCGAAAGAGATATCGCCATCCATTCGATCCCCCCTCATGATGCGGAGCTGCTTTGGCTTGGCCTCTCCTCAGTTGTAGATCGAGTCTGGAATGCAAAATCTCTGAAAGACCTTGAAAAAGTACAAGATCAATACCTTGTAAATGGTTCATGGGTTGTTTTCATCGATAGACATAATGATAACCGTTATCAAACTTACCGCTCGAGAAGATTCCCAGAAGAAGCAGATATACTTCACCTTTGCTATCAAGCGATCATCGATCGCTATAGACTCGTAGGGTATGATAAAATCACCCTTCCTAGCTGATGAGAGTGACACCTTGTGGATTAGATCCCACTGAGATCGTATTAGTCACCGTATTCGTATTAGTTTCAATCACAGACACTGTTTGACTATTCGTGTTAGTCACATAAGCATAAAGCCCATCTGATGAGATGGAAATGGCTGATGGGCCATTATCGACATAGATCGACTTCGTAGTCGCCTGTAGGTCGAGATCGACAATCGATACATTATTGGAGCGGTAACCCACAACATAGGCAAATTTCCCATTCGGCAATATATCAATACCGAGAGGACAAGTACCCACACGGATTTTATTCACAACGCGATGTGTAGAGGTGTCAATGACAGAGATGGTATCACTATAATCAGGATATCCATTGGTTGCAGTAGCGTAAAAATGGGTGACATAAGCAAACTTCCCATCAGCTCGAATGGCAATGTTCGATGGACCCGGATCAGTAGGAATCGTCGCTTTTAGTTCATACGTTGTGGCATCATACAGATAGACCTTGTTGTTTTTTAGATCTGTTCCATAGAGATAGAGCTCATCTGGCGTGAAGGCGAGATCTTCGAACTCCTTTTGGATGGCGCTAAAGGCAACATTGTAGGTGAGGTCAAAAGCCAAAACTTCCGTAGTAGTCGTAATGAGAGCTTGGCTACTATCATTGAATAAGACGATCTGCTGGGGGAAAGACCCCACTTTGACACTAGAGGACTTTGTCTTCATTGGATCAATGATCGTCAAAGTATCGCTGTCAGAATTACAAATATAGACAAAATGAGTCTTCGACGAAACCGCAATCCCTTGAGGTTCAGCACCTGTTGCCAAAGTTGCCACAACCTGATTCGTCAATGTATCGATGACCGAGACCGTGTCCGAATAGCGATTAGTTACATAGCACATAGATTCTCCTAGATCTTTTCAATATAGCAGAGAAAAGAAGTATTAGGTGTAACAAATTGACTTTCAATAGTCATGTTTTTAGGGGCTGTATGAAGATACGGGCCGCTTTTCCTACCTCCGGTAGGGAGGGCTATCGCCCTCAGTCCACTCTGTGGACGCAAAGCGGCCTAGCAGTGAGGTTACTAAACCGACATTTTCAAAACTGTTAAATATTTTTTTTAACTTACAAAAACAATTTATTATGTTAAAATTAATTCACTTTTTAATTCAAATTGAGTGGAAAAATGACCAGTTCAAATTATAATATTGTTGGATATTCAAATAATTCTATCACTAGATGTAGGGACCCAGATTATGGTGAAGATAGGAGTATTTATGACAGAAGATTCACGATGCAGAATGCTCCCGCAAATCGCTTTATGTTGGGTAGGATCATGGCAGCTCAAGAGGTGTTTAGAGAAAGAGGTCCTGCTATTGCCTATCCATTTTTAGTTTCATTGCTACAGGATAACATCATTACTACTAGGGAAAATAGGAACGGACCCGTTCAATTTATTGTTGGGGATCAATTCATTGTGAGTTGGCCTGAGAATGCGTTTAGTATGGTTCAACAATACGAATTTTATAATACAATGTTGCTCGTGAACAAAATGTACATGCTACATAGAAGCCAAGGCTCGAGTGCGATAGTCCTGAATTCTGTTGGGTTGGGTGATTATCTTTTAAGTAAGATTAGGGAGCTTCCTATTGGATCGGAGCGGCAAGAATTGGTGGGAGTTATGGTTTCTTTAGTAACTAACGGTTTTTTTACTATAGAGCGTATTCATGCACTTTATCCTGATGTAGAGGATACTATCTCTCATGCTAAACAAAATGGTATAGAACATCGAAGTATTTTACCTTTCCCTCACAGAAATATAGCGCCCTTTAGAGACGATAGACCTTTACCTCCCAGTCTCATGAATATACCTGGCTTGATTATTTCAGATACGGTAAGTGACTATCCACCAGATACAGATAGAGCACCGGATGGATTTGAGACATCGATTGTTCGAAAATTAGGTAGAGGAAACTGTCTTTACAAGCCTGAGTTTTTTCGAGCACACAAACACAATATGAGAGGAGTTGTAGAGGAGCGAGTAACTGACGCAGAGATCCAAGCCAATCGAACTATAACAGAAAGAATCATATCCATTATGAATGGTAGTGCATAAACCTAATAACCCAACTTGCCCCCTATCCTTTCTGAAAGTCTGGCTGCAAGTTGGGTTAATAATCACATCTCTTTCTCCCTCCAGGCAAAGGTAGAGGAGAAGGTGGAGATGTAGGTGAAAACGGGAACAAATTCAACTAAAGCACTTTGGAATAATTCCTTTAATTTAATAAGTGTTTGATTGTGCACTACTTATGTCTATTCAACTTTTTAACATAACTTTTGACCCCGAGATACCATCAAATCGATAAATATTGATTTGGTGATGTGTCTTTGTTGAGATAGTTACATTTTTAGGGCGTCGAGGGCGACGAGTGAGCCGAACTCGATGAATTCGAGGGCGGCGCCTCCTCCGGTTGAGATGTGGGTGAAACGATTGGCGAAGCCGAGTTGTTCGGCGGCGGCGGCAGAATCTCCTCCTCCGATGACGGTCAGGGCGTCAAGAGAGGCGATGAGAGTGGCGATGGCAAAGGTCCCTTGTTCGAAGGGGGGCTTTTCGAACATGCCCATAGGGCCATTCCAAAAAACGGTTTTTGCTTTTTCGAGCTCTTTTTTCCAAGCTTCTATTGTTTTGGGACCGATGTCGAGCCCTGCTGCATCGGGTGGAAGTCCATTTTCTATAGAAAGAACTTTTGCGCCATCTGCAATCACGACATCAGTTGGAAGGTAGATCGGTACTTTTTTCTGTTTGGCTTTGGCAAGAACCCCTTTTGCTGTTTCGAGATGCTCAGTATCAACAAGAGATTTTCCTACTTCAATTCCACTTGCTTTGAAAAAGGTGAATGCCATTCCGCCTCCAATGAAAAGGGCGTCAGCTTTTGCTAGAAGAGTGTCGAGCACTCCGATCTTACTTGAAATCTTGGCTCCGCCAACGAGTGCATAAAAAGGGCGGTCAGGATTTTGGAAGATTTTTGAGAGGGTGGAAACTTCTTTGGCCATCAAAAATCCCATCCCCTTTTTCTTCGGGAAATAGCGGACGATTTCAGTCGTCGATGAATGTGCGCGGTGGGCTGCACCAAAAGCGTCGTTGATATAGACTGTGCCGAGATTGGCGAGCTGTTTTGCAAAAGAAGGATCTTTTTCAGGCTCCTCTTCTGCTTCATAAAAGCGGAGGTTTTCTAAGAGTAAAATACCTCCAGCTGGGAGCCTTTCTGCGAGTTTTTCTACCTCTACTCCAATGCAGTCGGGAGCCATGGTAACAGGTTTATTCAGAAGAGAAGAGAGGTGTTTGGCAATGGGAGCTAAAGAGTATTCGAGATTCCTCTTTCCCTTAGGTCTTCCTAGATGGCTCAGGATCACAAGAGATCCACCATTTTCTAAGATGTATTTCAGAGTAGGGAGAGCTTCTCGAATCCGGATGTCATCTGTAATGAGAGACTTTTCCATCGGGACGTTAAAATCGACCCTTACTAACACTCGCTCCCCGCGAAGCTGGATTTGATCAACGCGCTTCAGCTGCATGAATTACCTCAAGATTGATCGCGGTGAGAAAAGACAAGAGCATTTGCCACTTCTCTTTCAACTCCCGCTTGGTAAGTGTAAGCTTTTCCTTCAAAGTAGAGCGTGGAAGAACTGCTGCCACAAAGATTCACTGCATATTCTACTCCGAGGGAGAGCATGAAATCTTGAAGCTCAAAGAGAGTCATCCCAGGATGATCGACGAGCACGAGAACCCAGTGGTTATTTGGAAGTAAGCCTATACAACTTCTGCGATACTTCTCATACACAAAAGGAGTGGCGATCTTTTCTTCGAAAAGATTCTCCACTTTTTCCCCTTCATAAACAAGAACAGGAGTTGTGCCGAGAACAAAAGGAAATGAGTCCCATAGTTCTTTAGAAGAAGGGTCTAAAATGGGGCAAAAATTTTCATCTAGTCGATCGATTGCAACAGAAGTTGGATCATTAGAAAAGCCAAGTGCGCCGCGATTTCGATCTACTGGAGAGAGCCACTCACCCTCGATTTTCAAAACACCTGATGGAGATCCTACTAAGCCACTTTTCTGAAAGAAACCTCCATTGATAGCGAGGAATGCGTGGGAGCGCTCTGCCATGCTAGAGACTGACTCAATTCCATTTTCTGCCTGAACGACTCTGATTTCCACCTCTTCTGGATTGATCTCTACTACTTGGATATGGCCATCAATTGTTCGGTGTGTAACGGCCCCTTCCACTTGGGAGAATTGAAAACCAATAACCGCTAAGAAAAGTGCTGACGCTCTCATGTATGACATATTCTACCCAATCATATTTTTGAAAAAATCCTAGCCCCACTAAGAATAAAAAGCAATTCTTATGAAAAGTCGAGGTGTTCGAAAGGGCGGCAATTTTGTTGAAATCCAGTCCGCTGTTTTCTTTTCTTGAGTTCTGATTGGAGAGAGAAGATGAGGTCTTGATCAAAGTCTTGGCGAACAGCCCAGCGGAGGTAATCGATGGGGATGTCAGAGAAAGGTCTCCCCTTATGTTTTCCGAGGGGCATGTTCTTCAGCATGATGGGATGTTTGAGCCTTTCTTTGAGCTCTTTGATCGAGCGGAACTGCTTGGCGAGGTATTTGAACACTTGGATATTCACGATGACATCACTCATCGCGCGGTGCGCTCCCTCTTCGACAATGTTGAAGTGTTGTCTTAAGGTTTCCAAAGAGTTGTTCGGGCTTTCGCCGTAAAGTCTTGCAAGGCGGAGTGTGTCGATGACATCGTCTCTTGGGAAGATTGCATCGATCCCTGCTGCAAGAGCTGCTTTTTCAATGATGGTGAGGTCAAAAGAGACTCCATGTCCAATGATGATCTCATTTTTAAGAAGGGGGATCACTTTTGGCAATACTTCCTGAATTTTTGGTTTCCCTTTCACCATTTCGTTCGAGATGTGGTGGATGGCCATTGATTCTTCAGGGATTGCAATCTCAGGATCGACGAGGGTTTCATATGAGGTGAGGATTTCATCGAAGGTGAACTTCACAACAGCCACTTCAATGATCTTATCTGTTTCTACGCTAAGGCCTGTGAGCTCTAGGTCAACACAGACAAAGGTTTGCTTTTTTAGGGGGATCATTGAACGCGCTCTTGGATTAGGGTTAATAATCGATCTCTGTTGGCCGACTCTTTAATGGTGTAAGGAAGAATCACGGGATCCACAATCAGATTCTCTAATTCTTCTGTTAACATCTTGATGCTCGAAGCTTGCTTCGTTTTCGGGATCTTGTCAAGCTTTGTCAGGACGAATACAGTGGGGAAGGCATTCTCCACACACCATTCAATCATCTGCCAATCTTCTTTAGAAGGGGGGTGTCGAATGTCGAGAAGCTGCACGATCAATACGATCTTGGGGCTCGTCTCCAAATATTTTTGGATGTGGCGACCCCACGCATCTTTCACACTCTTTGCAGTTTGTGCAAATCCGTAGCCAGGTAGATCGACGAGGAGGTAGCGCTCTTCGACAGAGAAGAAGTTGATTTGAGATGTTTTCCCAGGCGTTGCCGAGGTTTTTGCAAGGTTCTTGACTTTTGTCAGGTGGTTGATGAGAGAGGATTTCCCTACATTGGACCTGCCAGAAAAGATCACCTCTTTCCCATGTTTTGGGTAGGGAGGGGTCGAAAATGAACCTAAAAATCTTATCCCCATATAAACTCCCTTGTCTCTTCGTCAATAGACGAGATGGTGATTTTTTCATGCGGCAAAGAGAGGAGAGATTCGATCCGGACGGGCCATTCAATCAGTGTGATGTAAGGCTTTCCAAGGTATTCTTCAAACCCTGCCAAGAGGAAATCGTCAGCTGACTTCAGACGGTAGAGGTCGAAATGGCAGACAATTTCTTGATTTTTTGTGCTGTAGAGATTCATGTACGTAAACGTAGGGGAAGTGATATCATCGACGGGAATTCCCGTTAGAGTGGAGATGACCCCTTTGGTAAAGGTCGTCTTCCCTGCCCCTAGATCTCCGTAGAGAGCTAAAATCGATCCAGGGACAAGCTTCCCTGCAATGACTTTAGCTAACGAAGTAGTCTCATCTATTGATCTACTGATCACTCTCTTCTTCCATCCAACGCTCAATATGGCGCGCAAAGACTTCATGTTCGCCAAGGCTTTCTACAAATTCAGCGATTTTTGTCTCTTCGAGATATTTTTGGATGAAAGCGAGGAAGTTTTCTTCGATTTCAAATCGATTCTGCTTGGTGATGTCGCTAAAGCGGAGAGGTTTGATGTGATTTTTGACAAAATCTTCGACAACAGCTTTCTTGCTGTTAAACAATTTTCCTGTGACAAACGAGGTGTAAACGATCTTAGTGATCGGCTCGCGCTGCTCTCGAATATAATTTTTGATGATCTCAGGGTCTTCTGATACGTAGAATTTTTTAACCCTCATCCCATCTTTTCTTTCTGTGTTTTCTTTGCAGTTCAAAACCCAGTCGTAGATCGCATCCTGAGGATTCGGGTGGGTGTTGTCGCCGAAGACTTTACCTGAGAAAGGGCAAATGTAGACTCTTTTTGTCTCTTGATTGACGCTGGGAGCTCCTACTTGGATCTTGATCTCTGTCTCTCTCCAGAGCTTGTTTTGCTCTTCTAGCGACTTGATGAGCTCAGCTTCACTTTGGTAAATCTTTTTTTCTCGAACAAAAACAACAGGCTCGAGACGAAACTTCTTTTCCAAATAGTACAAATAAGTGCTTGTCAAATCTGCTTTGCGGTTTTTCTTTAAGAAACCTTCAAGCTCAGCCACTAGGGGGTCTGAGACGATCAATTTACTCATTCCTTTCTCCAAACTTTGGTGAAAGCTTATCCTGTCGCCCTAATTATGATCAACCAAAGATTATACTTGTTTGGAGAGCTCTCTCTGTGTTAGGATGCCTCCAAAAATTTTTACGTAAAGGTAAGCGATGCCTCTTGTTATCCAAGAAATAGAAATGGCTGATTATGAAAAGGTCATTTATGCAGAAGACCTCGACGTAGGGCTCTCTTGTTTCATTGCGGTTCACAGTACCGTGCTCGGCCCCGCCGTAGGTGGAATCAGAATCCACCCCTATGCCTCCAAAGACCTCGCTCTTAAAGACGCTCTAAGGCTTTCTAAAGCAATGACTTACAAGTCAGCTCTCGCAGAGTGTGGCTTCGGAGGAGGGAAAAGTGTCATCCTCCTCGATCCCAAAAAGAAGACAGCCCCCCTTTTACAAAAATTTGCTGAAGTGGTCCATTCTCTTCAGGGGAAGTATTTTTGTGCAGAAGATAGTGGCTGCAGCCCTGAAGACATCGTCTTGATTAGAAAAACGACCCCTTATGTTCTGGGTCTTAAAGGAAATCCCAGCCCTTATACAGCGTGGGGAACTTTGAGAAGCATCCAAGCTACCTTAGAGTATATGGATGGCTCTTCCAACCTTGAAGGGAAGATTGTCGCTATTCAAGGGATCGGAGCAGTAGGCTACCACCTTGCAGAGATGCTCTTTTGGCAAGGAGCGAATCTCATCGTGACTGACGTACATCCTGAAAGGATCCAGGAAGTCAAAAAGAAATTTGGCGCTATTGCTGTAGCCCCTAGCGATATTTTGGAGATGAGATGTGATATTTTATCCCCATGCGCTCTGGGGGGAGTGTTCAACACAAGTACCATCGATACTCTACACTGCCGAGCTGTAGTCGGATGTGCGAATAACCAACTCGAATTTCCTGAAGATGCCCACCGTCTGAAGAGAAAAGGGATCCTCTATGCTCCCGATTTTCTCGTGAATGCAGGTGGAGTGATCAATGTTCAGATGGAAATGGATCACAAAGAATATGATCCACTCATCGCAAGAGCTGCCGTTGATAAGATCTATAAAAGGCTCTTATCGGTCTTTCATATCGCTGAAAAAAACCACTACACGACCGATTTTGCTGCGATCCAGCTCGCTAAACATAGACTCCGTTATGGCATTGGCAAAAGAACGACCCCTCCCCTCCAAATGCAACGTGAGCATGCCCTTACATGAAGACATTGAAGCACCTCTTAGAAGAAATTTTTCAAGCAGAGATTGTTGAGACTGCAAACGAAAAGTTTGGCCATTATCAATGCAACCGTGCGATGCAAGAGGCAAAAGAGACGAAAAAAAATCCTCGAGAGGTGGCAGCTTCGATTGTAAAAGAGGTGGAAGCTCAGCAGGTTGGATTCATCGAAAAGCTAGAGATCGCAGGACCTGGATTCATCAATATTACCATCAAGAAAGGATCTCTTAGTCAAGACCTCAGCGACATGTTGAAAAATCCTGACTTAGGGGTAATGAAGCCTAAAAAACAGCGAGTTATTGTAGAGTTCTCTTCTCCCAACATCGCTAAAGATCTTCATGTAGGGCACCTTCGCTCTACCATCATTGGAGATTCACTAGCCCGCATCTTTGAATTTTTAGGACATGATGTCATCCGCTTGAATCATGTAGGAGATTGGGGAACGCAATTTGGGATGCTTATCTGTTATCTGAAAGAATTTCACAAAGAAGTGATTGAAAGAGCAGATCGAGCAAACCTCGATGATCTGGTCATTTGGTACAAGAAAGCAAAAGAGAAGTTCGATGAGGATAGCGCATTCAAAAAACGTTCCCAAGAAGAGGTGGTAAAGCTCCAAGGGGGCTCGCCTGATAGCTTAAAAGTGTGGGGGCAAATTTGTGAGATCTCGAGAAGGCGCTTCAATGAAATTTACTCACTTCTCCATGTTGTGAATCAGGAGAGAGGGGAATCGTTTTACAACCCTTACCTCGCTTCGGTGATTAAGGATTTTGAGGACAAGGGACTTGTCACCATTTCAGATGGGGCCAAATGTGTCTTCATGGAGGGC
Organism: uncultured bacterium; assembly: GCA_964655475.1. Classification (GTDB taxonomy): domain Bacteria; phylum Chlamydiota; class Chlamydiia; order Chlamydiales; family VGMA01; genus VGMA01. The sequence continues at coordinate 35,350 of CAZZMO010000009.1, forward strand.
TTTCAAGGGATGGAAGGGGAGCCCTTACCTCTCATCATCCAAAAAAGTGACGGTGGCTTCAACTATGCCGCTACCGACCTTGCCGCTTTCAAATACCGAACAAGAGAAGATCTGGCAGAGAGAATCTTAGTCGTGACCGATGGTGGGCAGAAGCTCCATTTTTCTATGGTCTCCAAAGCAGCGGAGCTCGTCGGTTATCTCAATCCTGAAAAGTGTCGCTTCGATCATGTCACCTTTGGAGTGGTCCTTGGGGAAGATGGGAAGAAGTTCAAAACGAGAAGTGGCGATACTGTGCGTCTGATCGATCTACTCTTAGAAGCGATTGCAAAGGCAAAAGAGATCTTGACAGAGCGTCTTTCAGAAGACATAGAAGAAGCTTCTAAAGTTCTTGGTATCAACGCTGTAAAGTATGCAGACCTCTCTTCTAGCCGAACAAAAGACTACACATTTAGTTTTGAGAGGATGTTAAAATTTCAGGGAAATACAGCAGTCTTTCTCCTTTATTCTTATGTAAGGATCAGAAGCATTCAGCGTAAAGTTGCCTCTCTTGAGAACTCTGCCCTGATTGCTCTCGATCACCCTTCAGAGATTTCTCTAGGTCTTCACCTCAGGCGTTTTGGGGAAGTGCTCATGGTTGTAGAACAAGAGCTTACACCTCACTCTCTTGCAGAGTATCTTTATGCCCTTGCTGAAAAATTCAATGCCTTCTTTCGCGATTGCCGCGTTGAGGGGGACAAAGAAGAGGCTTCTCGCCTTGCCCTTTGTGAGTTAACAGCGAAGGTTCTCGAAAAAGGTCTTCATCTTCTTGGACTTAAAACTCTAGAAAAAATGTAATCTTTAAAAAAAATTATTATTGTAAAATATCTTTTATCTGCTAGTGGTAGATAAACAGGAGTTTGTCATGAGTATAAAAGGGGTGGGGCAAGGACCTGCTTGGCCGCAGCCTACAGATGCCTTTGCAGTAAGGTTTCGAGAGAGGGCTGCAGAATTAAGAATGGTAGGCTGTGCACCGCAAGATGCTCACACTATGTTAGCGGATGATTTGACTCACGAAGTCAACTCCGTTTTAAAGGCTAAAGGGAAAGAGGCAGCCTCTGATTTAGTGATCAGTGTGTTAGAAAACATCCTTGAAAATGAAGATGATGTTTTCTATAACAGACAGTTATTTGTCACCTGTTTAGAAAAAATCAATCAAGATAGCCGCGGTCTTCTATCCACCGATATTGGTAACCGAATGCTTGGTTATCTCTATAACAATAAGATTGTCGGAACTGAGTCAGAGAGAAGCCTTCTCAAAAGAGGGGTCAAAACCCTCGTAGGGCATGGCTTTTTTGAAAAAATGGGATTAGAGAGATACTTAAGTGCACATCGAGATGAGATGAATCATATCGATCGGACGACTAAAAATGTTGAACGAGTTCGCAGATACGAAAAATTCTATCATGAAGAAGTAGAAGGGATTGAGCTCAGTACCAATGCTCATAGAAGACTTCACGACCTACAATTGAAAGTACACGCTCTCGCAGAAGAGCCCATCATGCAGCACCAGAGAAAAGCAGTTATTCCTCCTGAAGGGAAAACTGTTCGCAATCCCCCACCATCAAAATCTCATGGCGCTCCAATAGAGAGAAATCCTCTCAACGAAGGAAAAACAGATAGAAGTGCTCCAGTGCCTCTTAAAGGTCCTCATAAAGCAGGGCCTCCTCCTGAAATAACAGGAGCGGAGAGAAAAGCTGTAGGAGCGCCACCTACGGGTTATAATCCTAGCCGGATGCCCCCTTTTACAACTTTTTTTCAAGACTATAGAAGAAGAAGAGAAGCCTACATGGCTGCTACTAGGGCTGTCAATGAGACTGCTTTTTCTAGGCTATCTCGTGACGAGCAGATGGCAGTTCAAACCGATCTATCAGAAAAGAGGCGAGCTTTTGAAGACTTGAGACCACTTTTGAAAAATTACAGCTCTCGTGAAATCAGAGAGCTCTGCCGCAATGAATATAAAGATGCAACACCAGCGAGGCAAAATAAAATCGATAATATGATCCAGATGATTGAAGGACACGTTCGTAATGGGGCAGTATATGGAGTTTTAAATGTATTTGATGAGGCAGATGAGCCTCTCTTTGAAGCCCTCTTTTTTTGTGTTGCAGATTATTATCCAAAAAGTGTGGCGCAAGTAGGAATCTCTGCAATGAAAGATGCTTTAAGCGGCGTCCCAAAAAAGAAGTAATCTATTCAGGAGGATCGTTATGTCAGCTGCAAGAATAGGGGCGAACCCTCCCATCCCGCCTGAAGGAAATGGCCCTTCCTCAAATACATTCCAAGAGAGTTTTCGTCGTAGATTCGAGGAATTGGATCAGGTAAGACGCCAAAGCCCTGAATCGATGTCATCTGAATTGATGCATGATCTACTCGTTGATGACCTCATTCTTGGGGTGAATGATGCCTTCAGAAGGGGAAGAAAAGATGCCGCTACAGACCGGATGATCAGCGTATTGGAAGATATGCTCGAGAGGAGTAATGATAAAAACTACCAAGGATATGATGGAAGCATTATCAGAGAAGCGCTCACAAGGCTCAACCAAGATCCGAAGACCATCCTATCTAGTGATGTTGCAGAAAGGATGTTGGAAAGGCTCTACAATAGTCATAAAAATGAAGAAAGTACATCACTGATGTTCTGGCTTTCGTTCTTCACGAGAGAAGGATTCGTCGATAAAATCCACTTAAATCAGTACTATACCGATCACTATCGAGAACTTTCTCAAAAGCAAACAAATGCGAAGTGTTACCAATTCATAGAAGACAACATCAATCGGCAGCCTTTATCGAGAATGGCAGAAGAGCGATTACATGTTTTAAGAAAAGCTCAAGTGAAAGTGGCACCTTCGAGAGAAATGCTCCATGTGGTGAAAACAAAAATCCATCCACTCCCTGCTCTCCCTTCCATTCAACAATTTCTTGCCGAATTAGAGAGTTTGAGAAAAGAGGAAAAGAAAGCCAAAGCACGCCTTGATGTTGCAGGTGAAAGTGGCTCGACATCTGAGCAAAAAGAGGCGCAATCGGCATGGAACCGCGCCAATCGCGCCTGCGATGCCATGAGAAAAAAAGCCCTTCAATATGATCGAGCGCTCCTCGCAACAGCTTGCCGGGAAAAATACTTCGGGCTAGATAGAAGGGGACAAGATAGCATCCAATCTCAAATTGCAGAGATGAGGACAAAGGGGGAGATGGGAGCTGTCTATGGCCCTGAGAACCTTTTAGAAGAGATGCCCGTTGAATTTGAGGCTTACTACTATGCTGCAGGTGGAGATAGAGAATCTGCTAGCATCATCGCAGCTACCGAAGCGCTCGAGCAGGCGATCATGCCTGGCTATCGGACAGATTAACACATTTTTAGAAGGGGAGTTTTATTCGGCTCACCTGGAATTTCTTTGACAAATCGGGGAATCGCATAACCAGGAAGCTCTTTTCTCAGCTCTTCAATGATCTCAAGCCCTTGTTCAATCGGAGCTTCAAAGTGTAACGCTCCCTCTACTGAGTCAAGAGAGTGGAGATAATAAGGGAGGATTCCTTGCGACACTAAGGAGAAGAGCAGCTCCTTGAGGGTCTTTACTGAATCGTTGACATCCTTTAAAAAAACGGTCTGAGACAATACAAGGATCCCTAATTTTTGAATCTCCTTCACCTTCATGAAGAGCTCATCATCGAGTTCATTCGGATGGTTGATGTGGAGAATCATGACGATCTGTTTTGAGATCTTTTTCAAAATTTCGAGAAATTCTACAGAGATCCTTTCAGGGATGCCAATCGGGAACCTCGTGTGAAAGCGGATGATCTTGATGTGGTCGATCGCATCGAGCCTTTCTAATAGAGATTCAAGCTCTCGGTCTGAAAGAGAAAGGGGATCTCCTCCCGACAAGATTACTTCATGAAGGGATGGGTCATTTTGAATGAGGTCGATCTCTTTTTCAAAGGTTCTATAGGAGCTATCATAGTCGTAGTTTTGCCTAAAGCAGAAGCGGCAGTGCATGGCGCAGGCTCCACTTGCAATGACGAGAGCTCTCCCTTGGTATTTTTGTAAGAGGTGGGGAGTCCTTTGAAAGGAGCGATCAGAAACGGGGTCTAAAATCCCTTTTTCCCCTTTTTCGAGCTCTTTTTTCAAGGGGACAAATTGTAGGAAGAGGGGATCTTTCGGGTCGTTTTTCCCCATTTTATCGGCAAGTCGTCTCGGTACATTGAGACAAAACTTTGCTTTTTCAAGAATTTTTTTGCGGTTTTCTTCGTCAAAGGCCAGGTAATCGAGAAGGTGGGGCGTTTGATGAAAATTCGTCTTTAAAATGGATTTCCAAGGTGTCATAACGGAAGAGAGTATACACGACTTCCCTCTTTTTACGCCTCTTCAGAAATAGGGCAGCTCGATAGATCGAGGAATTCAAGGTGTGGAAATTTTTCTTTAGAGAAGGTTCCGAGGTGAGTCAGATTGGGATTGTAGCTCAAATTGAGAGAGAGGAGCTTCGTCATCTTCTCTAAATTAGCAGGGAACGATGCAAAACGGTTGTTCATCAGATTGAGGTGCTGGAGTCTATGATTCGATTGTTTAATCGAGGGGAGGTAGACGATGAAGTTTCCTGCCAAAAAAAGGACTTCGAGAGAGGGGATTTGGAGCCATTCTTGGGAGATTGCATGGATGTAATTGGATGAAGCATCAAAAAATCTTAATTTTGGCATCCGAGGCTCTTCTGTCAATGCTTTCACATGACAGCGTGTCATCGTTACAGTTTCTAGATGGGGGGAAGAGGGGAGAGTCGAGAGGGGGTTCTGATCTAAATGTAACGTTACAATCGGAGAGGATTCAAAAGAGGGAAGCGTTTTGATGTGGTTATTCCGGAGATCAAGTTTTTTAAGAGTTTGAATCGCTAAGATCGTCGGAGGGATTGTCACCATCCCCACATTCTGGAGGGTCAATTCCTCGAGATGGCAATTTTCTGGAATCGTAAAGGCTTTTAAAGGGCTCGTATCGATGTGGAAGTGGGTGAGTTTTGGTCTCATCAACCAGCTATCATCGATGTAGGTGAGCTTTGGGCAAAAACGGAGATCGAGTTTTTTCAATCGAGGTAGATGAATGTTAAAAAGGGGTTTCAATTCGACAATGGCCGTGTGGGACAAGGTAAGCTCTTTTAAATGGTAGAGCTTAGCCCAAGAGTTAGGGAACGTTTTGAGGGGGTTATTCGATAAACAAAGAACTTCCAGATCGGGCCACTGATCTTCAGGAAGTTCAGGCAAGATTTCGATCCCAGTTCTATGAAGATCGAGGTGGCGAAGCTTTTGAAATAAAAAGAGTTCCACAGGTAGAGAGTAAAGCTCTAGCTCTTCTTTCGGATCGATCACGATCTCTTCAATGAGATCGAGGTGCTTTTGGTGGCGAAGGAGCCAAGAGCGGATCGAGCGCACTCCAGCAGTAGGAGATGGGAGGGGAGTGGGAAGTTCTGTTTGAGAGAGAAGTGGGTGGAATACTTTTGACCAAAGCTGCTGTAAATCAGATCCTTGATGAAAGTGGGGTTTCGGTGTTACACGTCTCATCTCTTGCCGATGAGCGGCAATCAAAAGGAGAAAGACAAAGAGGATAATCCCGACAATTAGTAAGTATTCCATAAATTGAGGATTATAGCACAAATCAACAATTTATTTTTCTAAACCAGGATTTCTTCTCTGACTTTCTCAGGCGCTTTGGTCCTTTCAATCTGAGCGCCAAGGCTTTGGAGCTTTTCATCGAGCTTTTCATATCCACGGTCGATGAAATGGACTCCAGAAATTTCTGACGGCTCATCTGAAATAAGCGCTGCCATGATGTAGGCAAATCCTGCTCTGAGATCAGGAATTTTGATGTGAGTGCCTCTGAGAGGGGTAGGTCCTTTGACGATCAAGCTATGGGCGTAGTTTTGGAGAGCAAAGCGACAGCTCCTTCCTCCAAGGCATTGAGAAAAGAGGGAGATATCAGCCCCCATCTCTTTCAAGATCTGTGTGTAACCAAAACGGTTTTCGTAGACTGTTTCATGAATGACAGAACTTCCATGTGCCTGGGTGAGGAGTGTAACAAAGGGTTGCTGCCAGTCGGTGAGGAATCCTGGGTGGACATCTGTTTCCAAGTGAAGCCCTCCACGAAGCGCTCCTTGGTAGAAGAATTCAATCCCCTCTTGTTTGATGTGGAAACCTCCGTTAATTTCGCGGAGTTTATTCAAGAAGGTGATGAGATGCTCTTGCCTTGCTCCCTTAACAAAGACGCGCCCTTTAGTCGCAATCGCTGCCATTCCAAAGGAAGCAACTTCGATCCGATCGGGGATCACTACATGCTCCACTTCATAGAATTTTGTCGTTTGGTGGATCACAATCGTTCGATTTACATCGACATGGATGTGGACACCAAGTTTTTGTAAGAAGAGGATTAAATCGATGATTTCTGGTTCGATTGCAGCATTGAGAATAACGGTGGTGCCTTTTGCTCTAGAAGCTGCTAAGATTGTGTTTTCAGTCGCTCCTACAGAAGGATAGGGGAGATTGATGACAGCCCCTTTGAGTCCATCAAGTGCTCTTGCAAAATAGGCTCCATCTTTTTTCATCTCTCGGTATTCAATATTCGCTCCCAAACTTTGGAGCGCCGAGATGTGGAAATCGACAGGCCTCTTTCCAATATTACAGCCTCCAACGGTCGGAACAACGATGTCTTCATCTGTACGCCCAAGCATCGCACCGAGCATCAAAATCGGAATCCGGTTTGCCCCAGAAAAACGTTGAGGGATATAGGTAGTCTTAAAGTCTTTGGTGATTACTTCCATCGTCTTGGTCTCTTGATCCCAATCGACTTTCATCCCAATCTCTTTGCAGAGATTGACCGTGATTTCTACTTCAGTAATGTTCGGAACATTGTAAAAAATACAACGCTTATCAGAAATAAGAGAAGCAACGAGCATTTTCGTGATGGCGTTCTTTGCCCCCATCGCTTCGACGTCTCCCTCTAGAGGAGTATTACCTTTCACCTTAAGAATATCCATGAATCTATTCCAGTATTTTAAGTATTTCATAGACTGTTAACAGTCTATGAGTTTTGATGCATTTTTTATCAGATTTTAGAGCAGTTTCGAAGGACATACTTGCATCAGTAGTCCAAGAAACTGCTCTAAAATCTGGCAAGAAAGGGGCAAAAAACGGATGGTCAAAATACTGGGATAGGTTCATGCTATCGGTATACAGTATATGTTAATTGTTTCGAAAAGATTTTTTCTCTGGGAAGGAGCCCCACCTGTCCCACATTCTTTTCATATGAGACTTGTAGCGCATCGACACCCCATTTCTTCCAAAGAGAAAGTGTGAAAGATCCCATCGTTTTTCTGGGGTTGATTTCAATGATGGGCTGTAACTTTTCCCCATTTTCTTCATAAATCATCGCATCCATGCTCAATGGGCCGAAGTAGCCTATTTTGAGAATCTCTTCTTTTTTCGAGAAGACAAACGCTTTTTGCTCTTCGATGAACTCAGGAAATGAGAGTTTGTTTCCTGCAAGGTTTCCAATGTAACTTCCCCACGAAGTGTTTTTCAACTCTGTCGCTCCGAGATAGAAAAGTTCTCCGTTTCGAATTTCCCAGTGGGTCGAAAAATCAAAGATCCTCTTTTTAAGAGGCTCTCCTAGGACTGGAAAAGGGAGGTTCTGAAGGCGATTGGTTTGACCTTTTGGGATGTTTCCTCTTCCTGAAAATCCATGAGGGAGTTTGATCAGCCCATCGGGAAATTTTTCTAAATCTTTTTCATTGTAAATCACTTGCGATCCAGGTAGAGGGGAGAGTTCATGAGCTGATAATTTTGATGAGAGCTTCTTGACCGCATCGATCGGTGGCCATTTTACACTCGGAAAAAGCCGCTGAATGTTTTCTGTTGCGCCCCAAACTGTAAGTGGTTCATCTCTCGACTCTACCTCTTCGAGAAGAAGAAAATGGGGAACTTCGAAGCCTTGATTCTGGAGAGAATTTTTGTAATCTTCTGATGGATAATTAGTTACAATTATCCCATCTTCTTTCGATGCTAAAGAAGAGAAAAGATACTGCAGTTGGAGAAAGTTTGGATGAGATGAGAGAGCTTTTAGTAAAGAGAGGGAAGGATTTTCCAGTTCTAATTCAAAAGTAGTATTTGCGAGGAACAACATATGATCCTGATGATGATAATCTCGTAGATAAAAAAAAACAACGGTGCTATGAACCGGGTCATGAGAGTCAAAACAAGAATTTTCGTCTGGATTGCAGGTCTATTCATCCTGACATGGGTGGTATTTTTCATTTTTGCCCGCTACGAAATGAAAACTGATCTCTATCAGGTGAAAAAAAGGATTAGAGAACGGGTTGAAGAGATTGATGAGCAGCGGCAAAATCAGATTGAACAGTATCTCAAGATTGCGTTTGGAGAAGCTCTAGCTGAAACGATTACCCTCTTGAATGAGATAACAACACACGAATGGATTCTCGATCGATTTGACCCAAGTGTCACTAATGCAGACACTAATACATGGCTCAGCGCTGCCCTTCTTCTCACAGCAGCGGAAAGGATTGATTTCATCCAATGTATCAATGATGGAAAGGTTACTTCTCTCATCGTATCGACTCCCCCTTATGTAACTCGGATGGCTAAGATTGCTTTGCCGAATCACCTCCACCTCATTGTTCAAGAGCTATCTGATGGACATGTCACTGCCTCGATCGGTATCCCATACTGGGTTGTCGGTGGAGTCCACACCTCATTGAAACTCTCTGATATGAAATACCCTTGGCCAGAGAACAATGATTTTTGGCTCCTCTTCTCAGTCGATGCGATATTGAATGGAAATTACGAAGCTCTTTTAGCAAAACAGATTACACTTAGCCCGGAAGATGCAGGTGTTCAGTTGCTTGTAGGTGATCCTCTCTTCTTTAAGAAAGCGATTACTGATGTGTTAGAACTCGTAATCTCCACACAAAAAATGGTAAGAGAAGATCATAAGCTCGTATCTCTCCTCCAGTCTCCCACTTTTGATGATTTTTTGAAGCAAGAGATTTCAAAAATTGTCATCATCGAAAAAGAGCCAAATATTGGACCCATCGTCTCTGATTCTCAGAAGATGTTTGTCATGGAGATGAAGAATCAGGTGGAGGCGAAATATCTCATTTGGGCACTTGCAACTCTCGTAGGATCAGGTGTTTGGGATTTTGATCCCCATGCACATACAGCTCCACAAGGGATCTTGAGATGCCACCATCTCGATACAGATCAGTCACAAATTGGGGTGGGGATTTTGGCAAAAGATGTCTTCATGACAAAGCCCTACCAGATCAGTCACGCATGTGATCCATCAGCTGTGCCGGGAGAGAATATTTGTGTCGATGATGTACCGAGTATCATCGAATCAGATGTATTTGGATCAAATATTTTCGTTGGCAATACGATGAACATGATTCGCAAAGAGGGAAATAAGAATCGCTACGGAAGTCTAACAGTCGCTGTCAATGGAGATAACATTTTAAAAAGAGCTGCCATCACTTTGCAAGAGAGTGTGTTTTTGATCGCAGGGCAGGAAGTATTAAAGGCTTATGGAACAGAGGGGCAGCCGATTCCTCGAGATCTCTGGCAGCGAATTGACATCGAAGAGATCACAAAACAAGATCGGGGAGTGGTTAGTGATGGGGATGGGAATGAGTACTTTTTTACGAGGATCAATCCGACAGGCAATTCCCGTTACGTCTTTGTATTCCGCCTTCAAGAGAGTGAATTTTTCACATCTGCTATGATTAATGCAAGAACGCAAGTATTTCTAAATAAGATTTCTGCAGAACTTGCCATTCTTGCATTCCTCCTTTTAGTGATTGTGATTATTATCCTAGATCGGATCTTGACTCGTTTGACAAAACCGATCGTACAGCTCTCCAAAGCAACAGAGCAGATTTGTGAAGGGCATCTATCGAAAGTTTATCTTCCCAATCTCGATACCCACAGCAAAGATGAAGTAGGAAAGCTCTACCATTCCTTTGGTCAGATGGTTGACTCGATGATTGAAGGGGAAAAAGCCAAGGGTCTTTTGAGTAAGGTCGTTTCAAGTAAAATTGCCCATAAGATCATGACGACCGGGGTTCAGCTTGGTGGAGAGAAAAGAGAAGTGACCATTCTGTTTAGTGACATCAGAGGGTTTACATCCCTTTCAGAGCAAGTTGATCCTGAAGAGCTTTTGAATCTTCTCAACGGCTATCTCACACGGATGACCGACTTCATCGAGCTCTACGATGGCGTTGTTGACAAGTATGTGGGAGATGAGATCATGGCTCTCTTCGGCGCCCCTGTCGATATCGAGAATGGGCCTGGGAAGGCGATCCTCTGCGCAATCGATATGATCGAAGACTTGAAAAAGTGGAACGAAGAGAGAAAGGCCCAGGGGCTCCGAGTCCTTGAAGTGGGGACGGGGATCAATACAGGGGTCGTCTTTGCAGGGAACGTTGGTGGCGGAGATCGAGCTAACTATACAGTAATCGGACAAGTAGTCAACGTAGCAGAGCGCCTTTGCTCTGCTGCTAAGGGGATGGAAATCATCGTCTGCAAGACCACCTTCGAGAAGATGGAAGGGAAAGATGAGGTCCTCTTCGAGGAGCAAGCTCCCTTAGAGCTCAAAGGGGTCTCTCGCGTCGTCCCTAACTATCGGATCTTTGGAAGATCGAAACCTTCCAAATCCCAACCGCTCTATTAATGGTTTGCAAAAAATTCCCTATCTTCTCCAAAATGCTCTCATGGGTTTGTTCAGGTGGAAGAAAAAAGAGAAGGCCTTAGAGAGGTCATCGATTGAAATGGGACGGGAGTTCATTGCGAATGCTTCGCATGAGCTGAGAACCCCTGTAACAATCATTAAAGGCTTTGCTGAGACGCTCCGCGATATTCCTGAGATGCCTGATGAGATGTTTGACTCGATCCTTGAAAAGATCTTGAAGAACTGTGAGAGGATGGAATCACTCGTCAAAAACCTACTTTTACTCGCTGATCTCGACCATTTAACAGAGATTAAAAAAGAGCCCTGTAGTCTCTCTCTTCTTGTAGAACATTGCTCTTATCAAATCTTGAGCGTCTTCCCTGATGCCTATATCGAAACGCTTCAAAACCAAGACGAAATCATCATCGATGGGAGTAGCGATCTTCTCGAGCTCGCCATCATGAATCTTTTGCAAAATGGGATCAAATATTCCAAAGACAAAGCCCACATTACCGTAACTCTAGAGGAAAAAGAAGATCAAGTCCTCTTTTCTATTGAAGATCAAGGAATTGGAATCTCTAAAGAAAATCTTCCCCACATCTTTGATCGGTTTTACACCGTCAATAAAGCCCACGCGAGGAAGCTTGGAGGGGCAGGTCTTGGTCTTTCTATGGTGAAGATCATCTTAGAAAAGCATGGTGCTTCCCTCAATGTAGAATCAGAAATAGACAAGGGAACAAAATTTACAATTCTGTTCCCCCGCCCTACTAATAAAAATTAAACCTTATCGCTGAGTTCTTTGAGAAGTAAGCTGCCAGAGCCATTATTGTGCTCTTTCACGATCTGCTGAATCGAACGCTCTTTAGCGATATCGATGCTATTTGCAACGAGAACCATGAGACCGTAGACAAGTCCAAGCGAGAAGATCATGAGGGCCCAGACAGCCACTTTCGCGACCATCATTCCGTCAAACTTATCGATCATCAACCATTTATTCATCCCTTCAACAGCTGTCATGAGCTCATCATCTGTCGATGTAGATCCATCCATGTACTCCACTTCTGTAGAGGAATGTACCGATTTTGTCGGTGACTTTTCTCCATCCTCTCTTGCTGCAAAGGCACTTTCATGAGGTATGCCTACGCTACTAGCAACAAAGGTTGCTTTCGGCAAGCGATTCTCTGGTGACACATCATCGTTTTCACCATTTAACAAATGAGCAGGTAGTGGGAAACTACCCATAAGGGTGATTTTCTGATCAAATGAGGATGTCGAATTTTCAGGACTCTGCTGCCCCACTTTTGTGAACACTTGTGGTCTAGCCGTTGTACTCGCCATTGGTTCATGGAGAGGATCGCTAGGGGAAGATCTCAAAGAAACTTCTGGAGAAACTTTGGCAGGAGGCAGATCTACACCCGATCTCTCTTCAACTTCTTCATCTTCATGAATCGGTGAAAAAGTAAGGTCTCTAGCTCCTGTTTCACGCTTCAATTCGGGAGAAGTTCTTGGAGTGCTAGTGTGAGGTGCTCCTTTCAATGTCTCAATCACTTCATCAAGCTGCTGCAAAATATTAGCTGCTGGAACAAATAAAGATTTTCTTAGCGCTTCGTCGATGTACCCCTGTTCTTCTTCGCAATCCTCAACATTTTGAGGAAGATTATTAAGCAGTCTCTCTATTTCTTCATCTTCAATAATCTTATTAGGGTCAAAAACGGGAGAAGGCGCAGGTGATACATGAGTTGAGCTTGCAGGAGTGACCGATAAAGAAACTTCAACTTCTAGATCATCATCCTTATTTTCTCCATCCATCAAATCAAAGGTAGGGCTGATTGCAGGCGGAGGAGCTCTAAAATTGGTCCCTGCTGGTGTCTCTGACATATGTTGTAGATAATTACCATACGTCATTGCCAACCGAGCTGCGCTCATATTGTCGAGCCGAGGCAATCCTTGAATATGAGAATCTAAACTTCTTGAAAACTCACCTAGATGCTGAGACGCAAAGTTACCAACTGTATTTGCCATGCTTAGGGTCATTGAATAAAGTAGAGACTGTCCTGCTGCTTTAGATGCTTGGCTAGAAATGGCTCCAAAATCTTCTCTATAGATAGATTGGAGCTTTACTACAAGGCTACTATCTTTTGCTGCGCCGCCAACTATTTGGAAATCATTTGTAGTGACTACTTGGCTTCTGATCATTCTTTGAAGAAGGTTTCTCGTTGGAGTTTCTGTAATTGCTTCAGAATCATCTGTAGGAGTCGCGTGTTTGATCAGGTGCTGAGCAAAAAGATCTCTTTTAATCCCATCATCTTGTTTTTTTCCCTGATATTTTTCAAAAATACTCAAAATTTCAGTTTCTACCGCGGAGTCTGAAGCCGCTTTTGTTACGAGGTTCAGGTAAGCCGTTTCTTCTCCTAAGGTAGAACATTCGTTTGTAAAGATGGCCTCTAGCTCTGATGGTTTCGCAGAAAAGCTTAACATCGAGCGGAGTTCGGAGATAGAAGAAAACATGAAATACCTACTTATTTTTAATTAAATGTCCCAATATTATAGCATAATTAAATCAATAGAAACAAACTCAAATAAACTATTGTCTTTGATGCTTGATTGAAAAAGATAGTACTAGGTCTGATTTGGGATCTATTTGACGAATTGTAGTTTTTTCTTTACGTGGGGAGTGGTATTGAACGAGAAGGTCCAGTGACTCTGAAGAACTGGTTTTTGTAAGGATTTCTTTGAAATCATCAGCTTTCAAGGTTGAGGAGCCAGAATCTTGGGAAAAATATTTTTCCTCTTCTTTTTGAAGAATTTCTGTAGTGATTTTTTGACCAAAAGCTGCTTGAAGGAGTGGGATCGAGGCCGCATTAATACAAATCGGTTTTCTTTGAACCGAGGGCTCTAGAGACACGTAATCCCCAAAGGGAGTTTTACTTTTGAGCATCTTATAAAAAATATTTTTAATTTCGATCTCTTCTGGATAAAGGTCGGAGAAGTGGGTAGGAGCTTCCTCCTGCTTCCCTTTTTGAATAATTTTTTTAACAATTATGGTGGAGAGCTCTTCCTTGGAGTATTTTGGGTGGAAGAAGAATTCCTTTTCCCCGTAGAGGATCAAAATTAGGCGGGAGAGGGTTTTCTCCAAGGGGAGGTTAGGCTCTTTTTTTTGGGTAAATAGAGAGGCAATGTGCAGTTTAGAGCTCTCTTTTGCCTCTTTATTCAAGCGGGGGGAAATGTAGTGAGTCCGTTTTTTAGCCTCCCCTTTATTCGGTTTTTCAGGAGGAAGATGAGCGCTTAAAGCCTTCTTTTCAAGCTTATTTTGAAGCGCCCTTTGAACCTTTTGATACTTGATTTGTTGGTAGGCTAGATAATCTGTGTGATGGGCCCCTTGAAAAAGGGACATCGAGATCATCCCTAAAATCATAATGAATGAGAGGACGAGGGGGAGGATATTCACAGCTGAAATCCTTTTTGATCGATCTTTGGAAAGAGAAAGACAAAGGGGATCTCATCAATCTCAATGGAGAGGAGTTGATCTTCCAATAGAGGATTCCACGAGGAGACACCTCGGCAGAGGATCTCTTCCCTTTTTTCTTCGGAAGGGGTGAGAGGAGCGGTCTCTAAGATGAGCTGATCCTTCCGATCGATGTAAAGTTTCCCTTTGATCATAGAGGAATAAAGTGGGTCGGGGTCGATATGGTTGTCAAAGGAGAAGGAGAGGATTTTCATCCCAGTAGACTCATCTTCTTCTTCTTTAAAAGAGCTTTTGTCAGAGTAAAAAAAGACTTGATTGAGCCTCTGTTGTAGATGACTTCTCGTGAGGGAGAGAGCGCGCCCTTTTTCCCCTTTAAACTGGAGTAAGCTTGCACTTCTAAAAGAAGAAAAGAGGGTCGCTAAAATGATCGAAAAGAGACCGAGGGAGATCAAGATCTCCGTTAAGGTAAAGGCCCTTTTCTTTTTTATACGCATCACCGGTCTACTTTTTAGAACCGTCAGTATAGCTGATTGAACGGGGTTTAGCAATCCAGATCATTAGAAGGGCAAGCCCCAAGAAAAAGAGGAGGCTCCATGAGCGGGAAATGAGGGCTTCTCCTGAGGTGGAAAGCCATCCGAGAACGGTGAAGAGGGCGATCATGACCCCTGTGCAGGCATCTCCTGCTACAAGTCCCGATGCAGTTAAAATCCCTTTTTGATCCTGCACTTTATCCCCTCGGATCATCTTTTTGACGATGTAATGGGAAGCGCCTCCGATCATGGTGGCAGTACTGAGAGAAAGTGGGAGGTAGAGACCAATAGCGAAGGGGAGGATCTTGACTTCCATCATCGCCAAGACGAGGCCGATCACCACGCCAATCAGTACGAGGAGGATCGGGAGTTTGCCCATCAATACCCCTTCAGCAATGAGAGACATGAGTGTCGCTTGGGGAGCAGGAAGAGCAGTCGTTCCAAATCCATAAGCTTGATTCAAAAGATAGAGAACAAATCCCATGCAGAGAGAGGGGAGGATCAGGCCACAGATTTCAGCCACCTGCTGATTTCTTGGAGTCGCTCCGAGTAAGAAGCCTGTTTTGAGATCTTGAGAAGTTGTTGATGCGAGGCAAATTGCCACAAAAGAGGCGGCGCTCATGGTGATGGCAGAGATGAGATAAAACCTTTCTGTCCAGCCGACAGCGTAGAAAATGAGAGTTGTGATGAGTAGTGTCGTGAGGACCATTCCTGAACTTGGATTGGAGGAGCTCCCTACAATTCCTACAGTGATAGAGGTTACTGCGGAGAAGAAATAGGCAAGCACCCCTACAAGGATGATGGTCACAAGATTCATATTCATCCCTGGAAGGATCCAAAGAAGGAGCATGACTGCAAAAGTTCCAACTAGTAGCCAAGCGACAGAAATATCTCGATCTGTTCTGATGACGTGAGAGTTTTGTTGAAACCCGGCAAAGAGCTCTTTAAATCCGACATGGAGCGTTTTAGTCAAAACGGGGACGATTTTGATCAAGTTGATGATCCCCCCGATAGCCACGGTACCTGCGCCAATGTAGCGGATGTAATTCTTCCAAATCTCTTCGGCCGACATGAGGGCAATGGAAGTTGTAGCAGGGAAAATGATTTGATAGCCATCTCCAAACATTTTGATGAGGGGGATGAGGACCCACCAGCCAAAGATGCCCCCAGAGAGCATCAGTGCAGAAATTTTAGGGCCGATCATGTATCCCACACCTAAGAGGGCAGGAGATCCGTCGACGCTGATTTGTGTTCCTTCAAAGTAGGAAAATGTGTAGCGGCTCTCCTCTTCCCAGAAGTAGAATGCGCTGGAGCAGAGCTTATAAACGCTTCCAATCACGATCCCCCAGATGGCGTAGAGCGCTCCCTCTTTCCCCTGTTCTCCCGCTTTCAAGATTTCAGCGCAGGCAGTCCCTTCAGGGAAGGGGAGGATGCCATGCTCTTTGACGATGATGTAGCGGCGCATGGGGATCATGAACAAGATCCCGAGAACACCTCCCAAGAAGGAGAGGACAAAAACTTGGTAATTCGAAGGTGGAACACTCAGTAAATAGAGGGCTGGCACTGTAAAAATAATCCCTGCAGCGAGCCCCTCTCCAACTGAAGCAATCGTCTGAACAATATTATTTTCCAAGATCGAGACATTCTTGAAAAAGGTGCGCAGAATCGCCATTGATAAAACAGCAGCAGGAATGGACGCAGAAACGGTCATTCCCACTTTGAGCCCTAGATAAGCATTCCCAACGTTGAAAAAGAGTCCCAAAATGAGTCCCAAAATGAGAGCGCGGATGGTGAATTCTTTAGGAGATTCTTTTTCTGAAATATAGGGAGTAAAAGGGATATTTGGTTCCATATCCCCACCATGGGACTATGAAGATTTTTTTTCAATGAAAAGATCGTAGATCGTCGCTTCTGGAGAAAATCCCCCCTCTTCCTCTGGAATCCACTCGAGTTGAATCCGAAGAAGTGCATGATTTTCCACCTTTTTGGGTGCTGCAATCCAGTAGGAAAACGAGGCTTGGTAGGAATAATCGCCACATTCTTCTACCCTGAAGGTGTAAGGGCCCATTAGGTGGTGAAGCGCACCGTTTGGAGAAGTGGGGAGATCTTGAAACGTTGTAATCGAGGGGAGCTCATGAAGAAAATCTCGATAGGCGACATCATTCAATCGTTCGAGCTCCATCTGCTTCAAAGCTTTTGTCTGTTTGATAAAATGGCGAAAAGGGCTGCTGGCAATTGGGATCAAACAGAGAGCGAGGAGAGCAATGGCTAAAAATACCTCTAAAAGGATAAAAGGTTTTTTAGAGAAGTGTTTTTTACTCATTGATTTAAATCATAATATTTTTTATATCTAAAATCATATGAGTTTTGTTTATTCTCATCTACTTCTTTCTTGGGTATAAGATGCCGTTTTTAGGCAAAGCCTTATATAATTTGTTTTTTTTACAAGGGCAAAAAGAGTATGCAGAGTACGAGTCCCTTTCAGAAGAAGAACTCTTTCGAAGGCTAGAAAAATTTGGTTTGCATTTTGATCGCGACAGTTTCAATTACTTTGCGATCGATACCGATTCCCCAGAGGATATGTTTGATCTTTTGACGAGCGAGCAGGACAAAACTGCAGAACTCTATCTTCTCCTTTTTGAACTCTGGAAAAAAATCCTCCCTGAAAAGAAGTCGATCTCCATTTTTTGTGATGAACTCGATCGACTCATCCATCAATACGATCTCAATCACCAGTTTTATGATGAAGCGCTTCAGGAAAAGATTTTCCTCTTACAAGATATTCTCGATGCAAATGTAGATGCAGGGGAAAAACCGAAACAGATTTTCGCGATGGTGAGTGACTATCTCGCTCACGATTTAGAAAGCTTCATTTATGATTACATCTATGAACAGATCGATTTTGATCGAGATACCCTCGCATCAGAACTCATTGATGGTTTTTATCCTTACATCAAAGAAACGGCCTGGTTCAACTACCTCAGAGTGCGACTTTTTTTCAAGTCTCCTAGTGAAGAGCTGGCGACCTTCTTCTCCCATTTCATCGAAGGGCTCATGGCAAAGCCAGATCTAGAACTTTTCTTCGAGGTCCTCTTCTTTTTATCGACCAAAGAGTGTCCACAACTTTTCTTAAGCCTCTTCCGTTTCGTCGTCAGTAAAATTGAAACGAACGAAGAGCTCGCCGAGCTCCTCTCCGTCGCAGGGACACTCCCTGGCGAGGAAGGAAAGCTTTTTCAAGAAGGGGCTATTGCCATTCGCCTTCTTTCTGGAGATGAAAAATTCCAGAGCAAAAATCCCTGGTATCTCAAGATCCTACAAATCTAATTTTTCGAGTTTGAAGTTGATGTAGTCAGCAGAGACGCATTGGTAGCGAATGCCGTTCAGCTCGTAAGAAAGATTCGCTTCTTTTTTAATACTGTGAAGGTGGCCAAAAACACAAATGTCGATCTTAGCTTCTTCTAGGAGCTGAGAAGTTTTGGTGGGGAGAGCTTTTGGGCCAATCGGTGGATAGTGGAGCATGACGAGTCTATGTTTGGCCTCTTTCGACATGGCATTTAAACTGAGTTTGAGTCTCTCAAGCTCTCTGAGAAAGATCTTCTCATCTTCATCATTTTTTTCTTTGGAAGTCGTTGGAGGATCCCCTCGGAATAAGATCGCTTCGTTATAGCTAAATTCATTCGTGTCCCAAAGGCGAGTGCCACCAATGGTCACATCACCAAAAGTAATAGCGTTGTTGTGAAGAGCAAAAATGGAGGGGGGCAGAGCGCTTTCTAATTTTTTTTGAGAGGGCCACCAATAGTCATGATTGCCCCGGATCATCACTTTTTTTCCAGGGAGCTTTGCGATCCACTCTAAATCGATGAGCGCTTCAGGAAGGCGCATGGCCCAAGAGATGTCACCTGGAAGTAAGACGAGATCTTCATCAGAGACTACCTTTTTCCAAAAAGATGCGATCCTCTCTTCATAATTTTCCCAAGCAGGGCCAAATACCCCCATACTCTTGTCTGGAACGCCGAAAGAAAGGTGTAAATCTCCAATAGCCCAAATTTTCATACCCATCAGTATCGTCTTTTCTTGATTTTTTTTAGAGATCTTTTATAAGGAAGCTTATGAAGATCCTCTTTGTAACAGATATTTCTCTCCCTTTTCTTCCAGAAGTTGAAAAAAGGGGGCACAAAGTGTGTGTCATCGGACAAAACGAGAGGGTCCCGAAATGGTTCATCCCTGACGAAGTCCATGTGATGCTCACCCAAAAAGTGAGGTGGCTCACCCGCTATTATCTAAGAAATTATCCCCTGAAGTACCATTTCCTCTCCTTGCCCGTTCCAAGCTTGCCGAAGAAAATAGAAAAGATCTTTGTGCCAAACCGGGGAGCAAAAAACATCCTTCTCAAACATGGCATCCACTTACCGATCCACTATTTGCCACCTGGCGCCAAAGAACCAGAAGAGAGGTCTCTTCCCCTCCTAGACCACTGCGAAGGTCCCATCTTTGTCTTTCGAGGCTCTCAAGGGCTCGATGAGTTTTGTCAATTGCCTCTTCCAGGAACTCAAATTGTCATCACGAACGCCCCTCTCGCCAAAAAATGGCAGTCCCGCATTCTCTATTACCCCGATACACCAGAAATCATGAGTGCCATCTTAAAAGAGGCTGACGTCTTCATTGCCTCTTCGACAGAAGAGCTCTTCCCCATCTCCTTCATCGAAGCAGGACAGCGAGGTGTCCCCATCGCCTCAAAACCAACCCTCGGTGCCAAAGAATACATCCGGAACGGCCAAAACGGCTACATCTCTCACGATCTCGCCACTGCAGCGCTCAAATGCCTCTCCCTGCCCAAAGAGCCCTGCATCGAAGCTGCCAAACCCTATACGATCGAAGCATTCGTCGACGAACTATTACAAGACATCCTCTAATAAATAAAAAACGGCTAGGGTAAAATGGTTACAAGATGGAAAAGAACTTACAGATTGTGGCTAATGGTTAGGTTGTATGAAAGGATGGGAGCTAAAAAAGCTCCCTCCTCATCGGGCCTTGCCCCTTTAATATTAAACACGGATAATTTCTACTTCTGCGGCATCATCTACCCAGCTTAGAACAATTTCGATTTGGTTGGTTATCTCATCTGTTGGATTTCTAGGGCTGCAGATAGTTAATTTTTGGCAATCTAGATATCCTTCGTTTGGTATTAGAGGAAGATTAGCTCTGGCAATTTCAATAAGGGGTGCTCTGGCTTCAAATCTACTTTTTGCACAAATATAGGCAGGTGCGGGTCCTTGAATAGCTGAATTGGCGATTGTTTTTCCAACTTCAATAGTTCTTTCTGCGATAAGGGTAATTTTATCTCCTGCTAGTATCATAGGCGCTGGAATTACTAAATTATCTAATCTACTTACTGTATTCGGATAGGGACCGAACATTCTATTTCCGTTAATTAATGGAGTGCCTCCAGGCCGAATTTCAAGATTTTCCGTTCCAATCATACCTATCTGTAATATGTAAGTTGAGTCTCGGGTATCTTCATAAGAGATATTCTTTCCAGCGGGAACGGGCAATACAGGTATTCGATTTGTAGCCGCTAAAATATGGCATGATTCGTAAAAATTAATATCTTGAAACAGTCTTTCACTGATATTATTCATATTAGCACTCAATCCTGACATAAAAAACTCCAATTTTATTATTTAACACGCATTCTAACATATTCGTTTAAAAAAAAGAATTAAAATATTTTTATTT
>CAZZMO010000010.1:0-48119 GCA_964655475.1 uncultured bacterium
AAAAGGATAATAATATGTTCTCAGATATTAAAGGTGGTTTGAGTTATGCATGGAATGCCACTGGTGATTTCGTAATTAGCACGCTGGGTATAGATGAAGCTTCTCAAATCAAAGCAATGAACAGAACCGCAGTTACAGAGCACTTACAAAAATTGTCAGTAAGTCAAGGGGGAGCTGGGGCAGCGTATGAGTGGATCATCAAGAATGCCGATATGTCTCTCGCTGAGCATCGCAATGGCATCTTACAATTTTTCTATAGCAGTGATGAACTCCAGGCAGCTGCTGAAGGTGGAGCAAAGCATCCAACTTCAATTGAATTTGGAAATATGCTCCTTGATCTCATGTTCCCTGCAAATGGAATTGCAGCAAATCATGACCGGCTAGCTGGATTATTAGCGATGCTTGTTCGGAATGGCGCCTACGATTTAGTCCACGATGGAGAAGAGCACCTGAAAAATGAAGATTTCACTGGAAATATCAGAAATGCTCAGGCTCATTTTCAGGCCATGTCTACAGAAAGAACTCAAAACAATGTAGCTTCATTCGCTCCTCATTTAGCGAAAATTCGAGGAATCCCTTCTGTCGCAAGCACATCGATTAAAATTACTACAGCTGCAGCAGCAAGCTCTGCTTTAAACCCTCAAATGCCTAGACCAGTAAAGACATCTGTAAAGCAACAAGAAGTTGAAAGATCTGTGGATTCAAGAGAGGAAGAAGAGGCCGCCTTAGAACGTCTGCAGGCGGAAATGATGACCTCACCAAGCCCAGTATCTGCTATGAAGGCTCCAGAACATAGAGATTCTACTGTGCCTAGCCCAGTATTGAAACAAAAGTCAAATCCGCTTGCGATTTTGTATCCACAAGGGAATTCTTATGCTTCTGCAGCGGCTGGAAGGGAAGATCGTGGATCGCCAACAAAAGAGATGAATGATGCAGAGATGCTGAACGCAGCTCTGGCGCTGAGCTTAGATGTCTCAGAAGAGGAATACGAAGATCAACAGATGGCTGGGAGGCTCCAAGCAGCAGAGATCATAGTTGGAATAGCTGAGATGGTGGATATCGAAGGGGATCGACAAATCGCTGAGATGAACCAAGTAGGAGAGGTCCTAGTTAAAGCTGTTGAGATCACAGAAGCTCTTGGCCTTCCTGCTGCCAAAGCAGTTGAAAATGAAGAGATTCCTGAAGGAAAGCTTCTTGAGGACGATATGTCTGATAAGAAAGAGCTTGATACAGCGCCAAAGACATATCTTCAGTACGTGTTTGGTAACTTCCTTGGAACGCCAACGACAGGTTGGAGAGAAGTGGGAAGAGTTGTTGCGATGATCGCTCTCACGATCTTCACTGCGACGATTGCTGGCTGGGTTGCTTTAGTTTGCCTTGCGATCGATGCTTACAAGCAAAGACAGATCGACTCATTGAACAAAAAAGATGATAAGTTCTTCGATGGTGATGATGAGGGAGTTTTGATCCCAAATGGCAAGACTATTGAAGGAGATCTGCCAGTAGGGACAGGAATGGACTTTTCTGATGAGATGATGGCGCGTGCCCGTTTTCATCAAGAGATGGTCATGGCCGAGGCTCACTATAACCACGAACTGTCTCCTCCAAGCTATGATGCAGTTATGGCAGAGGCTCAAGTTTTCCAAGACGAGGAAGAATGGGTTAGAGTTCTAAGTAGACAGGGTCGATCACTTAGCGAAGAGAATGAATTTAAGAGCTCAAAAGACTATTAAGAGCCTGAAAGGCGTTTACTTCGAGTAGTAGACGAGGTCACTGGGGAATTCTTCAGTGACCTTTTTGTTTTGGTATAGAGACTGTCTGCGATTTTTGGTTTCGTCGATTTTGAGAGTTATTTTGGCCCATTTTCGATTCAAATTCGGGGCAATATCGACATAGTATATTGCCCCCCGAATTTGAATTGACAGAAACAAAATTCGCAGACAGTCTCAAAGTTTGAAAAAATATTTGAATTAGTGTATAATATTTTGACAAATCAATTGGTTAATTACATGTATTTTGGATTTATATTACATTGTCTTGTGGGCGATGGTGGCGGGCTCTATCGGGAGTTCTCCAATGTCTGCCGGGAGAAGGGTAAGATCGCGGCGTATGACCATGTGATCGAGAGGGTCGATGAGATGGGGCTTGAAGCTTTGGAGAGCTTCTTAGAAGAGCTGAATGAGGGAGAGCTTGCTAGGAGTGGGGTAAATTCCATTGGCCTTGGGAAGAGGGTGCTATCTCGTCTCATAGAAGCTGAGGAAGAGGGCTCTTTAGTAAAGCTTCTTCGGTGTCTCCACGAGGGGGGGCTTTTTTCGAGGGGAAGATGCAAAGGATTATGGAGAGTGTATACAGGATGTAGCTAGGGCTGCATTTTGTTGGAATGTCGCTGTGGCGGGTACAAAGCCGACAGAGAATCACAACGCACACCGCTCTCAGCTTGAAGAGCTGAGAGGTATCCATAGGCATGTAATGGACCGTGGTGACAGTGGGCTCCGAAAACGTTGCCCAGAAAATCAAGGATAAATGATGGATCGATCTGGTCTCTTACAAGATTTATTCGACTACTGGACCTCTCACATTGATGAGAAAGAGACCCATTTTTATGAATCGTTTGCAAGAAGGGCTCAAGGGCCCATTTTAGAGCTTGCATCTGGTGCAGGAAGGCTCCTTTTATCCTTAAAAAAACAGGGGCTCGATGTTGAGGGTGTCGAATCGTCTCGAAATCTTCGCGAAGAGTGTGCCAAGCATGCCCGCGTCATGGGACTCGAGCGTCCCATCATGCATGATCAAAAGATGGAAGAACTCTCCCTTAAGAAACCCTACGCGTTGATCTATGTGGCACTCGGCTCTTTTCAGCTCATTTCAAATCGAGCCGATGCAGAACTCAGCTTAGAAAAAATGTATAGGTCCCTCGGTGATGGGGGGAAAGTTCTCATCTCGTTATTTTATCCTTGGTCTCTTTCAGAGTCGAGTGATTGGAGAGTGGTGAGTGATCGGAAAGAGGTGAGTAAAGGTCTTCGCTTCATCAGAAGAGAAAAAAATTATCACGATCCTGTAGAGCAGTGCATTCAAGGAAGAGTCAGAAGTGAAGTGTGGCAAGGGACGCACCTCCTTAAATGGCAAGAAAGAGAGCTCTCGCTCCGCTGGTATTCCCACTATGAATTCCGGGCCCTTTTAGAAAAAGTGGGCTTTCAGAATGTTGTCATCCACCGCGGCTATGAATCAGATAAGCCAAAAGGGCGCAACTTCATGATCTTCGAAGCCACCAAGTAACCTCACTTTCGTATACACAGGAAAATGCCGCTCAGTTATCCTATGATCTGAATATAGGAGAGCGAATATGGACACGGTAACGGTTTGTAGTTTTAAAGGTGGAACGGCAAAGACATCGACAGTATTGCACTTGGGAGTTTACTTAGCAAAATTCTTTCAGAAAAAAGTCCTCTTAATCGACTTCGATGCGCAGGCAAACTTGAGCACAGGACTCGGGTTTAGCTCTGATCAATTCATGACGATGGTTCCTGTTTTGCAAGGGGAGAAATCGATCCTTGAAGTGATTCAAAAAACAGCAGTTCCAGGTCTCGATATCGTCACAGCGAACGTCTACTTAGATGGTGTAGAAGCAACAGGGCCTGTAGTGAACGATCTGTATGGGCATGAAAGGCTCAGAAAAGCGCTTCTCCACGTCGATTATGATTATGTGTTCATCGACACGCCGCCAAGTTTAGGCTGGCTCACGCAGAGCGCGTTTTTTGCATCGAGATACTCCCTCATTTGTTCGATTCCAGAGCCATACAGTATTTTAGCTCTCAATCGCCTCCGCGAATACCATGCACAGATTCAAGAGAACCATGCAATGGACATCATCGGTGTGGTCCTTTCGTTCTGGGATGACCGCGGTGCAACAAACGCAGCATTTGTTGAAGCGATTGAAATGGCATTTCCTGGAAAGCTTTTTGAGTCGAAGATTAGACGAGATATTTCCGTATCGAGAGCAATCTTGAAAGGAAAGCCTGTGATCGATGCCTATCCACAAGCGAGAGCTTCAGAAGATTACAAAAAGCTCGCAGAAGAGTTTCATACCCGTGTGGAATCGAAGGTACTAGCCCATGTCTGATGCAAAGGAGATGGCGAGACAGTTTCTAGAAAAGAGGGGACAGGCGGCTGTTCGAGGAGATGTGCAACCCATCAACAGTTTCCGCTCCCTTTTTGCTGTGAAGGAACTCACAGTGGCAGAAAAAAAAGAACTCGCATCACTTTTACATCCGAATGAACATTTTGAAAGAGATCTTGCGCAGCTCACGCAGATTACTGCGGAGTTGAAATCGATCCAAAAGCAAGCCGTAGTGCTGATTGGAGAGAGGATCTCAAGAGCGCGCGAGATCTTAAAATCATATGGAGATCAAAGAGCCTTTACCGCTTGGATGGATGCGACGTTTCAGAGTCGTAAAACTGCCTACAACGCTCTTGCATTCTAC
Source organism: uncultured bacterium (assembly GCA_964655475.1). Classification (GTDB taxonomy): domain Bacteria; phylum Chlamydiota; class Chlamydiia; order Chlamydiales; family VGMA01; genus VGMA01. Next base: position 4,479 of record CAZZMO010000010.1, read on the forward strand.
GATCTCTACCACTCCTTATCGAATGATCTTCTTCGGGATCAACTCAAACGGATGCCGATGAAGGCGAGCTATATTTTAGCCTCTCGCCCAGCGCCCCAGCAGTTGAAAGAAGAGCTCATCGAACAGTATGAAGGGGAAAAGCAGATTGAAATGATCGAGCTCATCCAGCAGAAGATCCCCACTCGTGATCAAGATCAGAGAGGACGAGGGGACATCAAAATGAGATGTCTCAAAGAGATCGAAGGGAAGCTTTCTTTTCTAGAAGAGCATAAAGAGGATCTCTCCTCTTCAGACTCTTCTAAAATCAAACGTTTGATCCAAAGGCTCTCGGCTCTTTTGACGTGACCCTTCGACGGGAGTTTCAAAAGCAAAGAGAGCGCAAGAAGCGCTATCAATCATTGCATGGAGCGCCGCTCCTTTCAATCCATCTACTTTCATGACAAAAGAAGTGACCTTGTCGAGATAATAGAGGAGTGTCGGGAGTAGTTCTTTCTGCTCCAAGATATTACACTCACTTGAAAGAAGAGCTACCTCTGTTTCAATGTAAGGGATTTCTGAATAGGCTTGTTGCAAACTATAGATCGAGTTTTGAAGATCTTTGAATGGAGCAAAATCGCTTAAAAGGGCCACTAACTGAGTCAGTGGAGCTTCCATATCATTGATGAACTCTTGTAGATGGACCAGACCCTGGAGCTTCTCATCAAAAAGAAAGTTCCATTTTGGGTTGATCGCCGCAATCCAGTGAGTCGGGTGGGTGATGTTTTCGTCACCAGCTACTTGAATACTCGTTAACCACTTGAGGAGTGCACTGACGTTTCTGAGCTGTAAGTTGATCGGAATCAACGTTAGAGCTACCTCATCTAACAACTCCTTATGGGGAATAATAGGTTCTATCATGGGGCGCCCTCCTAGCCTGAGATTAAGCAGAAAGTCAGTTTAAATACCATCTTTCATGAAAATAAATGTCAATCAATTCGTTATCAGTAATTTAAATTATGATGTAGAAAAAATCTAAACATCACTTTATTCTGGTACTATGATGAAAAATCTCAAAACCGCTCTTTTATATCTTTTTATCTTTATTCTCCTAGGATGTGGTAGTAGCCATCCTAAGATCTACCGGATCGGATTAGACCCATCTTGGTTCCCTCTCGACACAGCAAACAAGGAGGCAAATCTCTTTGCTTTCATGACAGAGCTCATGAAAGAGGTGACTCTTCGTAAGAAGATCCAACTCGAGCGGGTATCGATGAACTGGGATAACCTCGTCGATGGACTGAAGCAAGACCGCTACGATGCGATTTTGACCTCGATGAAGCCTACCTTGATGAATGAAAAAGAGTATGATTTCTCTCCTCTCATTATGAAGACAGGACCTGTCCTCATCGTCCCGATCAATAGCCCTATCGATTCTCTTCAAGATATGAAGAATCAAGTTCTCCTCATCTCGAAAGGCTCCTGGCTCCTTGACTATATGGGGAAATACCCAGAGGTAGAGCTCCAGTTTTATAGCTATGTCAATGAAGCCTTAGAGGATCTTCTTAAAGAAAAAGCTTTCGGGACACTCGTGCCACTTATACCAGCTACCAGCTGCATCAATGATCTATACTCAACAGAGCTCAAGATCGTCGGATCACCCCTACTCGATGAGGGGATTCGATTGGTAAGTCCGCATCAAAAGAATGGTCATCTCATGAAGATCTTTGAAGAAGCTCTAGAGGAGATGAAAGATGATGGGACATTCGAAAAGCTTCTCGAGAAGTGGTCTCTTCCCAAAGAAGCTTTATAATTTAGGCAATGTAACATCTATCGCTGTTATGGAACTCTTTGTTGACTCTGTTGAGCTCTTGCTTGTCGATCGGACACTTTTCTAGTCCCCAGATATTTTTAGCATACTCTTCAATGGAGCGGTCTGAGGAGAAGCCTCCCATGCTCGCTACGTTGTGAATCGCATATTCTGCCCAGCGGTGAGGATCTTGAAAGAGCGTTTCTACTTTGCGCTGCGTTTCTCTATAGCTAATGAGATCTTTCAAGACGAAGTAGCGATCGATGAGAAGGGAGTTACAAATCTTTTGAAGCGCTTCTTTTTCCACGTCGTTTTCAGCAAAGGTGTCATCTTTTAGGCAGTTGATCACCTCTTGAAGGATAGGATTTTGGGAAATAAAAAACTCTGGGTTGTAAGAATGGTTTCTATGGTATTCATCCACCTCTTGAGAGGTGAGTCCAAAGGTAAAGGGCCACCATTTTTCTGTCACAGCTTCCTTCATCTCGATGTTGGCACCATCTTGAGTTCCGATCGTCAAAGCGCCATTCATGGAGAACTTCATATTTGAGGTACCTGATGCTTCCTGCCCAGCAGTCGATATCTGCTCAGAGAGATCTGCAGCTGGGATGATGAGCTCTGCTTTCGAGACGTTATAATTTTCAATGAAGATCACTTTGAGCTTTTCTCCAACGATCGGATCTTTGTTGATCCTTCTCGAGATCATGTAGATCAATCGTATGATCATTTTGGCCATCTCGTAACCAGGAGCCGCTTTCCCGCCAATCAAGATCTTTCTTTTTACAGTGTGGGAATTTGGATCTTTTCTGATTTCATTGAAGAGGATGATCGCATGAAGGGCGTTCATGAGCTGCCGCTTATATTCGTGGAAACGTTTAACCTGAACATCAAATAGAACTCCTTTTTCAAGGAAGAATTCTTTTGAGCAGTCAACAGAGGAGCCGTAACGATCCTTCTTCTGTTTACAAAGGGCACTTAAAAGTCGCTCTTTATTTTCATCTTTAATCTCCATAAAGCGCTGTTGAACGACGGGGTCTCTCGCAAAATCGTGGAGGCGATTCAAGTGGGAAAGGTCTCTTACCCAATCATCTCCAATGAGTTCTGAAATGAGGCTTGCCCATTTTGGATTACATTTAAGGAGCCAGCGTCTTGGAGTGACCCCGTTTGTGACATTCGTAAAGACCCCTGGAAACATCTCGTGGAAATCTTTAAAGAGACTCTTTTTCAAGATCTCTGAGTGAAGAGCTGCAACGCCATTCACCTTGTGACTTCCCACAATCCCGAGGTGTGCCATCCTTACCCGTTCATTCTCAATGATCGACATTCTGCGGACGCGAGCTTCATCGTTTGGGTATTTGGAGCGAACCTGGTTGCAAAAGTCGAAGTTGATCTTCTCGATGATGTGCATCTGTCGAGGAAGGATTTGCTTCATGAGCTGGTGATCCCACTCCTCTAGAGATTCTCTGAGGACCGTGTGGTTTGTAAAACTACAAACTGTTTTTGTAATGTCCCAAGCCTCTTCCCATCGGAATTCATAGTATCTTGTCAAAAGTCTCATCAGCTCAGAAATGATGAGTGTGGGGTGGGTGTCGTTGATCTGGATCCGAATCTTGTCAGGGAACTCCTGAATGTCATCAAAAGTCATATGGAATTGTTTGAAAATGTCCTGTAGTCCTGCCGAGACGAGAAGGTATTCCTGCTTAATCCTCATGAAAAGACCAAGAGAGTATTGATCATTTGGATAAAGAACATCTGTGAGCGCTGTATTTTTGGCAGCATCGCTGAGATCTCCTGCGTTGAAGCGGGCAAGTAAGAAGTTGAGTGGGGATTCTTTTGTTGTCCAAAGGCGCAAGGTGAGTGCAGAATAATCTGCTTTTGGATTGTATCCAATAATAGGCAGGTCATATGGAAGTGCTCTAACCTCTTCATAGTCAACAAGATTATGAACTTCTTCGTTATGTCTATTTTTCTTTGTGACGAGACGTCCATTGAACTGCACACTCGCTGCATGAGAGTCGCGTCTCAGCTCCCAGGGTACTTCATTGAGAAGCCAGCAATCGGGGCGCTCAATCTGAACCCCAGACCAAAGTTCTTGTTCGAAAATTCCGTAGTGGTAACGAAGACCATAACCCATCGCTGGGTAGTCATGAGTTGCGAGTGAATCGAGAAAGCATGCAGCCAATCTCCCTAAACCCCCATTCCCAAGTCCTGGATCCCTTTCAGCATTAATGATATTCGTCGTATCGCGGTTCATGTACTTGAGAAGTCTTTTGACAAGATCAATCGAGCCGATATTCGTCACATTGTTGACGAGGACTCGACCGGGGAGCCACTCCATCGAAAAGTAGTACATTTTTCGGGCCCGTTTTTGCATGTGACTGTGGGTTGTTGCAGCCCAGTGGACCATCACCTCTTCCCGAAGCACCCAGCTAAAAGCTCGATAAAATTCTTCATCAGTCGCCTCCTCAACCGTCTTTCCCATCATCGTAATTAAATAATGTTTAATCTGTTGAGAGAATCTTTTGACTTTATGGTCTAATGTAAATTCCACGAGGGTCCCCTAAAAGTATTGTCCTTTCTGATAACAGAGAAGAGGCTCTCTGTAAACATTTTTTTTCTTTCACTCTCCATCTCCTAATCAGTAGCTAAAAGTCTCTCATTTTGATAGAATTAGAGCCCAAACTAATAAAAATCATGGTTTTTTTATGTCTTTAGAAGGTTCTACACGTATCAAATTTTCCGATACCATCATGGTATTAGATGGAAATGATCAAAAATTAAAATATCAGGGTACAAATTGTCTCGGAGTTGTCCAAGAAGACCCTTCAATTGCTGCTATAGAACAAACAGCTACACCTATCATTAAAAGACCCACCCCTTCTCTAAGTCTAGAAAAAAAAGAAATCGTCTTAGTTGAACCGGTAGAAGCCATTTTTAAGGCGCTTCAAGCAGCACAGTCACATGGCATCCCTAGTGTAATCAACTATATTCTTCGCATGGAATTTGATGAAGCAGGTGAGACTGCCGCCGCCTTAGAAAAATTTCTTCAGGAAAATAACGATAGTTATGCCACTTTTCCCGATTCAGATGTACTCACTTCAGTATCGCTCGGTTTCATGATTTTGAGCCGCCTTGCAAATGCTTCAGGCAAAATGCCTGACGATAACCGCGTGTTGGAATTTTTATTTCAAAAACAACTATTCACCCATAAGGCTGCAGAATACTACATCCGAATGGCCCCTAAGCATTATGAAACTACCCGGCAACTTTGGCTCAGTATGATTGGGGCAGATAAACGGCATATCGATCCGATTGAGATAGAGTGGGGTAGTTTCCAAATTGATAGTGGAGATTCAGATCCAAAAGTGTTTAGCAAAAAAGGGGTGACTTCATATGACATTCCATCTTTTGAACCTCACCCTGGTACAGAAGAGAACGCTCTTAGTGTTTTAGCCGTATTAGGGAAAATGAAAGAGCCTAAGCCCCTCCATCCTTTTGAATGTGACAAGGTAACAGATGATGATGGGGTCGATGCCACTCCTATTCATCTTGAGCTTCTGAACGTCAAAAGTGAAGATGATCGGAGATCAGCTTGGAACTGCTATTACTACCTCTGGGAAAACTGGAAGATTGGTGATGAAGAGTGGAATCAGTCGATTGTCAACTTTTTTAAAGATGAAAATCTAGCATTTGGTGGAGAGCTCAACTGCGCTCACTCAGTGCTTTTTGCAATCGAGACATGCCGATACTTTGCTGCTTTAGATCGAGAAGTCGCGATTGACATCTTGAAAACTTTAGTGGAATGGGAACTTCTTACCAGTGAATTAGTTCGGCAAGCAAAAGCAGGTTTAGAGCAATTTCGATATACCATTGACCATTTGGCTCATGTGGATCTCTTTCCTGTGAGAAAGTACGCTCCATTTCATGTGCGGGGACCCTGTGAAGCTCGTCTCATTCTTCCAGAACTGGAAAATATGAAACAAACTTATGGCCCGAACTTCGTCTACGACTACCTCCGCCTTTATTGGAGAAATGGAGAAGCTTGGTCTACGCTTGTATCTGAATATCTAAAGAGTGAAGAGGAGGCTTTTATTCAAGCTATTGGAAAAGGAACTGATCTTCCTGAAAAAGGGGTTTACTCTCTCCATTTTCTCATTGCTGTTGCGGATAATCTCCGCCCCGATAGCGATACGGTTACTTTAGAGCTCGTTTTAGAGATCTTTGAGTTTGTGTTGGGAAATATTCCCCTCTATCCTGGTGAGATGACACAGACATTGACAAACTATCACCCTTCAGAGGAGCTCTTCTGCTTAGAAGTTTCAGAGGTGAGCGATGCTTCTTATTTTTCCCCATCACCCGCCCGCTCTTCAGCGCAAAAAGACCTCTCTTTTGATCCGTTAGTTTCCCCCTCATTAGAAGAGGATCTATCGGCCGTCTCTCGAATTCTTGATATGAGTGGAAATGACTTAACGCCAAATAGCCAAAACAGCTCTCCTTCAAAAAGAAGAAATGCTCTCTATGTTTCACCACCTTCAGAAAGTAAAGCAGGTGAGCTGTTTGATCAGATGGATTCATACTTTAGGACAAGTAGCTTAGGCTCTTCTATAGAACATGACAAAACGGAACTAGAGAGACAGCTTGACCTTTGTCCAAGCTCAACAATACCCCTGAGTTCTCCTAGTAGGCTAGGTATTCAAGACTTAACAGTAGATGTGTTCGCCTATTCTCAACAAATAGGAAGCCCAGTTAATCATGGAGACACGTATGAGGAAATGTCTTTAGAAGATATGCAGAAATTGGTATCGGAGTCTAGGCAATCTCCAAGTCCACGACTTCTTTTTAAGAGCCAGACGGGAGAAAACTCCCCCCCTGTTGCATCAATGCAAAGTTCACCGAAATCAACTGAGATGGATCTTTTACCTTCAGGAGAACACCAATTGGTGAGTCCATCGAAATCATTGGATACGGAACAGAAGACCCCACAATCGAGAACGATTGACAGTCTGGAATCACTCTCTTCTCCTTTGGTGACCCCTCAGAACACGGCTCCTCAAAAGAGTCCAACGAGCCCTTTAAGCCGAGAGGTGCAAAAAATTACCGACTTCCTTCCAAGAGAAGGGGGCTCGAATGTCTCTCATGCTGCTGCAGCAGCGGGTCGCACAGGGGGAGGCAAAAGTCCTGTAGTTATTGAAACGGCCGATCAGGGTACGATGACTCCTCCTTGGGCTGCTGTCTCTGACTTCCACGACTCTCTATTCTTGCAAGGGGGAGAAGATGTAATGACGGTGGTGAAGGTGATCTTCCTTTGGATTGGGATGATCGCAACGCTATCTCTTCTTTACTGGGGCCTCTACTGGCAAGCAAATGCCGAAGATGCGCGCCGCCTCGATGGTCGAATCATCGTCGCTAAATAGTAGTTTTCAACAGCCCGGTGATTCTCATCGGGCTGTTTTTATGTTAGTGTGTAAGAGCCGAGAAGAGTGTTCAGAAGATAGAAAAGGAGCACTGTCGCGATCGCGCTACAAGGTAGCGTGATGATCCAGGAGACGAAGATGTCTCTTAAGACGCGGATGTTTAAGGCAGAGAGACCTCTTGCAAGCCCCACACCAAGAACCGCTCCCACAACGCACTGCGTGGTAGAAATAGGAAGGCCTAGTTTGGAGGCGATCAAGATGGAGGTTGCTGCGCCAAATTCTGCGCAAAAACCCCGAGTAGGGGTGAGCATGGTGATCCGCTCTCCAATCGTTTCAATGACGCGCCAGCCGTAGGTTGCAAGGCCAATCACAATACCGACACCTCCGAAGGCAAGAAGCCAGAGGGGAATCATCGCAGTAGCACCAAGATTTCCTGGGTGTCGAATCATGTCAATAACAGCAGCTACAGGTCCCACAGCATTCGCAACGTCATTCGCTCCATGGGCAAAGGCAACGCAGCAAGCGCTCACGATTTGAAGGTAGGCAAAAACTTTCTCCACGATCTGATATTCGTTAGAGATGTGAGACTCTTCCTCTTTTTTACTCTTGAGCTCTCCTACAATCGTTCGAAGATTCGTCGTCATCGCATTGATTTCACTGACGTAGGGTTCAGAGGCAGTCGTTTTAAAACGGGAGAGATGCTTAATCGCTTTATAGAGAGCGTGTAATTGTTCTCCTTGCAGCTCAGATGTTTGAATTGCCATCCCTTCTCGAACAGGGAATCGCCTGAGAAAAAACTTTGCGATGAGAAAAGCAATGCCTGCAATACCTAAAGAAATCAAAAGGACCCATCCGATAGAAATGTCTACGTGTAGATTTTTGATCCCATTTGACCCAAGGCTCACAAACATGGTGAATAGAACAATCGCTAAAAGATACGGCGCAATTTTAATGGTCGAGCTTACAGGACAAAGTGAGTATAAGATCAGTTTTTGCACATAGCTAAACACTAGATAGGCAATCAGAGCGCTCAGTGCGGGGGAGATGACCCAGCTCAGTGCAATCGAGCCTACAGTATCCCACTTTACCGCTTCAAACCCTCCAATCACCGCACCAAATCCGAGGATCGCTCCTACGATGGCGTGTGTAGTCGATACGGGCCAGCGGAAAAAGGTGGCGACTTGAAGCCAAAGGGCAGTAGCAATCAGTGCGGCGATCATCCCGAGAATGAAGATCATCGGCTGTCCGCTAAATACCTGGGGGTCAACAATCCCATTCTGGATGGTTTCAGAAACGTTCGAGCCCAAAATGAAAGCGCCAAGGAACTCAAGAACAGCAGCGATGATCACCGCTTTCTTAAGAGTGAGCGCCTTCGAGCCGACGGAGGTTCCCATCGCATTGGCTACATCGTTTGCCCCGATGTTCCAAAGCATGTAAGCTCCGGATACCAGAACAATGATGATGAGGATTGTGTCTATTCCCATCTAGATTTACGAATTTATTGTTACTAACGTATCAATGCGCATGGCTAACTTTTCTGACAGATGAGAAATGCGATTGATGTGGTCAATGTGGTAGTTCCAAAGATAAAACTCAGCAGTCGAAAGGTCGTCAGCAATATTGAATAACTCTTTCAAAAAAGCTCCTTTGAGCACATCTGCCTCATGTTCTTTAAAGGCGATCTGATTGGCTAGCGTGCGGACTTTCTCCGCTTCTACACCACCAAAGGAAGCTTCCACTAAAGCATCCAATTTATTGATAATTTTTACTACGTCCCAAAAAGCATCGATGTTCTTATTGATGCTATCCTTAAATACTTTCTCCAAGGAGGGAGGGATCTTCAATCGGCGCATGACCAAAAACTGGGCAACATCTTCCGCTTGGTCTGCAAGTGCATCTTGAAGCGAAATGATATCGAGAATTTGGGCCCGATCAACACTTAAGAAATAGGCCTTCGACAGACTATTTCTGATTTCATTTTTGATGATGTCTGCAGCGTGCTCTTCATCAGAAAGGAGAAGAACCTTCGCTTCAATTTCATCATGTCTTCCTTGGAAAAAGAGATCGAAAATCTCTTGCAGCTTTGCCATGCAAGCCTGCACCTTGTGCATATGAGCCTGCAAACTAGAAAATGGTCCTTTGGCGAATAGCCGAGCAAAACTAAACATGCTCCCTATTGTACGGAGAAGAGAATTTTTTACAAACGATTATTGAGTGAGCTCTTCCCGTTCAGCAATCGAAAGGGCGCGGAAGTTGCCAGGGGGCATTTTTCCTAGATGGATGCTACCAATGCGGATGCGGACGAGATCAACAAGAGTCAGCCCTGCCATTTTGACAAGCTCTCTCACTTCATGTTTTCTCCCTTCGCCGAGGGTGATCTTGAGTGTGCCGTTTCTCACTTTTTTCACACTGACAGGCTGAACGAATGAGCGATCAACGATCCCTCCACGTCCTAAATTTTGCAAATGCTCTCCAGTGATCTCTTCGACAGTCTTCACGAGGTATTCTTTGTGAACACCATTTCTTGGGTGTCCCACCTTGTCTGCAAATTCCCCATCGTTTGTGATCAAGATGAGGCCGCTTGTCTCCTTATCGAGGCGTCCTACAGTGAAGAGCCTTCCAGGAGGATTGGGGATGAGATCGATAGCAAGTTTTTCATTCCAAATTCTCTTATTAGAACAGATATAGCCGGCAGGTTTGTGGAGCAAAAAATAGACATAAGAATTTGGGATCTTGGCAGCCTGGCCCCTCACATGCACGCGGTCACGCACGGGGTCGATCTCTTGAAAAGGGGAGGTTGCTACCTTTCCATTCACCTTGACGTGATGGAATTCAATCAACTTTTCCACTTCTCTTCTTGAAGAAATATTCGTCTTTGAAAGAAACTTTATCAATCGCATGGTAAACAGAATATCAGCTAAACTACATCATGTAAAGGAGGAAGGATGCTTGTTTTGGTAAGACACGGTCAATCAGTGTGGAATCAAAAAAACCGTTTTACAGGATGGGTTGATATCCCGCTTAGTATTAATGGGATAAGAGAAGCTCAAGAGGTCGGGGAAAGGATAAGTAAATTTTCTTTTACCTCCGTATTTGTCTCCAATTTGATCAGAGCTTCGCAAACAGCGATGCTAGCTCTCGCTAAGAGTTCTAAAATTCCTTATATCGTTCATAAAGAAAGTCATCGATACAGCCTCCCTGAAATCTTAAAACCTGATATGCTTCCTGTAACGATTGTAGAAGAGCTCAATGAAAGGCACTATGGCGACCTTCAAGGGCTCGATAAAGATGAAACAAGAGCCAAATATGGAGCAGAGCAAGTTCATATTTGGAGAAGAAGCTTTGATATTGAGCCACCAAACGGTGAAAGCTTGAAGCTCTGTAGTGAAAGGACCCTTCCCTGGTTTCGAAAAGAGGTTCTCCCTCTTTTAAAGAAAGGGGAAACAATCTTGATCGTAGCGCACGGCAACTCCCTTCGCTCCATTGTAATGGAAATCAAGGGACTCTCGAAAGAAGAAGTATTGAATTTGGAAATTGCGACAGGGGAACCTCTCTCTTTTTCCTACCAGGCAGGGACATGGAAGCAAGAGAAATTATAAATTGTGATGTGTTTAACTATCCACCCGTGGCTAAAGAGGCCTTGGAAGTGTGGAGCCGTGCTTGGAAAGATTCAGCTGAACCCTACGACCTTCCATATGCAACCCCCGATACGAAGAAAATTCATGAAGCCCTTGCTTCCATTTATGAGTTAGTGGGAGCAAAAAGTGATGATCCATTTTTCTTCTTCTCATCAGAAGAAGAGGCGATGGAAGCTGTCTTTTCCCATGTCCTCTTTGATCACATGTTTGAAACAGGGAAGAATCATATTCTCTCTCTCGACACAGAAGGAGCCTCGACGATGGCCCTTCTCAAACGTTTTGAAAAAGCGGGCTGTAGTTACCAACTGATCGGCTCTGACGCACTCACCACTTTGCAAAGCGCCCTCTCTCCGAGAGTGGGGCTTGTTACCATGAGCTGGGTCCATCCACTAACAGGAATGGTTCAACCCCTCTATGAAATCGCCGACCTCTGTAAGAAGCACAAAGTTCTTCTCCATGTGAGAGGAACAGAGGCGCTCGGGAAACTCTTTTTCCGCTACCAAGATATCCCCGTTGACTTTATGACCTTTGGTGGATCGACCTTCTATTTACCACAAGGGGCCGCGGGCCTCTTTGCCAAAAAAGGCTCGAAGATTGGGGAGTTTTTAGCCCCCGTGTCGAAAGTGATGGGACAGCACTGGATTCCAGCTAACGTTCCTGCCATACTTGCGATGGGAGAGATGGCCCACATCGTCCTCGATCAGATGGAGACCGGTTCATTAGAAATCGCAAGACTTCGAGGGGAATTTGAAGATCGCCTTCAAGAAAGGATCCCCGATGTTCTTCCTCTCAATCAATCATTTCGCCGCGTCGTGAACGTTTCTGTGATGGCATTTCCTTACGTAACAGGAGAAGCGCTCCTCTTTGAACTCACCGAACGGGGCGTTCTCGCCAGCATGGGTGGAGGAAAGATGCCAACACTCGAGTATGTTCTCAAACAAATGGGACAAGATCCTCTCTTAGCCAGATCTGCCCTCAGTTTTGCTTTCTCTTCCAACATCTCTGAAGGAGATATCACTAAAGTCGTTGGGCTTTTAGGGATGATTATTGAAAAATATGAAAAATTAGCGGAAGGGCTCACAAAATGACGATTTACCGATTGAAAGAACCCTCCACTTGGTCCAAATATTCTAAGATCTTGAAGAGAAAAATCCTCGCTCCAAAATATGGTGGGAGCATCAGAAAAGAAGACCTTCCCGCCGAAACCTTTAGACTCGTCATCGGAGAAGAAGGTTCTATACAAGAGGGGAATATCCTCCGCTTTTACCTCGTCGTTGATCAAGAAGATGGCGTAATTGCAGATGTAAAATTCCAATGCTTTGGGCAAACAGCCCTCATTGGCGCAGCAGAAGTGCTGTCAGGCCTAGTTCTCAGAAAAAATCATGCACAAGCAAAACGCGTTTCTGCCGATCTCATCGATCATGAAGTAAGAGATCGGAGCATGCAGCCAGCGTTTCCAGAAGAAACCGCCTCATACCTCAATTTCGCCCTCGCCGCCCTCGATAAAGCACTCGATCTTTGCCAAGATATCCCCGTCCAAGATTCCTACGTCATGACCCCAGTGCACATGACCGCCGAAGAGGGCTCAACTCTCCCTAACTGGATGGAGCTCACAAAAGATGAACAGCTCGCAGTCATCAAAGAAGTCGTCGCTAAAGATATCGCTCCCTATGTCGAACTCGACGCAGGTGGCGTCGACGTCCTCGATATCAAAGAAGGGCTCGAAGTCCTCATCGGCTACCAAGGCTCCTGCACAACCTGCCACGCCGCCACAGGCTCCACCCTAAGTGCTATCCAACACATCCTTAGAACCAAAGTCCACCCCGAACTCATCGTCATCCCCGACCTCTCCCTCTTCCACCACTCCTAACCCCCTCCCCTACAGTGGGGCCGCTTCGCCTTACCTGCGGTAAGACGGGCTGACGCCCTTTGTCTGCTAAAGCAGACGCAAAGCGGCTTAGCGTGCGATTTTTAGACTTAGCTATCATGAGATATTTCTTAATGGCAGGTGAAAAGCTGCCCATCTGGGCCTTCGAGGAGAAGGGTTCCTTGTGGGGTGACTTCGCGGACAATTCCTTTCACTGTTTTGCCTCGGGAGGGGATTTCGATGAGCTTGCCCTTGTAGGCAAGGTGTTCATTGATGAAGGGAGCAAAGGGGGCGAATCCTTGCTCTTTGAGCAAGTGGAGATCTTGTTGAAACTCTGAAGCAATGCCGAGTGCAAGCTCGAAGATGGAGTAGGTTTTTTTTGTCTCGATTAAGAGGGAAGTTGCTGGTTGGTCGATGGTTTGACACTCCTCTTCTGTCATGAGCACATTGAGGCCGAGACCTGAGATCACATGGGTCGAATCGACGATCTCTGAGATGATCCCTGCGATCTTTCGATGGTTCATGAGAAGATCGTTCGGCCATTTGAAAGATAGGGGAAGTGATAGATACTTCATTGTGCTGATGCTGAGGAGCTGTGCGATGTTCTGCATCTCTTCTCCTACAAAATGGAAGGAGATGTAGAGATTTTTTTCGAGAGGCGAGAGCCACTTGTTTTGCCCTCGACCTCGTCCTTTTGTCTGCTCATCTGCTGTGACACAAAAAAGAAGATTGGGGTCGAGATTTTTACATTCTCTCTTTAGGTAATCCTGCGTTGAGTCGATCGTCGGAAAATGGATGTGGTGAATTTCTAACATCTTTGATAACCTCTTCCTCATGTCCTATTTTCGCCATTTGTCGATTATTTTTCTATCGCTTCTTCTGACGAACCTTCATGGTGAGGAATATCCTGAATCTCTTCTGCTACTTGAGTATTTTTACAACTGTGATCAAGAGACATCGCCAGAAGAGATGGTCGATTTTCTCCTCCGGATCAAAGAGAGTCTCCTCTATCGAGATCTCGCCATCCCAGAACTCACTACTCTTTTTGATATCTTGCGGAGCAATCTCTGGTACAAGGGAGTTCTCCTGCCTGATGAAGACTGGAGTACTTTCCTCTCTCTTCTCTATCAAAAAGAAAACCGCTGCTTCCTCATCCGCTACGATGATGTGAACTGGCTCCTCGCTTGGTCTGGCTCTCAATTCGTTGCAGGTGGCCTTTGTTATCTCATCCCTGAACAACTTGCTGAAGTGATCGGTGATTACCTCGTGACGAACAGCATCACTTGTCTTCAAAATGATCAGTACGTCCCCGATCCCGATTCCGTCACCCACCCCATCAGAATCGTCAGCGACTACCTATAGTCTCGAAACATTTTTTTTGCTATGCTCCAAAAAAATTCAGAGGGTGAGGGATGTGGGATCCGAGTTATTTGAAGCGGTTGGATTTTCGGACGGTGCCGATCATTGTGGCGCTGATGGTGATCTCTTTACTTGTGATTTCTGCGAATACGATGCCGATCCAGAGTGGAGATTGGACTGTTTCCCCATTTGTGAAAAATCAGATTCGGGCATTTGCGATTGGAACGGTCGCTTATCTTTTTATTGCGGCAACGGATTATCGGAAGCTCCGTGAATTCACCTGGTTTTTTTATTTGGGAATGATTGTTCTTTTGGTGGGACTTTTCTTTGTCGCGCCGATTCACAATGTGAGAAGGTGGTATCGATTACCACTGATCCCTTTTGATGTGCAACCTTCAGAATATGCGAAACTCGTTGTAGTGTTAGCCCTCAGTTGGTATTTGGAAAAACAGTCGCAACATTCTGAGCGTTTTTCAACGGTGGTGGGTGCGGGAACGATTGTCCTCATCCCCTTTTTACTCATCTTGAAGCAGCCCGATTTGGGGACGGCACTCGTTCTTTGTCCAATCACATTGGTGATGTTTTACTTTGGAAATGTTCATCGGAAAGTTCTTTGGCTCATGACGATTGTGGGCTTGAGCGCCCTTGCGTTTGTTCTTCTCATTTTCTTAGGAGTCCTCTCGCATGAGGAGATGAGGGGTGTGTTTACTACTGTTATGAAAGAGTATCAGTATGAACGATTGAACCCAGGCTCCTATCATGGCATGGCAGGGCAGACGGCGATTGCTCTCGGTAAATTTTTTGGATCAGGTTATGGGAAGAGTGAATTCACATCGCATCAATGGCTCCCTTATGCCTTTACTGATTCAGTATTTCCCGCCTTTACAGAAGAGTTCGGAATGATCGGAGCGTTTTTCTTGTTAGCCCTCTTTTTTGGTTTAATTTATTTTAGCTTTCAGGTAACAGCTGTAGCTAGAGATGAATTTGGAAGATTGCTCTCGGCGGGTGTGGCTGTTTATCTCGCTATGCATGTCATTGTAAATGTTGGAATGATGTGTGGCCTTCTTCCCATTACAGGCGTACCGTTGATACTCGTCTCTTACGGTGGTTCATCAGTGCTTGCCACGATGATTGCCTTGGGGATATTACAAAGCGTTTATACAAGAAGGTTCACGTTCTGATGCAAAACCTATTTATTTTTCAAGCAGGCTGCTATGAGGCAGAAGGGGAATTAACGATCACTATGTTCAACGAGCCTCTTCCTTTTTCGATGAAATGGCACGTCTTCCATCACGATCAAGATACTCTGGAAATCGAATGTTGCCAAGAGATCAAAATTAAAGGCTTTAAAGAGAGCCTCTACAATCAATATACTTTTTCTCCTGTGAAGAACAAATCATTTCCTGTTGCTTTCGAAAATGTGAACTTAGGGCGCATTGAAGGGATGGGAGTGGTGGAACCCAATTTTATTGGCTGGGAATTTAGAAATCTCTCGATTGATTATGAAGGATATGAGTATTATGAGAGGAGAGGGGAAAATGAATATGATCTCCGTGCCGCTTTTGTTTCTTCCGATGGTCAGCGAACTGAAATTTGGGGCCATCTCAACCGTAAAACTGTGGAAAATGTAATATGAGACAATTGTTTTATCTATGCGCGGCTCTTTGGCTTGTCAGCTGTAGCTTTCGTTATCAAGAGATGAACTCACAAGATTTTCAAAAGATTGCCACAGGGACCTCTATTTCTCATATCGAAGCAAAATATGGTGAGCCGAATGCGATTCACCGCCGTGGTAGTGAAGTCATTTATGAGTACGTAAAACTAGATTATCTCGGGACAGAACCTGTCCGCCAGGTTCGTTTCCTCTTCGTTGTCGAAGATGGTAAAGTGGTGAATAAGTATACGACTTACAGAGATGAGCCTGCCTTCGAACTTCTGCAAGATCCATCTCCAATATAAAATGGTAAAGAGGGAGCTTTTAAGGCTTTCCCTCTTCCTGTGACGACTTCAACCTGTTGAGAGTGAACTCAAGCTCAGAAATCTCTTCCATGAGGGTTTTCTTTGTGAATTCCCAGTCATTATCGAGCTCTTTGATGTCTTTAGCTGCCAAGACGAGGTCGTTAATAATAGAAATTTTTTTATTAAACTCTTCTATGGCAATTTTAAAATCTTCTTCTTCCATAACAATCTCATATTTTTGCAATTATTATATAAAAATTGTTATTTAAATAAAAGATAATTAACTCATTGTTAGTAGTCTTCAG
The DNA here is from genome assembly GCA_964655475.1 of uncultured bacterium. Lineage (GTDB taxonomy): Bacteria > Chlamydiota > Chlamydiia > Chlamydiales > VGMA01 > VGMA01. Next base: position 20,804 of record CAZZMO010000010.1, read on the forward strand.
ATTCCTTAGCAGGTTCATCATCGATGACAAGGTGGGTTAAAACTTTGACATCTTTCCCTTCTAATCCCTTAGCATCTAAGCTTTTAGATTCAGCTGTCTTAGGTAGGGGCACCTTAGAGCGAGGCTCATCGAGAGTAATAACTCCATCTGTTGACCAGTAACTAGGTGACTGCCCTTTAGGGCTAAATGGGGGCAAAGGGGCCTTTTTTGTTGTCGGTTTTGCATCTGCATGGGAATCGAACGCGATCCCTTTTGTGGCATCTGGATTGAATTTAATAGACATCAATAGCTCCTATTATGAAATACGTAATTTTGCATCAACGTTGTAGATTGGCAATTTTCCGCTGTAGTGTTGATGATGACTTTTCTTTTTTTAAAGGGGAGAGATCCGCCGATATCAGAGGCTAGTCTTTCTTTTCGAGAGCTCGGAAGTTCAAGGATAGGAATAGGGCGATAGGGATAGGTGATTTCTTCTGCACCTGGACTGAATGCTCTAATATAGGTTTCTCCACTCGGGAAATTACTTTCCTCAGTGAGGGGGGATAGATCTGGTAGTGAAGGAGGCCCCTTTCTCTCATCCATTGCGGAGGATTGGATAGAATCTAATTCCTCGCTTACATCTAAATCAAAGGAGGGTCTTGACAAATCATTAGGTGATATCATTTTATACCTCTATTTTTATTAATTCAAAATTCTACGAAAAATCATTTCAAAACATCCCATACCCTTGGTATCGACAGTTTGGATTTGCCTTTCCTTTGTAGGAGAAGTAGCGGTCTCATTTTTCTGAATGGTTTCTACTATCGGATCGAGAATTGGTACTTCATAATAATCATCACTATCAGATGGTTCTTCCCCGTAGGGGCTAAAAGGTCTTATCTGTACCTTCGCCTTTGGAGTATGGTGCTCAGATAAAATCCCATCGAATTTACTATGATCGGAGAAAGAGAGTCTGGTGATATCATGCTTATTCTCAACCTATTAAATTTATTCTTTGAAAAAGTGTGGAGAGGTGTTCCATCTCTTCACAGTCCATGTTCTCTAACAGAAGTCTATCGGAGGGGATCCTCCCTGCAGTTGCCCTTAGGGCCTTTTTAGGGCGCTCTCCATCATTGATATAGAAACGATCCTGTGTGAGTTCTACATACTCTCTTCTTCGGCCGCTCTGTTTACCTACCGATTGTAAAAGTGGGGGCTCCTCATAATCAGCATCTTGACTCTGAGGGCTGAAGGGTCTAGGTCTAATGGGATCAAACATGAGAGGGTCATTTTTTATATTAATGGAACAATTATATAAAAAATTTTAATAAAAATCAAGAAATGATTGATATATAAAAGCTGAACGTGTTGATAATAAAACAGTTAGACCCTCTCGATGGAGAGGGTCTATGAGAAATCAGGTTGGAGCTTTTACGTGAATGTCTACACCAGCAGGAAGGGTGTAAGTCTTTAAGCTGTCGATTGTTTTCGCAGTTGGGTGGAGAATGTCGATCATTCTCTTGTGTGTACGGATCTCAAACTGCTCGCGAGACTTTTTGTCTACGTGAGGTGAGCGGAGAACTGTAAACTTCTCAATGCGTGTTGGTAGAGCGATAGGACCAGAAACCTGAGCTCCTGTACGCTGGGCTACCTCTACAATATCTGCAGCAGAACGATCGAGGGTACGATAGTCGAACGCACGCAGCTTAATGCGAATTTTCTTCGCATGCTTTCTTGATGAGGGATTGTTCGTTGCCATAATGTTGATTTTTCCTTATTTCTTAGCGATTTCTTCTTGGAGTTTCTTAGGTACTGGTTCAAAGTGGCTTGGCTCCATCGTGTAATCGGCACGGCCAGATGAGAGGGAGCGGAGCTGTGTTGAGTAACCAAACATTTCTCCAAGGGGTACTTCAGCATCAACTTCAACGCTGTTCCCTTTAGTTTTTTGTGTCAAGATGCGTCCACGTCTCTTGTTCAAGTCACCAATCACGTCTCCAAGAGCTGTGTCAGGTGTGCGAACGCTTGTTTTCATAATTGGTTCAAGGAGGATAGCGCCACATTTTCTAGCAGCTTCCTTAATCGCCATAGAACCGCAAATCTTGAAGGCCATCTCACTCGAATCCACCTCATGGTAAGATCCATATGTGATCGCTACTTTTACGTCTACAAGCGGGTAGCCTGCAATAGCACCAGTAGTGAGACCTTCTTGAATTCCTTTGATGACCGCAGGAATGTATTCTTTTGGAATCACACCACCAACAATCTTGCTGACTATTTCGTTACCCTTGCCGCGTTCGTTTGGCTCAATTTCGATAACGACGTGCGCGTATTGACCGCGACCGCCAGACTGTTTGATGTATTTTGTTTCGTTTTTGCCTGGTTGTGTGATGGTTTCTTTGTAGGAAACTTCTGGCTTACCTACGTTCGCTTCTACTTTAAATTCACGGATCATACGATCTCTAAGAATTTCAAGATGGAGCTCTCCCATACCAGAGATGAGGGTTTGTCCTGTCTCTTCGTTGGATGTCACGCGGAAAGTTGGATCTTCTTCAGAAAGAGCTGATAAAGCTTTCGAAAGTTGCTCACGATCTCCTTTAGACTTTGGCTCAATCGCCATCGAGATTACAGGCTCTGGGAATTCCATTTTTTCAAGGATCAATGGAGCGCTTTCATCACAAAGGGTATCACCAGTAGTTGCACCACGAAGACCGATGACAGCCAAGATGTCTCCAGTGAAGAAGGCGTCTTTATCTGTTCTTGTGTTCGCATGCATCTCAAGAAGGCGAGAAACTCGCTCTTTGGATCCTTTTGTCGTGTTCAACAGGGTGGCTCCTTTTAAGAGAGTTCCTGAGTAAATACGGCAGAATGTTAATCTTCCTACATATGGGTCAGTCATGACTTTAAATGCGAGGACAGAAAGCGGTGCGTCATCAGCTGGAGTGAGTTCAAGCAATGTTTCTCCATCTGCTTTCATCCCTTTGATGATTCCGCGATCGAGTGGGGATGGCATCCAACGGCATACTGCATCTAGAAGAGGCTGTACACCTTTGTTTTTGAACGCTGTTCCGCAAAGAACCGGATTGATTTTGAGTTCGCATACACCCTTACGGATAATTGCGTGGATCTCATCTTCTGGAATGCTATCTGGATTTTCGAGAACTTTTACGAGGAAGTCTTCGTTGTTTTCGTCGATAGTCGCAAGTTCGTCGAGGAGCTCCGCTCTCATCTTTGCGCAAATTTCTTTCAGATCATCAGGAATTGGGCATACTTTATAGTCAGCGCCTAGATCTTCCGTCTCGAAAACAAATGCCTTCATTGAGACGAGGTCCACCATTCCGCGGAATTCCCCTTCTGCTCCGATTGGGCAGTGGAGGGCGATTGCGTTAGCGCCAAGCTTGTCTCTCATGTCTTTGACGCAGAAGAAGAAGTCAGCCCCTACGCGGTCCATTTTATTGATGAAGGCAACGCGTGGTACTCTATAACGATCGGCCTGTCTCCAGACAGTTTCAGATTGAGGTTGCACGCCGTCGACCGCGCTGAATACAGCTACGGCACCGTCGAGGACTCGAAGGGATCTTTCTACTTCAATTGTGAAGTCAACGTGTCCCGGAGTGTCGATGATGTTAATTTTGCACTCTTTCCAGTAAACAGTGGTAGCAGCAGAGGTAATAGTAATTCCTCGCTCACGTTCTTGTTCCATCCAATCCATGGTTGCAGCACCTTCGTGCACTTCTCCCATGCGGTGTAAACGTCCACTGTAGAAGAGAATCCGTTCTGTAACGGTGGTCTTTCCAGCATCGATGTGTGCCATGATGCCGATATTGCGTACATTCTGTAATTTGTCTTTATCCGATCTTGTTGCCATGTCCTTAGCCTTTTACCACCGATAATGGGCAAACGCTTTGTTCGCTTCTGCCATGCGGTGAGTATCTTCTTTTTTCTTAATCGTTGCGCCTTGATTGTTATAACAATCTAGCAGTTCTTGTGTGAGAGCTTGAACCATAGAGCGTCCTGGCTTTCCCTTTGCATTGTCAATAATCCAACGCATAGCCATGGACAAACGACGGTTTGCAGGAATTTCAACAGGAACTTGGTAAGTAGCTCCACCGATACGGCGAGATTTTACTTCCAAAAGTGGTTTTGCGTTCTCTAACGCTTGTTCGAAAGCGTCGATAGGTCTTTCTGCTTCAGTTTTCTTTGAAAAATTTTCGATCGATGTGTAGACAATTCGTGCTGCCAAGGACTTTTTTCCGTGGAGCATGAGTTTTTTGATGAATCTAGCAACCGTTTGGCTGTTGTACACCGGATCTGGTTCAATGACGCGCTCTTCAGCACGATGTCTTCTTGACATACACTAATTTCCTCTTATTTAGTCGGTTTTTTCGCACCGTATTTCGATCTTCTCTGTTTGCGGTCTTTTACGCCAGTAGCATCTAGAGCTCCTCGAACGATGTGATATCGAACCCCTGGCAAGTCGCGCACTCTTCCGCCGCGGACGAGTACAATGCTGTGTTCCTGCAAGCTGTGGCCAATACCGCCGATGTAGCCTGTGACTTCAATTCCGTTTGAAAGGCGGATACGAGCCACTTTACGCAAAGCTGAGTTCGGCTTCTTAGGGGTCATAGTCTTTACTTGCAAGCAAACACCACGTCTCTGAGGACATCTTTTAAGAGCAGCAGACTTGTTTTTCTTCTGCTTGTAGGTTCGCGGTTTGTTGATCAGTTGGTTAATCGTAGGCATAGGTTTCGCCTTTCTCCCTTCTACTCGAATTTAAAATATGCAGAAATATAGCCCAAATCCAGTTTTTCCTCTACAAAATATTTCTCAATTAATCTTTTTGTGTATAGAGTGAGGTTTTCAGAAGGTATGATGAGATTCAGAAACACCCTGTTTTCTATTTTTATTTTGTCTATTTTCTCTCTAGAGGGTGGGGAGCTTTATCTTCAGAATATCCGTCCAATTACTCAAGAAATTTTTAAACAACATATTGAATATAAAGATGTCACGCCTTTAATCATGAAAAGAGCGATCAGGCTCTATGTTGCCCGCTTCGATCCGCATCAACAATACCTCACCTCCGATGAAATCCGCCCCTTCCTTATCCGATCGGATGAAGAATGGGCCATGGCGGCTCAAAGATTCCGCTCAGAAGATTACTCTGACTTTAAGGCCCTTCAAGAAAAAATTGAATTTTCGATCCAAAAAGCGCGAAGCCAAAGAAAAGAGAGCAGTAAAGAAAAAGAGGAGTGGGTCCTCAACTATTTCATCAAGAAGGGGAATTTTGCCCCCACCGATGAGGAGAATCAAAAAGCCTCAGCCTTCTATGAAAGGATTAAGTTGAGAAGAGAGGAGATGTACACCTCCCTAAATGAAAAAGAATTTGCAGAACATGTTCTAAAAGCCGTTGTCGCAAGTCTCGATGCCCATAGCGCATATTACACAGCAGAAGAAGCTTCCGATATCCGTGCCAGCCTAAAGAAGCAATTTTATGGGGTAGGAATCATGGTGGGGGAAGATGCCGATGGCTATTTCATCACCGATATCGTTCCGAACGGGCCAGCTGCTACAACAGGTCTTTTACACGTTGGTGATCAGATTCTTACAATCGATGGAAAAGCGCTCGATCATATATCTCTTCGGGCTGTCATGAGAATGCTTCAAGGGGGAGAAGGGGTTCCTCTATCTCTCAAGGTCAAAAACCCAGAAGGAAAGATCCAAACGGTTCATCTTGCTAGGGAAAAAATCTTAATGGATGATGAGAGGATCAAGGCGGAGGCAATCCCCTTTTCTAAAGGGAACATTGGCTACATTCAGATCGATTCTTTTTATGATAATCGGGAAGGGATCACCGTCGAACGAGATCTGAGAGAGGCGATTTGCCGTCTATCAGCGACAGAGCCTCTTTATGGAATTGTACTCGATATGAGAAACAATCTGGGTGGCTTTCTTGATCAAGCAATTAAAGTAGCAGGCCTCTTCATTCAGCAAGGAGTTGTCGTGATCGCTAAGTATGCAGGAGATGAAATCCAGTACAGTAGAGATTACGACCCTTATGCCGTTTTTCAAGGGCCTGTCGTTGTCCTCACTTCGAAGACCTCTGCATCAGCTGCTGAAATCGTTGCCGGTACACTCCAAGATTACGGAGCTGCAGTTGTTGTTGGCGATGAAAGAACTTACGGAAAAGGTTCGATGCAAATGCAAACCATTACCGATGAATTTGCTCCCTATTTTTACAAGGTAACCGTCGGCAAATACTACACCATCTCAGGCAGGTCGACACAGATTGAAGGGGTGAAAGCGCAGATTCATGTGCCTACACAATATGCTCCGTATAGTATAGGAGAAAAGTTTCTCCAGTTCCCTTTACAACATGACTCTTTAGTCGATGTTCAAGGTGCAAAAGGTAAGCTCAAACAGTTTTTCTCTCTCTATCAACAGAAGAAAAGCTCTCCATGGAACAAGATGGTTCCACTTCTCAATAAGAACAGTCAACTCCGCATCTCCAACAATGCTGACTATCAGGCGTTTATAGATGTAGTAACGAATCACCCAGAGCTCTACGAGCCCTCACAAAAAAATCGGGAGCTCTCGAAAAGAGAATCGATTCAGATTGCCCAAGACATGGCATTATTGACTATTCATTGAATGCATTTCGGTGTATATTCGTCTTCAAACTAGGTGTTCAATATGTTGAAGGGAAAAACGGTATTCATCACAGGAGCATCCAGTGGGATTGGAAAGGCTTCTGCAGAAAGATTTGCAGCTCTAGGAGCAAATCTTGTCATTACAGCAAGAAGACTCGATCGTTTAAAAGCGCTTGAAAGTACGTTGATGGATCGCTACGGGATTGCTTGCCGCTCTATTGAATTAGATGTGAGAAATTTCGATGAGGTTCAAAAGGCTTTTCAAGGGCTCGATGTCGATGTGCTCCTCAATAATGCAGGTCTTGCGCTCTCTACGAACACTATGCAAACTGCAAACGTATCTGATTGGGAGACGATGATCGATACGAACCTGAAAGGGTTTCTCTATGTGATTAAAGCATCTCTTCCTCGGATGATTGAGAGAAATCAAGGACACATCATCAATCTAGGTTCAATCGCAGGGCGCAGCAGTTATATGGGAGGCAATATCTATTGTGCAACCAAGCACGCTGTCCGCTCGATCAGTGAGTCGCTCAGGATCGATCTTTCAGGTACGGCTCTTCGGGTGAGTGAAATCGCTCCCGGCGCTGTGGAGACAGAGTTTAGCGAAGTGCGCTGGAATGATAAGGAGAAGGCTCGTAAATTTTATCAAGATTTTGAACCCCTTGTGGCAGAAGACATTGCAGATGCGATCCTCTATGTAGCGACAAGGCCTTCTCATGTAAATATCTCAGAGCTCGTCGTTTATCCTCAAGCTCAGGCCTCTCCTACGACCATTTGCCGCGGGGTAGATAAGGGTAAGGACCCCTTTGCTCTGCCAAAGTAATTGCCTAAAAACTCTCCATAAGGTAAAATAGTTGCATAATACAACTAATTGGGGCTGTATGGAGGGAAAGATCAATGGATTGAGGCAAGATGCCCGTACGGTCGTCAGGGAGCTTGGCCTCTTAAATGATGCCTATTTTGAGATTGGGGTGACTTTAGCTGAAAGGCACCTCCTCATAGAGCTTTCTCTAGGGCCGATCACTGCTAAAGAGATTGCAGAGAGGCTCCTTCTAGATAAATCAACTGTGAGCCGTCTCATCGCTAGGGCAGAGAAAAAGGGGTATGTTTCTTCTACATTAGATACTCTTGATAAAAGGAAGCGGATCCTAAAGTTGACCTCAAAAGGGGATCGAACATTACAGGCCTTCGAAAAGATCGCTTTCCAGCAGACTAAAGAGGCTCTAGAAACGCTTCTTCCTCCAGAAAGGGAAATAGTCCATCGAGGGGTGGCTCTTTACGCAGAAGGGCTCAAAAACGTAAGGAAGGGCATTTCCATTGACCACCCGATAGAAACCTTGAGTGAAATTAAAAAAGCCCTTTCTCCCTATCAAATTGAGCTCTATCAGAAAGGGGATGAAGAGGCTTTATATGAGATCTATCAAGAGACCATTCGAGAGGGCAATGCTTTCATTTGGGGCTCTTCAAAAGAAGAATTTCAGACCTACTTCTTACATCCTCAGGCGATCATCTATGTCCTTCGCGCCTCTACGGGAGAGGTTTTCGGAAGTTTTTACATCAAGCCCAATTTCCCCGGAAGAGCGTCTCACATTGCGAATGCTGGTTATATGGTGAAGGCTTCTCATCAAGGGAAAGGGCTCGGCAAATGGATGGTCAAAGCTTCTCTTCACCTCGCAAAAAAGCATCAATTTCGGGCGATGCAGTTCAACATCGTCCTCAGCTGCAACGATGCGGCGATGAATTTATATCGGCGCATCGGTTTTTCAATCATCGGAACTCTGCCTGAGGCGGTCATGAATCAGGATGGGAGTTATCAAGATGCTTACATCCTTTATCGTTCATTAGGAGACCTTGTATGAGTGAAGAAAAAGAGATCGTTTCAAAAGAAGAGACATTTGATAAACTCGACATCAGACTAGGGAAGGTCATTGCGATTGAAGAAGAGCCTTCAGCTCCAAAAAAAGCCTATAAAATCACCATCGACTTTGGTAAATTTGGGATTAAAACAAGTGTAGGAAGATTTACAAAGCACACGATTGAGGAAATGAAAGATCAACTCATCTTAGCGATTCTCAACTTCGCACCAAGGCAAATAGGGGAGACTCTTTCAGAGGTCCTCATCCTTGGAGTGCAGTACCCAAAAGCAGATAGCGGAGAGGCGACTTTTATCACTCCAAAAGCGCATGCAAAAATCGGTGGAAAGGTTTTTTAGATGATTTCTGTTTTCTTTGCTGCCGCTCTATCGATGGTCCCGTTAGAGGAGATTGCTCTCGTTCTTGCTGATCATGCACAGCCAAAATATTCACAAGATGAAGAGATGTTAGCATATTTGGCTCCCGATAAGAGAGGAGCTTACAATCTTCATGTCGATGGAAAATGTTTGACTCATGAAAGAAGGACCATCAACACCTTTTTTTGGGAACCTGATGGGGAGCATCTTCTCTATCTTTACGATGCAAATGGGGATGAAAATTATCATCTGTACCGAACTGATCTATATGGTTGTTCAGAGGATCTAACTCCTTATTTTGGGGTTCATGTCGAATTTTTAGGGATCAATTATCAGTATCCAGATGAAGCGCTCATCAGAATGAATGTGAGAGATTCTCGCTATCTTGATTGCTATCGGCTCAATTTAAAGACAGGTGAGCTCAAGGCCGTTCATCCTCAAATGAATCATCTCGAGCAGGTAATGTCTCCAGATCTCCTCATCCCCCAGGTAGCGCTCGAGTTTTTGCCAAAAGGGGAGAAAAATTTAGTCGTTTATGAAAATGAGGCCTGGCACTCTATTTGGAAGCTCGATCCAGATGATTGGTATGTTTCCATGGGGGGATTCTATCAAGGAAAGAGAAAAGTGATCCTCTTTTCATCTACTGGTATGACCACTCGGAGCCTTTTTGCAGTCGATATAAAAACGGGGGCTCGTGAGCTTTTATTTTCTCACCCGAAGCTCGATGCTCTTCGCGCTTACTTTCATCCTGAAAATGGAAAACTCCAAGCAGTACTTGTGAGAGATGGTGCTCTCGAATGGCATTTTTTCGATCCTCAATTTCAAAAGGAGATTCAATCGATCCAAGAAATTTTAGGGCGTGGCGAAATTCAACTCCTCTCAAGGCTTTCTAGGCAACGAAAATGGTTTGTATCACACCGGCAAGATGATATGCCAACAGCTTATTATCTATTTGATAAGGAAAGAGGAGATCTTGAACTCGTACTGCAGGAAGCGCCAGAGCTTCTTCAGTACGCATTTGGGAAGATGGAACCTTTCCATTTTCGAGCTTCTGATGGGCAAATCATCCAGGGATATTTCCTCAGACCTCCAGAGGGAGAACCTCCCTATCCCACCCTCTTGCAGCCTCACGGAGGGCCCCATGTAAGAGATGTATGGGGATTTTTTCCCCAAGCACAATACTGGGCAAGTCAAGGTTATGCGAGCTTGTTTATTAATTACCGAGGTTCTTTTGGGTTCGGCAAGAAATTTATGATGGCAGATTATGGAGAGTGGGGAAAGAGAGTATTTCAGGATCTCATCGATGGAAAACATTTTGGAGAGAAGCAAGGGCTTATTGATCCTGAGAGAACCATTATCAAAGGGGGAAGTTATGGGGGGTATTTAGCTCTTCTCGGCATCACCCTTACTCCTAATGAATTTATCGGTGGGATTGCTGAGTTTCCCATCGTCGAACCCTCAACTTGGATGCCACAAGGATACGTCTCCTGGGGCTTTAACTATGATAAACTGTTTCGAGAGGCTGCCATTGGTGCTATCAGCCCTTTAAGCTATGCCTGTCAGATCGAAGTGCCCCTTCTCATGATGCACTCCACAAATGATTTTCGAGTCCGCCTGAATCAGAGTCAAAAGATGGCTGAATCCCTAGAGTTTTATCAGATACCATTCACCTATCACGTTCTTCCAGGGGATGGGCATGGCTATCTCGATCCAAGTAACCGCCTCTTTTACTTTCAAGAGGTAGAAAAATTTCTTCGAAATGAGATGCCCCTTTTCTAACTCTTCCACTGTCGGGAGTTTTGGCGTCTCTAGAAGCCAATTTTCGAGGCCACTTGTGTATACACAACGGTTCTCAACAAATTCTTAATTTTACCTATTTTTGTTTAATGGGGACGAGAAGGGCGCAAAGGAAGGCTAGAATCATAAAGAAGGAGAGAAAGAGGAGCATGTCGTTGTAGCCTGCCCGAAATCCTTCATGGAGCCAGGTGAGAATGTGAGAGTCTGGCCCTACGATTGTTTCTGCCGTAGCTGGGTCTGAGAGGAGCGCATCGGTCCGCTCGGCGAAGAGGCATTGGAGTTCATTCATGTGAGGTGCAAGGAAACGTTTTGTCCCTGTGCGGAAAAAGACTCCTGCAATGGCAAGGCCAATCACGCCACCAATTTCTTGGAGGGTCATGAACATCCCTGAAGCGATCCCTGCCATGTGATGGGGAAGAGAAGAGAGAGCGCTTGAAGCTGAGGGGCCCCAGGTGAGTACCCAGCCGAGCCCTATGAGGATGCAAAAGCCTTGGATTGGGAGAAAGGATTCGAAAAAGACAGAGAGGAAGAGGAGGGAAAACCCGAGGAGTAAAAGAGGTCTAGGTCCAATCCTATCGTAAAGTTTACTGACAGGGATCGAAAGGAGAGCGATCGGGATTGTGATGAAGAGCATGATAGCTCCAGCCTCCAGCCCTGATGCCCCTTGCTCATTTTGTAAGTAGAGGGGAACGAAGAAAAAGATCGCCCAAACAAATCCGATTAAGCAGCCGTTACAGATCGAGGCAAATAAAAACCCAGCATGGGCAAATAATTTGGGTTGAAAGAGGGGCTCTTTACTTCTTTTTTCTACAATCATTAAACCAGCCAATGCAATCGCTGCTAAGCTAAAGAGACCTATGACTGGCCAAGAGCTCCATCCCCAGCTCGGCCCTTGCATGATCCCACTCACCGTCCCACCAACCGCTGTGGCAAGGAGTAGTACCCCGCTCCAATCGCAGTGGGATGAGTGGGTTTCTTCTTTTTTTACAAATAAGAAGACGAGGAGGAGTGAAAGTAAAGAAAGGGGAATATTGATGAAAAAAATCCAGCGCCAGCTCAAGTAGCGGATCATCATCCCTCCGAGGAGAGGTCCTATTGATGAGGCGGTCGAAACCGCAACTGCCCAAATCGCAATAGCCTTAGTCTTTTGCTGTTCGGGAAATTGATGGACGGTTAAAGCTTGCGATAGGGTAAGAATCGATGCGGCGGCAAGGCCGAAGAGACCCATGCTTGCAATAATGAAGCTCGGCTCTTTGGCAGAGCCAGCGCCAAGACAAGCAAGGGCAAGGCCAAAGAGACCTGCCATGTAGACCCATTTTCGTCCATGGGAATCGCCGAGCTTGCCTAGCGCTAGAAGCGCTGTACAAATAAAAATGCCGTAGCTATTCATCATCCATTGAAGCTCAGCGACATCCGCTCCGAGTTCACTTTGGATCGATGCAAGAGACATATTGATGCTCGACCAGCCCGCTGCCAGCACACCCATCCCGAGTAAAATGCCGAACACCGCCCAAAATCTCTTCACATCGCCTCCCTAGAACGAAAGATTGCATCATATACAAACCTTGATTTTTTTTTGTAAAACGATTACGAAAAATAAAGAACTATTCGAGGTTTATATGAAATTGTTTCCATTAGCTTCTGGCGCATCGATTCCAGCAATCGGTCTTGGTACTTGGCAAGGGAGTAATGCTGAACTCTCTGAAGCTGTAAAGTGTGCAATTAACGTTGGGTATCGCCATATTGATGCAGCGGCTGTCTATGTTAATGAAATTGGTGTAGGTCAAGGGGTTAAGGAGATATTAGCTCAAAAGAAAATCAAACGAGAAGATCTCTTCATTACCTCTAAACTCTGGAATAGCTATCATTTACCTAAAGATGTGTTGCCAGCTCTTAAATCAAGCCTATCTGATCTGCAGCTCAACTATTTAGATCTCTATTTGATTCATTGGCCCGTGGCCTATCAGCCAAGAGTAGGGTTGGGAATGGCAGAAAAGGGAGACGATTACATCCCACTATCTAAAATTCCATTGAGAGAAACATGGCAAGCAATGGAACAATTAGTCAGCCTTGGGCTTGTGAAAAGTATTGGCGTGTCTAATTTTTCCATCAAGCAACTGTCAGAAATCCTTCCCCATGCCAAGGTGCCTATCTCTGTCAATCAAGTGGAAAACCATCCTTTTCTATCTCAAGAAGAGTTAATTCAATTTTGTCACAAAAATAAGATTCATGTAACAGCCTACTCTCCTTTGGGTTCTCCTAATAAACCACATGAGTTCAAAATCAAAGGCGAACCTACTCTTTTACAAAATCAGGCCCTTACTGAGATCGCCATGAAATATAGCGCAACACCTGCACAAATTGCTCTTGCCTGGCAGTTTGCCAGAGGTCTCTCTGCCATCCCTCAATCGATAAATTCTCAGCGGATCGAACAAAATTTTGGTGCGATGCAGATCAAGCTAGCAGCAGAGGATATGAAAAAGATCAGTGCCTTGAATATTAATCATCGCTACCTCGATGGGAGTTTCTGGACAGGGAACGGCTCTCCATACTCTATCAACGACTTTTGGCATGCTTCAGCATAAATAGAAGTTCTTGTACTATAGATGCATGAAGATACTCTTATTATTTTTATGCATCACTCTGCTTCCTATTTATGGAGCTTCTGGAAAGCGAGTAGAAAGTATTTCTTATTCATTCTCGCTTCAAGAAATGGATCATCAACAACTCCTCGTCGAGTGTACCTTTCAGGGGAATGAAAATGGCGAGACCCAATTGATATTGCCTTATCAATGGGCGAATCAGTTCGAGTTGTATAAAAATATTGATGGATTGAAGGCATCTCAGCATCTCATTGAAAATACTGAAGACCCCCATATAAAAGTTGTTCACCATCATCCTCATGAGCTCATTACAATCTGTTATGGAATCGAGCTTCTATCGAATAACATCAATCACGAAAATTATTATAGACCTATCGGGGGAGCCTCATACTTTTATGCAATCGGAAGCGGCATGTTCGTGCTTCCAGCTCTCAATGATTCAAAAAAAGAAATCACATTAGAGTGGAATGGCATTCCAAATGAGTGGAAAATCGCGAATAGCTTTGGGCAAGAAGAGAAAACACAAACAATCATGAGCAGTTTTGAGGATTTGCAAGCTGCTGTCTTTATGGCAGGGGATTTTCAGATCATCGAGTGCAACCCAGGAGCGTACCCGATTTATATTGCAATGAGGGGGGAGTGGCCATTTTCAGGAGATGAGTTAACGACGCTAGTAGAAAAGATCTTTCTCTCTCAAAGAAACTTCTGGAATGATCATGAATTTCCTTACTTTTTAGTTTCAGTAGTCCCCATAGATACAAAGAACTCGACTGGAGGAACTGCTCTAAAGAACGCCTTTTCCTTGTTTTTAGGGGATAATAATTTCCCTAAGGATGATTACTTAAAACACTTGGCCTGGCTCATCAGCCATGAACATTTCCATACATGGAATGGGTATAAAATTCGCTCTTCAGAGCCAGAAGGCTCTATGTATTGGTTTTCTGAAGGGTTTACTGAATACTACGCTGTGAAGTTAAACCGTCAGAGTGGAATCATGTCAGAGAGGGACTACGTCGATCACATGAATGGTATTCTCAGAGACTATTTTGCATCCCCTGTGCACCATATTCCCAATGAAACAATCGTGAAGAATTTTTGGTTCGATTTCCCTACCGCAAAATTGCCCTACGATAGAGGTTTTACATTAGCATTGTATCTCGATGCAAAAATCCAATCCAAGCAAGAAGGGCGCAGTTTAGATCATTTCATGCATGACCTATTTGCCATAACCTATCAAAAGGAGCGCCAATTTTCCTTCGATGATTTCCTCACCCTCGCTGCAACTTACCTAGATGATGAAGATCTTGATCCCCTAAAGAGATCGATCATAGAAGGGGAGACGATCTCTCTTATCGAAGAAGCTCTCGGCTCCGAATACCACCTAGCCTGGGAAGAATATGTCGGCTTCAACCTCCAAGAATCCCTCACAGATGGGATCATCAAAGGGGTCCAATATGGGAGCATCTCCTTTCAAGCAGGGCTCCTCAATGGGCTCAAGCTCCTCGAATTTAACCAAAGTAGAACTCTTATCACCCTCCTCCTCCTCAATGAGAAAACAGCCGAGCAAACCACCATCTCCTACGACCTCAAAGAAACGAGAAACATCCCCCGGTACACCCGCTCTATAAACCTTGTACAAAATGTTTCTGATATAACAGGTGTGCGTTAAATTCTTCGCTCCAGCCTGGGCTTCTTGGGCGCAATCGATTTTCGCCTACTTCTTCAGGAACTGGATAAGAGATGACGATCTGTCGATCATAAAAATCTTCTGTCTCTAGAAGGACCTCTTGCCACATCTGTCTGAGCTCCACAACAAAGCCGCTCGCTTCTATATTGTTTTTAAGCCGCTCTAATGTGCCTGGGGTCAAATAGGAGAGGCGGTTGCGAGGAGTGCTGCAGACAGTCACAAAACGATGTTCTGACGTCCATTCGACATTGATAGCAGACTTTTGTATCTCAAGTTTTAAGTGATTATAGCATCGGGTGTCATCTGTGGATCTGACGTAAGTAGACATATTTCCTCCTCATAATCTTGAGTATCTCGGAGTACTATAAAAAAAAAGCCGAGGATGAAATCACCCTCGGCAGAAGTGGCCAGAGCCGGAATCGAACCGGCGACACACAGATTTTCAGTCTGCTGCTCTACCGACTGAGCTATCTAGCCAAATTCGAAAGAAGTTTAATAGAGAATGAGGTTTTTGTCTAGAGGTAATACCGTTTATAAAAAATAAACGGTATTCAGCTTTTTAAGAGGTTGTTGGAGTGGTGCAGACAGGATATCCATCTGAGTTGTTAGTGCATATCTGCCCTTCTAGGCAAATAATTCCACCACAGCAGACGCCCCCTTCTGGGAGGCATACTTGACCGCAGGTGCTTTCCCCTTGTAGGCAGCATATATTGTTCGTGCAGACTTGACCTGGCTGGCAGGGAAGCCCGTTGCAACATTCCATCCCAGGAGGGATGCAAGAGGTTCCGCAGCCGATAGTCCCAGAGGGGCAGCATACTTGATTGCTACAACTGCTGCCTGACATACAACAGAAGATATAAGGCTCAGCATCCCCTTCACAAAAAGAATCGCTATCGCAGCAGCAGGAAGGGTCTTCTGAGGAGCAGCACTTGTAGGTGCCATCACTAATGCAGCAGTAATCTCCCGAGGCGCAGCACTGGTTATTACAGCAGGTTTCCCCTTTATTACAAACAGTGGTGTCGCAGAGTGTTTGATCGGGGCCGTAGCAGCCGCTAGTTCCTAGCGTAGTGGTGCACTGATCGTTACAGCAGTATTCGCTAGAGGCGCAGCAACCCACGCTGCAACCAAATTGCCCTGTAGGGCAGCAGACTCCATGAGAGCAGGTTTCTGTAGATGTGCAGCATGTCCCATCATCGCCCATTCCGCAGCCTGTTTGGCCCTCTTCGCAGCATACACCATTCGAGCAGGTTGCTCCTTCTTGGCAGCAAGTAGTCTCCCCACAGCAGGGTTCATCACAGCAAGTCCCGCTGCAGCAATATTGACCCTCTTGACAGCAGGTACCGTTACACCCAGTTTGTCCTGTAGGACAGCATGATCCGTTAGAGGAGGTGGTATCTTCAGGACAGCAGAGAGTTACATAAGCGTTATTGATATAGCTTGCTGAGGTGTTGCCAGTGGTGCAGCAGCAGTCTGGAGAGTCCGCCGTGCAGCACTCATATGAATAGGTTCCAGAATCAAATGTGACGCAAGGAACTGCGTTTTTTGGGCAGCAATAGATGTTATCAATGCAAAACTCTCCTGGCTCGCAGCAACTACTTCCGCAGCAAAAATTTGGTGAAATGCAATTAGTACAGCTCATTTATGAAAGCCTCTCTTTAAGACACCCTTCATCACCAAGAGTGCAGCAATTATGTGAATAACAGATTTGACCCGGCTTGCAGCAATTGAGTACCCCATTTTTTGTGATACAAGTGGATTGATTAGAGCTGCAGCAGCAGTCGGGAGTTTCTTTGGTACAGCAAGTGTAGGTTTTATGATCTATATTATAGCAGCAGCTTTCACAGCATTCAGTTCCGCAAGAGGTTGTCCCCGAGCCGCAGCTTGATGTAGTCATGATTCCATCCTTTTTTCTAATATAAAGGATAGGAGAGAGGAAAAACTTAACTAGTTGGTGTTAAATTAGATGTATCTTTTGCCGTGGATCTGGGCTCTTCCCTTCATCGCCTCGATGAATGGGGCAAGTCCTTGCTTCTCTTTAGCAGAGATTGCGAATAGGCAGTCACTTGGGACGAGTTTTTCTTTTAAGAAAGCCTTCTTCCCTTCTGCCGCCTCTTCGAGGTCGAGTTTGTTGAGGACTACGAGGGAGGGTTTTTGAATCAGCGTCTCGTTGTATGAGGCGAGCTCACTTCGAAGAAGCTTATAGGCATCAACAGCGCTAATATCTTCCCGTGCAGCATCGAGTAAATAGATCAAAATCTGACATCTTTCAATGTGTTTTAGGAAAGAAAATCCAAGACCTCTTCCATGGTGCGCTCCTTCAATGAGACCAGGAATGTCGGCAATGTGCACTCTCGAAAAGTCGTCAAATTCAATGTAGCCGAGGTTTGGGATAAGAGTTGTGAAAGGATAATCACCGATCTTCACTTTTTGCATCGTCAGAGCAGAAAGAAGCGTAGACTTCCCAGCGTTTGGCATTCCGACGAAACCTACATCAGCGATGAGTTTGAGTTCAAGCTCAATCATTCTCCCTTCACCATCGATACCAGGAGTTGCTTTGCTAGGTGCTTGGTTGGTAGGGGACTTGAAACATTCGTTTCCTTTGCCGCCGCGCCCACCTTTGCAGAGGAGGAGTTCTTGCTCTGGGGTGGTGAAATCGTAGAGGATTTCTCCCGTCTCAACATCTTTTACAATTGTGCCTGCAGGGACTTCTAAAACGCGGTTTTTACCACTTTTGCCGATACGGCTGTTGGCTCCACCATTTTGTCCATTTTCTGCTTGGATAGAACGGATATTCCGATATTGATCGAGGGCATGGAAATGACTAGAGGAGCGGATGACGACATCGCCACCGCGCCCACCATTGCCCCCGGAGGGACCCCCTTTCGGGATGTATTTTTCTCGGGTCCAGGCAACAATACCATTTCCACCGCGACCGGCTTGAAGACGTAGCTGGACTTGATCAGTAAACATACAAGTACTATGCGACAGGACGTACGGAAACGACAGTCTTGTTCGACTTTTTATATTCTACAACGCCATCTGCAAGAGCGAATAAAGTATCATCGCGCCCTTTGCCGACATTACGACCTGGGTGCCACTTTGTTCCTCTTTGACGAACGATGATGCCCCCTGTGAGCACGACTTCGCCAGCGTATTTTTTAATGCCTAAATATTGTGGATTCGAATCGCGGCCGTTTCTTGAAGAACCCTGCCCTTTCTTATGTGCCATGTGTTAGCCTCCGATACTCGTGATTTTCACGCGGGTGTACTTTTGTCTGTGACCCTTTTTGCGTTCTGTATTTTTTCTTTGCTTGTACTTGAGCGTGATGAGTTTTTCTCCCGCTACTGGACCTACGATTTCCCCTGTGACAAGGCCATTTTTTACAAGGGGTGCGCCTATAACAATATTATTATTATTGTTGAGTAGTAATACATCTTTGAATTCTATAGCATCGCCAGGATTGCCGCTCAAGAGTTCAACATCGATCACTGTTCCTTTTTCGACTCGGTACTGCTTGCTTCCCGTTTTGATAATCGCGTACATTCGCTTCCTCCAATCAATTTGACGAGGATTGTATATTATGTTCTCTTCAAAGTCAAGGAGAGAAGATAGGCGATTGTAGCAGTGAGCGCAATTGTCGCTCCAGGAGGCCAATTGAGGCTGAAAGAAACGAACATCCCCACTAAATTAAAGAGAGCTGAGAGGAGGATGGAAAGTAAAATCATTTTTGAAAGTCGCTTCGTGAACACATTGGCGATAGCCGCAGGCAGTGATAACATCGCAATCACCAAAATGGCCCCAATCACCTGGATGAGCAACACAACAGTGATCGATACAAGCGTCAAAAGTAAAAAATAGTAGAATTGGACAGGCTGTTTTTGTAAGTAGGCCTGCTTTTCATCAAAACAGATCGCGAGGAACCTTTTGTGCAAGGGGATAGTGACCAAAATGATCAGTGCATCCAATATGAGGAGGGCGTAGACATCATTGAGGCTTGCCCACAAAATATTTCCAAATAAAAAGCTCATGATTTCAGAGCGGTTCGCCGGTGTCATCGATAAAAACACGACTCCAACCGACATTCCAAACGACCAAAGGGCAGCAATCACCGTATCTTCTCTTTGCCTATGATACAGATGGATCCAGCCGATCAAAAATCCTGAAAAGATCGCAAAAATGAGCGCTCCGAGAAAAGGGGAACACCAAGACCATCCGAGCACATTTTGTAAAAAGACAAAAAGTCCTATCCCACCAATTACCGCATGAGCGATGCTCCCGCTGATAAATACGATTCTTTTGACCACGACATAAGAACCCACAATTCCATTTGCAATCGATGCAGCAAGGCCTGCAAATAGCGCCATTTGAAGAAACGGATTCATGGAGACCTCTTGGTCAATTGGTGATAAACGCCAAGGGAGAAATGGTGACAAAGTTCTTTGATATCGATTAAATTTACCTCTTTTTGGATGCAAATCGCCCGATCAGCCACCGCAGCAATCCCGTCGAGATCGTGGGATACGACAAAAATGGAGATCTCTTTTTTGAGCTCTTTCAATAAATCGATGATTTCTTTGGCCACTTGAGGATCTAAGCTAGCTGTTGGTTCGTCGAGAAAAAGGATCTTCGGATGATTCATGATCGCTCTTGCAATATAAGCGCGCTGGATCTGCCCACCAGAGAGCTCTCCTATTGCATCTTTCGCTTTATGAGAAAGATTCACGAGCTCAAGTGCCCTTTTGGCCTTCTCTTTAGTCTCTTTCTTCCATCTCCCAAAGGGACTAAGCTCATGAAGCGCTCCCATCAGAACGAGCTCTTCTACACTTAAAGGGAACTGTTTATCGAAGTAAGGTGTTTGAGGGACATAGCCGATCCATTCCCGGATCGCTTGCGGAGTCTTCCCATCTATTAAAATGGTCCCCTGATCAGGAGAGAGGAAGCCCATCATCAGCTGAAGGAATGTCGTCTTCCCTCCACCATTCGGCCCAATGATCGCATAGCAAAGGTCTCCTTGCAAAGAAAGGGTGACATTTTTGAGGACAGCCCTCCCTTCATAGCCAAAGGAGAGACGGTCAACTTCAATCGATTTAGGGCGATGCATGGGAAATAAGATCCGCTAATTGTTGCATAGTATCCATGTAATCAGGAGCAATAGAGCTAATCGTTTTGTAGGGGAGATTCGGTTGGTTGCAAATGGAGCGTATCGATTTGATGTTGTGGTTTGGCTCAATCACAATCCCTCTCATGGTGTATTTTTCCATGAGCTGGCAAAGCTTCGTAAGATCCTGCGGTCTCACCTGCTCATCTTCGTCTGCCGCTATTGCTAATTGGACAATCCCATACTGGTGGCAAAAATACCCGAACGCAGGGTGAGAAACAAGGATCGCCGTGCTGTGATAAGGAGCGAGCTGCTGAGCTAGTTTCGCATTTAAAGTGTGCAATTTCTGATCGAGAATATAGAGGTTTTTTGCATAGAGCTCTCGGTGTTCAGGGTGGATGTCGGCCAAGTAGGTAGCTACAATTTGCGCCTGCGCTATCAAAGAGGTAGGGCTAAGCCAAATATGTCTATCTTTCAAGTGCTTGCAGTGCTTACACAAATCCCTTTGCGGCACCTCTTGCCCAAATGTCAAGAGAGGTACCTTCGTTGTCAGATCGACAAATTCGAGATCTGGGTTCACTGCTTCCATCCGCTCAAGGAGCTTCTTTTCAAAAGCCTCTCCCACACCGATCCACAGCTTGACTCCCTGGTAAAACTCCGTCGTCTTCGGCTTCGGCTCGAAAATGTGGGGGTCAGCACCCTCGTCAGTGATCGAGAAGATTTCCACCGTGTCGCCAGCAATCTGCCGTACCATTTCCGCATAAGGGGGGATAGACACCAGCACCAAGGGCTTTTGAACTCCCTCTTGCTCAGGCTCCACCTTTTGACACCCAACACTAGTGAGACAAACAATAATTGCGATCAGTTTCTTAAGCATGAAGAGGACTCTACACTATTTATCAATAAAAAATAAGAGGTTTTTTCCTTGTCAAACAAACCCTTTTGAGCTAACTTTCTCTCCGTCCCTTTTTAGGAATATCTCATGGAGGAGTGTCCGAGTGGCTGAAGGGGCACGCCTGGAAAGCGTGTATGCGGGAAACCGCATCGTGGGTTCGAATCCCACCTCCTCCGTATTACTATCTTAGTAAAGCCAATAATTTGGCTTTACGGCATCTGGGATTCGAAGTGAAGCGGCCCTACCCGGCAGGGTGGGCGCAGAACCGGCCTTCGAGGACCCGACAGGGGCCCGAAGGGAACCCACCTCCTCCGTATTACTATCTTAGTAAAGCCAATAATTTGGCTTTACGGCATCTGGGATTCGAAGTGAGGCGACCCTACCCGGCAGGGTGGGCGCAGAACCGGTCTTTTTTGGCGGGAAAATTACCCTTTTTGACATCTTTACCGCTAAAATTTCTCAACCATGTGTATACACATGCTTTCAAAATTTTAGGGCAAATCTATTCAAAAATGGTGAATTTTCTAGTTGAAGAGAATCGTTAACTCATCAAGGTGCGCCCACTGTTTGAGGGGAATAGCCATATACAAGTGAAGGATTAATAGGGTGTAGCTAGCATATGTTGCAATTAAATCGATAATATTGGGACTCTGATTGCAGAGTGTTAGTTTTTCCTTGATCGACAGTCCAGCGGTAGAGGTTAGGACTCAATGGCCTATCATACGGATAGGAAATAAAATGTATTCGCTCAGGATCGCAGACAAGCTTAACTTGTTTTTCAGAATTAACAAGATAGGTTTTTTTATTGTAAGGGGGGGGGAGGTGGGTACGTAAAATATGTGGGTGCGTCGTTTTTTCTATTTGCCATTTCCAATCAGATGGTTTGATGAATACTGGGATATTCGATACATCGATCAGAGAAATTCTTTTTCTCTCAAGGAAAGCAAGATTTTGTATATCTCCCGTAATCACTATGATATTTCCTGATTTTGCAAGATGATGTAGAGGATAGAAATCTGCGTCTTTTTCCCAATATTTTAAGTTTTTAAATATATTTTCACTCCGCCATGCTTGTTGAAGATAAAAGGGATGCTCAGGAGAGTCTAAATCGAAGCAATGATAATGTTTGTGAAGCTCAACTAGATTGCTTAAGTAATAGTTTCTCATGTCCTCAGATAGATGGCCATTCGCCGATTCTTCTTCTAATCTTGTCTTGATGAGGATTTGTACATCGTTGATTTCTACTGACGTAGATAGCATTTTGTATTCTTCTTTGGATCTAGATAAACGAAGTAAAAGAACATTGTAATCCACGTATTTTTTTATTTGTGGATTAATGTCTAATATAACAATGCCAGAAAAAAAGAGCGGATTCTTTTTTGCAGAAGATTTCCTGAGTAATCGTTGAGCGACGTTCGCTGTTAAAAAAGGCCTTTCAGATCCGGTTGTTACTAAAATGCCTCCCGGTTCTATATTTTGGAGATGTTCCTGTAGTTGTTCCTCTTTAAAAGGTTCATTCGGATATCTAAAATCCTGAAATACTTTTGCAAAGCAAACTTCTTGCACTTTACTAGGGAATTCTTGTTCAAGACTGAGAAAATGTGAGCGGTGCGTAGTTGTAGGGGTAATAGATATAAAATGATCCGAGTAATTGAGTTTTTACGTATTTATTTTCTAGGGATGTAATACAATCCTCTCATGAAAACGCTTTTTTTTCAAATCTCTATTGGCATCGCGAATTAGATAGAATTGCAAGCTTACGTCAAATTTTAATTGTAAAAAAATGAATGAATTAATAAAATTCTGAACATGAAAAAATATTTAATGATTGCTGGTTTCTGTTTGTCGCAATCACCATTCTTTGCTTTTGCGTACGAAAAACCTCATCTTTCAGAGGATAAATTTTTTGTTTGTGATAAACATACTCAGAACGTTTATTTCCCTGATTATGGTTTAGACAGATTTGTTTTGGTAGATTCTGAAGCAAGCACTTTTGTACATCTAAAAAATTTGTCTGTAGTTGCTCATATTGGTGAGTATGGAATTTTATATTTATGCAGAAGTAAAGAGGCTCAGGAACATTTTGATAATGCCAAAGAAGCTCTAATTGATGCAATAGAGCACTCAGTCAATGCTGGTATATCTATTCCAATCCCACCTCTTGCAATTATTGAAGGCTATAAGGCAGTTGAGTCTTGGATGGAAATGGCACATGAGTATTCTGAGGGTGTCAGATGTGAAGAACGAGAAAAACAGGAGTTAGAAAATGAATGAATTTTTCAATGCTCATCCGATATTGGATTGTCTGATTCTCTTGGCAGGATGTCTTTGGTTCTTGTACAAATATATTCGAACAAGAGATCTCCAATATATTTTCCCTATTTTAGTGATACTATCGGTTCAGATGGCAAGGTGGCCTTTCTTTTTAGATTACAAGATTTCTTTTGGAGCTATATTCCTCATCTGTATTGGGTTTCTTTTGTATGAAAAGGTAAGCAAAAAGAGACTCCCAAGAAGGCTGTATATCATCTGTTTCTCTTGTTTAGGGGCGTTTTTACTTGTCAGGTTTGCTCTCGGTATTTAGGAATAGTTTGTTAGAAATTGTTTTAAAGTCTATTTTTCTACCACTTCAAAGCAATAATTCCCCTTGTCACTCCATGCGCAATTGCAAGAACTTTTACATTGCTTCCGATCGGCAATGCAACCACAAGTGGGCTTTGCAATGGCGCAGTAAGATGATCCATTATCTAGTGTTACCCACCAGCAGCCAGGTAATGTTTTGCATGAGGTTTCGTCTGTACTGCTCGTGCAGTTATTTGAGCACGATATAATTGTGTCGCTGGTGCTTACACTGATTGGTGGTGTTGCCATAAGAAACTCCTTTTTTGAGTTAATAGTATCATGAAATACTTTCCGCCGCTTAACTTGTTGAAAGTTATTCAATTGCAAATCACTTTGAACAGTCCACCTCATGTAAAAAGTCGCAACCAGTTCGTAATCAGCTGTTTAAAATAGTTTGGTAAGATTTTGGTTGATGGCAATGGGGTATTGGTATCATCTCGTGAAAAGTGGGGGTAGGATGGGTCCGGTGTTTGTGGTGTCAGAGTGGTTGCCAAAAGAGGGGATGGAGGAGGAGTTTTGGGGGCTGGTGAAAGAGGTAATGGCCTTGACATCGAGGGAAGAGGGGTGTGTGAGGGCTCATGCGACTCAGCAGGTTGCCCACCCAGGCTCTCCAGGGAAGTCTAAATACACTGTGATTTTGCTCCAAGAGTACACTAGCATCGAAATGTTCACCTTGCACTGCAAAGAGCCCCATGTGGTCGATTTTTTTGAGCGCTATGTAAATGACCCAAAAACTTCCATTGTAGAAGATTGGACATGTCGCTTGTTTGCGGAATAATTTCTTAGGGGAATTTTCCTATTTTCGATTAACATCTTTTCATGAAAACACCTCTCTTTCTTTGCTGCTTTTTCTTCTCCCTTACTCTGTTATTGGCTAAGGGGCATAGAGAAGAGCGGTGCTTCTACACCGATAAACACAGCAAATGTGTCTACTTGCCTGATCTTTATTCTGATAGGTGGATGCTCGTTCTCTCCGATGACGTTTCTTTTGCTCATCTCAAAGAACTCTCTTTCCCAATCCATATTGGTGATCATGGGGTGTTATACCTCTGTCAGAGCGCCGCTTCAGAAGAGATGTTCGACTACATCAGGGAAGTCCTCATCAATCCAAGAGAGCATGCGGTGAGATACAATGTGCCCCTCCCTGCTCAAATGAAGAGAGACTAGTCTTTCGAGTAGTCTCTCCATCTATGTTTAGTAGCTTGCGAGCTTGGATAGGATGAGGCTGACGGCCATGTCGTTATGGCCACCTTCGGGGATGATGACATCGGCGAACTTTTTACTCGGTTCTACGAAGGCATCGTGCATGGGTTTAACGGTCGTGAGGTATTGCCAGCAGACGCTATTCAGTGTGCGTCCCCGCTCTTCGATGTCTCTTGCGATCCGTCTTAAGACTCTTTCATCGCTATCGGTATCGACGAAGACTTTAAGGTCGAAAAGGTCTCTCACTTCAGGGACAGCGAGGAGGAGAATCCCTTCTACGATGATGATATTTGTAGGTTCGATGAGAGTGGTTTTCGAGGTGCGTGCATGGAGGGAAAAGTCATAAGTTGGGACCTCGATCGATTGACCCTCTCTTAAGGAGATGAGATGTTCTCTGAGGAGGGAAAACTCAAGTGCATTTGGATGGTCGAAATTGGTCAAGGATCTCTCTTCTAACGAGAGGTGTGTAATGTCTTTGTAGTAAGAATCTTGGCTGATCAACACAGATTCAGGGAAATGAGTGTGTATTTTTTCTGCGAGGGTCGTCTTGCCTGAGCCTGTTCCCCCTGCGATCGCTACGATGATTGTTGAATTGGCAAAAAGAGTTGCCGTGCTAAACATCAAGATCCAAAGCATATTCTTCATAAAACACCCTTGTTTTTCGGGTGGTTTATAGCACTAAAAATTTTTAGTGTAAATGCGAAGGAATGATTTGATAACGAGGATCTTTCCCATGATTGAGGTGGGTTGTTTTTGCGCCCACAAGTAGAGCTCGTTCATCCCCGTTAATCGCACGTGAATTGAAGTCGAAATTCGTTGAAGCGTCAATTTCCCCAATACGATGCCATCTGATCTGGAATGGTAATATGGCGAGGTGATAGCTAAATTTCAGATCTTGGTAGCGGAGTGTGATGAACAAAATGGTTAAGTAGTAGGTCAAGACGATCAAAGGTGAGAAGAGTATAGCGGCTCCAATCGCGATGGTTCGATAGGTTTTGTTATGAACCCATGTAGTTGTAAGAGCCTCTTTCGGCATCAGAGCAAGGGCTGCAGGGACCGTTCCGAACGTATCATCGTGATAGTTGAGGCCAAGCTGCGCTCTCCCTTCAATTTTTCCATTCGGCAAGATCGCTGTTCTTGCATCTTTAGACACCTGGTGCTGAATGTTCAATGTACTGACGAATAGATGTTTATATTCTTCAGTGCGGCTGAGTAAATGAGGAGCAAAGCGCCCTTCACTATCAACAGGGAGTCGATCCAAGGGGATGTCTCCATAAACAATGAATTGGTTAATCGTAGAAATCCCAGCTCCGATTGATGTCCGGTCAACAATACTTTTACAGTGGTGAACGACGGGTAAATCTGAGAGTTTTGCGAGGAGATCTGAGAGTAAGAGCCTTTCTTGGACTGGTAGATCCTGCTGTAAATAGTGGATCGTATCTTCAATGAGCTTGGCTCTTTCTGGAGTGCCCCGTTTTTTTGCGATGTCGATGAGTTGCTGATATCCAGTTTTATTGATCTCTCTCTCCTGTTCTACCCCAGTGACATCATCAGGGAGGATCGGAGAGAAACGGTTCCAAAAGCTGACCATGTGGTGGATGTGGATCGGATTGAGCCTAACCTTCCGTTTTACTTTTGTCGGAATGCCATTTACGTCGATGATCTCTTCAATTTCAATGACTTTTCCTCTTACTTGATTGAGAGCTTTGATTTCATCTAAAAGAGAGCTTCTTTCATTGAGAAGGCCTGGGTTTTGAAGGGTCCCACCATTGGTCAATGAGTCGACGACGTAGGTAAGTTCAATGACTCCATCGTCATCTACCGGCATAGGTTTGCCGTTTGTCATATATTTTCTTTCTGTCAGGAAGATATCTTCTGCTTGTCTCAGCGCTTTTGCTTCTGTATCGGGCCTACCTCCATAGAAGATCGATCCATGTTCATTGCGAAGTACTCTCGCCATCATGAGGCTATCTGTAGAGCGGTCCCAGCTTGAGGCGAGCGCATGGTGGACGAAGTGGATTCCTCCATCCTTACCAATTGAGGCCTTATCATTAAGCCGGCTGTGGTAGAAGTATTCGTTGTAAAAGTGAAATTGACGATCTTTCTTGAGTCCTAGTTCAGTAAAGTCCTCTTCTAATTGAATATGAGCATTAAAGCAAGCTCTTGGAAGGTCGCTGTAGCAGGCATGTTTGATCTTGGGTTTGATCGGCGTTTGAGGTCTTTGAGCGAGCTCATCTTCGAGCATGGCTTCTCTAGATCCGTAGGCAAATTCAGCCTTTCCTGTAGTAGGAGGGTAGATTTTATCCCTGACAACAGAGGTTTTTGTCATCGTATTGGTATAGAGGACGTTGTCGTTGGTTATAAAATAACCATGATCTATTTTTTCCATTCCTGATACTAACATAATTAAACCTTCTAAATTTAAACAACTAACATTATAACATTGTTTTTAATATATTTAATATCAATAATTTGAGAGATATACATAAAGTGTTTATTATTAGGCGTTTATTTTTTACGTTGTATTCGATTAGGGGTTTTTGTAGAATCGGTC